>CAZQXK010000030.1:0-40267 GCA_964597345.1 uncultured Thermodesulfobacteriota bacterium | reverse complement strand
GAAAGCAGATCGCGTTTTTGAACAGCCTGTTACGGGACCGGGGCCGGGTAAGGCGCATGAAATACTCTTTCCAGCGCATGATTCACGTGGGAACCGGGGAACGTTATGGTGGCCGCGTAGGATTTGGGTCCGGTTGCCGCCATGACCAGGTTCGCTCCCTGACCCGCCAGATCTCCCTGTACCATCAGGCCGTCTGAGATGTTTTCATCCAGAAACACCAGCCACGATTCCAGGTCCGGCGAGAAGATAAAGATCGCCGATCCCTCTTCGTAGGTCTGCAGGTAAAGATTGACACCCGGCTCCTCTTTGTAGATTCCGTCCTGCAGGGGAGAGTCCTTCCTTCCCGTGAATACACGCTGCAGGGTCCAGGCTTGGTCTCCGGCGCCGGCCCGCGCCAGCACGACCGCGGTCCGGTCTTCGGCTTGGAACTGAAGACTGAGCCGGTGTCCCTTACCCGCCAGGTCCGGAACCCGGTCCATGCCCTGGGTCCACGATTCCCCGATAAATACGTACCAGGTGTGGAGATCCGGCGTCAGGATCACCACCACGGATCCGGTGGTGTACGTCTGGATGTACGCATTGATGGAGGGATGAACGGGATCGTCCTTGTACACCCCGTCCACGAGCCACGCCGGCGTCTCGGCAGCGTGGACGACCACGAACAGGCTGTCCGAATGGGATCGTCCCCCGGCGTCCGTGACCGTGAGCCGGAAGGTCAGAACCACACTTCCGGAAACGGCCTGGGGAGCCGTAAACAGGACGAGACCCGGCGAGACGACGGAAAGGACCACTTCGGGGCCCGCGGTCTGGGTCCAGACGTACGAGGCGATATCACCGTCCGGATCCGTGGATCCGGTCCCGTCCAGAGTCACCTGGGATCCCTCCGGGACGAACAGGTCGGGGCCCGCATAGGCCGTGGGGGGGCTGCCCTGCGAGGGTGCGGGGGTCACGGTGATTTGCATCGTGTCCGATGCAGAAAGACCGCCGTGATCGGTCACCGTCAGCCGGAAGATCAGCACCACCGAAACGGAGCCCGGTTGAGGCGCCGTGAAGCTCACCTCCGGCAGGGTCTGTGAGGAAAGAACCACGGCGGGACCTCCGATCTGTTCCCAGAAGTACGCCGCGACGCCGTCGTCCGGATCGGAAGACGCGGTACCGTTCAAGTGAACCTGGGAGCCGCCCGACACCAGTTGGTCCTCGCCCGCCCGAGCCTGAGGAGGAGCGTTGGCGGAAACCGTCAGCACGGCGTCCAGAACCCCGGTTACGGCCAAGGCCTTCGCTTTGGTATCGGACAGGGTAACCCCTTCCAGCTCCAGGGCGCCGGGAACCTGGGCCAGAACGGTGAAGGTCACGGCGCACAACGTCCCGGTCCCGGCAGCACCCGCTTGGGAACCGGTCGAATAGGCCCCCACACGCAGCGTGCCTTCTTGGTTGTCGATTTCCGGGTCCAGCATGCCCGTGGAGCGACCCGTACCGCCCAGAAACGACCCCAAAGATACCTGGGCCGGCCCATCGATGGAAACGGCCGAGGGATTAAACCGGAGTTCGAATTGAAACGCCCCGAGATCCGTAACCGCTTCGACGATCATTTGGACCTCGAACTGCGTACCGGCGGCTCCCAGATTCACCGTTTGGGGATGAATCCGCACGGTAATGGCATAGGCGGAAACCGCCCACAGAGAAAGGATCATCCCGGTACACAGGAAGGTTCTTAAGACTCGGCTCATCCTCAGCCCTTCTTTGCGGAGGTTTTCATCACGCTGCGCCGGGCATCCCTCCGGATTCCCGGTGGGAAGCCCCGCGTGCCGCGGCGCATCCCCTGCCGCTCACACATTACAAAATTATACACCAAGAGTTCGCGCGACGGCCACATAGAACGGCGGCATCCACAAATCCCGTCAACCGACCCACCGGGCTTTATCGGAGCACGGCCTTCTGGTATACCAACGGCAGGCACGGGCGGGATCTCGCACGCTTCGCGAACTCCTCCCTCAGGACCTCCCGCACGGCTCCGTGCGAAAATCGGCGCAGGACACCGTCACGGGAAGCAATCGTCATGGGAGAACGAATTCATGAACATATCTTTTATACTGGAAAAGGCGCTTAACCTGCACCCGGAAAAAGAGTCGGTACTGTGCGGCGACGTGCGGTTGACGTACCGGTCTTTTGCGGGCCGCGTCTTCGCTCTGGCCCGTTTCCTGAGATCCCTGGGGTTGACTGAAGGCGACCGCATAGCCATCCTCCACAACAACGGCCACGAGTACCTGGAGACGTACTTCGCCGCCGCCTGGTCGGGTGTGGTCCTGACCCCGTTGAATTTCAGGCTTTCCCCCCGTGAAACGGCATTCATTCTCCAGGACGCGGGGGCGAGAATTCTCATTGCGGCTCCCCGGTTCCGGGAACCTGTGTCCATTCTCCACGAACTGAACGTCCCCCTGGGGCACGTGCTTTGGACGGGCGGCGGGAAAATCGGCTGCCCCTATCCTTCCGCCGTGTACGAAGACATCGTCCGCAGCGGCCCTTTCTCGCCCCCGTCGCCCGCGACTTCGAAAGACGATGATATCGCCCATTTGTATTACACGAGCGGCACCACAGGGCTCCCCAAGGGCGTCATGCTCTCCCATAAGAATGTGTGTTCCCACGCCTTGTGCGCCATCGCGGAACTGGGTCTCCGGGACACGGACCGATGGATTCACGTGGCGCCGATGTTTCATCTGGCGGACGCCTGGGCCGCCTTCGCCGTCACATGGGTAGGCGGTTGTCATGTCGTGGTTCCCGAGTTCGACACCCGTGAGGTCTTGTCCGCCATGGAGCGTGAACGGGTCACCATCACCAATATGGTGCCCACCATGCTGAACCTGCTCGTCAACGATCCCGCCGTCGGTTCCTACGAGCTAACGAGCCTGCGGGCCATAATGAGCGGCGGAGCCCCCATCGCCCCCGAACTGGTGCGCAAGATCATGGACGCGTTCAAGTGCGACTATATCCAGACATACGGAATGACGGAGACCAGTCCCTACCTGACGCTTTCTCTCCTGAAGAAGCACCTCCTGGACTTGCCGGACCATGAGCGATTCGTGTTCAAGGCAAAGACCGGCCGGCCCTTTATCGGAATATTACTCAAGGTGGTCCGGGAGGACGGATCCGAGGTGGTTCCGGATGATGTCGAGGTGGGGGAGATCCTGGTGCAGGGCGATACCGTTACGCCCGGATATTGGAACCGTCCCGAGGAAACCGCGAAAGCGTTTCAGGGTGAATGGCTCAGAACCGGCGATCTGGCCACGGTGGACGCAGAAGGATATGTAAACATCGTGGATCGCAAGAAGGACATGATCATCACAGGGGGGGAAAACGTATACTCCGTGGAAGTGGAGAATGTTCTGTATACTCACCCCTCGGTTCTGGAAACGGCCGTGGTCGGAGTATCCGACCCCCGTTGGGGCGAACGGGTATCCGCGGCGGTGGTCCTCAAACCCGGCATGAATGCCTGCGAACGCGAACTTATGGAACATTGCAGGGAACGCATTGCTCATTACAAAGTTCCCAAGTCCATCCTGTTCGCGGATGCGCTCCCCAAAACGGGCTCTGGAAAAATCTACAAGAAAGGCATCCGGGACATGCTCCTTTCCGGAGCGCCTGAAGATTGACCCAGTCCTGAGTCGACACGGACTCCAGGACTCCCCGCGCGTTTTTCAGGCCGTTAAAAACGCGATCTGCGCCGTTGCGCTTCATCCTTTCTGCCTGTGCGTCTCACCTGTCTGCGTGCGGACACGCACAGGCAGGCGCAGACAGGCGTCATTGCGGTGTGATGGTTGTACGCCGCTCCCTCAGGATTCGCCCCACGCCAAAGGCGTGGCTTGCCTCTCATCGTTTTTGACCGGCCTGCCCGCAATACCGTTTATAAACGGGCTGTTACGGCGGCGCGAAGGATTCCCCGGCAGCCTTCAACGGAACCGGGCGCATTTAAAAAAATGTATTCCGGAATCTTGACAGAAGGGAACGCCGATCTCAATTTTTAGATGAAAAACATATTTTACAACCACCGCCTGAAAGGCGGCCTGAGCGAAGGAGGTGTTGAGTATGTTCGAACTGATTCCTTGGCGTAGGCGTAGAAACCTCATGCCCGCGACACGAAGTCCGTTTGAACTCATGGATCGGATGGATCGATTGTTCGACGATCTGGGTTCGTCGCTCTTCGGCTCCACGGAAACGACGGGAACGGATTGGATTCCGGCATTCGACGTCTCCGAGACGGAAGACAGCCTGATCCTCAAAGCGGATCTGCCCGGAATCGATCCCAAGGAACTCGATATCTCCGTGTCCGGAAACGTACTGACGGTCCGGGGTGAGCGGAAACAGGAAGAAGAGGAAAAGAAGGAGAACTTCCATCGTATCGAACGAAGGTACGGGTCCTTCGCCCGTTCGATGACGCTCCCGGCCAACGTGGATTCCGAGAATATCTCGGCGAACTACAAAGACGGCGTCATGAAGCTGACGTTGCCGAAATCGGAATCGGCCAAACCCAAGAAGATCGAGATCAAACACGAGTGACGGGAACGTATCGGCCTTACAGGCGACCGCCGGGGACACCGGGTATCCCCGGCGGTCGTTTTTCGCGCCGTACACCTCCCGAGGGCTCAACACCTCCGCAGACTCAACACGCGTTTCAGAGCCCGGCAAAGTTCCTCGGGCTCCTTCGTGCCAATGCGATACACCTTTCCGCTCTCGAGCCTCACCTCCACCGCTTGCGTTCCGGACACGCCGAACAACCATCCTCCCGGAATTCTTCGCACGCCCCATCCGTAAGTCCGGGGGTTTCGGACGACACGGAATGAATCTATTCGATCCAAAGGGATACGCTTTCCAACGAATTTCGGCACGAACCCGATCCGAAGGAACCGGTCGTCCACCGTCACGGTCATCGCCGAAAAAAACACGGCGCTTGCACCCAGCACCACGGCGACGAGATACAGCGGCCACGGATCCGCATAACCGGATCGGGCCGCAAACCAGGCTCCAAGCGCACCGCACGCCAGTATCATAAACAACAAACTTCCCCTCTGGGTAACCACGTATCGCAAGGCCATACGGATGCTCCATCCCAGCGCGCCGGCCACCCTCCCAAGAGTGGATCAAGCTCGCATTATTCCGGATATGGGTGTAGTATCGAACGGTTGGTTGTATTTCTTTAACAGGCGGGTAACAGGGTTGAGATACAGCATTTCGGGCAGGCTGTTCAAGAACGATGAGCTGCAAGGCGCGCGAACGCTTAGGAATGCGGCGTACAACCCCGTACGCCGCAATGACGAAGGAGATAGCGCAACGAAGCGGATCGCGTTTTTCAACGGCCTGGTAAAGGAGCGATAATGCCTTCCCCTTCCATCCTGCTCCATTCCCGCTACTTCCCGGGTCTCGTGGGAAAAATCACGGAACTTCACGCCGTTTATTACCATGCCCACTGGGGATTCGACGTTTCGTTCGAATGTCAGGTGGCCCGGGAATTGTCCGAGTTCATGAGCAGGCCGCCAGGGGGCGCCGACGGATTCTGGGTGGCTTCGCTCGATTCGGAGTTGGCGGGGTTCGTGGCCGTGGACGGCCGGACTGAGGCTCCCCAGGGGGCGCGACTGCGTTGGTTTATCGTTCGTCCCGAATTCCAGAACCTGGGCGTCGGCGGCCGGCTCCTCTCCACGGCCTTGGAATTCTGCAGCCAAGCCGACTCCCCCAAAGCGCATTTGTGGACCTTTCGGGGGCTGGAGGCCGCTCGTAGACTGTACGAAGCCCACGGATTCAAGCTCACCCTGGAAAAGGAGGTGGTTCAATGGGGAGGCGCCATCCGGGAACAGCTGTACGAATGGGAACTTGCGGCTTCGTCCCTCTGATTCTTCGTTCCCTGTCCCTGAAAATCGTTGTTCGCCGGGTAAGGCTCCCCTTACCATGCCCCTCGGGGGCGCGAGATCCCGGTGATGGATTCCCGCTCGAAGTCGAACAGAATCTCCCGCCGCGAACCTCCTATGAGGGACACTTGGCGTGAATCCGTCACCCTCCCGATGATTCGCGCCTCCACTTTCCTCCCTTTGAACAGCTCGAGCACCTCGCGGGTCCGGGCCGGAGAAACCGCCAGGACAAAACCGAAACTCTGGAAACAGAGAAACCAGTCCGCCGGATCCAATTCCTCGGGAACGGGTATGGCTTCTAGACGGATCTCGGCTCCCCGCGCCGAATTTTCCATCATGATGGCGGCGGTGCCCAGGATTCCCGCATTGCTCACGTCCTTGGCGGCGCACGCCAGTCCTCCCTCCGCCACGAGAGGAAGCGCTTCCAGGCGCAGGAGCAGTTGCTCCGTGCTTTTCATGGAATTGGCATCCCAACTCACCACGGAACGGCAGCCGGGGCGACCCTCCAAATCCACGGCCAGAACCAAGTCGTCCCCTTCCTCGGCCAGATGACTTCGCAGCAGGTTCCGAGCGTATCCCAGGATGGCTATGCTTAGGGCGGGGTGGTCGGAAGGGGCGTCCGGGTGCAGATGGCCCCCCAACATGGGCACCCGGAGTTTACGGCATCCCTTGGCGATGCCCTCGACGATCCGCGCGCGCTGTTCCGAATCTCCGCTGGCCAGCACGTTGACCAGGCCCAGGGGCCGGCCTCCCATGGAGTACACATCGTTCACCGTAACCATTACGGCCGCCTTCCCCGCCGCGTAGGGTTCGTTGCGAAGCAGCTCCACCATCATCCCGTCCGCCGCCAGCAGCAGGTAGCCTTCACCCCAGGGAATCACGGCGGCGTCGTCCCCGTAATTCGGCAGTTGCTTCCCATACTCCTGGGTGCAGGCCAGCGTCCGCACTACGTCACCTACAGGCCGCTTTCTGAGCACTCCCGCGCAGGCGCGCACCCGCTCCACGATACGACGCAATTCATCCGCCACTCGTTTCCTCCAACCGGAGTTGCGGCGAACCATTCGTTTCGAGGAAGCACTCCCCGGTCCCGTTCCAAGGCCGTTTTTCCGGAACGCCAAGGTCCGCCTCCATCCGTTGATGGGGCCGTCCGCAATGAATGACGGGAAATCCCAACGCCTTCCATCCCAATTTCCGGAAGAACGGTACGTTCTTTTCCTGGATATAGGCGGTAAAGCGCACACAGCCTCTTCGTTTCACCTGTTTCACGGCTTCCTGAACCAGAAGTTCTCCCACTCGAGCGGATCGGAACGCTTTCCGCACGGCAAGCCTGCCTCCGAGCCAGTGTCCGTGTTCGTGCTCGTCCGGATACATCCGCACCGTACCCACCAGCTCGTCGTTCACACGCGCCACCAAGTGAACGCTTCGGTCGTCCTGCTCATCCCGGTCCGATTCCGAAAAGACCCCCTGTTCCTCCACGAACACTTCTTTCCGGATGCGAAAGGCTTCCACGAGTTCCCCAAGGGTTCGCGCCATATGACACACCAGAGCATCCGCCTGGGGTTCATACAGGGAAAGTCCGGAACAGGCTCCGCAACGGACGCATCCCGCCGCAGACTTGAATGCGCTCAAACCTTTCCGCGCCACAAGAGCGCCCACCCGCTCGTAAATGCGCCTCATGGAGTCCGGAGAAGGGGGCCGCAATGCCTCCATGGCGGAACCCGGAATGGGTCTCAAAGGCGCCACATAGGGGTACACACCCAAATCGGCCAGAAACTCACTCCCCATGACCACCGAATCCTCGGTTTCGCCCATTCCCACGATGAGAAAACTGCTCACCTGGTTGGGGCCGAACCGATCCACGGCGGCCTTCCAGGCCTGCTCGAACCTTCGGACGCCCAGCGCCGCCTTCGCCGGGGCCACGCGATCCCAAACATTGCGGTCAAAGGTCTCCACATGGATGCCCACCGTATCCACTCCCGCTTCCCGGAGCAGGGTCATGAGACCCGGATCGGATGGAGGCTGAAACTGGACGTGCACCGGAAGGGAAACCGTTTCTTTGATGCGCCGGGTGCAGCGCGCCAGGTAACGCATTTCCGCGCCGGGGGGATCCGAAGTCCCCGAAGTCAGGACCACGTGCTCCACACCGTCTAGTTGTCCGGCCATGGAAACCGCCTGGGCCAGATGGTCCGGAGTCTTCACCGGCAGGGTCCGTCCGGCCCGCAAAGAAACTTCCGTGGCGCAAAACCCGCACCGGCGACCCGTTCTCCAATGAGCACACGCCTGGATCACCGTGGAAGCCAGGCAATTCGACCCGTGGAGGAGTGCGATGTGTCGGAAGGGAATTCCGTCCGTGGTCCGGCCCCCATAAAACGCCGGCGGCGGAATCGGTTCGGCTTTGCAGAGAACCCGACCGCTCTTCTCGACCACGAATTCATCTCCGCGCCTCTCCAGGGAATACGGGGATTCCTCGACGTAATGCGCCCCCACCGGTACGTTGACGACGCGGCCTCCGATGATGATCGCTTTTCCTTCCGCGGGACCGGCTCCGCCCTTTCGGGCTTCCGAGCAGTCCTCGACGCGAAGTCCCAGGCTCATGAGATCCGTAAGGATTTCTCCGAGGGATTCCCCCGAAAACGCGTTCGGTTGTTGGAACGATACGGCGGGCATCAAAATCCTCCGCGGCGTTTCGGGTCCCGGACGTAAGGAAGCCGGCCCTGAGGCGACCACCCCTGTCTCACGTCCCCTATCGGAAATCCCCGTTTCCACGATTTATGGATCCCCATGGCTCCATGGGCGTATCGCCGGAACACCCTGCGGCGATGGTGTTCTCCGGGTGGAATCCTGTGCAAGGCGCGCGAGGGGAAAAGCGTTTCAAGGTTCGTCGATCCGGAAACGGCGCCGTTCATGATTCGGGCGCGGGGACCTTCCCGAGGGAAGGCCCGTTGAAACACAAGGTTATGGACGGACCTCGAACGACGATGGCCTGCGAGGCGCGCGAATCCCGAGGAATGCGGCGTGCATGACGCACGCCGCAGGGGTCAACCGTAGATCGTTCCCATCGCCGGCCTGCCAAGAGCTTCCGCCGGGCACTCGGCATTCGATCCATGGACGGGCGCCCGGAACCCAGGCTCCGGGCGCCCCGTTGAAACCCGAATCCAGCGCTACTTCACAGCCTGGACCAGGGCTTTCAGTTTTTCGTTCTCCTTGGCCATCCGCTGGTAGACCTTGGAGGCTTCACGGGAGAGTTCCCGCGCCGCATCACTGAGATGCGTATAGAACTTCCCGGCGTTTTCTTCCGCTTTAACGGCCTTGCGGACCAGGTCAGCCTCGTTTTCGATGTCCACGTCCGGCAGATATTCATCGCGTTCCAATCCGCATACCGGCTCCAGGATCATCTCGTTCAGCTTCTGCTGCCGCGTGTCCTCCAGCAACTCATACCGAGCGCGATGGATATCGGCAAGCTTCTGAAACTCCCCCGCCGCGGCGGGAAGGCATTGGGCGGCGCTCTTGTAGAATTCCTCCAATGCTTCCTCAAGGCACAGGGAGTAGCGAATCACCGACGAAAAGGTTTTCATTTCAGGGAATTTGCTCAAGTCTACAGCCATCGGGTAATCACCACCTTTCTGTCCGTGAAGAACTTCACTGCATCCATCCCCTGGCCGTGAAGATCACCGAAAAAGGAGTCTTTCATTCCGGCAAAAGGAAAGTAGGACATGGCGGCTACGATACCGATATTAATACCGACATTTCCGGCTTCTATTTCGTAACGGAACTTCCTCGCAGCCGGTCCGGAAGAAGTGTAGATGGACGCCGCGTTTCCGAAGGGGCAGGAATTCATGTACTCGATGGCCTCGTCCAGGCTGCCGAACCGCATGCAGGACACTACGGGACCAAAAATCTCCTCCTGGGCGACGCAATGGTGAGGCTGAACGTCTTCCAGAATGGTGGGTCCCACGAAGTACCCTCTCTCGTAACCCTCGGCCCGGGCGCCCCGTCCGTCCAGAATCAGGCGGCCGCCGTCCTTGATTCCGACTTCTATATATCCCTCCACCTTTGTCTGGGCTTTCTTGGAAACCAGGGGTCCCATGTTGGCGGACTCATCGAGACCGTACCCCAACTTGATTCCCTTGGCCAAATTAATGAACGCTTCCATGAACTCACAATAGAATTTCTCGTCTCCCACAATGGCCAGATTGGCGCCCGCCAGGCAGCGCTGCCCCGCACAGCCGTAGAACGAGGATATCATATTGGGCACGGCTCTTTTGATATTGGCGTCCGGCAACACCACGATGGTGTTCTTGGCGCCTCCCTGGGCCTGAACCCGCTTCTTATGTTCGGCGCTCAGCTTGTACACATGGTGCGCCACGGGGGTGGAACCCACGAAGGATATTCCTTTCACGTCCGGGTGCATCATGAGCGCGTCGGCCAGTTCGTGAGACCCGTTTACCAGGTTGATGACGCCGGGAGGGAAACCCACTTCGTCAATGGCTTCGAACATGATCTGCTGCGTCATGGGAACCTGACTGGACGGTTTGATGATATACGTATTGCCGGTGGCCACGGCATACGGCCAGAACCAGTAGGGAATCATCGCGGGGAAGTTATAGGGAGACAGACACGCAAACACCCCAAGGGGAACGCAGATGGCTTCCTCGTCGATGCCGGAAGCCGCTCCGTCCTCCAGGAGGTATCCCATCTGCAACGTGGTGATGCTGCATGCGGTTTCCACGTTTTCAATGGCCCGCCGGACTTCCCCCCGGGATTCGTCGATGGTCTTACCCATCTCCTGCACGAGCACCCGCGCGAAATCCTCGAAGCGCTTCTCCATGATTTCCTTCAACTTGAACATGTATCGCACGCGCGAAATAGGAGCGGTTTCCCGCCAATCCTGGAAGGCTTCCTTGGCGGCCGCCACGGCCTCGTTGATTTCTTCCACGGGCGACATAGGCACTTGTCCGATGGCCTCGTCCTTGGCCGGATTCATGATGTCCCGCGTGGGGCCCTTCGATTCCACCCATGTCCCGTCAATGTAGTTCTTCAACACCCCATAGTTGTTCTTTACTTCAGGTAAATGAGACATATACGTGTTTCCTCCTTTAGAGTCTCCGTTATGGTGTAACTGGGCGGTTCTTCCCGCCTGCAGTTTTGTCTCCCGTCCGTGTTTGCGGGAACACGACCCTCGGCCGTCCCCCGCTGGAAACAGGAAAGCGCACACCCGCGTGTTACTTGTCGAAGGCCAGCATCCGAATTATGTCCGCAGCAATGCGATAGGTCGGTTCGCAGCCGCTTGGGTGGTTCTTTCCCGCTCTTCGAGGATTGAATTCCGTAACGTCCATGCCCGCCAACCGCACATCCCGGGACAGGACGTCACGAAGGGTTTCCACCAGAAGGACTATTTGTCTTTCCGGGAGTCCCCTGCGATCCCGGAATCGAACTCCTTCCACCGCATTGCGGGCTCCAATGTCCATATCAACGGATACATACAGCCAGGGGGTACGGATCCGTTTCAGCAGGGTGCGGATTCGAGCGGGGCTCGCCGACACCTCTTTCTTGGTCACTACGGTCACCCCCATCCGCTTCAGGGAGGTAAAGGCCTCCACATAGCGCCGAATCCGCGGATCCTTGATCCTCATGGCCCGTTTGTCGGGAAAATCACTCACCCCCAAAAGCATCAGGTTCGCAGGATCCAGAACACCCTCCTCCAGGAGGTGGTGAAGGAAGGAACTCGCGTTGTACGAGTCGGGACGATGATACAGAAACGGGTCATAACGATCGTGAACGGTCGCCGGATTGGTGTCCAGATCGTACTGGACGGCTTGAGCCGACACGTCCATCGGCAGCGCATCCGTATGACTGTCCAGAATCACCAGAGAAAGCGCATCCCGCCCGTGATGGTCCGCCAGGGCCCGAACCACCCCTCCCGTCATGGAGTGGTCCACCGCCACCAGGCAAGGCGCTTGCGGCAGGATCCGCCGCCGCACGAACGCTTCCACCTCCGCAGCCATTCGACGGCACCCGTCCCCGTCCAGGAAAGCCGCAAATTCCGCCACATCCAGTTTCCCGCGATGAATCCCGGCGGGTTTGGGCCGAAGCCATCCGGGTATCTCAATGGAACCCTTTTCTTCCCAAAATTCGGGGGGTACCTCCCTCCGCAGAATGCTCACGACTTCGTCATAGGGGTCGTCGCTTTCCTCGGAATTCCAGTCCGCGGCGCGCTTCTCCCGGATGGATTCCTCTTTTTCGTCGCAGTCCAACGGACATCCGAAGAGTACAATTTTCCTGTTCTCCAAATTTCAGTATCCCGTTCGGCATGGAGGAGACATCGTTCGGATGGTCCCTCAGCGGCCGAATATTCCCCTTGAATCCCGGACAATCGGCGGAATCCCTGCGACCGGCGTCGCAGGGATTCCGGCTTCTATCAAACGCTGAAACCGTTATGCCTTGGGTTCAATTTTTCTTGAAATAATCATCCCGGGCTTTCTTGATTTGCAGCAGATTCTCCAGAGGAGAGCGCGGCGCGATGCCGCAGCCCGGAGTGAGGAAGTCCGTGCCGTTTTCCAGGGCCTGCCAGGATTCCTTGTAACAGTCTTCCGGGGACCCCATGAACAGGGTGGTCGCCGTGGCCACATTACCGAACACCCGCACACCCTTGGGGCGGGCGACCTCTACGGCCTGCTTCAGATCGGCTTTTTCCTCGATGCTGATACCCGCGACCCCCGTCTCGCACATCATGGGAATGATCTTGTCCGTATTGGCGCAGATATGAAGAACCAGAGGACCCTTGCTGGCTTTCACGACATCGGTGATCAGAGGCTTCACGAAGGTCTCCCAGGTCTTGGGACTCATCAGGGCCGGGCCGGACGACGGTTCGGCCATGACGAAGTAGTCGGCGCCGCAATCGAATGACCAGTTGATCACATCGATCATGGCTTTCTTGGTTACATCGATGACCTTCTGAACCTTGTCTTTCTCTTTGAAGGTCCATTTCATGAATTGCTCGGTTCCCACCAGGTTGCAGGCGCAGGTCCAGGCCCCCTCGGTTTCACCGAAAATGGCCATGTCGTCTCCCACCTTCTCTTTCAGGATCTTGAACTGCTCCTTGTAGACCGGGAACCGACCTCTCTGTACAAAGTCCGAAGGATAATCCAGCCCGTCGAGGCTTTCAGCCAGCGGATGGACCTTGATAAAGTGTTGCAGATCGATTTTCGGTTCGCCGAGTTCGCATCCGAAAACCTCACTCATGGGCGTGATATCCCAGCCCATGGCCTTGACCCATTCGAAGCCGGCGTATTTGGGGCCCGCCAGGGCCAGTTCCGCCATGGCCACCGGGTCTCGGTCCGCTTTGGGCCTTTCGGCTCCGCATTTCTGCATCAGTTCCACGACACCGTACGTCGTAGTGCAGCCCACGGGCGTCATATCCGCGTCTTTGCCTTCCAGGCGCCTCATGAAGCGCTCTTTCAAAGTCATATTCTCCTCCTCACTGAGCAGGCCGCTGAAAAACGCGATCTACGGCGTTACGCTTTGTTCCGTGTCATTGCGGCGTTCTGTATGTACGCCCCATTCCCCAGGATTCGCGCGCCTTGCGTCTCATCGTTCTATTCCGGCCCGCCCGCAATACGGTTTATCAACGGCTGCCAGGTGAAAATCATTGCGGGAACTTCTCGGGGGCGGAGATCCCGCCGGGTTCAAACGCACGCCCGGTTCGCATATCAGGCTCCACGGGTTCAGGGTCTGGTCGCCGGAGTACTCCCGGGTTCATGCGTCACCAGGCCGCTGCCATTGTTTGGCCCGTTCCGCGGCCGCATGTTTTACCCGCTTCCGAAACAGCGGCTGGTACAGGAACCAGAACACCGCCAGCCAAAGCAGCAGAATCGCGGACAGGTAGTCGCTCCCCGCAAACAGGCGTTTCAGGGCGTATATGCCTGCAAGCACCACAACCACGCCACCCACGGTGTATGGAAGTCCGACTTTGATAAACAGATCGATGTTGCGTCTCGCTTCCTTTTTCCACATATTCCACGTCCATTTGCCGTCAAGAGGTTCTTGGCGCCCACCTTCCGGGAGGACACCGAAGCCCTCGTCCCCCGGGTCCCAAGCCCCGGGCTGCAAGGAATTAAAGGGGACACCCGAGAAACCTTTTCGGGCGCCCTCCTTCATTCAACATCACTTCGGCTATTTCGACTCCTTGCTGGGAAAGTACTCGAGGCTCAGGTACATGACGGCTCCGATGATCAACGCCATCGTCGGCCCGGACCAGAACGGGCTTCCCCATAGTTTGATGTAATTGGCGGTCACCAGCACCGCCCCCATCACGCCGGCGATACCCCGCTGCACATTGTTGGTGCACATGGCAAAGGCGATGTACACGCAGAGGTATCCCTGGATCAACAGAGTGAGACCGAACCCGATATCCTTGGCGGGCAGGATGATCTGGACCAAAGGATGAAACACCATGGCAAGACTCATCCCCCAAAAGATCGATGTGGCGCCGC
Organism: uncultured Thermodesulfobacteriota bacterium; assembly: GCA_964597345.1. Classification (GTDB taxonomy): domain Bacteria; phylum Desulfobacterota; class Desulfarculia; order JACQYL01; family JACQYL01; genus CAZQXK01. Next base: position 25,881 of record CAZQXK010000030.1, on the reverse strand, counting down.
CCCAGTAGGACGGCTCCTGCTCCGGGGTGGAGTTCTTGTATCGGTTCACCACCAGGGCCTGTCCGCCCGTCCATTGGGGACCGCACAAGGGCAGGTAGGGCATGGTGATTCCTTCCAGGATATTTCGAACCGACGTAATGACGTGATTCCTGGAAACCTGAAATACGATTTTCTCGTCCGGACGCGCCTTATCCGCGTCATCCACCAAGGCCTCGAGCACCAGGATGTCGCCAAAAGCCAACACGTACGCCACAATGGCCAGAGAAATCGCCGCACCCCACATACTCCAGGAAGGCCAGCCCAACCCAATGACGCTGAAATGCGAAAACATCTCCCCGAAAGGAATGGCGATGATGAATCGATCGAATACCCCCGAGGGTATGCTGATCTCTCCCGTGATGAGCCCGGCGATGTACCCCACCACGAAACCGGGAGCGATACCGAAACTGGCCACCCAGGCAAACCACCCGTATCGCTTCCGGAATTCCATGGCGCGTACCGAAAACAATACAAAGAAGCTGGCGAACGCGGAGATCAGGAAAGCCACGGGCATCTTACCGATGAAGGGCTGGTCCGGATTGAACACGCGCATAAGCGAAGCGAAGCCGGCGCCCAGCAGAATGCCCGCGCGCATGGATATCGGAAATCGCGCGATGACGCTTCGCGTGATCCCTGTAACCCCCAGTACAAGGAAAATGAGACCCACGAGCACCTGTAAGGCGATAAGGGCCAGAATCCGGTCCGGCCCCATGGGAAATCCGCTGAGATAGGCGATGTACAGGGGAATACCCGCCGTGATCCATCCTGCAACGGACGGATCGCCAAAAGAGGTGTGAAGCAGATAGAGAAAATTGTTGATGACCACCATCAACACGGCCACTTCGATGGGAATCCCGAGCACGGAAACCATGGCCGCGGTGATCCCGAGAGGCACGCAGCTCAGAATGGCTCCCTGAACGAAATCCTGGTACTCGATGCGATAATGAACAAAGGGGAGCCGCAATTTTAACGGTCCACCGACGTACGGCTGTTCCTTACCGTGTTCGCGTGTTACGGGCATATGTCCTCCTTCTCCTTACATCACTTCCAAAGTCCGCTCGAAACTCCTTTGCACCGGGCGGTTGCGCCGCCCGGTCGGACCTTATCACCCCGACTCAATCGACTCCATCTTCCTGTATCCACTCAAGACCAACCCGGATGCTTCTCACCCCTCTCTATCTGAAATTTTGGACCGGCGATCTTCCAGAGGCGGGAACCAGAACCGCCTCCGTAAACCCGATTTGACGAAGCCGACCCCATGCAGCGCCCGTTCCCGGCCGCCGCGTCGCTGCCGAACGACGTGGAGTTCCGTCGAGTCGCCTCGTGTCGTCCGGAAACGTGGATCCTCTTGCCCGCTCTACCGTAGCGAAAAAAGCCGGCCAGGACACCGGCTCTTCCCGCAGTCTATTGTTGATCAGGAAGCACCTGGTCCACGAGTTCCACCAGGTCCGTCACCTTCATCCCGCTTTGGATCCTCTTGGCGCCTTCATTCAGGTTGTAATGACAGAACGGACAAATGGACACCATCTTCTCAGCTCCCGTTTCCATGCCTTCGGCGATGCGCAGGGAGGCATTCTTGGCGGACCATTCACCGAAACCGGTCATAACTCCCCCACCGCCGCCGCAGCAATAGGAGTTGGCCCGGATGCGGGTCATTTCCACCAACTCCAGCCCCGGAATGGCGCGAAGCAGTTCCCTGGGCTGGTCATAGAGGCAGTCGCTCTCGTCCATATCCACGTAGGCTCCTTCCCACAGCTGGGATCCTTCCTTGTCCACGATGAACTTGTTCAAGTGCCTGCCCGTATGGCACGGATCGTGGTAGGTGACCCTCTCGGGAAGCGCGCCTTCAAATCTGAGCTTCCCTTCCTTGTAGAGCCGGTTCAGGAAGTCCGCCGTGTGGATTACCTCAATGCCGTTCATGGCGGTTTCATATTCGGCGGACAGGATGTAATCCTTCTTGATGGCCCGGTAACATCCGGCGCATGAAGTGATGATCCGATTCACCCCGCGTTCCTCGTGCAGCTTCCGGAACATCTCCAAGTTCTGTGTCGCCACACGCTTGAATTCTTCGGCATCGCCCACCCGCATGGCGGTGGAGCCGCAGCAGATCTCGTTTTCACCCAGAATGCCGAAATCCAGGCCCAATTTCTGAAAAATGGACGCCGCGGCTACCGGCACCGGACGGGTGACCGTGTTGAAGGCTCCCGTGCATCCCACGTAAAACAGGATGGGGGCGGGCTCCTTGTTGATGTCTTTAATGGGATTCTTCGTTTTCTTGAAGGGTCGGGTCCAATCCGTCCGAACCCGCCGGGGACCCTGGTACGGATTGTTGTAATTTTTCATGGAATTAATGAGATTCTTATGCAGGGGCATGGGACCGGCTCCGGCTTGGACCGCCTCACGCCGCATGGCTTCGATGACTTCGGGTATGTACGGCTTATAATCCACCTGGCATTGGTTTTGGCATCCCGCACACACGGTGCACTTGTATATGGCTTCCACGAACTCCGGATCTTCAAATCCCAATACCCCGCTGGTAATGCCGCGGGCGAAGGCCGCCTTGCCTTTGGAAGAGTAGTACCCTTCGAATCCGAATTCCGTGCCCGCGGGACAAATGGGTTTGGCCACCGGTGGAGGTCCGTACGTATAGGCGGACCTGCAGGTTCCGCAGGCCGTGCATCTCCAGAAGTATCGTTCAAGTTCCTTCAAGGTGGGAATGTTCCACTCCATAGAATGCCTCCGTTCAACTTCCCGACTTACAGGTCGGTTCGATTTTCGTGCGCGTCCGACATCATATGCCCAGTTTACCCGGGTTCATGATGTCGTTGGGATCCAACATCTCCTTAATGCGCTTGAGCAACATCAGGTACCCGGGATGGGCGCGCTGATTGATCTCCCGCGCGAAGTCGACGGGGGGCTTGTAAGGAATCCCGCCTTCGTCCAGATCCACTTTCAGGCATTCGACAATGGCCCGCCGGGCGTTTTCCACATCGTCGGGGTTCTGCTTGTTGAAAGGAATCATGGCCCTCAGCATGCCATAGTGAACGCCCCGGTACATGGACATGCGCACCGACGGGGACAAGTTGGCCGCAATGAGGATTTCTTTCCAACGCGTATACACGGGGGCCCATTTTTTGGCCGGGGTGAATGTCCCAGGCCAGGAGATACCCGCACCGGCCATCTTGCAGTAGTTCTTGGTGGACCCCACGATCTGACTGGGAAGTTGCGTGCGGGCCCGCAACGCCTCTTCCGGGTATTGGGTGACCTTGATGGAAGTTCCCTTCTTCTTCTCTTCCTCCACCACCGTGTTCCAGATTTCTTCCCGAGCGTCCCTTTCCTTTTCCGTAAAAGAATTGGTATTGGCGAAGTTGAACCATTCCGGTTGGTTGTCCGGCTTGGGCCGGTACGGGTAAGGAATGGGGACCTGGGCCAGCCACCAGGAAACGGCGGTCAGATCGTCACAGATTTCATAGGTGCTCAGGTTCAACATATAGGAATACATGTCCTCCACGTTATCGCAGGATACTGTAAAAACCTTGAGGACCGGCGGAATGGGGTGCACACCGATGCCGAGTTTGGTCACCACGCCGGTGGTTCCCAACCAACCCTTGAAGAGCCCGTCCATTTGGGGCATGGGAAGCAGGCTGTGCCATGCGTTTTCCTGTATGGCGCAGGAGCCCACCCGAACCAGTTCTCCCGTGGGAAGCACTACCTCCATGCTGGTGATTTCCTGGCTGTTTAGGCCGTAGCGGGCGTTGAGTCCCCCGATGCCGTGAGAAATGGCGCAGGAAGCCACGGAAGCGGAGGGGGGTCCCACGGGCCAACCAAAACGAAGATTGTGCTCATACAAGGCTTCCGCCAGTTGCGCGTGGGATACGCCGGGTTCGATGACCGCGTAGTGGGACTCGGCATCGATCTCGAGAATCCTGTTCATCCTTTTGAGATCCATCAGGATGCCGCCCCGCTCGGGAATGGTAAGCCCTCCGATATTGGTGCCTGCGGTATACGGGACCACCGGAATCTTTTCCCGGTTGGCGAACCGGAGCACGCTTTGCACGTGATCCACGCTTTCCACCAGGACCACGTAGTCCGGCATTTTGGGTTGAACGAAGGACAAGTCGTACGAATAAGCGAAACGCACGTGCTTTGCGGCCGTGGCGTTCTTCTCGCCCACCAGAGACTGAAGCTCCTTCAAAATTCGTTCATCCACCTTGGATTCTTCAAACATGTAATGCACGTTCGACCTCCTCTGAACGGAATGAGGTACTTAAGGTCTTTCGACCTTGTCTTGAAACAATTCGAATGGCTTCGGGTGAAAAACCGGATCCTCGGAACCATCCCGTCACCGGCCCAGCACCCGCACTTCGCCCGCATCCCCCGTCGGAGGAAAACCGCCCCTGCTTGCCATGGGGAAGGTTCCGCCCGATCATGACCGCGAGCCGATAAACCCACCGTGGTCCAAGGCGCTTGGCCGTCCTTCCGGCAAAGCACGTATCCCCCTGAACCTCCTGCCGAGGTGTTGAGCGCTCCCGCGGAATTCGAGCTTCAATCCGTCTCGAAATCCATTCCCCGGAGCCGGCGATCGGCCCTATGCCTGCAGGGAGATGTTGACCTGATCGGGTTCTCCCTCACCCTGAGAGTCGGGATGAAACATGAAAGAGGAGGCGTTCAGGCCATAACACAGGAGCAGGCCCTCCTCGACTTCTTTCATATGGCGAAGCATCTCGATGCGCGCCCGTTCGGGATTACGCTCGCGAAGGGCATCGAAAATACGCTTATGGGCGCGATACACATTCACCGAAAAGTCATGGCTGGTTTCGAGGACCAGTTTTATGTCAACGAGGATATGTTGGATGGAGTCAATGAAGAGGCAGATGATCCGGTTGTTGGCAATGGAAGCAATCCGCTGGTGGAAGTAGATTTCGAGATCGTGAGAGAAGGTTCCTCCGTCCAAAGTCTTCTTGGTTTCCACGAGGTTCCGTTCCAGGTCCGACAAATCCGTATCCGTGATTTTGCGGGCGGCGGCCTCGGCCACTTCCGGTTCTATCATGGCGCGCAACTGGCAGAACTCCTCGATGGTGGGATTCTGAAAGTACAAGTAATTCACGAGCGAGTCCCGCGCGGTTTTCAGATCCACTTCCCGTACGAAAGCCCCGCCCAGCACCCCTTGGCGCACCTCCAGGAGACCCAGAGCCTCCAGGGCCCTGAAGGCTTCCCGCAGGGAAGCTTTGCTTACGCCGAACCGTTCCGCCAGCTCTTTCTCGGGCGGCAGCCGATCTCCGGGTCTGAGCTTTCCCTGAAGAATGGCCTGGCGGATCTGTTGCACGATATTTTCCGATATGCGGCTGAACTTGGCTGTTTTGAACATAGGGGGCGGCTCAATAAAGCGTGAATCGCTGCTGCGCGGTGTTGCGTGTCGGCTGAATCCGAAGCATGCGCACATAGGAGTGCCACATTAGGAGGCGGGTGTCAAGGAAAAATTATAAAGATTGAAACATCCGAAATTTGAGTTGACAGACCCCACAATCCTCGGCTATAAGCCGGAGGCATCAGGAGGGAAATCGGGCCGCCCACGTTGCAGAACCTTCACTCCTCTCCGAACCGCTCAGCCGGTGACCCGAACCGCAGTACCCAATCCCCCCCTCGATACAGGCAACCGGTGGGGGATCAACATATTATGCGTGTAGGATCTCGCGGCCTGAAAGCCGCGAGCGCGCAATCCGGCGGAATACAGTATACAAAATCAGTTTTATCATAACGGCGCCGTTCAGGCACCCCATTTTCGGGGCTCCGGTTTCCGCCCGGGCTCGGTCACGTCGCTCGGTGGAGCCTGTTCCGTTTTCTCTTGCCGCAATGGTTACTTACGCGTCTATCGACTGCCGCCGGAAGGAAACTTTCGAAACCAGGCTTGCCGGTGGCTCGCCCGACTCACCCAAGGCAGGAAGGACGAATCACCCAAGGTAAGCCCCGGATACGGTGAGGCCGAGCCGACGCTTTTCCGCGCCCAGCCAAGATTCACGCTGCGCATGCGATTTCCCGCGCAGCCGGGTGCGATGCACGCACGGGGGAAATGAAAGGCCACACTGCGGGTCGGGCCGCACATTGCGTTGCCGCGGGCTGTCAGGAAGCCTCGTCAAAGGAGTTGTATCGTTACCGCCAATTCCAAGTATGCTTAAGGGGTGCCGCATGGGAGTGAAAATCGACGCGTTGAAGTGTGTGGGATGCATGGCCTGTGAAATGGCTTGCGGGTATCACAGGGACGACGGCTTCGCCTTTTTGTCCGCCTGCATTGTGGCCTATCGAGGTCGTGAGAAGAAAGACTATTTCGGAGTCCTTTTGAAAGAAGAGGAGAATCTTGTCGTCGCGCGTCCCGAAGGTCTGGAAGTCAAGCGCATCGGCGCCGTCGAAGAGTCCGGAGGGGAAAAGAAACAGGAAGACGCCTCGGCCAAACCCATGCTCCTCAGGGAGCCGTGTGACCTTTGTGAGCAAATGCCTTATGGCCCCATGTGCGAGAAATTCTGCCCGGTGAACGCCATCACCGTGGAATAGCAAGGAGCACGTCATGGAATACCTTTCCTCCGATAAGATACTCATTGTGGACCTGACCGCGTCCCGGACCTCCGAGGATGAGGTGAACGGCGATCTGGTGGCCGAGCGGATCGGCGGCGCGGGACTGGCGAAAAGTTTGTACGAAAAGTATGAAAGCGATGATCCCATCGTGCTTTCCACGGGCCAACTCACGGGAACGCTATACCCCGCCTCTTCTTTGGGAATCATCTCCGCCAGGAGCCCCCGCACGGGCAAACTCTGCCATACGCCGTTCACCCTGACCGCGGGTATCGAACTCAAATACGCCGGGTTCGACTATGTGGTCATCAAGGGGACCTCTTCCAACCCGGTTTATCTCTGGATTCATGACGGCGTGGCCGATATTGCGGACGCCTCGGAACTATGGGGCCGCGACGTATGGAATACCACGGACTTCTGGAGGAAGAACCTGGGTGACGACCTGATTCAGACACTTGTCATAGGCCCCGCCGGTGAGACGGGTTCGGACTGGGCGCAGGTATGTCTGAACTACTGGACCGGGGGGGATCGATTCGGCATCGGAAAAGCATTCGGCAACAAGAAACTCAAGGGAGTGGCGCTGCGGGGCATGGGTTTGCTGGAAATCGCCGATCCCGAGGGATTCGTAGATCGTTGCCTGAATCTCCTCACGTCTTTGAAGAACGGCGCCGCCGCGGGAAAGCAAGGCATAGGTCCGGTGTGCGCCGCCATGGGTCACCCCGAAATCCAGGATTGGCTGGCCTCGCTGGTCCACCGGCACAAAGCCTGCTACAACACGCCTTACGCCGCGAACACCTTCGTGTACCTGGATGAAGATCCCACGATACGCACCGAACCGAAAACAGACGAACCCGGTCTCCTGATCACGGAGCCTTACAGCCTGATAGGCATGCACCGGCTGGGTCTTTCCGCCGAACAAGCCTGCAGACTGCTCAGATGCTGCGCCCGTTACGGGATCGACCCCGTGGCCGTGGCCGAACTCTCCGAAAAAGCGGGGACCAAAGATCCCAAGGCCATCGAGGCGGGCTTCGCCACTTTAAGCGGAACCCCCACCTTGCCGGGAAGCGGTGTGTTCAGTCCCTGTACCCCTTTACAACCCGTGTTCGGGGACTTCGGAATCTCCGGAGACCCAAGCGGTTTTCATGGCTGGTGGGAACGCCGCCAAGCCGTGGCCTACATTTTTGGAATCGATCCCCTGTTCGCGCTCATGTCGCCTGAAATCACGGAAGGCAACCTGCTCGAATTGACGAACGTGGGAGCCGAGTTGGAGCTTTCCCAGGAAACCCTGGATGCGGTGATCGCCGATTTGATGGAGTAGGGCCCGGCGATTCAACCCACCGATTGGAATTCCCGTCGGGATATTCTTATGGACGTGTATCGCAGGTACTCGGCGTACAACCGTCTACTGGCTCGGGGGACGAGTCTCGCGGCCCGTCATACGGATCGGGGCCTCGAAGTGTCTCCGACCGCGGAGCCGCGCGCACATCTCCGCAGCCTGACCTATCCTCGCATCGCCGTTTACGCGGGAACCGGGACCTCGCACTCCTGGCTCTGGTTCGTCGAACTTTGTGAACGCATGGGATTCTACGATCTGTGCTTTCCGGACGAACGGGAGGTGGCCGGGGGAACCCTCCGCTCCGTGGATGTACTGCTCGTTTCGGGGGGCGACACGTTCGCCGTGGCGGAAGCGTTGGGCCCTCGCGGAGCCCAAGGCCTGGAACAATTCATCCGCCGGGGAGGACTCTACATAGGCTCCTGCGCAGGAGCCTATTTGCCGTTGCGGTCTTCCAAAACGCCGCTCCATCATTTCAATTACGTGGGCGCCCGGATCACGAACCTGACCGACAGCCTTCCCCAACCTCAGCGCATGTCCCGGAAGTTTTCCACGGCTTATGGATGCCGGTTCGTTTTCCATCCTGTACGTGAAGAAGTTCGTATCCGGACCGCGGCAACGGCGCCCCTGCGGGCGGGTCGGTCCATCACGGCTCCCTTATACGGCGGTCCCGGTCTCACCATTGGGGACGATGCGGAACCTCTCGCGTTTTATGAGGGATTCACTCCCCGAACCCTGTTCCTCGTGGATGAAGCCATCGCCCGGGACACCCTCATCGACCGCGTGGCGGCGCTTCGAGCCCGGCTGGGCCAAGGTTGTCTGGTGCTCATGGGACCGCACCTGGAACATCCTTCCTTTCCCGAAGCCAACGGCTTGGTGGCTGATCTCCTTTTCTGGGAATGTTCACGGGTCGAATCGCTGCGGGATGCGCGAGACAGCCGGGATGCGCCCTGCCTGCGCGCAGGCGCGCACACAGGCCTGCTTCGAGATCTTAGAAGGGAACTCAGCAATTCCCGTATCGTGGCGGCGGGACTGGAGACCATTCCCCTCCACTGGGTCATTGGAGCCAAGGTCTATGAACCTGAAAAATTCCGCGTATTTCTCGATGCCATGTGGAAACGGGTTCGGCATTTGGAACGCATGGGATTCACAGCGACCGACACCGGAGAAGCGGAAGAAATGATCCGCATCGGCCCGCAAGTAACCCGGCTGCTGCGCCGAATCAAGACCTCGGCGGACTGCGGGGAGGACACGAGTGCTCCGGCACGGGATGTCCTCACCCGCCTCCATGTCTGGTCTACCCGATTTCTGAACACGTATTTCCGGACTCTTTCCTTGGCCCGCGGCCACACAAGGGTCGCCTTTAAGGCACAGGACACCGGCGCGCTGGGCCGTGCTCTTGAAACACGGGAATCCCTGAACGTCCGCTCCGTCGTATGATCATTGCAGGAGAAAGCATTGGAACATAGATCCTCTCCGGCTGCTCCGTTCGTTTTCGTCCGGTTCCACCGGGCTTTAGGGAGTATTCTGACGGCTTCGGCCGTGTTGGCGTGCCTCCTGGCGGCGCCCCCCGCGGCTTGGGCTCTTTCGGATCCCGCTTCCTCCTGGTTTGTGGATATGAACCCTTACTCCCGATCCGCGCACGCCAGTCTCACATGCGAGCAATGTCACGGCGGTATGGGCGGCGACGAGTCTCCGCATCCGGACGAAAGAGACCCCGAATTTCTCAAGGTCCGGGCCACCCGCCGGTTTGACTACGCCAAGTGCGGAACCTGCCACGCCGACGCCTATCGAAGGTATTTACAGGGAGTTCATGCCAAGGCGCTGAAGGAGGAAAAATCGCCCGAGAACCCGGAAGCCTCTGAAAAGGGACTCGCCCCCTCCTGCGGCGAGTGTCATTCGGCCCACTACGCGGCCGCCGGACAATCTCGTCTCGAAACCGGCCTTCGCATGACCGAGGTGTGCGGGGCCTGCCACCCGGCCCAGAAACAGAGCTATCTGGACGGGAAGCACGGGCGCCTCGCAATCCACCTGAAAAGCGACTCCTCGGCATACTGCTCCGATTGCCATGGTGCTCACATCACGGTCTCTTTAAAGGAACGGGAACAGGCGCTCACGGCCTGCTCCCACTGTCATCCCCGCGCCCAAGAGAACTTCACTTCATTCGTCATTCACGCCTCCATGGAAGGAATCGCCGAAAAAGGAGAGGACAAGCACCGCACGGTGGTTCTAATTCACCGGATCAAAAGCATCGCCGCCGTGATCGTGTTCCTGGTCATCGTTTTCTTTTTCGGCCATACGTTCCTGTGGATCCTGAGAGAACTTCATGAAAAACTGAGGAAGCAGTAACATGCCGACGCAATCGCCTTCCCCGCAACCCGTATTTCAACGGTTCAGTGTTCTTCACCGATTCCTCCATCTGGTGGTTTTGGTGGGATTCACGGGCTTGGCCCTTACGGGGCTTTCCATGGCCTTCCCTTCCCAGCCTTGGGCAAGAGCCGCCATGTGGATCCTGGGCGGACCCGGAAATGCGGGAGCCCTGCATCGTTTCTTGGCGGTGGTTACTTATGCCTGTATCGTGGTCCACTTCTTCTGGTTCTTCTACTATAAACTTGTTCTGAGAGGGCCCTGGACGGGCCCGCGATCTCTTCTCCCCAGGAAGCAGGATTTCATCGACATGGCGCAGCACTTCCGCTTCTTTTTCGGAACCCGGAACACGCCGCCAAAATTCCACAAGTTCAGCTACCTGGAGAAATTCGACTACTGGGCCTTCTTTCTGGGAATGAACACCATGGGATTGACCGGATTATTCCTGTGGTTTCCCGAATCCTTCAGCCGCGTATTTCCGGGCTACTTCGTGAACCTGGCTCAGGTGCTTCACTTGTATGAGGCCATCATGGCGGCGACCCTGAAGATCGTCCTCCATGTGATCACCGCCCATTTTCGGCCCTCGGTCTATCCCCTGGACGCCTCGATTTTCACCGGGAACGTGACCGCGGAAAAGATGATGACCGAACACCCGGCGGAATGGGAGACTCTCGCAGCGCCTAATGAGACCTCCGTTTCATCCGCCTCCTAGCGGCCCGTTGATCAACACTATTGCGGGCAGGCCGGTGAAAAACGATGAGATGCAAGGCGCGCGAATCCTGAGGAATGAGGCGTACATACAGTACGCCGCGCTGACACCTGTCTGCGCCTGCCTGTGCGTGTCCGCACGCAGACAGGTGGGACGCACAGGCAGAAAGGATGAAGCGTCACGCCAAAGGCGTGACGACGGCGGATTGCATTTTTCAACGGCCTGACAGCTCGTTCGCGCAAGGAACTGGATGCCCCATGAAAACAAAGGTAGCGCTGGCTTTTCTGTTGATGATCCTGGGAACGACCTCGTTCGCCGCAGTCGGTATGTCCACCCACAGAGACGGAGAAGAACGCTCCTGCATGGATTGTCATCGCCACCGGAATATCCGCACAAACGAGGGGGTGCTTTCCTCCAAGGGATTTTGTTACGAATGTCATGCCAAGGAGGAATGCCGGCGCCTGGTGGACGGTACGTCCGTCTCACTCCAGGTTTCCGAAAAGGCCTTTGAACGCACCCGCCACCGCAATACCGCCTGCATTCATTGCCACACCGATGTAGCCCGATCGCCGCACAAATCCGACACCGGAGTTCAATGCAGGGGATGTCACGCGGTGCACGGCGAAGGAACCACGGGGGATCCGCATCTTCGCGTCCGGTGCGAAGCCTGTCACGTCGCCGGGTCCTTTGTGCGGCTGGATCCGGATTCGGACCGGGTGGCCCTGGCGCGACAGGACGACAAGGGGAGCCCTTTAAGTTACTCGGCTCACGCCATGACGGAAATCTATGACAAAGCCTTCTGCCAACGATGCCACACGTCGGGGAACACGGTAGGAGCGGCGGCCATGGTCCTCCCTTCCAAAAGTTTCCTTTGCCTGGTCTGCCATCCCTCACCGGCCCGGGTGGGACATCCCATGTTCTGGATCGCATTGTGTATCCTGGCGGCAGGACTCATTCTCATGGTATCCCTCTGGTTCAGAGGAAAGGTGGGAGACGAAGAGTCATCCACGCACCGAAAAGCAGCCCTTCTGTCCGAGTCCGTGTGGAGCACCCTGTTTTCACGACGGCTCTTCACGGTGTTGGGCGCCCTCTTCTTCGACGTGCTCATGCAGCGGCGACTTCTCAAGGAAAGCGTTCGGCGCTGGTCCATTCACTCTCTCATTTTCCTGGCGTTCGTGGGTAGATTCCTTTTGAGCCTTACCACGGTTCTCCTGCACAATCTGGTCCCGGATTCCCGATGGGCTATGGCTTTGCTGGACAAGAACCACTGGTTCACCGCAGCCGCCAACGACCTGTTGGGATTGTTCATCCTTGCGGGCGTGATCTGGGCTGCGTCGCTTCGGTTCATCCTGCGCCCGAAGCATGTGCTCTCGGAAGAGCAAGACACGTTGGCTCTGGCCATTATCGGACTCTTGACCGCGGCCGGTTTCGCTTTGGAAGGAGCACGCATTCTGGTGACGAATCTTCCCCAGGACATTGCCGCGGCTTCTTTCGTAGGGTTCGCGATATCGCGCCTTTGGTCCCTCCTGGGATCCGACTGGCAAACCGCTTATGGGATCCTCTGGTATGTGCATGCCGCTTTGTGGGTGGCGTTTATCGCCTATCTGCCGTTCGGTAAGCTGAAACATGTGATCACCACGCCCTTGACGTTGATCATCCGGCGGTTGAACGAGGAGACCTCATGAAACCGAAGGCCCTCCTCGCTCCCGGTTCCGGTTCTCCGCGGGAGTGCTTGCGGATCCCTTCCACCCGCGTTAGCTTATTACAAGACAACCGCCCGAAGTCGCGCTGCGAGGTTCTACCCCCGTCGAAGCGCCTCACGAGCGATGGAACGAGGAACCCGTCATGTCGGAGAAAGATCCTTTGACCGCCTCTTCCATGGAAGAAGAGGTCGCCGCCCAGGCCAGGAAGTCGGAATCACCCGCACCATCCGGTTCCGGAAGCCCATCCGCGCTTTCAGAATCCAAACCGCCCGACACGGAGACATCCCGCAGCCCGTCGGACCTCCGTGAAACACCGGAGGAGGAGCCGGAATCTTCCACGGCGAGGATCCTGCCTATTCATCACCTGTCCGCTCAACGACTTCTTCAATTGGACGCTTGCACCCGTTGCGGGGAGTGCTTGAACTGGTGCCCCATATACGACCAGGACCATCGCGAGGACGTGATTCCGCGGACCAAGATCCGCGATTTCTCCAGAATCGTTCGCGCCCAACATGGGATACCAGGCCGCATCGCTTCCAGCCGGCATATTTCGCCCGCGTTGAAAAAGCTCATTCGAAGCATCTTTCGGGTTCCGGAAGTGTCTGAAGAGCGGATGCGGTCCTTCGCCGCCAATCTGTACGAATGCACGACCTGCGGCCAGTGCCAGGTCGTATGTCCCGCAAACCTGGATACGGTGAATCTCTGGGAAAACATTCGGGAACTCGTGGTCAGCGCCGGTTACGGTCCCCTGGAATCTCAACAGGTGCTGGTCAAGAGCGTTAAGGCCTACGACAACCCCTGGCAGCAACCGCGCCAGGCTCGGACCAAATGGGTTCGTCGGGCCAAGAAGGAGAAACTGATTGCCGATACGCCCCGGGAAATCAAGAAGAGCGGAGGGAAAGTGCTACTGTTCCTGGGATGCACGGCCGTGTACGACGTGAACGTACGGCAGTTGGCCATCAACACGGTGAACATATTCGAAGCGCTCGGGGTGGATTACGGCTGCCTGGGCGGTGATGAAAAATGTTGCGGAAGCGTTTTGCTGCGTATGGGCGACTCGGAATTCGAGCGCATTGCTTCCCAGAACATCGCCCAATTGAACAACCTGGGCATCCAGACTCTGGTTACGTCGTGCGCCGGATGCTTTAAAACCATCAAGCAGGATTATCCCATGGTGGAAAAGTTGGGTTTTGAGGTCCTGCACACGGTGGAATTCTTGTCCAGGCTCAAGGAGGAAGGCAGGTTACGCTTTCCCCATGCCGTGGAACGGACCGTCACGTATCACGATCCCTGTCATTTGGGCCGGATCGCGGGCGTGTTCGACGCTCCCAGAGAGGTCATGGGATCCATTCCGGGGCTGAACCTCATCGAGATGCCCCGAAGCCGCCAATATTCCCGATGCTGCGGAGCGGGAGGCGGCGTGAAGGCCGGGTACCCGGACATCCAGGCTAAAATGGCCCAGACACGCGTGCGGGAAGCGGAAGAGACCGGTGCATCCGAACTCATATCCGCCTGTCCCTTTTGTTATGCGGGGCTGCAGGTGGGAATCAAGGCCTCCGATTCTCCTCTCCTGATGAAGGATGTGACCAGTCTCGTGACGGAATCCCTGATGGGCGCCACGGTGGAAGTCTCCTGTGAACCGGAAAGGGAATCCGCTTGACGGGTTCCCTGGTGAGATAGGCGAGTGGCTTTTCAGTACCTGAAATATGCGGTATGGCTCAACGAGCATCAGGCCTCCGATGCGCGTTCCACGCTTGAAAACAACGGACTTCGCCCTGTCATTGCTTCAAAGGCCGTGTGTGTCCCGCTGGACCGCCGGGTTCCCGTGGGTATCGTTCCCCCGGAAGCGTGGAGGAAGACGGAACTGTGCAAACGACCGTTGACCTGGTACTGGATATCCCCGCGCGCGGGACAGTACCTGCTGATCAGTTCGGAAGATCTGGGCCCCCTGGGGTATCCTGCTCAGATACGGCTGGAAGCCACTTCTTTCAAAGCGCCCCGCGTACCGGATGAGAACGAGAAGCGCGCCATGGTGTCCCGTACCAGTTATCGAGACGCGCGGCCCGACGCCTGGGAAAACCTCGACGGAGAGGATCCGGCGAAATTGGAGCGATGGATGAAGGTCATGGGGATTCGATCCATGAGCTATCAGGATCTCTTCCTCACCCATTGCGCCAACCACGCCAACTTCATCGAACCCGTCTACTTCATCGAGGATCCGGACGGGATCGTCCCCTACTCCATTGCCTCCACCCATTTCGTCTGCTCCGCCTGCCTCGAGTTTTTCAATATCCTGGGAAGTTCCTTCCGTCGGAAACTGGTGGCGCCCTGTCCGGGAGCCGTTCTGTTCGCAGCATTGCGGCCCAACACGTATCTGGAAGTCAAAACCATGAATTCGGAGGTTCCCTGACATGAACCGGCTCGTCCCGTATTTGTGCGTTCCGTTTCTGATCTTCGGCTCGATATCCGGCTACGCCGCGGAGAGCACGGAGAAACCCATTCGGATGGCTTATCTTCAAAATGATCTGCATCACCTGGCTTTGTGGGTGGCCATGGAACAGGGCTTTTTCAAACACGAGAATGTTCCCGTCGAGATCGCCGGGGTGTTCAAGGCCGGTCCGGAAATCATGACCGCGTTTGCCGCCGGCGCTCTGGATATGGCCTATGTGGGAGAAGCACCCGCCACTACCGCCGTGGCCAATAAAACCACCGACGTGGTGGTGGTCGCTCAGGTCAATACCGACGGCTCCGCCCTGGTGGTATCCTCCCGGAACTCCGGCATCGACTCGATAGCCGATCTGGCCGGGAAGACCGTGGCCGTGCCGGGGCATTCCACCGTCCAGGATTTGCTCCTGCGTAAGGCACTGGCCCGCCACGGCCTCGACGATCGACAGGTGAACATCATGGTTCTGAAACCACCCGAGATGATCCCGGCCTTGCGAACCGGTCAGATTCATGCCTTCATCGCATGGGAAACCTTCCCGTCCAAGGCGGTCACCCTGGAAATCGGACGCATCCTGGCCACATCCAAGGATATCTGGGCGGACCACCCGTGCTGCGTTCTCGTTTCGGACCGGAAGTTTCTTGAATCCAACCGGGATCGGGTGGCCGCCGTGGTCCGGGCTCATGTCAACGCCACGGATTTTATTCGTTCCAACCCGGATGAAGCCGTTCAAATCGCCGTGAAATACACCGGAACGGACGAGGAAACCGTCCGGCTCGCTTTGAGAAACGTACATTTCACCTATATCCTGAGCGTCGAAGGTGAAAAAGAATATGTGGAATTCCTTTCGGATCTCAAGTACATCCGGGTGCCTGACGTGGATATTTTCCTGAAATCGTTCATGGATTCGGACCTTCTGGAAGCGATTTTGAAATCGCCATGAAATGGCGGCGCCTTCTTTCCCCCTTGATGCTGGTGGCTCTGTGGCAGGTCCTTTGTATCTGGGGGATCATTCCCGCGTATAAACTTCCGGCGCCTACCCAGGTGTTGGGGGGACTATGGGAACTCATGACTCTGGGCATGCCCCCGGGCCGCCTGCTGCACCTGCACATTCTGCACAGCCTTGAGCGGGTCCTTTACGGATACGCCGCCGCCGTGTGCACCGCCGTTCCCTTGGGCATCGCCATGGGCTGGTTCCCTCGATTTCGGACCCTCGCGGAACCCGTCGTGGAATTGATTCGGCCCATCCCTCCCCTGGCATGGATCCCCATCGCCATTCTCTGGTTCGGCATCGGTATCAAGTCCGCGGCATTCATCATCTTTCTGGGTGCGTTTTTCCCCATTCTCCTGAACACCGTCTCCGGCGTGCGCAGCATCGATCCCATCCTGATCGAAGCAGCCCGCACTCTGAACGCCAAAGACAAGGACATCTTTCTCAAGGTGCTCATTCCCGGTTCGGTTCCTTCCATATGGACGGGGCTCCGCATCGGGGTGGGCATCGGCTGGATGACGCTGGTGGCGGCCGAATTCACGGGAGTCCGGGAAGGATACGGGTTGGGATACATGATCATGACCGCTCGTGACATTCAGCGCCCGGATGAAATCGTGGCCGGCATGCTGGTCATCGGTATGATCGGGCTGAGCATCGATGCGGGTCTCCGGCTTCTGGAGCGAAGACTGATCCGCTGGAGATAGTAGGAGGGGCGCCCATGGCCTTGAGTCTCGAGATCCGGGGACTGACCAAGCGGTTCGAAACCCAAGAGGATCACGCGGGCCTTCTGGCCTTCGAGAACTTGAACCTTTCCGTCGAAAAAGGCGAATTCGTCTCCATCGTGGGGCCCAGCGGATGCGGAAAGACCACGCTGCTTCGGATCGTGGCGGGACTGGAACGTCCCACCGGCGGGCGAATCCTGCTGGACGGCCGCCCTCTCACCCAGCGCGAACCCAGGGTGGGTCTCGTGTTTCAGGAATACGCCCTGTTCCCTTGGCGCACCACTCTACAGAACATCGAAATGGGTCTGGAAATCATGTCCGTGGACAAATCGGAACGTCGAGCCTCGGCCATGGAATACATTCGGGCATTCGGTCTGCACGGGTTCGAACATGCCTATCCCAAGGAATTGTCCGGGGGGATGAAACAACGGGTGGCCATAGCCCGGACTTTGATCATGAATCCCCAGGTCGTATTGATGGATGAGCCCTTCGGCTCCCTGGACAGCCAAACCCGGAACGATCTCCAGAATTTCCTGCTCGGCCTGTGGCGCCGGCGCCGCGACACGGTTCTCTTCGTCACCCACAACGTGGACGAAGCGGTCTATTTGAGCGATCGCGTGGTGGTGCTGTCCCGCCGTCCCGCCGGAATGCTCCTCACCTGCGAGGTCCCCCTCACCCGTCCCCGGGATCGCACCAGCCGGGAAGCCAACGAGATCCGAAAGGAGATCCTGCAGGTGCTCGCAGGGTTGAAAACGGCTTCAACTCCGGACGTAACGGCCCGTTGATAAGCACCATTTCGGACAGGCCGGTGCAATACGATGAGAAGCAAAGAGCGATCAAACTCTGGGAAATGAGGCGTATACGGTACGCCGCAATGACGAAGGATGAAGCGTCAGGCCGAAGGCGTGACGGCGGATCGCGTTTTCCAACGGCCTGCCGGGAGATCCGTCGTACCGGCGGCTATCCGAGTCCTCGCAAACGCTTCCCCTCACAGCCGTCGCTTCCCGGTCTGCCGACTTGGCGGAACACAGCGCCGACAACCCATCTCGCGGCTTGTCCCCGACCCAGCCATTGAGATACAATCGCCCCTGACCGCACGGGAGCCGACCCAAGGAACGGGCCTCCGGCGGATTTCGGAGAAGCGCCATGCGCCATGCGAAAAAACCACTGACCCTCCTGCATACCTCGGATTGGCACCTCGGGCGTACCCTGTACGGCCGAAAGCGTTACCCGGAGTTCGAGGCGTTTCTGTCCTGGCTGGCGGAGACCCTTCGGCAGGAACGGGTGGATGTCTTGCTGGTGGCGGGTGACGTGTTCGACACCACCACCCCCAGCCACCGCGCACAGGAACTCTACTACGGCTTCCTGTGCCGTGTTGCGGCATCGCCCTGCCGTCACGTCGTGGTCATCGGAGGCAATCACGATTCCTCTTCGTTCCTCAATGCGCCCAAAGAACTGCTCCGGGCCCTACACGTTCATGTAATGGGCGCGGCGCCCGACCGTCTGGAAGACGAAGTGCTGGTTCTCGACACAGCGGATGGTTCTCCGGCGTTGATCGTCTGCGCCGTCCCATATCTGCGGGACCGGGAACTCCGAACGGCCGAAGCCGGTGAGAGTATCGAGGACAAGGAACGGAAACTGATAGAGGGAATTCGAGGCCACTACGGCGCCGTAGTCGCCCTGGCCCAACGCAAACGCACGGAACTGGGCGTCGGGATCCCCGTCGTGGCCACCGGCCATCTGTTCACCGCCGGGGCGCACACCGTCGACGGGGACGGCGTGCGCGAATTGTACGTGGGCTCGCTGGCCCATGTCGCCGCCGACATCTTCCCCGGCGGTCTCGACTACCTGGCCCTCGGCCATCTTCACACGCCGCAACGGGTGAACGGTTCCGAAGTGATGCGTTACAGCGGGTCACCTCTGCCCATGGGCTTCGGAGAGGCCGGACGGGACAAAAGCGTGTGCCTGGTCGAGTTTTCCGGCGCCCCAGCCGAAGTTCGACTTCTCCAGGTGCCCGTATTTCAGAAGCTGGAACGCATCCAGGGAACTTGGGAAGATCTCTCCACCGCCGTTTCCGAACTGTCCATCGCCGGCTCCCGGGCCTGGCTCGAGATCGTTTACGACGGCGACGAAGTCCTGAGTGATCTCCGACAACGCCTGGATGACCTCGTCTCCGAGTCGGATATGGAAATTCTTCGTGTGAAGAACAACCGGCTCATGGACCGGATTTTGGGGCCGATCCAGGATGAGGAGACACTGGACGATCTGAACGTGAACGAAGTGTTCGAACGGTGTCTCGCGATCCATGAAGTACCGGAAGATCAGCGCATGGAACTGCTTCTCGCCTATCGGGAGATTGTGGCGTCTCTCCATGAATACGACGGCTTGGCGGAATAGACGGAACGATCGATGCGGATTCTGCGGATACGATTCCGAAATCTGAATTCCCTGGTGGGCGAGTGGGAAATCGACCTTACGCATCCCGCTTTTGTCTCGGACGGGATCTTCGCCATTACCGGCCCCACCGGAGCCGGCAAGACGACCATCCTGGACGCTGTTTGCCTGGCCCTTTACGGACGCACCCCCCGACTTAATAAGGTGACCCGGAGCGGGAATGAAATCATGTCCCGCCAGACCGGCGACTGCTTCGCCGAAGCCGCCTTCGAAACCCAGAAGGGACGCTACCGGTGCCATTGGAGTCAGCACCGGGCGCGAAAAAAACCGGACGGTGAGCTTCAGGCGCCGAAGCACGAGATCACCGATGCCGACACCGGTGCGATTCTCGAAACCAATATCCGGGGGGTCGCCGATCAGATCGAAAAAGTCACCGGCATGGATTTCGACCGGTTCACCCGTTCCATGCTGCTGGCCCAAGGCGGTTTTGCCGCATTCCTGCAGGCGGCGCCCGATGAGCGAGCCCCCATCCTGGAGCAGATCACCGGTACGAAGATCTACAGCCAAATCTCCATCGGCGTCCATGAACGCCGGCGTGAAGAACGGGAAAAACTGAACCTGCTTCAGGCCGAAACAGCAGGCATTGTGATTCTGGAGCCGGAACAGGAAAAAGTGATTCAACGGGAACTCGAGGCAAAAGAGAAAGAAGAAACGGACCTTACCGCCAAGTCAACTGAAACGGGGAAAGCCATTGCATGGCTGACCGCCATTGATGGACTGAAAAAGGAAATCAGCAGCCTATCCGAGGAAGCGATCCAACTGCATAGCCACATAGCGGCTTTCAGGCCAGAGCGTGACAAACTTGGCAGGGCCATTAAGGCCGCGGCATTGGAAGGCTCATACGCAACGCTTACAGCAATCCGGAAACAACAAACGGAAGATCAGACGGACCTGAAAACTGCGGAAGAGAGCCTTCCTGAACTCGAATCCTCCGCCAACGAACAGGCTGAATCATTAAAATCAGCGGAACAGCACACCATCAACGCGAAAGAAGCGATGAAAGCCGCTGCACCAGTCATTCAGAGAGTGCGATCCCTCGACCTGAGGCTCGAGGAAAAGAAAAAAGCTGTTTCGGAAGGTGAAGCCGACTGTAAAGAAAATGCGGAAAAAATTGATTCCGACAAGCAAGCCCGACTTAAAGAGCTGGAAAAACGCACCGAGGCCGGAAAAAATCTGGAGCTCACGGAAGGCTATCTCAAGGAGCATGCACAGGATGAGTGGCTGATAAGGGGTCTGACCGGTGTTGAAGAACAACTGGGTAGTCTGCTCTCCAGACAAGAAGAGATTGCGCAAACAGAGGCCGATCAAAAGAAAGCACTTAGGTCTTTGGAACAGGCGACAAAAAAGCTCGATGAGCGCCGGGAGCAATGCGGCGCCCGGAAGCAGGAACTGGCGGACGCATCCAGAAAGCTCCAACAAGGAAGAGATTCGTTATCCCTGTTGCTGGGAGACCGGCTGCTTCGTGAATACCGCACAGAGAAGGAAACCCTGCTTCGTGAAATGGCCTTTCTGGCAAGGATAGCGGAGCTTGAACACCACCGGGAGAGACTGGAAGACGGCAAACCCTGCCCACTCTGCGGCGCCAAAGAGCACCCTTTTGCGGAAGGGAATGTTCCTGTTCCCGATGAAACCGAAAAGAAGATTGAGGGGCTCACCATACGGATCAGCAAAGCGGAGGATCAGCAAGCCGCCGTCAAAAACCTGGAAGAGGCCCAAGTTACAGCCCGTAACAATCTGACGGACAGTGAAAAACTGGAAGCAGCCGCAGCTCATGACAAGAAGGCCGCCGAGAAAGCCCTTGCCGATTTGAAGGATGGCTTGGAAAAAAGCCGAACTGCTTTTGCCGAACTGAAACAGGCTGTATCGGCCAAACTCCAGCCGCTTGGCATTACGGAGATTCCCGATTCCAATGTTTCGTCACTGCTTGAATCACTCCGAGAGCGGCTGAACGCATGGCAGACGCAGATTGAGAGAAAGACGGATATCGAGAAGCAGATTGGAGCTCTCGACAGCGAGTTGAAGCGGTTGGCTGCGGTCATCGAAACTCAAAGCAATGCCTTGGATGAGAAACGGGAACGTTTGAAAACCCTCAAAAAAGAATACGCCGCTGGATGGGATGACCGGAGAGAATTGTACGGTGACAAGAATCCTGACGACGAAGAGCGTCGCCTGGACAAAGCTATTACCGTTGCTGAGGATGCCGAGAAGAACGCCAGAGTCCTGCACAATGAACTGCGGCAGACATTAAACACTGCGAAGATCCATATTGAATCTCTGAAGAAGCGTATTGATCAAAGAGATCCAGAACTGAAAAAGGCGGAAGCCGAATTTACCGCGGCGCTTGAACCGGCTGGTTTTTCAAATGAAAAAGGGTTTCTTGAAGCCCGACTAACCGCTGAGCAGAGAGATGCCCTGTCTGCAAAAGCAAAGGAGTTGGACGACCGCCAAACAGATCTCACGGCCAGACAAAGAGATCGAGAAACACGTTTGGCCACGGAAACCGCCAGGAAAGTTACTGAAAAATCTCTCGAGGATCTGGAACCAAAATTCAAAGAGTATGAGGAATCCCTGAAACAGGTGCGGGACGCCATCGCCGGTCTCAAGCACAAGCTGAGTGAAAATACAGCGGCCAAAGAGCGGATGAGGATTAAGCGAACGGCTATGGAGGCTCAAAAAATAGAGTGCCGGCGCTGGGAAAATCTGCACGAGTTGATCGGCTCCGCCGACGGCAAGAAGTATCGCAACTTCGCTCAGGGGCTGACCTTCGAAATGATGATCGGCCATGCCAACCGGCAACTACACAAAATGACCGATCGGTACCTGCTGATGCGGGACGGCGCGCAACCCCTGGAACTCAACGTCATCGACAATTACCAGGCAGGCGAGGTTCGTTCCACCAAGAACCTTTCCGGTGGTGAAAGTTTCATCGTCAGCCTGTCCCTGGCCCTCGGGCTTTCCCATATGGCCGGCCGGAATGTCCGGGTCGACTCCCTGTTTCTGGACGAGGGCTTTGGAACGCTGGACGATGAAGCGTTGGACACGGCCCTCGAGACTCTTGCGGGTTTACGGCGGGACGGCAAGATCATCGGCGTGATTTCGCACGTACCCGCCATGAAGGAACGCATCGGCACGCGGATCCAGGTTAGTCCTCAAACGGGGGGGAGAAGCCGGATATCCGGCCCGGGATGCGGGGAGTCCGGAAGCGCACGAGAAATTCCCTTGGACTCGGTCTCCGAGAACTGAATCGCCGTCCGACGTTTCCGGCGGGTGCTCCGTTTCCGGTCCCCGCCGTATTTCGAGGAAGTCCGGCTGTCCCAAACATCCGGCGAACCGGGAAAACCCAACCCATGCATCACGGACCGAAACGCCGCACAGGCAACGCTGCTGCATACACCGCGCGGTGGGAAGCCGCAGTTCGGGCGGACCTGTTGCTTTTCCCCACCGCCGAACGGCGCGGGGTCCCTGCTTCCTATCCGTGGATCAAGAATTTCGGCGGCATGCTCTCAGAAGTCTGTATGCCCAAGTTCCGAACCACCATCAAGGTCACCATGCCATGGGCGAGCAGCCGTCCCGAAGGCTCTTCGACGGACGTTTCGGAGAGACACAAGGTTTTTCCCTCTTTCAGGCACCTGCCTCTTGCGACCAGTCGGCCCTTGGACAATGGCGCCAGATAGTTGAGCTTCATCTCCACCGTCGTCAAAGCCGCTTCCTCGGACACCCGCGAGTAGGCCGCCCAGAAGCCGGCCGTATCCACCAGTGTGGAGTAGACACCTCCGTGGACGTTGCCGAAAGGTTGGAGGTGTTTTTCCTCAACGGCGATGTCCACCCGGCATCGACCCCAACTCAGTTCTACGAGTTCCATGGACATGAGTCGATAGAAGGGGGAAGCGTTGACCACTTCGCCAAATGCGTGAACATACGCCGGGTTCAACTTCTTCGCAGCGACCATTCATTACCCTCCGATACTCTAGAAAAACCGCCGCCTGGTCAACAGCCGGTTGATGAACCGTATTGCGGGTAGTCCGGTGCAAAACGGTAAGATGCAAGGCGCGCGAATCCTTAGGAATAAAACACAGTTACAGAAAACCGCAATGACGATGGATGAAGCGCGACACAGCAGATCGCGTTTTTCAACGGCTTGGTTAAGGGTCGAATATGGAACCTTTGGCTCCGGGTCTTCACCGGCGCGGCGCCAATCGGATCAGCCGGTCGCCGCCGGCGCGGCCCGGCCCGTAGGCATCCGTGTCCGATGTGAGGATATACAGCATCCCGTCGGCCCCCTGCGTCACATCCCTCAGCCGGCCGTACGCTCCTTCCAGCAGGAATTCCTGCCCGACCACATTGGGTCCCTCGAATTTCAATCGAACGAGTTTTTTCCCTGCCAGATTGGCGAAGAAGAAGTCACCGTCCCACTCCGGGAATCGCTCTCCGGTGTAAAAGGTGCAGCCGGCGGGCGCAATGGCCGGTGTGTATTCGACCAGGGGAGGAATGACGCCCGCCAGGGTCTTTCGATGGTGAACGAGGGGCCAACCGTAGTTGCCGCCGGCAACCATGAGGTTGACCTCGTCGCCGCCGCCTGGAGCATCGCTCCAGGAAGGTCCGTGTTCCGTCTGGAAGATCCACCCCGTCACCGGATGCACGGCCATACCCTGCGAATTGCGATTGCCGTATGTGAAGAGTTCCGGTCGGGCGTCCTCGCGGCCCACGAAGGGATTGTCCGCGGGCGCCGTACCGTCGTCGTTCAGGCGAAGCGTCTTCCCGTTGAGGTCCATGAGATCCTGAGCCCGGCGTCCTTGACCTCGTTCTCCCAGCGTCACGTACAGTTTTCGGTCGGCTCCGAAACGAATGCGACAGCCGAAATGCTTGGGCGCGTCGCCACCCGGAAAACCGGCAAAAACCACTTGCATGTTCTTCAGCCCTTCCGCGGTATCCTCAAAGCGCGCCACCCGGGTCATCATGCCCCGATCCGTATCCGCGGTATAGGCCAGATATACCCACCGGTTGTCCGTGTACTCCGGGTGAAGGGTCATGTCCAGAAGACCGCCCTGGCCCCGGTATGCCACTTCAGGTACTCCGGGTACCGGGGCCTCACGGAGCACGCCTCCCTCTATGACTCTCAGGCGCCCCGGCCGCTCCGTGATGAACAGGTTACCCTCCGGAAGCGGCACGACGGCCCAGGGGCTTTCCAAACCTTCCGCAACGATTTCAACCTCGAACAGACCCGACGAGGATTCGAGGAAGGGAACATCCTGAGGGGCGAGTCGGGATCTGAGCCAGGAGAGGATATCGTAGGCGCCGGCGGACGGCCCCTGCAGGAACAGGAACGCGGCCAGCAGGCATCCCGAAATACACGCCGTTCTTTTCATGATTTCTTACTCCGGATAGGTGTGAAAGCCTCGAAGCATGGTTATGGTTTGTACCATGGAAGTTGCTGAACGGCAAATTCGGGCGGAGGACTGGCCGTCCCCATGCGTGTATGGTAGCGTATTCGGAAAAGCGGAACGATGGGGAATCGATCGGCGCGCGCCGATGTCCTCAATGACGAAGTGATGAAGGATCACGCCGTTGCGCGGCGGCGGGCCGCGTTTTTTAACAGCCCGCCAAGGAGATGAACATGACCGAGTGCCCCATGTGCGGATGCGCACAGTTTTATGTGAAGAATCCCGAAGACGACTTCGAGATGTATGAATTCGCCGTGCAGGAGGGAGCAATCGTCTTTCCTTCCAAGGAACTGGAGGACGGCTGTCCCGAGATTCGGGACGATACCGAAACCTACTGCGACAACTGTTCATGGCACGGGAAATGGAACGAACTGAAGAAGGCGGGGCGTTGACCCGGACCGAAGGCCCACGGAGACTCCGGCGAATAAATTCGAAGAACCCGGACGACCCGGTTGGACACGAGACTCTTCACACCCCACGGAACCCGGATCCTCCCGCTTTTCCAAGGGAGGCCGGAAATTGAAAAAAGGAGACGGTATGTCGGAACATGGCGGAAAAGTGACCATGAAAGGAAACCCGTTGACCTTGGCGGGATCGATTCCCAAGGTAGGCGAAAAGGCTCCCTCGTTCACGGTCCTGGACAACAATATGGCGCCGGTGGATCTTGGCGCCTATAAGGGCAAGATCCGTATCGTTTCGTCCGTTCCATCCCTGGATACTCCGGTTTGTGATATGGAGACCCGTCGCTTTAACCAGGAGGCGGGCAACCTGGGCTCCGATATCGTGATTCTGACCATCAGCATGGACCTGCCTTTCGCCCAGAAGCGTTGGTGCGGTATGGCGGGCGTGGACAAAGTGATCACGCTTTCGGACCACAAAGACGCATCCTTCGGGTCCGCTTACGGAGTGCTGATCCCGGAACTGCGACTGCTGGCCCGATGCGTCTTCATCGTGGACCGGGAGGGGGTGATCCGGTACGTTCAACTGGTACCGGAAGTGTCCCAGGAGCCCGACTACGAGGCGGTTCTGGAGGCCGTCCGAAAACTGGTTTGAAACTCGATGCGCTGGGGGCGGGGAGGTCTGAATCCTTTAGGGATGGATCCCCGAGGCGT
>CAZQXK010000029.1:0-41045 GCA_964597345.1 uncultured Thermodesulfobacteriota bacterium | reverse complement strand
GGCGATAGAACGCGGTGCATGCCCTCCACATGAGCGGATCGTCCCTTTCTTCCGGCGCGGTTTTTCCGAAGGCCCTGCCGATACAAACGATGCCCCCCGTCAGAGCCCCACAGGGTCCTCCCGTGGATGCGATACCTCCTCCCAGAGCGGCGACGGATCGGACCAATGCTTCCGAGTCGTTTACGTTCAATTTCTTCAGACCTACGGTCAGGATCGCTTGACTGCAATGAAATCCTTGCAGCATCAGATCACGGGCTTCCATTTCCATTTGATGTGGCGTCAAAGCGTGATTCCTCAAATCAGTCCGGAATCCGGGCGGCGCGCAACGGCTTGTATACGGCGCCGCCGGGCAGAAGTTCGCTTTCATAGAGCACCAACCGATCCAGTTTGAACACATGCCTGGGGCCGAAAGAGATTTCACTCAAGACCCCTGGGAGATTCGTGGTTCCCTCTTCGCGGCGGATTCTTCCCAAAGTGAGATGAGCCTGGAATGTCCGACTTTCAGGTTTGTACTTCAAGGGAACCAGTCCTTGCTCCAGTTCCTGTTGAAGGGTGTACAGGGGTACCAAGTCACCTTCCAGGGAGGCCCATATCACCCGCGGGTTCCTTGAGTTGGGGAATGCTCCAAGGCCCTGCAGATACACCGAAAAGGGCTTGGCGCGCTCGCATACGCGTGTCATGACTTCGAAAATGGGATCCACGTCGCTTTCCGGGATATTGCCCAGGAATTTGAGCGTGAGATGCACGCCCTCGGGACGGGTGAAACGGAGGTCCACCTGTTTCTTCTTCAGCTCCTGCTGAACTCCGGCCAGCAGTTCGCGAATTTCCTGTGGAAGACTAAAGGCAATGAAAGAACGGATCACGATTCAAATACCTCCACACCCATTCCAGGGCGGTTTCCGAACTCCGGGCTTTCACTTCGGCGCGATCGCCTGGAAACAGGAATCCGTGGGACGCTACTCCTTGTCTGGATGCCAGAGCAATGAAGACCGTGCCCACCGGTTTGGTAGGGCTTCCACCCGTGGGACCCGCAATGCCCGTGACGGACAATCCCAAATGGATCCCCGCCGTGGCAAGGACTCCGCGCGCCATGGCCTCGGCGCACTGTGCGCTGACGGCGCCGTATCGTTCGAAAATTCCTGGATCCACCCCGAGCAGATCCGTCTTGGCGCGGTTGCTGTACACCACTACGCCCCGGTCGAAATAGTCTGAGCTTCCGGGCACGCTGGTAATACGATGGCAAATAAGCCCGCCGGTACAGGATTCCGCCACGGCCAGCGTGAGCCCCTGCAGTCGAAGGAGTGGGCCGATGGCGCATTCGAGCGACACGCTTTCGTGATTCAAGGGATCCTCTCTCATCCGGGGACTCGTCCTCCAAATCCGTGCCGTCCTGTGTCGAAGACGATTACCAAGGTTTCGGCATTACTGTTCAGCGCTCGGGAGGCCGCGCGTCAATCGGTGTCCGCCGCCTCGCGTTTCCATGGCGCGGCTGCGGCTACGGCGGCGTACACGTCCATCAGCGGCAATCCGTGTTTCGCCGCGGCCTGCCGGCAGGATTCGAACTCCGGGAACGCTCTGCGGTGGCCGTCGGGTGTGGTGACCACTTTAACCTGGATGGCGCCCAAAGGGGTTTCCACTATGTCGATTCTCCTGGGCAGGACCACCCGTTGGACTCTGTGATAACGGGCGCCGATGGTCGTGGATTCGGTGAACAAGACGGTCATGAGAGCGTCGCAGGAAGCCGGCGGGCATAACACCTGGACCAATAATCCGGGCCGGTTCTTTTTCATGTAAGCCGGGATGAAGACGACATCCAGGGCTCCCGTTCGCATCAAACGATCCATCAGATGACCGGCCAGTTCGGGGGTGAGGTCATCCACATTGGTTTCGATGACCATAACTTCGTCGGAGCGCCCATACCCTGTTCCGAGAACGGCGCGGAGCACATCGGGCCGATCCGGCCAAGCCCTCGATCCCATACCGTGGCCCACGGCTTGGATGCTCATGAGAGGAGGGATACCGAAATGGGAGCACACGGCGGTCATGATGGCTGCGCCCGTGGGGGTCACGGTTTCTCCCTGGAGTTCGGCGCCATATACGGGTACGCCCCGAAGAATGCGCAGAGTCGCAGGCGCCGGAAGGGGGATGGGGCCGTCCTCGTCTCGCAGCAGGCCATGACCCAAGGGGACTCTTCCGCACAGGCACTGCTGAATTCCGAGATACTCCAGTGCGCACAGGGTACTTACCACGCCTGCAATGCATTGGGCCGTGCCGGCTTCCTGCAAAGACACCTGTTCCATGGGATCGCCCTGCACATGGGCTTTGGCCTCAGCCAGGGTCCGGAAGACGCCGGCGGACCGTTCTTTGACATCGGGGGAAAGATTGCTTTCTTGAATGATTCGAACGATGTCCGGATAGCGGCGGGCGCGATGAGAAGAAGGGGAAGTCACCGAGAAACGCGTTCCTCGAAGGGACTTCCGTTTCTCCGAAAAGGTCTCGATCTCGCATCCTTCGAGGGGCAAAGCGCCCACCGTTTCCCGAAGATATTGCAGTGGGATCCCAAGATCCATTAGAGACGA
The DNA here is from genome assembly GCA_964597345.1 of uncultured Thermodesulfobacteriota bacterium. Lineage (GTDB taxonomy): Bacteria > Desulfobacterota > Desulfarculia > JACQYL01 > JACQYL01 > CAZQXK01. The sequence continues at coordinate 38,466 of CAZQXK010000029.1, read as the reverse complement.
AACGATCATGTCTCCGGTGAACCCGGCAAAACAATCAAAATAGATAGTGGATTCCTGCATCATAAGAGATCACTTGCGACACACCGGCATCTAATAGCCGTTGAAAAACGCGATCTGCGTCGTTGGGCTTCATCCCTCGTCATTGCGGCGTACTGGTTGTACGCCGCATCCCTCAGGATTCGCCCGCCTTGCATCTCATCGCTTTTGACCGGCCCGCCCGCAATACGGGTTTATCAACGGGCATCTAAGAGAAAGCGATCCGTTCCCTGAATCCCCGCGCTCCCGGAGACTCCGGTTCTTTCGTCCGCAAAGGTTTTTTTCCATACCGCGCGCGGATCACGCAGTTTCCCGTGAGAATTCTTCGGATTTTACGGGGTTCGTGCCCGGTGCTTCTCCGGAGGTGGAGGCGAGGGAGTGCTCCAGAATCTGATCCATATGGGACGTGAGCACCAAATCGAGTTTTCTCCGAAGGTTCAAGGGGATTTCAGACAAATCCCGGCGGTTTTTTTCGGGAACCAAAATGGTATGAATCCCCGCACGCCGCGCCGCCAGCACCTTCTCCTTGATTCCCCCCACGGGCAGGACCTTGCCGCGGAGCGTGACTTCGCCGGTCATGGCAACCGATCGTTTTACGGGTTTTCCGGAAAGGGCGGATACCAGGGCTGTGGCCATGGTCACTCCGGCGGATGGTCCATCTTTGGGAATAGCTCCCGCGGGAACGTGAATGTGTATATCCATCGTCTCGTGAAAGTCGGGATCCAATCCGATGGACTCGGCCCGGGTGCGGGCGTAACTGACCGCGGCTTGTGCGGATTCCTTCATGACTTCGCCCAATTGTCCCGTGAGCAGAAGGTTCCCTTTCCCCTTCATCAGAGAGACTTCGATGTAGAGCACCTCTCCGCCCGCTTCGGTCCAGGCCAGCCCCGTGGCGACACCGACGTCGTCCTCCAGTTGATTCAGTTCTTCCAGGTAGCGGGGAGGACCCAGGTACTGGTGGAGGTTGCTCCGTGTTAGGCGAAAGGGCCCCGGACTTCCTTCGGCGATACGACGCGCCACCTTCCGGCACAGGGTCCCGATCTCACGCTCGAGGTTTCTCAAACCGGCTTCTTGAGTGTAGTGAACGATGATTTCTTTCAGCAGTTCCCGGCTGAACCGGAGATTCGCGTCCGAAATACCGTTTTCCGTCAGTTGCCGTGGAAGCAGGTGCCGGTAGACAATGGAAGTTTTCTCTTCGAACGTATAGCCCGAAAGCCGCAGTATCTCCATACGGTCCAGGAGGGCCGCAGGAATGGGTGCGTCCGTGTTCGCCGTGGTGATAAAGAGCACTTTGCTCAAATCGAACGCTACGTTCAAGTAGTGGTCACTGAAGGAACGATTCTGTTCAGGATCCAGGACTTCCAGAAGAGCCGAGGAGGGGTCCCCACGGAAATCCTGGCCGATTTTGTCCACTTCGTCGATCATGAACACGGGGTTGTTGAAGCCGCACTGCTTGATTCCTTGTATCACACGTCCCGGCAATGCCCCGACGTATGTCCTTCGGTGACCTCTGATTTCGGCTTCATCCCTCACCCCTCCGATGGAAATGCGCGTGAACTTGCGGCCCATGGCCCGGGCGATGGAACGACCCAGTGAGGTTTTCCCCGTGCCCGGCGGACCGATGAAGCACAGAATGGGTCCTTTCATATGAGGGTTGAGTTTTCGAACGCTCAAGAATTCCAGGATCCGGTCCTTGACCTTTTCCAGGTTGAAGTGGTCTTCGTCCAAAATGCGTTTTGCTTCCCGGATATTCAACTGATCGTTGGAACTCCGGTTCCAGGGGAGTTCCACCAACCAGTCCAGATAGCTCCGGATCACCGTGGCTTCCGCTGCGTCCGGATGCATTTGTTCCAATCGCTCCAACTGCCTTTCGGCCTCCTTTTTGGCCTGCCGGCTCATGCGCGCCCGTGCGATCTTCCGGCGATAGGATTCGCTTTCGGAATTCCGTTCGTCCAGTTCGCCCAATTCTTTTTGGATCACCCGTATCTGCTCGCGCAGATAGTAGTCCCGCTGCATTCTGCCGATCTCTTCCTTGGCCTCGGACTGGATCTTGGCCTGCATGGCGGAGACTTCCATTTCTCGGTTGAGGCATCGAGTGACGTGAATCAAACGCTGGACCGGATCGGTGATCTCGAGAATCTCCTGGGCCTCATGACTCTTGATCCGCAGATTGGATGCCACCAGGTCCGCCAGATGGCCGGGATCTTCGATGTTGTTCAAAATCGCCACCACATCCGGGTTCAAAACGCCCTTGAGAGACAGAATCTTTTGGCTTTGGTCCCGCACGGTGCGCATCAAGGCTTCCACTTCGGAGGGCGATGTGGACGTCGAGGTTTCGGGAACCGGTTCAAGGGCCACCAGATGGAACGGATCTTCCTGAAGAAAACGGGTGATGCGCGCCCGGGAAAGCCCCTGGACCAGAACTTTGAGCCGGCCGTCGGCCACTCGCAGCACGCGCATAATCATGGCCACGGTCCCCACGGAGTGTAAATCGGCGGGGCCGGGGTCCTCCACGGTCGGTTCCGACTGGGCGGCCAAGAAGACCAATCTGTGGGAGCCATAGGATTTCTGTATGGCCCGGACGGATCGCTCGCGTCCAACGAACAAGGGGAGGAGCATGTGGGTGAATAAAACCACGTCCCGCAAGGGAAGAAGAGGCAGCTGCTCCGGGATCAGGAGTTCGTCGTCGTCTCCGGAGTTCTCTCTATCGTTATCCGGAATAAAGTCGTCCATACGCCTCATATTCGGGTTTTTTAGGAATAGCGGTAAGTTAGAGCCAGGTTGGAAAGCTATGTTAACAGAAAACGCGGGAGAGTCAAGCGCGCCTGCCGCCGGGATGGCTTCCGGATACGGCCCCAGGGCATCCCGGATCCGGTCGCATCGAGCCACGATGCATGCGGGAGAGTCCGGTCAAGCCCCCCAGACCGGCGCCACGCTGGGACGGCGAATGAAATTGAGCTTGATCCATAACGGCGGTATGCTATGAACAAGCCATCATCCCCAAAGAAGTGGACCCTTGTTTTGGAATCCGTGCCCGCAACACGTACCGGAAGATCCCGGTCGAAGTTGCCGTTTCGGCCGGTTTCCCCACTGTGTATCCAACGGCCGGATCAAGGATAGCTTATGGAACTTCTTGAATCGCGCATTTTCCTGGTTTTCGCCGCTGCCTCGGAGGTGAACCGGGTACGGAAACTCCTCTCCGCTCGGGGATTCAGGAATATTCGATGGGCTCAGAATGTGGCTTCCGCCTGGAAAAGCCTCCAGGAATCCAAGTGCGATCTGGTGATTTCGGAGCGGAATCTGGCCGATAAAGACGGCCTGGAATTGCTCAATAAGATGAGCGAGGACCCGGTCTTGTTGCTGACCCCCATGATCCTGGTCACATCGGAGAATCGTAAAGACAAGATCATGGAGGCCGTATATGCCGGAGTCAGCGGATACGTGCTCAAACCATATTCGGACAAGACGCTGGAAGAGAAAACCATACAGATTCTGAAGGAGAAAGGGGTATTCATCCGTGGCCTAGAACAGGTGGAACAAGGCAAAGATATGATCCGTCAAGGCAGGCTGGATGAAGCCATCGATTCCCTTAAAGAAGTAGTGTCTGAGTCCTTGGATGCGGAGCATTACTACCAGAGGGGATATCATCTTATGGCTGTCGGTAAGTATGACGAAGCCATTGAATCCTTTCGGAAGGCCATCGAACTGAATCATTTGTATGCCGATGCCTACCAGGGTTTGGGTGAAGCATACCTGAAGAAAGGGGAAACGGAGGAGGCTGAAAAATACCTGATCAAGGCCGGGAAGTTGTTCATTCAGCGTAGCCGGTTCAATGAGGCTCGAAAGTCCATATTACTGGTTCTCCAAGTGAACCCATCCAGTGTAAACCCATACAACACCTTGGGGATTTTGTATCGTAAGACCGGTGAATACGAAAAAGCTCTCGAAAGCTACCAAATGGCTTTGGCGATCAATCCGTCCGATCCGACGGTGCACTACAACATGGCTCGAGCTTATCTGGAAGCGGGGAACCTTGAGAAGTCCGTGGAATGCGCGGATCGGGCTTTGAATCTGAAGCCGGGGTTTCGCGAAGCGCTCGAACTTAAGGAATATCTGATATCCGAAGCGCCGGCATCCCAATGGAATAGGCCCCTCCCGGTTCTCGATCGATACATTCCTCTGTTTGAAACGCGGAAGGGAAATCGCACGGAACTCACCGCGGAAGATCAGGAGATGAAACGGAAGGTTCTAATCATCCAGTACGAAACGCCTTCCGCGACGGCGGATCGTTTGGACGAGCGGCGTGTCCGGGAGGTATGGGAAAACGTGGTCAAAACGGGCCGCCTGCATCATCCCGGCGCCATGGTGGTCTATGATGTTGTTCGGAAAGAACGACGGTTCTATATAATCCGTGAATACCTGGAAGGGCGGAGTCTGAGGGAAATGATGGAAGCGGATAAGCCGATATCCCTCCGAATGGCTCTGGAGATGGGAATACATGCGGCATCGGCCTTGGGCCGGATGCACAAGGAAGACCTCCTGCATCTGGCTCTTGACCCCGAGTCCATTCATATTTCTCGTGAACGACAGATCAAAGTGGGGGGATTTTCCCTATTTGAATTCGAGAGCGTGTTGGGGGAAGCGTCTGCAGGACCATCCGGTTCCATGAGTCCCTATTTTGCTCCCGAGCATTTCTCTTCCCTTCCCTTTTCTCCGGCCACGGATGTCTTCAGCTTGGGAGTCCTCTTATACGAACTCATGGTTCGGGAACATCCTTTCAAGAATACACAGGCTTCGGCTACCATGTATAGTATTTGTTTCGTGGAACCCAAACCCTTCCGCCACGTGCACGAACCATTCATGGCGGCCATGCAGGCCGTGTTCCAGAAAGCCTTGGCCAAAGACCCCGCTCAACGCTACCCGACAGGCACGGAGTTGGCGACGGCTTTGGAGGATGCCATGCATCTTCTGGATGTTCATTGGAAAAGAGATCCCCGTTTTCTGGGAAAGCTCTGAACCTCAGCAGGCCGCTGAAAAACACGACCTGCGGTCATGCCTTCGGCCTGAGGCTTGATCCTTTCCGGCTGTGCGTTTCACACAGAAAGGCGTCCTTGCGGCTTATTGCAGGTATGCCTCATTTCTCAGGATTCGCCCGCCTTGCATCTCATCGTTTTGCACCGGCCTGCGCGCAATGCGGTGTGTCAACGGGCTGTCGGGTATGGAGGCTCACAGGGTGGTCCAAGCCAGGTCAATGACGCACGGAGCGTTCAGACTTCGGTTGATGGCATCGATCAGGTCGGGAGTTCGGACTCGTGGAACTCGGTGTTCCCATGCAAGTGTAAGTTCTTCAAAGATCGCTTTGCGAATCATGGGCATGTTGGCGGCAAGTTCCTCGCCATGCCGGCTATTGATCAGCAGATGTACCTGGATGCGGACGAACTGGTTTCGTCCCTTGTGGGGAGCGGGGACGACGAAAGGATCCAACTGGATGTTCGCTTCAGCCTCGGAGGGTATCGAAGCGGTGACGACGTTCAACGCATTCGACGATTCCTTTCCGAGGAGGGAACGCAAGGAATAAATGCCCATACTGGTCAGGCCCAGTACCAAGAGAACCAGGAGCAAGAGGGTGCTTGCCCGGAAGGGGAACCGCCTTCGAACGCGGGAGGGGGCCGGAGAAACAGGTTTCTCCTGGGACGGAAGAACGACTTTCGGTGGCGCGGATTCGGAAGGGAAGGACTTGGGTTTCTCTTCCCAGCGGGATTCAATCGTTTTCTCCAGATCAAATTCGTCCAGCTCGGCCTTGCGTTCATCGGATGGGGTTATGGGTTCGTCAAAGAGTGAGTCCCAGTCGAAGGCATCGTCGTAGAGAACCTGTTCTTCGATCCCTTTGCCTCTCTTAAAGGTCTTGGTGGTCTTGATTTTTCTTTCGTCGTCTTCGGGCACGTGTTCCTCGTCGGGGTTTCCAGGCCGCCGCAATCGGTTTCATGGGGCGGCGCAGAGATCCTTCCCGGCTTAAGCACGGGATCGTGAAGGAATCAGCGGGTCGTCTTCAGCAGAGTATACCGGAGAAAGGAAAGGCGGATCAAGGAGCCGCCGTTCCGTTCGAGGGTATTTTTTCCGAAACCGTATTGTCGCCCCGGCACGTCTTCCAGGGTCGAGACACCCTTAACGGGCTGTTGAAAAACAGTATTGCGGGCAGGCCGGTCAAGAACGATGAGATGCAAGGCGGGCGAATCCTGAGGAATGAGGCGTACAACCAGTACGCCGCAAGGACGAAAGATGAAGCCCGACGACGTTGATCGCGTTTTTCAGCGGCCTGTTAACGGGAAAAAAGAGAAGAATACTTGTGGGATTTCCTTCTGATGGTGAATCCCAGAATCCAGCCGAACAAGAAGATGGCGGCGCCCATCAGGAGCCATCGCACTCGTTGCGTTGCCCGGAGTTGATCATTCCGTTCCCGGAGCTGTTGCAGTTCCAGCCGCTGCTCCTCAATACGTTGTTCCAACCGCCGAAGCTGATCTTCAAGACTCGAGCCCGCTATAATCCCATCGCCTGACGCATCTCGATGGTTGCCGGGAAAAGCAGGGTCTGTTGAAAATGTTCCAGGATCCGCCGGGTCGGGTAGACTGGAGACGGGCGTAGTTTGGGATGCCCGAAGTTCCCTCCGGGATTCCAGGGTTGGTTTCCAAGACCGCGGAGGTTCCAATGCGGCATGTCCGAAAGCGTTTATGCCCAAGACCATCCAGCATGCCGCCCAAACGCATAGGCGGCGGAAGGCGCCTAACCAACCACAAGTGGACCGGATCATGTGAGACTCCCTGGTCGATACGGTTTCGGAAATGAGCCTCGCAAGACGACTCATTCCCCCCGCGGGATTAGAGGTGCGACGTCCATGGGATGGACGACATGCCCCGGTTGCAATGTAACCCAAGGAACTTATTAACGATTCCTGAGAATCGGAAAATTGATGTTGCCGCCGTGTCTGCTTCCCGATGCGAATAAGGGTTGCAAACTTCAATGCAGACAATTATACATGCCATTTCAATCTTTGTTAAGGAGCTTTCATGGCGAAGATCGCATTCTTGTTTCCCGGTCAGGGTTCGCAGTATGTAGGCATGGGACGCGGATTATGCGAGTCCAGTCCCTTGGCGGGAGAGGTCTTTCGAGAGGCGGAGCGCATCACGGGAAAGCCCTTGATGAGACTGTGTTTCGAGGGTCCACTGGAAGATTTGACCCGTACGGTCATCCTCCAGCCCGCCGTTACCGCCGTGAACCTTTCCGCAATGCGGGTACTGGAAGAACGAGGCGTCCATCCGGATGTCACGGCCGGCCACAGCTTGGGCGAGTATTCGGCCCTGTATGCGGCGGGGGTTCTGAACCTGGAGGACACCCTCCGGTTGGTGGATGTGCGCGGAGATCTCATGGATCAGGCCTCGACGGGACATCAAGGCGCCATGTGCGCCCTTTTGGGCATGTCTTCGGAGCAGGTGGCGGAAATCGTGGATGGGCTCCGGGAACGGGGGGTGATCGCCGTCGCCAATTACAACGCCCCGGAACAGACGGTGATTTCCGGAGAGAAATCTCTGGTGGAAACGGCGGCGAAGACGGCCAGGGAAGCCGGAGGTAAGGCTGTAGCCCTCAACGTGAGCGGCGCCTGGCACTGCGCCTTCATGGAAGACGCAGCGAAACGGTTTTCACGCCACATCGAGAAAGCGGAATTCAAGGAACCCCTGCGGGCCGTTTTTTTCAATGTCACCGGTGAAAGGGAAGAGGATCCGGAGAAGATCCGGGAACTGATGTCCCGACAGATCACAGGCGCCGTGTTCTGGTTTCAAGCGATCCAGCGGATGTTGGAAGAAGGTGTGGACTGCTTTGTGGAGGTAGGGCCTAAGAATGTGCTTTCCAATCTCTTGAAGCGGATTATTCCCAAAGGGATCGTGTACGGGAATTACCAGGTGGACGATCCTTCCGGTGTGGATCGGGTCGTCGGCGAGCTGGGGAAGTGACCGGTTTTTCCGGTTTTCGGTTCGGATCTGAAACCCCGGGACGGGGGTCGTCGGCGATCTCCGAAGCGGTATGGAAACGGGTTATGGCAAAAGTGGAATTTTTGGAAGAACGATGCAAGGGCTGCGGTCTGTGCGTGCTCACGTGTCCCAAGAACTGCCTGATCATCTCGAGCCGTTTCAACCGACAGGGATATGCGATCGCGGAGTGCATTCATCTGGACGATTGCACGGGATGTGCTCTGTGCGCGGAAATGTGTCCGGATGTAGTGATTGAGGTCTGGAAATAGGAGGATGAATTACTTGTCGGACAGAAAACTGGTGAACGGTAACGAGGCCATCGCCATGGGCGCCATTGATGCGGGATGCCGGTTCTATTTCGGATATCCCATCACGCCCCAGAACCAGATTCCTGAATACATGGCCGCTCATCTGCCCGAAGTGGGCGGGGTGTTCTTGCAGGCGGAAAGTGAAATCGCTTCCATCAACATGCTCCTCGGGGCGGGGGCTACGGGTGTCCGCGCCATGACTTCCTCGTCAAGTCCCGGTATCAGCCTGAAGCAGGAAGGTATTTCCTATATGGCGGGGAGCGAGATTCCGGGAGTCATCGTCAATATGAGCCGAAGCGGCCCGGGCCTGGGGGGGATCGCCCCATCTCAGGGGGATTATTTCCAAGCGACCCGCGGAGGAGGGCATGGGGATTACCGAACCTTGGTGTTGGCTCCCCATTCGGTTCAGGAGAATTACGACCTGACCATTCGGGCGTTCGATCTTGCGGACAGGTATCGAAATCCGGTGGTTGTGCTGGGAGACGCCATTCTGGGTCAGATCAAGGAACCGGTGATCCTGCGCCCCCCCGATCGTGCTAAGGAGACCCGCAAGGATTGGATTCTGACGGGTTGCGCAGGGCGGAAGCCCAGACTGCTCAAATCCCTCTATCTCACCGATGGAGAATTGACGGAACACAACTGGCGATTGTACCGGAAGTATCAGGAAATGCGCCGCGAAGTTCTTTACGAGACCGTGGGTACGGAAGACGCCGAAATGATCGTGGTGGCCTTCGGATCCGTGGGCCGTATCGTGAAGACTTCGCTGGAAATGGCCCGTGAGAGCGGATTGCGGATCGGACTCCTGCGCCCCATCTCGTTGTTTCCTTTTCCCACCGAGGCACTGCAGCAAGCGGCGGAACGGGTCAAACGATTTCTGGTCATGGAACTGAATACCGGGCAGATGGTGGAGGATGTCAAGCTGAGCGTCGCCCACATGGCCCAAGTGGACTTCTACGGACGGCCGCCCGGATCCATCCCCACACCGGATGAACTCTTCAAGGAGATCCAGTCCGCCTTTGAGAGGATGTCATGAAACAGAAATTTAAACGTCCTGAAAGCCTGATCGACGTTCCCTTTCATTTCTGTCCGGGATGTCACCACGGCATCATCCATCGAATCGTCGCGGAAGCCATCGATGAATTCGGTCTCCGTGAACGAAGCATCGGGGTGGCATCGGTGGGATGCTCGGTATTTATGTACGACTATTTCGATGTGGACGTTCTTGAGGCTCCCCACGGCCGAGCCCCCGCCGTGGCCACGGGAGTCAAGAGAGCGCGTCCGGAGAGCTTCGTATTTACGTATCAGGGCGACGGGGACTTGGCCGCCATCGGTACGTCCGAAATCATCCATGCGGCCAATCGTGGCGAGCGCCTCTCCGTGATCTTTGTGAACAATACCACCTACGGTATGACGGGCGGGCAGATGGCGCCCACCACGCTTCCCGGCCAAACCACCACCACGACTCCCTACGGCAGAGATACCTATGTGGCCGGATTCCCTATCAGGATGACGGAAATCATGGCCCAACTGGCGGGGGTGAGCTACGCAGCGAGGGTGTCCGTCCATAATCCCAAGGCATTGATGAAGACGAAGAAGGCGGTTCGAAAAGCCTTCGAAAGCCAGATCCGGGATCGTGGGTTGGGATTTGTCGAAGTCCTTTCCGCCTGTCCCACCAATTGGAAGATGAAGCCCCTGGAGGCCGCCCGTCATGTGGAAGAAGTCATGGCGCCGAGCTTTCCGTTGGGGGAATACAAAGACGACCTTCAAACCAGCGGGACCTGAGAAATGTACTATGATACGATCATAGCCGGGTTCGGCGGCCAGGGTGTGCTGTTCATGGGAAATCTCCTGGCGCTGGCCGGGATGTATGAAGACAAGCATACCACGTATATGCCCGTCTATGGGGTGGAGATGCGTGGTGGGACGGCCAATTGCACTGTGGTCATTTCGGATCGGCCCATCGGATCTCCGGTCATCCAACATCCGTGCTCGAGCATCGTGATGAACCTGCCCTCGCTCCTCAAGTTCGGCCCACGGGTTCGTGCCGGGGGCATGCTTATGGTAAACCGTTCCCTGGTGGATATGCAGGAAGCTTCATTTGACGGTCTGGACGTAGCCGGTGTCCCTTCGCTGGAGTTGGCCAGGGAATTGGGCCGGGAGCAATTGGCCAACATGGTCATGATGGGTGCTTTTGTGGAGAAGACCAAGACCGTGTCCATGGAGAGCATCAAAGAGGCCCTTCGGGAGGTATTATCCGGAAAGCATGACGAAATGCTCGCCATCAACCATGCCGCGTTGAACGCCGGTGCGGAATTTGTTCGGAAGGGAAGCTGATTCTTGAGGGAAGAACGGATTCGAATTCCTAACCAGGATGTGGCGCTGGAAGGGCTGTGGACACCCGGAAGTCCCGAGCGAGGCGTGGTGGTGGCTCATCCCCATCCGCTGTATGGCGGGAGCATGGACAACAATGTGGTGGCCGCTTTGGCGTCTGGTTTCCAATCGGCGGGGCTTTCGACGATCCTCTTCAATTTCCGGGGCGTGGGAAGCAGTACGGGGAGCTACGATTACGGAAAAGGCGAACGCAGAGATCTGGAGGCGGCCTGCCGGTTCCTGAGCGCCCGGGGCGTGGGGCGGAAGGTGGTGTGCGGATACTCTTTCGGAGCCTGGATTGCGTCGGCTTGCCTGGAAGCTATCCAACCCGAGGGCCTGCTGCTGGTGTCTCCGCCTCTATCCGTCTGGGACTTCCTGGAGGTAGCGAATACGGACGTTCCCGTGTGGGTTATCGGCGGAGACCGGGACTCCTTTTGTCCCCTACCCAAGCTGGAGTCCCTGCTCCAACGGATTTCTTCTCTTCAAGGAAGTCGGGTGTTCACCGGTGCGGATCATTTCTACGCCGGGTGCGAACTTCAACTCCAGGATGCCGTGGAAAAGTGGTTCCGCTGATTGCACAGTGGAACGGATGATGGGCTCTTCCGGGATCAGCCGTCCCCATCTTTTCGGAGAGAGGCTTCCAAACGGCTTTCCCCTGCCATCAGCGAGGAATCCGGAGTTACCTTGATGGACACCCGGTGCTGGTTTTCGAGGTTGAGCAAACTGGCCCGCTTTTGGTTGAGCAGGCAGGAAGCGATGTCCACCGGAACCCGCAGCTCCAGTGTCTCGACGTCCTCCGCACTCACCTTGTGCCAAATGCGGCGGAAATGTTCCAGAGCCGAAGCCTCGGGGGTCTTGATCAAACCCTTGCCCTTGCAGTAAGGGCACTGTTGAGAGGTTCGCTGTTGGATCGAGGTGCCTAAACGCTGCCGGGACAGCTCCACCATGCCGAACTTGGAGATCCCGGAGACCTTGGTGCGCGCCCGGTCCGTTTTGAGGTTCTCCCTGAGTTGCTTGAGCAGTTCTTTCTGATGCCGTTTATCCCGCATGTCGATGAAATCGATGACCACCAATCCGGCCAAATCCCGTAGTCGTAATTGACGGGCGATTTCTTCCGCCGCCTCGACGTTGGTCCGGAAGGCGGTGTCTTCGAGACCTTTGCCTTGCGTGGCTTTGCCCGAGTTGACATCCACGGAGATCAACGCTTCCGTGGGTTCGATGACGATACTGCCCCCGGACTTCAACTGAACCCGGTTTTCACAAATAGACTCGATTTGGGGTTCCAGGTTATAGTGGGAAAACAAGGGTTCCTTTCCCCGGTACCGCTTGAAGCGGTTCCGAAGTCGTGGTGCGATGATTTTCATGAATTCCATCGCCTTGCGATGGATATCCCGGTCGTCCACGATGACTTCTTTGATTTCCGGGGAAAAATAGTCCCTCAGAAAACGGATCGCCAGATCCTGTTCCTTGTAAATCAATTCGGGAGCCGTTGCTTCCTGGCCTCGTTTCCGGATTTCCTGCCACAAGCGCAACACGCTTTTCGCGTCCTGCAAGAGTTCACGCTTGGGCCTTCCGGATGCCGCCGTCCGAAAGATTACGGAGATGCCTTCCGGGACCGTCAGATCCGCCATCACTTCCTTGAGCCGGCTCCGCTCTTCTTCGTCTTCGATCTTTCGGGATACTCCTCCGCTGGACCTTCCCGGCATGAGTACCACGTTTCGACTGGCGATGCTCAAGTATGTGGTAAGCGTCGGACGCTTCTGCCCGGTGGCGTCCTTGACCACCTGAACCAGCAATTCCTGGCCGGGGCTGATCAAATGTTGGAGCTTGCCCCGTCTGGTGGAAGCATCCACCCCCTCGCGGAAGTATTCCGGGTGGATCTCATCGATCTGCAGAAATCCGTTGCGTTCGCCGTCCAGATCGACAAAGCAGGCCTGAAGTCCGGGCTCGATGTTGGTCACCTTGCCTTTGTAGATATTGCCCTTGAGTTGGCCGTGTGACGTACTTTCTACATAAAATTCTTCCAGCACGCCGTTTTCGATCATTGCCACACGGCACTCCTCGCGATCGATGGCGTTTATGAGCATCTTCTTGGACATGAGCATCTCTTAGAACGGGGAGAGGATGCTAAGGCGCTCCCCGCGGAATGGAGGATTGGCTGTAACTTCCTCAGGAATCGTCAATGGGAACGTCCTGCCGTTTCTTTCCGCTGTTGCCTGGTTTGGTGTTGGGTTGCCTGGTGCATGAAGGTTCGGATGGCCGCTTCTCTTCCGGGCTGAATGGTACCGTCGTACGGTGCATCCATGTAGGGAAAGTTCCATTTGCTGCATAATGGTTTCAGGACGGCTGAGGTTGCCGTGCTGGGCATGCAGGTGAACGGAAACACGTTGACGACTCCGTTATAACCGTGATTCATGCACTCTATGGCTCCGGAGACGCTCAGGCAGGTTTCTCCTCCGATGTCGAAGCTGAAATGGCCGCTTTGTTCCAATCTCTTGTCCAATCGGCGAATGGAGTGGTCCGGACGAATGTCTAAAATTTTCCTGGCCCTGCGAAAGAGTTGCCTGTGGCGGAAGTTCTGATAGAAGCCGTCTCCGGCCAAGGTCGCCAGCGACCTGAATCGCGCCGAAAGATTAGGAAAGTCCATGCGGCGAAGGTAATAGGAAACGGCCTTTTTCTCGTCCCGAATCTTGTCGTAGGTCGTGTAATTGATCCATTCGGAAAGAGACGCGTTCACCGCTTCTCCGTTGTACCTTTCGAGCAATCGGATGAGGTCCTGATTGGAGCGGACATGCGTGCGTACGTAAATCTCGCCGATCACCCCGATAAGAGGTCTTTGAGGAACCGCAGAATCCACAAGCCTTCCAGCGCCGTACAGAATTTCATCCATGGCCCTGAATATGGGTTCGAAGCGGAGGTTGCGGCTGTGTCGTTCGAACAGCTCTATAAGGTGTCCGTGTCCCTGCCGAATCAGAGTGTCCACGCTGCCTTGGCTCCGTTCGTAGGGACGGGTCCGCCAAAGGGTTCTCTCGATCACATCGCCGATTACCACGGCGCAATAGGCGGCCTTTCGGAAGTTGCGGCTACGATCTTGGTCGATGAGATCTCCGATGGTATACGCGTCTTCCGTAGAAAGGCTGGCGATGCGGACTTCCCCAAATTCCCCCAGACTGTCCAGGACGATGCGCTGGAGTTTGTTGTACATCCCGAAACGGCAGGGGCCGTTTGCTTCCGGCATGAAGTAGACGTACTGCTCCGGGTCGAATCGTGATCCCAGCCGCTCCTTTTCACGGGTCAAGTGGTGCAGAATGTCTCCCAGAGTAATCTGGCAGGGAAAGCATTCCTTTCCCGAGGTGAACTGTTTACCGAGTTTCAATCCCTCGTAGGTTTCCATGACCTGTGCGGGAACATCATGACTGCGGAACACGCCCGCAATTAGGTGGGAACTCAAAGGGTTCATCTCGGGAATGAGCAACTTCTTCCCCTTGACGTTGAAATTGCCCACGCGGTTCTTGAATATGGTGAAGTCTTTACCTTCTTTTGAGATGTTCTTTGCTTCCATGATCCATTCAGCCGTTGAAGGTTGAGGAGTCGGACCTGGTTCCATGTCATGCCTGTGCGCCGGGCGGATTCCTGTCATGGAAGCGCCGCTGTTTTCTTCATTGGATCCTTTACACCGCGCCGCAATAACACATTTTGGATCACGTTCTTGAATGCTTCCACACGCGTCATCATTCCGGCCACCGCACTGTGTTCATCCAGCTCCAGAATCAGATAAGGTTTTGTGTCCATAAGGTACGTATAGAAATGCTCCACAAACGAATCCGCTCCGCAGGCGAAATTCGTGATGTGAAGGCCGAACCAGCCGGGGTTCCGCGCCACCACCCGGGCGGTTCTCAGAATCTTGGCGCCCAGACCCCAGTACATGTTCGGGAAGTCCGACAAGTCTTCCTCGTCTGTATAACAGAAGTCCATGGGAATACCTTTGATGCCGCTTTTCGCCAGTTGATGTCCCAGCCTCAGGTTCAAGCGTTCATCATACAGGTTGTAAGGTCTTCCCGTCACCACCACTACCAGGTCATCCGGATCCAGGGATCGAACGATGCGTTCGCCCTCACGCCGTATTTCTTTCTCGAAGCGATCCTGCGCGGCTTGACCTTCGAAGAATGCGTCGGCCACCTGTTTCCGGGAACGTCCCAGTTTCTTGCCGATGTGTTCGTACAGTTCCTGCACGATCCTCGGGTCTTCATGCTTCATATGTAAGGTCGGGGCGAACAACTTTCCCGGATCCAAGGACAGTGCGCTCCGTACCATGAACTGATTCATTTCCACCAGGGGACAGAAATAACCGACCTCCTGGGGTTGAGGGGTTTTCATGGTGATCATGTTCGGGAGAAACAGAAAGTCTGAAACTTCCGTGAGGGTTCGTACGTGACCGTGGGATATTTTGACGGGATAGCACGTTTCCGTATTGGTGCTTTCGATGCCCAATCTGGAAATCCTGGAATTCGTGGAAGGGCTGATCACCACCTGAAGGCCGAGACGGCTCAGGAAGTGGGTCCAAAGTACTCCCATGCTGAAGAACACTAGGGCTTGCTGGACACCCACGGTGGGCTTACCCTCGGGGATCGTTGTACCGGGTTGGTTGAGGAACACGGCGGACGGTTCCAGATGGCGCCTGAAGACGGTCTCGCGCAGTTTGAAGTAATTCTCCACCGCTGTTCGGTCCGAACGGGATGCTTCGTACCGGCCGCACTCTCCTCCCCAAACGCTCTTTCTCCCGCTGAAGGTGTACACCTTCAACTTGCACTGGTTGTGACACTGGGGGTCCACCGTACATACCTTTTCCTCGTGCGTTAGTCGGTCTTCGATAATCGCCCGGAGTCCCCTGAAACCCGTCTCGTAGGGAAGTTGGAGAAAGCGGTCCTTGGCTATGAGAGCCGCGCCGAAGGCCCCCATGACCTCGCGGTGCTGGGGAGTCACCAGGGGCTTTTGAAGGACCTGTTCGAACGCGGCCACCACGGCTTTGTTGAGCGACGGCCCCCCCAGGAACATGACGCGGTCCCCGATCTTGCGCTTTTCGACCACTCGATTCAGATAGTTGTACACGATGGCGTAACACAATCCGGCGATAAGATCCGTCTTGGACGCCCCTTGCTGGGCATAGGATACCAGATCGGATTCCATGAAAACGGTGCATCGCTCTGCAAGTTGAATGGGGTGTTCCGACGAAAGAGCTAGTTTCTGAAATTCGTTCACGATGTTGATGTGATTCTTGTTGGCGAGTTCATGCAGAAAACTGCCCGTACCCGCGGCGCACACCTTGTTCATATCGAAATCGAGCGGGTGCGTGTTCTGGATGTATATGTATTTGGAATCCTGTCCTCCGATTTCGAAGATGGTATCCACCTGAGGATCGATCTCCACCGCCCCACGGGCATGGGCGGTGATTTCGTCAATGATCACATCCGCGGTGACAAAGTCGCCCACCACGTTTCGACCGGAGCCGGTGGTGGCCGCGCCGAGAATTCGGATGTAGGGACCGGCTTCCTTTTCGATAGTCCTCATGAGATCCTGGGTTACCTGGATAGGCTTGCCCTGGGTTTGCAGGTATTGCTTGTGGAGAATCTTGTGATGGGTGTCCATGAGGGCGTATTTCGTCGTGGTGGAACCGATGTCGATACCCAGAAACACATCCACCGTGTTTCCGGAGCTGAACATATGAGAAATGCGATTTTCTTCCGGGAATCGCGTTTTTTCGAGGCGAAGAGGCGAGGCATACGGGAAACCCCGTCCTTGGAGTTTTACGGCGGCCTCCAAAGCTTGGATGTCGATTTCATGACGTTCACCCCGTTTCCACGCCATGCGGGCCACGCCTAAGGCGCCCAGGCTTTGGGCGTGGGGAGGCGCTTCGATTCCCGGAAAATACCGGCGGAAGGATTGAACCTGCAATTGGTTCGCAGCCATGCCCCCGATAAAGGCGATGGGCTCCTCGAGGGTCCTGTTGGATACGATGGTGCTCATATAATTGGCTGCATTGCCCTCATGCAACCCGGCAATGATGTTTTCGAGACGTTCCCCCTTGTTCTGAAGATGAATCATGTCCGATTTGGTAAATACCGTGCAGCGGCATGCCACCTGGCTTGGGCGGTCCGCCTGCATTCCAAGATGAATAAAATCCCGGAGTACGGAATCGATTCGATCCGGGCTCCAGTCCATATTCTCCCGATACATGGAAGAAGCCAGCCGCTCCGCTTGTTGATCGATGAATGACCCCGTGCCGGAGGCACAAGGACCGTTCATATTGAATTCCTTCAGTTCCCATTCCGTCCCGTGATACTGAATCAAGAACAAAGCCGTATCCTGGCCTCCCATGCTGATGATGCTCCTTACCCGGGGCATCACGGCCACACAGCCTTCCACCTGGGTGATGGTTTCATATTCATAGGGGGCTCCGGCCAGTTCGGCTAGAATTTTTCCGTGATTTCCGGTGAAGGAAACGCAGCGAAGTTGCCGGTCGGCGAAGCGCTGGTATAGGTCTCGAAGAAGTTCCAAGGTGGTGAAGTGCACCTTACCGAAATGCCGCCGGTAAGGCGCCTCGTAAACGAGCCGCCCCCCGCTGTCGATGACGGCGGCGTTTATGCTGACGGAACCTAGGTCGAGCCCCAAGTACCATTCATGAGCGTTCGCATCGGTCATCTGAATTCCTCTTTTGTGCTATGCCGCGGATTGAAAGGGTGCATCCAAACACAGCAGGTCCGGTATGGAATCCCGCTTCAAGAAACCTGGAAGTAGGATGCGCCGCTGTGCATCCGCCGGTGCACGCGCTTGTCTCGGACGAGACGGTGCATGAGGGCTTCGAGTTCGGTGAGTGGAACATCCAGCGCCGTGGAGATTTCTTTCATGCCGCAGGGTCTCCTCTTCAGCATTCGCAGGATGTCTTCTTCCGTGCAACTGCCTTGTATTTGGCGATCCGACCGCGGAAAGGACGCGATAATTTCCGCTCGTTTCCCGAGCCTTCCGCAAAGAGCCTCCAGAACGGGCGGATCCACGGGAAGTACGCCCTGTAAGGCGGGCGGGCGCACCACCGTATTCAGCTGAATGCGATCCGGCCGAATTCGGGGAACGATCTTTTCCAGGAGCGAAAGGTCTTCCTCCGAGTCGTTTACCCCCCGCACTAATAGGATTTCGAGCCAAAGCTGGTTGGGGAAATCACGGCGAAACTGAACCAAACCCTCCACTATGGCGGAAAGATCCAGGTCCGGGTGGGGTCGGTTGACGGCTCGAAAGGAACTCTCGCGGGCCGCGTCCAGCGAGGGAATCACCACGTCGGCTGGCAACAGGGCCTTACGTACGGCTTCGAGGTGCAACAGAGAGCCGTTGGTCAACACGGCCAAAGGCAGCGGAGTCAGCCGTTTGATTCGGGCCAGGATCCAGTCCAGATCTTGGTGAAGCGTGGGCTCCCCGGAAGCGGTAATCGTGATTACGTCCGGAACCGGATGCATTTCCTCCAGGTAACGCTTCACTTCTTCCAGAATGCGCTCTTTGGAGATATACGGCAGTCTGTCCACGGTCTTCAGAGTCGTCCTACCCGCTTCGCAATAAATACAGTCGAAGGTGCAGGTCTTTGGCGGCAGGATATCCACGCCAAGGGACCATCCCAGTCTCCGGCTGGCTACAGGGCCGAATACGAACTCCCAGTTTCGGCTTGGAGTATGCGGGAATCCTCCCACTCATATACCTCGATGGTGTTTTGAACAAAAGATTCTCATCATAATTAACGCATGAATGGAGGGCAGTCAATTCTATCCCTGAAATACACTGTCTCAAACGCGTATATACCCGAGGCGCCGGTTCTGAACTTGAAAGCCGAAACGCCGCGGAGCCTTCCTGCCGGGAGGCGCCAATTCGGACCGGAATGGCGCGAGTGGGTCGAACGGCAATGATCCTCGTCTACACTGCCGGTACATAACAGGCTGTTCAAAAACGCGATCTGCGGTCACGGCTTAGGCGTGAGGCTTCATTGTTCCTCATTGCGGCGTATGTACGCCTCGTTCCTCAGGATTCGCCACGTCAAAGGCGTGGCTTTCATCTGATCGTTTGGCGCCGGCCTGCCTGCAATAGGGTGCATCAACGGCCTGCTAAAGGTCGGCGGGGTTTTTCGACGGTCCGGGAGGACTCGCCGCAATTTGGGTTGACACATCGGTCCCCCGACATCTATTCATTTCAGGTGGCTCGGAAGGCGAGTCGGCGTAAACCCTTTGGGACGGAAACCCAAAACATGAGGTGGTTGAACTATGGCTAATTCGGAGGAGCCCCAGGACCGACGTACCCTTTACCGGAAGAAGAAAGACATAAACATTTTCCTGTTGCCGTCGGGAAAACATTTTCAGGTGGAAGCCGAGATGGACGATGGGGTGCATCGCCTCAAACTGAACATGGTGGTAAGGAATCCGTCGCTTCGGATCGACGAAATCCGGTGCGAAATGCCTGGTGTTCCGGATACCATCTGCCGTGAAGCCGTAAATTGTCTGGATTCGCTGTTAGGCCGCCGGGTGGAGCACGGGTTGGTTCAGGAGTTGAACGGGGATTGGGTGCTCAACGGCTGTACACATCTCAAGAACCTGTTTTTCGAGGCCTGTTATTCCTTGCCGCAGGCCCAGCTGGCCATGGCGGAACAGGATCTGTCCGCGCGATTTCCAGGCCTGTCCGAGGCGCAATTGTACAAAATCATTTTCTGGTTCAGACCGGAATTCCAGAACAGTTGTATCCGTTACACCGAGAAGGCTCCTTTTATGCAGGAGGTGGTTCGCTCCAGCGTTCCGGAGGGGGCGGAAAAGCTTCAAGCCGTGGCGGCGGCCATGAGGAAATGAGCGATGGAATAGGATGCCCCGTGATCACCCCGATGGACGGGATTGCTGGGGGCGTCCTCTATTCGGGTGCGTCGGCAGCGGAATGGCTGCCGGCCGTATAGGTTCGGAATGCAAGAAAAGGGGAAGCGACTGTGATCCGTTCCGAGCGGGAACATGATCGGATAACCGTAACCTTGAATCGTCCGGACAAGAAGAATGCGGTGAATTCCGGCATGCTGTCGGAGTTGGACCGGGCCTTGCGGGAATCCGCCCGGGATGAGTCCGTGAGACTTCTGGTTCTCCGGGGTCAAGGGGGATGCTTCTGCGCCGGAGCGGATATCCGGGAGTTGAAAGGCTTCGATGCGGCGGGGATGCGGGAATACCACGATCTTCGGGAACGTGTGTTTGGTTTTCTGGAGAACTTTCCCTGTCCCACCCTTTCCGTGATCGAAGGATACGCGTTGGGAACCGGGCTGGAGCTGGCCTTGTGTACGGATTTCCGCCTGGCCTCCGGCGACGCGTGGTTCGGTGTTCCTTCTTCGAAGCTGGGTGTTACGGAAAGCTATCTGTACCTGTCCCGGTTGATTCGTTGTGTGGGATCGGCCCGCGCCCGGTTTTTGGTTCTTACCGGAGAAAGAATTTCCGCCGAAGAGGCCCGCGTGATGGGTTTGGTGGAGCGGGTGTATCTGCCGCAAGATCTGCGGCGGGAAGTTTCGGCGCTTACGGAAGCGATGGGTGGAAACGCCGTCCAAGCCATGCGGCGCTCGAAACGGGTCCTGGCCGAATGCGCCCGTGATCCCTATGTAACGGGAATCTCGGATCCCGCCCGTCCCATGTTGGAGTCCATGGAACTCGAGGAGATGGCGGAAGGAACGGGAGCCTTTCTGGACAAACGGCGATCCCATTTTGAAGGCCGCGAAGGAGACTGATATGACCGAACATTCGACTTCCCCGCGGGGATGGTGGGATACATCCATCATTCGCGTCCGGCGCAACGAACTCATGATCCAGGGATATCCTCTGGAGCAACTCATGGGCAGAGTGACGTACGGGGAAATGGCGCATCTCATGATTACGGGCGAGCTTCCTCGAAGCAAGGAAATCCAAACGCTCCTGGATGCGCTGTTGGTGGCCGTTTGCGACCATGGAGCCAACTCGCCGGCCGTGGCCACGTCCATTATGGCGGCCACCTGCGGCATTCCTTTGAATTGCGTCATCGCTTCCGGAATGAATCTGCTGGGCGAGATCCACGGGGGGCCCATCGAAGCCGCCACGAGGTTGTTTTACAGGGCGGATCGTGAGATCCGGGAAACGGGGAAGTCGACGGAACGCGTCGTCGGGGAATTGTGCCGGGAGTATCTGGAAGGAAAGGACTATGTTCCGGGATTCGGCCATCCCGTACATGACCGGGATCCTCGTGTCATCCGCTTGTTCGAGTTGGTGAACGAGGCCCGGGAATGCGGAGCGGTTACGGGGGGATTTCTGGATATCGCGCGCATGTTCGAGAAGGTCCTGCCTGCGGTGTTCTCCAAGAAGAAAATACCCATCAATATTGACGGAGGAGGCGCCGTGGTGCTGTGCGAGGTAGGGATTCCGGCGGGAGCGGCCATGGGTTTTGTTTGCCTTTCCAGAGGATTAGGTCTAATGGCCCATGGGTTTGAAACCCTTTCCCGCAGGGAACGGCTCAAAGCGCCCATGCCTCCGAATCTTCTGTCGGAGGAGATGACGTACTCGGGGCCCATGCGGCGATCCCTGGATGAAACACGCGGACCTTGTTTGGAAGAGGACCCCCCGGAAGGGATGAACGGGGAAGTCCGCTTTCGACCTGCTGCGGGTGAGTACGGGAGTCGCGGACGCTGATCGTCCGAGACGCCGTTCCGCCGCTGAAATAATTCGCAATCACAGAGGGAGGTTTGAAAGCGGGGAGTGAAGTTGGTATACATAGGGTTCGGTATACGGAGAGTATAAAGTTTGATCCGGGAATTTTCGACGATACGGGGAGAGTCATGTTTGTCCGGTTTTTTTACTTGCTGAGGGATGCCGGGGTTCCGGTGACTCCTACAGCCTTTTTGCGTCTCCAGGAAGCGCTTTCCACCGGACTGATTTCCTCGCTGGAGGACTTTTATGTGGGGGCCCGCGCCATCCTCGTAAAGAGCGAGCGCTATTTCGATCGATACGACCGTATCTTTTCTCATTACTTCGAGGGAGCCGAACTTCCCGATCCTACGGGAATCGAGGTGGAAGAGGCGATTCGGGTCCTTCTGGACGAGTGGCTGAAAAGCCCGGCCCGGCTGGCCGAACTTCTCGGGGTGGAGGAAGAGACCTTCCTGGAGATGACGTCGGAGGAGCGATTCCGTTTGGCCCTGGAACGTCTGCAGGATTTCGGGGCCTCCAACAGCAACAGCCGGTGGATGGGAGGAAAACTGAATCCGCAGCAATTGATGCAGTATTTCCTGGAACTGCTGAAGAAGCAGAAAGGGGAACATCACGGAGGCGGAAAATGGATCGGGACACAAGGGTTTTCTCCGGTGGGACATTCCGGCCGCCATCCGGAGGGAATGCGGGTTGGAGGTGTCTCCCGAAACAAGTCCGCCGTGAAAGTGGCTATGGATCGGCGATACAAAGATTACTCGCAGGAAGGGCCCCTGACCCAGTCCCAGATCGGAGAGGCCCTCAAACGACTCCGGAACTTGGTTCCCATGGGGCCGAAAGACCAGGTGAACATCGACGAGACCATCCGATCCACCATGAAGAACGGGGGCGAAATCGAAATCGAGTTTGAACGCAGTCTGCGGGATCGGTTGAAGGTGCTCCTGATGATCGATAACGGCGGTTGGTCCATGGATCCCTACGTGGATGTGGTCCAGGCATTGTTCGATCACGCGGGAGATCGGTTCAAAGATCTCAAGATCTATTATTTTCATAACACCATTTACGACATGGTCTGGCAGGATCCGTCCCGTGTGAAAAAACCTAAGCGAATTGAAGAGTTCGGAACTCTGGATCGGGAGTGCCGGTTGATCATTGTGGGGGATGCCAGCATGGCTCCCTATGAACTCCTGTCCACGGACGGATCCATTCACATCGAGGAGCGATTCGTCACCCCCAGTATCGATCACCTTAAATTCCTCGCCGGCCAATTTCCCCATGCCGCCTGGTTGAATCCCACCCCTGGATCGGAGTGGCAATACGTTTACACCGTTCGAGTCATCCGCGAAGTGTTCCCCATGTTCGAACTCACACTGGACGGGTTGGAACTGGCGGTCGCCCATCTTATGAGCCGGAATTAAGGCCGGTGTCATAATTCGGCAGAATCGGGGAGGCCGTGTCGCAGGTGCGGGATTCCTCTTGAAACGGGAGCCGCGGAGGAACGGTACCGGACCGTGCAGCGCCTTCAATAGGGAAGCTGCCTGCAGGCTTTGTGGGGGACCCGGCCTCACCACGATACCGGAGATGAGAGAACCCATTCAATCCGTACCGCAGAAGGAATTTCTTTCCGGGGCTGCGTCGGACCTTGCGGGGATGGAATGAAGCGCGTTTTGTTGATTTCAATGCCGTTTGCCAGTGTCCGGTACCCGTCGGCCGCGTTAAGCGTGCTCAAGCCGCTCGTGGAAAAAGAAGGAGTAGCCTGCGACGTCGCCTATCTGAACGTGGCTTTTCAAGCGTATGTCGGTCGCCCCGAAGTGTACGAGGCCGTTGCCGACCTCATTCTGATGGGGGAGTGGGTATTCGGAGAAGCGCTCTTCGGTTCCGAATGGGGCCGATCCGCGCGCGGCGGCGTGGGGTCGTTGACCGGTCCTTTGCTGCCGCAGGAGCCTTACAGAGACGCTCTTCGAGCCGGCCTGACGGGGCTCCGGTCCCTGGCGGGTAAATTTGTGGACGCTTGTCTCGACCGGCTCGATTGGAACTATGACCTCATCGGGTTTTCTTCCGTCTTCAGCCAGCATGTGGCTTCCTTGGCTCTGGCTAAGGGGATCAAGGAGCGGTGGCCCGAGAAGACCGTTGTGTTCGGTGGGGCGAACTGCATGGAGGAAATGGGGGAGACGTTGCTCCGGTTGTTTCCCTTCGTGGATTGGGTGGTGACCGGAGAGGGGGACTACTCGTTTCCGGAGGCCCTACGCCGCCGGCTTTCAGGGAGGTCCCCCGAAGGCGTTCCCGGTGTTCTTTGCAGGAACGGCGACGGTGGGGTGCGGCCGGGGTCTCCGCCCGTCCAGGACCTGAACGAGCTGCCTTATCCGGACTTCGGGGATTATTTCCATGCCTTGTCCCGGTGGGCGGTGGAATACTTGCCTTCCGCCCCCATTTCACTGGAGTTTTCCAGAGGATGCTGGTGGGGAAAGAAGTCCCAGTGCGTATTTTGCGGACTGAACTGCAAGGCGGTGCGCTATCGTTCCAAAAAGGCCGGCCGGGCGGAAGATGAGATCCGGACTCTGACGCAACGGTACGGAGTCGATCGGGTGATGCTTACGGATTCCGTGATCAACATGGGGTTCCTGAACACCCTTTTCCCTTCGCTGGCCGAATGGGGCGGTCTGGAAGAGCTGTTCCTGGAGTCCAGGCCGAATTTGACCAGTGAGCAGCTGCGCCTGTTGAGAGCGGCCGGAGTCCGGGCCTTTCAACCGGGCATAGAGAGTCTCGACACGGAGATGTTGTCCTATATGCGGAAGGGCAGCACTCTGCTGGAAAACGTGCAATTTCTCAAATGGGCCCGGCAGTATGGCATGCATCCCACCTGGAATCTGCTCTACGGATTTCCGGGGGAGAATCCGGAGGCGTATCACAGAATGGCTTCACTCAGTCCCTTGCTCATGCACTTGTCGCCGCCTATGGACCTGTCTCCCGTGCTTTTCGTTCGATTCAGCCCCCTGCTGGACCGGGCAACGGAGTGGGGGCTGCGCGGGGTCCGGGCTCACGCCGGTTATCGGGCCATCTATCCCTTCGAAGAGGAAGATCTGGATGGGTTGGCCGTATTTTTCGAGGCGGACTACGACGGCAAGGAGGAGGCGTCCACGTACGCGGCCCCCTTACGAAGCCGGGTGGAAGCCTGGAAAGAGGCCTGGAGGCAAGGTACGCCCCCGAGCCTGACCGTCTTCTTTCAACCGGGGCCGAGAGCCGTCATTACGGATGAAAGACCTTGCAGCGCGCATCGGGAACGGCAACTCGAGGGGGATTGGGCCGCGGGGTATGCGGCATGCGACGCGGCCACGCCCTTTGCGTCCGTGGCTGAACAGGTGCGCCGGGAAAGAAAAGCGGAGTACGGCGGAGATGCCGCTTTACGGGCGGGGTTGGAAGGACTGGTAAAGGACGGCCTGATGTTGAGCGAAAACGACCGATACCTGAGTCTGGCGATTCAACCGGGTCTGGAACCGGAGTACCTGGAAATTTAGGACGGGGAAGATACTTCAGGACAGGGCCCGATCCTGTCCCCGGTTCAGCGTAGGAACGCGCCCTCCTCATGCCGTTTTCAGAAAACGCTCGAAAAAGTCCAGGGTGAGCCTCCAGTTTCGGGCGAATCCCGCGTACGACCAGATATGACCCTCTTCCGGAAACACGCGGAGTTCGAAGGGTTTTTCGAGTCGGGTGAGCTTTTCCGCAAGTCGGGTCGTATGACGGACGGGAACCACGTCGTCCTGTTCGCCGTGAATCAGCAGGAGAGGGCAGCGGATCCGTTCCACGTGCAGAATGGAAGAACGAATCCGGTACTCATCAGGCACATCAGCCGGGAGCCCCCCGATCATATCGGCGATCCAGGGGTTTACACGGACATGGTCTTCCATGTCCGTGGGGGTGCTCCAAAGGACTCCGGCTTTGAATACGTCATATCGTTCTACGGCCAAAAGGGCGTTGTGGGCTCCCCGGGAGTACCCCATGATACCCAGTGCTTCCGGATGGACGTCCGGTCTGGCCCGCAAGAACTCGGTCAGGTTGCCGATATCCAGCACTTCCCCCTTGCCGTATTCCATACGGCCTTCGGATCCGGGATACCCGCGGTGGATCAATGTGACTCCCATGTAACCCCTCTGAGCCAGCTCCAGGGCCATATGTTCGTAAATGGTCTCGTAACCGCCGCCGGCATGATGAATCTGTACGGCGGGCAAAGGCGGCCGGGCATCCGGCGGTTTCGCCAAAAACCCCCTGAGCCGTACTCCCTCACTCGACAGAACGAAGCGTTCCCTGTGGATTTCCGTAACTTTGGTTTCCATGCGTCCAGAAACTCCCGTGGGCAGGATGAATTCTTTCGGGTGTTGAAGCGGAGGCCGAGAGGTTTTGGCTCGGCCGGATTTGAACCCATCATACCTTATTTTAGAGGGATGGGTCCATGGATACCGTTCCGGGGAGAAGACCATGGCGGTAGTCGGTGAGGGCGGTATGGCCGGGGAGCCGCAGCGGCTCGAGGGAATGCGGAGGGCGGGGACGGTTCTCTGGGGTGTTTTTAAGCCGGATACGAGAATGACTCTGAATTCTTGGGGCAAATCTTATTGCCTCTATGAACCGGCTGAGAAGTACCGGTGTGATAGCCGGGTAAGAAAACCGGTTTTCAAGTCCCAACATCGCGCCGCCGGATGGAGAACCGACGCTGAGACCTGTGGCGGGGAATGAGTGAAAGCGATGCATATGCGGGGGGAAAGGGAAAGACCGAATCGAACGGGTGGAGACCCGGCCGGGCGTTGAATTCGGTCTCCCGAGATGCGTTGAAGGGCGGCTGCCTCGGTCTCGCCGGGGGGGCGGGATCGGTGGTATGAAATGGCGCAGGTATGGAGACGTTCTCTTTTCTTCGGATTCTCTTTTCAGAAAGCCTGGAATGGGAAAGGGATGAATGCGACGGTTGGTCTGAAAATCGGATTTTTGGATATATTCAAGTTTTTGACCGAGTACGCATGGGGGGGTGTGAAAAGGTCTTGCGGACTCCAGAAGGATTCAAATATACTCTTGTCGAATAGGGAAGTCCTTGGGAAATTTCTTGACACGCGGTGGAATTTATCCTATTTTGCGCCAAGTTTATATAAGGTAACAGCCCTACCGAAGTTCCCGTCCAAGCCTGAGAGGATGGTTGGAAACCCGAACAACCGTAAACCAATCCATGCGTTTATACCCGAGTAGGAACCTTGAATAAATCGGCGAGGAAAGGTGGTGATGAAGAGGGATCGCCTCGGTGGAGTCTTGGGTTTTCAGTGAGCGTAAGTGGCATGACCCTCAATTCTCCTTTTGAGGAAGGGGAGCAACCGAAAAGAGAGGTAATGTAGGATGCCGAAGCTTGGAATCGAATTTGACGAAGAAGCGCAGAAGAAGCTGGAAGTTCCTCTAGGAAAGCGGGAATTGTATCCGTCCGTGGGCAAGTACGTGGCCGAAGTGCTCCGGGAGCATGGGGTCACGGTGGCCTGGGGTGTTCCTGGAGGACACATTTGGCATTTTGTGGATGCCATTTCCCGAATCGGGATCAAGTTGATCGTTTTCGGACATGAACAGAATGCGGTTTATGCGGCGGAAGGCTATTCCCAGGTCACCCAGAAACCGTCGGTGGCTTTTGGAACGGTGGGTCCCGGCACGGGAAATGCTTTCAGCCCCATGCAGCAGGCCTTTTTGAGCAATACCCCCATCATTTTCCTGGCGGGTGGTATCGAGCAGGAACACGACCATCTGTACAACACGATCCAGGAAAGTATCGCCGCGGAATTTTTTACCCACGTATGCAAGTGGGCGCAGCGATGCTTCTATCCCTGGTCCGTGAAGCAGTTCATGACCCGCGGTTTCCGCGTGGCCACCACGGCCCCCATGGGACCGGTGGCGTTTGAATTGGGGATTGACTGTCTGTTCATGAAAGACGAAGCCCGGGAACACTACTGGGGCGGCTTCTTCCCGCAACACGCCGACTGGTTGCCCAACTGGCGGCAGGATGAGACAGGGACGTTCATTACGGCGGGCGCCGACCCGGCGTCCATCGAAAAGGCGGCCAAGGCCATTTTTGAAAGCAAGAAACCCTTTATCATTCTGGGCGACTACGCCTCATGGGACCAGGCGGGACCGGAAATCGAGGAATTCGTCAACCTGACCAAGATTCCCTTCAATACCCGTCGTCTGGGACGCGCCGCCGTTTCCGAGAAACACCCGGTGGCCCACCGCGGTTTCCCCAAGTTCCGCAATGAGATCGATCTCATGATTCCCATCGGCCTGAAGGTCGGGTTCTTCGACGGCTACGCGGGCGGTTGGCCGCAATCCATCCAGATCGCTCCGTGCAACGATTACGTATGGACCTATGTGAACACCAAGGCCTCTTTGGTGGGGAACACCAAGGTGGTCATGAAGCAGCTGAATGAATGCATCAAGAAGAACGGCTACGACAAGATCAGTCCGGAACGACAGGAATGGCTCGAGCGTTGCCAGAAGTCCAATTCGGACGGCACTGAATCCCGCAAGGCGAAAGCCTACAAGTTCGGTCCGGATCATCCGCGGTATAAATCCAAGGATATCCTCCACTTCGGTTATATGTCCCAGATCATCCGGGAAGTGAACGAGGAGCTGTATGACAGCGCGGTGCGCGTGTCCATCGACGGATACACCATGAGCGACTTTGTCATGCCGTATCTGCAGTTCACCCGGCCTGGGTCCTGCATTACCGCCAACGATCAGGCCGGCGTGGGCCACGGTGTGGGTCAGGCCATCGGCGCCGCCGTCGGCGACCTGGAGAACGGGTCCAAGATTCCGTTCCTGGCGTTGATGGGGGATTCGGGTATGATGAATGCCGGCTTGGACATCCACGTGGCCGTCATGTACAAGCTGCCCATCGTGTACCTGGTCACGAACAACTGCGGGTGGATGCCCGGCATGAAGTACCCCTGGTACGGTCCCAACTGGGATATCCTGGGCGAACAGGACGTTTTCGGCAACGAGTGGATGGGCGTCACCGTGATGGGCGAAGAGCGGCCGCTGGATACGCGGTTCGACAAGCTCTCCGACGTCTTCGGCGGCACGGGCATGTTCTGCAACCGGTCCGAGAAGTTCAAAGAGCAGCTCAAGCAGGCGTACAACATCGCCGAGAAACAAGGCCCGGTGATCATGAACTGCATCATGGATCAGCACCTGGTCAACAAGGCGGTCATCGGCCCCGTGTATTCGCTGATGTATGCCCATATCCCGTGGGAAGAGCTGCCGCTGCGCGGCAAGCATTCCCGCCGCTCCACGTTGAAGAGGTGGTTCCCCGACCTCGAGAAACTGCCCCCGATGCCCATCTACGACAACTGGGAACCGCTGACCGAGAAAGAGTTCGGATACGAGCCCAAGGACGAGATATTCAAGTAATATCCTCCGTGTGTTCGGTCCATCCGAGCCCTTGACGTGATGCAATTGGGGGGGGCCTTCACAGCGTGAGACTCCCCCCTTCTTTTGTTTACATCCAACCGGGAGGTCCGAGTTGACATTCTTGGGCAACTTTGTCAAAGGGCGCATTTCGCAAACCACTCTCGAAAAGCGCCTGGTCGTCGAGTATGTGAGGAAGCTCTTCCGGCGAGAAGATTTCCCCGGTGAGATCTTCGTCGCGCTCGAAGACAGCGCCGTGGTCAGCAAGGGGGACGTGGTCTGGCTGAATTTCGATACGGAACATCCCTTCGATTTCATCCCCCTTCCCAGAATCGATCAACTGGTGTTGAATATTCCATCCAAGGCGCAGGTTCTGGCGGCCTTGGAAGCGACCACCTTCGACGACGTTTCTCGGGAAGCGGAAGACGGGTTCTGGGAACGCTTCGAGTTCGTGTTCTGCGATCACGCCGACGGCGTGAACGTGATCTGGGAATGAGCCGGAATCGCTTCATCGCTGTTGCGGACGGAACGTGTCTCCACTGCGGATTCTGTGAACAATACGTGGCGTGTCCCGGGTCGGGAAAGGACTGTATCGGCTGTGGGGCCTGTGTAAAGGCCTGCCCGCAGGGCGCCCGGCGCCTGGAAGTCCGGAAAGACAAGCCCCAAACGGTGCGGTTCACCCTGGACGGAATGGATATTCAGGTCGAAGGTCCCGTGTCTGTTCGGACCGCCTTGTCTGAAACCGAAGCAGGAGATAGACCGAGTCCGGGAAAGGCCCTTCATTCGGCCGGTGACGGATGCGGTACCGGAGGATGTTGGGGCTGCGGCGTGCTTGCCGACGACTCTTTGGTTCCGGGGTGCATGACACCGGTCCGGGAAGGGTTGAATCTTATCACGGATCCCGATGTAGTGTTGCGGGCGGAACCTCGTCGAGTCGTTTCCCTGATGCGGCCTCCACCCCATCGCCATCCTTCCATTTTTCTTCACGGATGCAATTATTCCTGCGGGCTGTGTCATAACTGGGACTTGACCTTTGCATCGGTCGGACGGGCCATGACACCGGGTGAGACGGCTGCGGAGCTGCATCTGGATCGGGAAACGGATTACTGGATCGGCATATCGGGGGGGGAACCCACGCTGAATCGACCCTGGTTGGTCCGCACCGTACAGGAACTGCGTGGAAGAGCCCCGGGCATGCGGATACAATTGGATACCAACGCCTCTCTTTTGACGGCCGACTATATCGACGAACTGGTTGAGGCCGGGGTTACGGATATCTCCCCTGACCTGAAAGCCGTCCAAACGGAGACGTTCATGAAGCTGTGCGGCATATCCGAGGAAGAAACGGCGCGCAGATACCTGTCGAATTCCTGGGATGCGGTCCGCTACCTGGACGAACATCATCGGGGCCGGGTATTTGTTGCCGTGAGTTTTCCGTATCATCCCTGGATACATACTCTGGAGGAACTGGGAGAGACCGCTGCCAGGGTCGCTTCCTTGAACCCGGAGCTTCGGGTTACGCTCATTGAATATCAGCCGGCGTTTCGGTGTCGGGACTGGCCTTTCGTGGATGCCGCCTCCATGGCGCGAGCCGAGGAAACCGTGCGGTCGGCCGGACTCAACCATGTGATCGTGCAAGGGGGAGATGCCATGCCTCTTGCCGTGGATCCGTTGGATTTGGCTTTGGGTTCGGAGACCTTTTGAAACGGAGGAGGCTGAGGGCTTGTGACCGACCCGTGGTACAGCGGTTCGGAAGAGGTTTTGAAACCGTGATTGAAGGCCTTGCCGTCGAATCGTTTTAGAGCACGGAAGGCGGACGCTGTATGTCCGGCGCCGTCGGGAATCAACGACCCCGGGGTGTTCATTGATTCCTGGAGTCGGCGCCTATATAATAGTAAGGTGATTTTAACACCACAGGAGGTTTGAATATGGCCCGAAACGAGTCAGAAAAAGATGTATGCCTGTTCAGTCAGGAACAACTCGACTCCATCGAGGCGGGGTACAACGACTGGTTTAATAACGTCTTAAAGGACGCCGACAGGCAGGAGGAGTTGGCTGGAGGATATAACACGCATTCGGGGATTCCCGTTAAGCTGCTGTATACCCCAGCGGACGTTGCCAAGGTGGATTATGCCAAGGACATCGGCTTTCCGGGGTGTGAGCCGTATATACGCGGCGTATACCCGAACATGTATCGGGGCCGCCCGTTTACCGTACGCCAGTTGGCCGGTTTGGGGGCTCCGGAGGACTGCAATCTTCGAATCAAGTACCTGCTCAAGCACGGAGCAACGGGGATCAATATCCTTTTCGATCTGCCCACCATTCGAGGCTACAATTCGGACGATCCCGAGGCGGAAGGCAATGTGGGTCACTGCGGGGCCTCGGTGGACTCCATTTGGGATGTGGATGCCTACTTCAAAGACATCGACATGGGGGCGATCAGCACCTCGGTGGTGACGCACCTGCCCAGTACCTCCATCGTGATTCCCGGCATGTACTTTGCCGTGGCCGAGCAGCGGGGCGTGTCCAAGGATAAGATCGCGGGGACCTGCCAGAACGACTTCATCATGGAAACCTGCGTGGGCAGTGGTCCCGAGATTCTTCCTCCGCCGGTGAGCTTCCGCCTCCAGTGCGACGTGGTGGAATTCATCTGCCAGAACTATCCTCGATGGAATCCCATCAGTTACAACGGCTACAATCTCCGGGAAGCGGGAACGAACGCGGTGCAGGAAGTGGCCATTGCCATCGCCAATGCCATTGCCACGGCGGAAGAACTGGTTCGGCGCGGGTTGAAGGTGGATCAATTTGCACCGCGCATGAGCTTTTTCTGGGATCTGCACAATGATTTCTTCGAGGAGATCGCCAAGTGCCGGGCCAGTCGAAAAGTCTGGTACAAGATCATGAAGGAACGTTTTGGGGCCAAGAGCGCCAAGTCCATGCTTATGCGGTTCCACATCCAAACCGCCGGAGTGACTCTTACGGCCACCGAACCGCTGAACAACGTAGCACGGTCGGCGCTCCAGGGCTTGGCCGCCGTGTTCGGTGGATGCCAGTCCCTGCATATCGATTCCTTCGACGAAGCGTATTCCGCCCCAACGGAGGAAGCGGCCCTGGTTTCCCTCAGGACCCAGCAGATTATTCAGGCGGAAACCGGAGCCATCAACACGGTGGATCCGCTGGCCGGTTCCTACTACCTGGAATACCTCACCGAGGAAATGGTTAAGCGGATTTTCGAATACATCCGGGTCATCGAGGACCTGGGGGGCCTGGTGAAAGCCGTGGAGAACGGTTGGCTCCACAGGGAGATCGCGAACTACAATCTGGAATATCAGAAAAAGATCGAAACCGGCGAGACCAAAGTGGTCGGCGTGAACTATCATCGAGCGGAGCACGCGGCGGCCAAAGAGATTGAAGTGTTTGAATATCCGGAAACCTTCAGCCGCCAGAAGGCCAAGCTGGACCGGCTGCGCAAGGAACGAAGCCCGCAGAAGGTGGACGAATGCATGAAGGTTCTGCGCGACAAATGCCACAGCGATGAGAACCTCTATCCGTACACCATGGAGGCGGTGAAGAACCTCGTCACCTTGGGAGAGATCGAGGAGCTTTTCCGAGAGGAGTTCGGCCTGTGGACGTTTCCGTTGATTTCCTGATTTGCGGAAATCCCTAGACTCATTTTGAAGTATGGATCGCTTGGAGGTAGCACATGGGAAGACCGATCAAAGTGGTGATAGCGAAGCTTGGGTTGGACATTCATTGGAGGGGCGTATACCTGGTCAGCCAGTTTCTTCGGGACAGCGGCATGGACGTGGTGTATGTCGGAAACAAGTTCCCCGAACAGATCGTGGAAGCGGCCATGCAGGAAGACGCCGACATTGTGGGATTGAGCACCTTGGGAGGCAATCATTTGACTCTGGGTCTCAAGACCGTGAAACTCCTGAGAGACGCCAAGATGGACGACGTGAAGGTATTCATGGGGGGAGTCATTCCGCCCAAGCACATTCCCGAGCTTCTCGACGGAGGCGTGCACAAGGTATACGGTCCGGATACCCCCATGCAGACCATCATTGAAAGCGTCAAGGACGCCGTAGCTGTCTAAAGATGCGTGTGTGAGACACAAGAAGGCGACATGGAACTGGATGAATTATTGCAGAAAGCATTGAGCGGGGACACCTTGGCCATTGCCCGGTCCATTTCCACGGTGGAAAGGCGCCGGCCGGAAGCCCGCGAACTGCTGAAGCGTATCTATCCTCACACGGGCAGAGCGTATTACATCGGAGTTACGGGTCCGCCGGGAGCGGGAAAGAGTACGCTCGTAGACCGGCTGACTCGGAAATTCTGCGAAGACGGGTTTTCCGTGGGAATCGTGGCGGTGGATCCTTCCAGTCCGTACAGCGGAGGGGCCATTCTGGGCGACCGGATACGGATGAGCACCAAGAAGAAACCCGGGTGGGACGTGTTCTTTCGGAGTATGAGCGCCGGCAACGTGGTGGGCGGCTTGGCCGCCACCACCAAGGAGGCCACGCGCATACTGGACGCCTGCGGCAAGCAGATCATCATCGTGGAAACCGTGGGGGTGGGACAGTCCGAACTGGATGTCGCCGGCGCTACGGATACCGTACTGGTGGTCCTGGTGCCGGAGAGCGGCGACAGTGTGCAGATGATGAAAGCGGGCCTTATGGAAATCGCCGACGTTTTTGCCGTGAACAAGTCGGATCGCTCCGGGGCGGAAGCCATAGGCGAAGCCATTACCAACATGTTGGGACGGCGCAGTACGTTTCACAAGTACGAATGGCTTCCCCCGGTATACATGACCGCGGCCATGAGGAATTGGGGCATCGACGAGCTGCATCAGGGCATTCTGAAGCACCGGGCCTTTTTGATGGAGGATTCCCGGCTGGCCAAGCGGAGGAAGTCTCAGTTGAAGGCGGAATTGCACCGGCTTGTGGAAAAGGAAGTGTCCCAGATCGTGGGTTCCTATCTGGAGGAACGGAAGGAAATGGACCGGATGGTGGACGAGGTCTGGGAGCACAAAACGGATCCGGAAAGCGTGGCCTGGGACATCTCGGAGAAGATCGGAAGACGAATCAAGGGATGACCCATGTTCCGCCTCCTGGAGCCCGGCTTCACCATGGAAGGAAACGCGAGCGCATCGTTCAAAGAAGGGGGATATAGATGCTAGAGATCAAAGACCGTGTGGCTGTGATCACCGGGGGAGGGAGCGGTATCGGCGCGACCCTGGCCCGAGAGTGGACAAAGCTGGGAGGGAAAGTCTTCCTGGGTGATATCGTACCCGAGAACCTGCAGCGCGTGGAGCAGGAACTCAAGGCCGCGGGAGCGCAGGCGGCCTCCATGGTTTGCGACGTCACCAAGGAAGAGGATATGGCGAAGTTCGCCCAGACGGCGGTTTCGACCTTTGGAGACATCAACTTGGTGGTTCCATGCGCCGGTATTATAGCCGATGGAATGCTGCTCTCCCCGGACAAGAATACGGGGAAAGTATCGCGCAAAATGGGTCTGGACCAATTCAAACGCGTCATTGACATCAACCTGACGGGCGTATTCCTCACCGTGCGGGAATGCGGTGAACAGATGATCAACAATGGCTCCCGCGGTCTGATATGCCTGATCTCGTCCACGGGTTCGCTGGGCACGGCAGGCCAAACCAATTACAGTTCCACCAAGGCGGCCATGAGCGTACTGCCCAATGTAATCGTGGCCGAGTTTTTCCGGCGGGGCTTGTCCGACCGGATTCGGTGCGCGGCCATTGCGCCGGGATACGTGGCCACGGAGATGGTCCGGGGCATGAACCAGCAGGCCCTGGAAAAAATCCTGGAGAACGTGCCCATCGGGAGATTGGTGGAGCCGGAAGAAGTGGGCTCTCTTATATTTGAAATGTACCGGAATGAAGCGGTGAACGGTACGGTATACTTCCTGCACGGAGGCCTGAGGCTGGGCTCCAAGGGATAAACGGCGTTTACAAATTCATTTCGCTGAGGGGTCGGGCCGGGGTACGCGTCGGCCCGATTCTTTTACACGTGAGCACGGGGGTTGACCCCGATGGCTGCGCTTAACACAGCCCGTTGAAAAACAGCATTTCGGGCAGGCTGTTAAACGGGGAGATCCATGGTCCGTGTGGAAACCGTAGAGCGGGATCTGTATGTAATCCTCTTGAATGCGCTGCGGGCGTGCTTCGTCATAAAGGACGAGAGGGTGGCTTTGATCGAGTGCGGGTTCCCCGCCGAGTACAGTGAACTCGTGGAAGGCCTCAAAATGCTGGGGTTGACGCCCTCCGATCTGGACGTCCTGGCCCTCACCCATATTCACGTGGATCACGCGGGATGCGCCGGGTACTTGACCGCGGAGCACCCGGAACTGGAGGTGTTCGTTCATGCCGCCGGATTGGCCCATCTTGTGGAACCCGGGCGATTGAACACCAGTGTGCGGAAGGCCTATGGAGATAGATTTCAGCACGTGGGGACGCTGCGTCCGGTGGCGTCTTCCCCGGAAAAACACCGGGCGGTCCGCAGCGGGGATGTGATCCCTTTGGGAAGGCGTCGTCTCGAGGTTCTGGAGACTCCGGGTCACGCGCGCCATCATGTGGTGTTTTACGATACGGCCCGCCGTTGCGGCTTTGTGGGGGATGCACTGGGCAGCAAATATTCCGGGTTGCCCAATTTCGTGCTGGCTCCTCCTCCGGATTACGATCCGCAACAGTCCAAGGATTCTATAGATCGGATTCGTGACTTGGGTTTGCGGGTACTGTACTTTACGCACAACGGTCCGTATTATCTTGCCGAAAAGGACGATTTCTTCGATCGACTCAAACGGCAGCACGACGAGTGGACCCGCGCCATGGTCCAGGTGCTCGTCGAGCATCCCGCCGGAGAACCGAGGGTCCTGCTGGACCCGTTCTTGGATCGGCTCCCCTATCTCCGGAGGTATCCGACCCAGAGGTTTTCCTTCGGGCTCAGCGTGGCGGGAATGGCGGCCCATCTCAGAAGGCGGCGATGAGGTATCCGATATGTTCTTCAAACAATTGGAAGTTGGGTATCACGCGGTTTTTGCGTATCTGATCGGGGACCCGGAAGCGGGTGAGGCATGGGTGGTGGATCCCGCCGATGAGGTGGACCGGCTCATCGAATTGGCGGGACGTGGGGGAATGAAGATCCGGTGTATCCTGAACACCCACGGCCACGTGGATCACGTCATGGGAAACGCCGAGATGAAGGAAAAAACCGGCGCGGAAATTCTTATTCACGAAGCGGAAGCCGGCTATCTCGACAAGGTCGGGGATTTCTGGCTCCAGATGTTCAACGCCCGCAAGTCCCCCCCCGCGGATCGAGTGCTTCGCCACGGGGATCGTCTGCGCGTGGGTTCTTACGAGTGGCGGGTGATCCACACGCCGGGACATACGCCCGGTGGAATCTGCCTGTATTATCCGTCCGCCGGCCTGTGCCTCACGGGGGATACGCTCTTCGTGGGGTCCGTAGGTCGTACCGACGGCCCCAAGGCATCCTGGCCCGAGATGTATGACTCCATCAAGACGCACCTACTGGTCCTGCCCGGGGACACGGAAATCTTTCCGGGGCACAACTACGGCATGTCCCCCACGTCCACCATCGGTCGAGAACGCCTCACGAATCCCTTCCTGACGGGTGAGTTTCCGGGCGACTTGTTCTAAGACACCGACCGCCACCCCGGGCTGTCCGGTTTTCCTCATCCGTTTGCATGCCGGATGATTTTTCCGAATGCACCCGTCCGGGCCAACAAGGACACCGGAGTCGGTTGCCGTCTCCGGTGTCCTTGTTGGAGGAAGACCCCTGTCTATGGGGGGGCCCTTTGGTTATTTGGCGAAAATCCCCAGGAAATATCCCGCGGCCACCGTGGAGCCGATGACGCCGGCTACGTTGGGACCCATGGCGTGCATGAGCAGGAAGTTCTTCTTGTTGGACTGAAGCCCCAGGTTTTGCACGATGCGGGCGCTCATGGGAACGGCGGACACTCCGGCCGCCCCGATCATGGGATTGAAAGGGTGTTTGCTGAACACGCTCATGATCTTGCCCAGGAGGACACCGCCGGCGGTGCCGCAGGCGAAGGCAAACAGGCCCAGGCCCAGGATCATCAGGGTCCTGGGCTGCACCACCGTGTCACCGGGCATGGAAGCACCCACCCCCAGCATGAGCAGGATGGTGACGATATCGATGAACTGGTTCTGGGCGGTCTGGGAAAGTCGCTCCACCACGCCCGACTCCCGGAAGAGGTTGCCGAGCATCAGCATGCCCACCAGGGGCGCCGACTTGGGAATGAGCAGGAGCACCACAATCATGGTCACAATGGGGAAGAGGATCTTCTCCGTCTTGGAAACAGGCCGCAATTGGGGTTTCATGTAAATCTGACGTTCATTCCGGGTGGTAAGCGCCCGGATGATGGGAGGTTGAATGATGGCCACCATGGCCATATAGCTGTAGGCCGCCGTGGCGGTGACCCCCATCAGGTGCGGGGCCAGCATGGCGGTGGAGTAAATGGTGGTGGGACCGTCCGCTCCACCGATGATTCCGATGGAACAAGCCTCGGGCATCGTAAAGCCCAAGATCAACGCACCGACGAATGCCGTATAGATCCCCAACTGGGCGGCCGCCCCCAATATGAAGGCTCGCGGGTTGGCGATGAGGGGGCCGAAATCCGTCAATGCCCCGATGCTGAAGAAAATGAATTTGGGGAGGATGTTCCAGTAAAACACGCCGTACTTCAGGATGATTCCCAGGATGCCGGCGCCTCCCGCCGCCATGCCGGGATACGGCTCCGTGGTAAGGCCCGTGATGGGAAGGTTGGCCAGGATCATCCCCGCTCCGATGGGAAGCAATACGTAGGGTTCCCATTTCTTCCGGATGGCCAGGGTGATGAAACCCAGACCCGCGAGAATCATGACGACTTTTCCAATAGTCAGGAAGGCGAAGCCTGTTTGTATTCCAAAAAACATGCTGCTGATTCTCCTATTTGGGTTTTTCGATTCGAGAGACGATTCGGCCGACGAGATAGGTCAGCGTGGCCAGGATCCCCATGATCACGAATACCGCGCTGAATCCCTTGGCGACGATCACTACCGCTTCACTCCAATTGGTCATATGCACTCCTTTATAAGGACAAGAGTTGAATGTCGAGGGATCGAATCCCGAGGGAACAGGATGCTCCTTTTGGACCGCCCTTTCGACTTCCGCGGGACGGATCCCCATGCGGCCTGGAATGTCTATGGTATAAGCATCCGGCCCCAACAGTGCGCCGATACCGAAATCCTGCAACCCGGAAGCATTCTTCTCGAGAATGATTCCATCACCCAGGGAGGGCTGGAGGAATCGACTGGAGGAAAAATGCCGGAGTCGAAGAGCGGGCTCCGGACGGCTCAAAAAGGGATCCCCGCCGTGAGCGGGGATCCCGATGATTCAGTGGGCGAACATGCCGAGGAAATATCCCGCGGCGACGGCGGAACCGATAACGCCGGCCACGTTGGGACCCATGGCGTGCATGAGCAGAAAGTTCTTCTTGTTGGCCTTGAGCCCCAGGTTTTGCACAATACGAGCACTC
>CAZQXK010000028.1:0-41504 GCA_964597345.1 uncultured Thermodesulfobacteriota bacterium | reverse complement strand
CAAACATCGGGAATCGTCTTGGCGATGGTCAGAGGCTCGTCCCCGGTGCCCGGGGGTACATCCACGATCAGAAAATCCAGTTTTCCCCAGGGAACGTCCGAGATGAACTGCCGGATCATGTTGTTCTTGAGGGGTCCCCGCCAAATCACCGCCGTATCCTTGTCCCGGAACAAGGACTCCAGGGATATCACTTCCAAGCCGTCCCGGTAGACAAGAGGCTCGATGCTGCGGTCTTCCCGGATCACGGCCATGCGTTGCTTGAGTCCCAGAAGACCGGGCACGCTCGGACCATGCAGGTCCGCATCGAGCAGGCCCACCCGGTATCCCCGACGGTGAGCGTTTACGGCCAAACCGACGGCCACGGAACTTTTCCCCACACCGCCTTTTCCGCTCATGACCAGGACCTTATGCCGGATCCCCTCCAGAGATCTTCGGATGATCTCATTCTGAATTCCCCGCATCATCCCCCGGCAGGACTTGGATGAACCGGAAGTGTCTTCCATGCTCAATGATTTCTCCAACCCGCGGCCATTCCACCCTGCCGGCCGTGTCGGGACGGCTCCACAAGCGGAATCCGCTTTTCTCTCATTACGTAAGCATCGAGGGCGCGTCGAATCAACGCCGTCTCCTCGTCATCGGGAAGGTACGGATAGTTCCACTGGCGCTCACCGGGAAGACAATTGCCGAAAGGGCGATTGCACGCCACGACGCCGTCCCTTCCCGGACACCCGGAAGTCATAAAGGGGACTCGACTTTCGATGGTATCTCTCAGCCGGTCCGGATCCACTCCGAACTCGAGGATGGTTCCCGCCTCGTCAAACCGGAAATCCTCCACACGGCTTTCCCCCCCTTCCACAAGAACCCGAGCCAACTGGATGCGCAGATAGCGCTCCCACGGAGGCGGAGCATTCCCGCTCAACAGAGAATCCTGTTCGGCAAAGAAACTGAAAAGGTGCACACATGCGTTCTCACGGCGCACCCTCTCGAAAGCCCGTACCAGATCCAAGTCCGTTTCGCCGAGTCCTACGATCAGATGCACACTTACACGGCCCGGCCCGAACACCTCCACTCCCCGGCGGACTGTACGCCAATAGACATCCCAGCGATGGGGACCCCGGACTCCGGAACCCCGGAACCGGTCGAACAGCTCCGGAGCGGCTGCATCCACGGCGACACCCAACATATCCACGCCCGCATCCCGGAGGTCCTGTAAATATCCTTCGGGAAGCACGCTGGGCGCGCACAGAACGGAAAGAGGCAGAGAACAGGATCGGGTGAAGGTCCCGGCCAGCTTCAACGTATCCGCCACGGCGTGAGGATGAGTGATCATGGAAATACATACGCGGCGCAGGATGGCTTCCCGCTGGCGGATGCGCTCCAGCAATTCGGTCACGGACAGCGCCGGCCAGCCCACCCGGATAAAGCTCTTATCCGCGTGGGCGCCCGGACGGTTACGAGCCAGCCCGCAATAGGCGCAGTTTGCCCGGCAACCCTCCTCGTACGCGAGCAGCGCATTCACGCAGGGGTTCCGCGCTCCCCGGTAAAAACGACCCGATACAATACCCAACTCCATGGCCGAAGCCGTGCTGATCTTCAACACTTTAGGACTTTCCGTCTTTCCTCGTCCCACCGCCATCGCGCACCGCCTTCGGGAATCAACACCCGGCGAAATTCCTTCCCGCACAAGCCCACTTGTCCCGGCGGAAAGCTATGCGTTCACACACCGTTCTCCGGCCGCCAGCACCGCTTCCGTAATCGTTTCGGGATCCATACCGAAAATCAATCCGGGGGTCCATACCTGCTTCACGGCGTCCAGGATACGGTCCCGTTCCGCAAGGGTCCACTTCAGAGCGGATTCCAGCCGCTGCACCCCTTCCGTGGCCGCAAAGAAATCCCCCGTAATGACTACCTGGTCGATTACGTGGTTCGCCAGGGAGAGATTCACCTGAAGCAGACCTCCCGGGGTCTTGCGCAGGGCCTCGCCCATTCGGAAGCGCGGATGCCGGTGCGAGAAGACCCACTCCGGATTGCGGTACCGTTCCTCCTCCAACCGAGCCGCGGTTTCCCGCTCCCATGGAGTCATGCTCGACGAAGTCCATCGGATTCCGAAACCGTCTGCAAAGGACTCCCGAATGGCCTCCATGGCCTCCTTCATGGTCACTCTCCGTCCCGTCTCCGCACGAATGGTCGTAATGCGCCGGCTGAAACAACCGTATCCCTTGTCCGTCATCTTCTCCGCGGGCGTATTCATGATGTCCAACATGAGGCCCACATCGAAATCCACGAGGATACTCGCGTGAAACAGCACGCAATTACCCGTCTCGGCGCAAGCGGACAGTCCCGCCAGCTTCCTCCCCTGCACCTCCAGATCGTTCCTGGGCCGGAAACCGGCCCTGACTCCGAGGCGTCCCAGGGCTTCCAGAAGGATACCGCTCATAACCCGGAACACTCCGTCGATCCCCCGGCCCATCCGCGGGTCCTCCAGCGAAATGCTGAACCCCAGGGCCACGACTTCAGGTCCCATGATCACCGTACCGCCCCCCGTGCTCCGGCGGTTGAAAGCCACCCCTCGATCCAGACAGCGATCCGGCTTCAATGCGGCCCGGATATCCTGATATTTGCCTACGATGGCCGACGGCTCGAACGTGTATAGATGCAACAGGGGCGGAGAGCCCTTCTCGGACACGGCATGAGCCAGCATGTCGTCCACGGCCAGACCTTCAGGGGCCGGAACCGCGCGCCCCCAATCCTCCAGGATGCGCCATTCCTCCTTGGTTCCGGTCATGAAGACTTGGCCCTTTCCTCGGCGGCCTTGGCCAGTTCGGCCTCGATCCAGGGACGCACGCTCTCCCCGTGATACAGATTGGCCAATTCTTCCTCCGGACGCGAGGCGGTCATCTTGAAAATCCATCCCGCTCCATAGGGATCCGAGTTGATTCGCGTAAAATCATCGTCCAGTTCCTCGTTGAGCTCGATGACGGCGCCGGAAAGCGGAGCACACAGTTTGCCGATCCACTTGCGGCTCTGGAGTTTACCGCACACTTCCCCCTGTTCCACCTCATCGTCTTCCTCCGGCATGTCCACAAACACAATCTCCCCGGCTTCTTTCTGGAAGAAATCGTTCATGCCCACCGTCACGGTTCCGTCGTTTTCCAAACGAGCCCAACTGTGTTCTTCATGGTAGTAAAGATCATCCGGCAATGTGAATCCTTCGAATTCCATGGCGTTCCTCCTTCCCCCTGAAAATCCATTTCCAGTGGATCCCCCGGCGGCCCGCCCCGAAACGAACGGGTCCCTTCGGACACCGAGGTCACACCCATTCACTCTATTCCGTGGGTTCTCTTTCGTTCACAAATCGGCGTATGGCGAACAAGTTCTCGCCACCGATCAACTCCCCTGGAATGACAGCCTTCAACGTTTCTTCCCGCTGGGGGTTCTGAAAGCACAGACTCCCTACACACACGCCCCCACCCCATTCATGGCAGACCCGTATCCCGGGATAGCTGCAATCCCTCGATTTCAACCGATCCCTGCAGCCCCGTATTTTCCATTCCGGTCCCAACGTTCTCATACCCCCGAATCCTTACCAGGCCCCGGCGCACAAGGTTGCAGGCGGGCCGGTCCAATGCGTTAAGAGGCGCGGTCCATGACCCCGGATGATAAGGATCCGATCATCGCATCGATCCGAGCGGCGGATCCGGACAACTCCCCGCTCGTCATGGAGATGGCGCCGGCGGGACACTCGGCCAAACACACGCCGCACGCCCTGCAAAGAACGGGATCGATGGAACTCGCTTTTCCTCCCTTCAGAGCGGGGGCGGCGTACGGGCAAACCTCGACGCATACCAGACACTTTCGGCACACTTCCGGATCCACGATGGCCCACAGGGTCTTCCGACCCACGCCACGGAGCCACGTCACGGCTTTTGCCGCAGCCGCGCGACCCTGTACCACGGCTTCCCACAGGAATTGGGGTCTCTGGATGAGCCCTGCGGCGAATACCCCTTCCACCCCTGTTTCCACTCGACTCACCGGCATTCTGGCCTCTTGAACAAAACCGTTGGCATCCAGGAGGCTTTCCGCGAAAACCGACGCGGGACCGATTTCTCCGGGAACCACCCCCGTCGCCAGAACGAGTCGGTCCGCCTCGATGTGAACTTCCTTGCCCGCCAGGGCATCGAAGCCGCAGACGAACACCCGCCCGTCCCGGATTTTCACTCGCGGTTTGGCCCGGGGAGAATACCGGACAAACAGGACCCCCGCCATTCGAGCCCTGCGATACAGGGCCTCCATAAATCCAGAGGTTCGGATGTCCCGGTAAAAAATATAGACCTGCATGCGGGGATTTTCTTGTTTGAGTTCCAGCGCCGTCTGAAGGGAATGAACACAGCAGATCCGGCTGCAATAGGGCCGGTCGCCCTCACGGGAACCCACGCATTGTATGAACACGACGGACCGCAATCCGGCCGGATCCACTCGATGGTCCCGGAGTTCCGCGTCCATCTCCCGGTGGGTCATTACGGCCGGATGCCCGCCGTAGCCGTATTCGATCGGAACGGCT
This sequence comes from uncultured Thermodesulfobacteriota bacterium, assembly GCA_964597345.1. Lineage (GTDB taxonomy): Bacteria > Desulfobacterota > Desulfarculia > JACQYL01 > JACQYL01 > CAZQXK01. The sequence continues at coordinate 36,943 of CAZQXK010000028.1, read as the reverse complement.
TCCTCGCCCCCGGTGGCAAGCACCAGAACCCCGTGTTCCATCCGCTTGCAGACTCCTTCCCGAGTGACGTAGTCGGAACGAAAGGCTCCCGGAGAGCCGGAAAAGTCCGACCACCGCGCACCGCGTTCCACCCGGACCCGCTGTTCGCCTTCCAGTCCCCGCGCAAGATCGTCCAATAAAGAGCTTGCGTCTTCCCCGGTCCAGACAGGTCCCAGGTTTCTCGCCTGCCCCCCCAATCCGGGGGATTGTTCCAGCAACACGGTGTACACGCCCATTCGGCCCAACGCAAGGGCCGCCGCCATTCCCGCAGCGCCCCCCCCCACCACCAGTGCTTCGGAACATACCCGTATAGGGGGCGCCCCCACGGCTCCCGCCTCGCTGACCCCGGCCACGGCTCCCGCCAAAAGACTGCGGGCTTTTCCCTCCACGCCGGGACCCCCATGCCGGTGCACCCAGGCGCATTGCTCCCGGATGTTGGCCATTTCCACACCGGTCGGGCTCAGACCCATCCGAGTCCCAGCCTGCTCGAAATGCGATCCCAAGACGCGGGGGGAACAGGCGGCCACCACCAGCCGATTCAGCCTTTCTTCCGAAACACACGTACCCATGCGCCCCAGAGATCGGTCGGAGCAAGCATACTGCAGGGTTTCGACATAAGCCACATGGGGCAGCCCCCGGCTCCACGCCGCCAGTTCATCCACATCCAAGACGTCGCCCACGTTACCACCGCACCGGCAGACAAAAACGCCCACCCGGGGAGGCTCCGTGACCACAGACCTCTCCCCGGGCTCATGAATATCGACTTCTACTCCGAGATCCGCCAGACAATGCACCGCCGCCGCTTGCGCCTGGGTGATGGTTTCGCCTACGTCCTTGGGCTCCTGAAAGCTTCCGCACACGTAGACACCCGGCCGTGACGTTTCCAGAGGGGAAAGGATCGCGGTGCGGCAGAAACCTTCCGGTGTAAGGTCCACCCCCAATCGTTCGGCCGTCCGGCGGGACTCCTCCGCCGCCGCCATGCCCACGCTCAACACCACCAGGCCGAACTCCCTGGATTGCAGCACGCCGTCTTCCGTCTCCACCTGCAGACGAAGGTTGCGGCTTTCCGCCGCTTCCTCCAGGGCGGCAATCCTGCCGTACACAAATTCCATGGGGAATCGACTCCGGGCCTCCTCCACATAACTATCCATGTCCTTGTCCTGAGCCCGGATATCCATGAAGAAGAGCGTCGTGGACAATCCCGGAATCAACTCATGGGCCGATACGGCTTCCTTTACGGCGGCGGCGCAGCACACGGAAGAACAGTACCCGTTGCCGCACGTCACATCGCGGCTGCCCACGCATTGGAGAAAGGCCATGTTCTTCGGGGAAGCCCCGTCGGAGGGACGCTTCAGTTCGCGGGGCGCGGGAAGGCCGGGACGCAGCCACGACTCCAATTCCTCGCCGGTCACTACGTTGGGAAACCGGCCCCAGCCATACTCGGGTTTGACTTTCGCATCCACACAACGGGCGCCCAACGCCAGCACGACGGCGCCCACTTCCACGCGTTCACGAACCGCGTTCCCTGCCCCCGAGGTCCATCGAAGATCCGCCAGGAAACGTCCTCTGCCGCCCGAAAGCGTTTCCACAACGGCTCCCGTCAGAATTCGCATGGCCGGTCTGCCGGCGGCGTCCGACAGGCGCGACGAAAGGATGCAGTCCGAACAGTCGTTGGTGGGAAACAGCTTGTCCAACCGCCTGAGCATTCCCCCCGGATCCCGTTCGGATTCCACCACAACGGTCCGCACTCCCAAATCATCCAGTGTGAGAGCCGCTTGCAGACCGCCGATTCCACCGCCCACCACCAGCACGGTGTTCCTGCCATTGTCGGAGGTTGCTTGCTTCATGACTTTTCCGGAATCAACCGGGGAACTCCTTCATGCAGTACGCCGCAATGACGAAGGATGAAGCGCAACGTTGCAGATCGCGCTGTTCAACAGCCTGCTATCCTTTCAAGCCCAACTTGGTCAGCAGAGCGTTCGGTTTGATCACATGCTGTTTCAATTCAAGCTCTTTGGGACCCATCCCCATGGCCAATCCGAGCACCTGCGTAATAAACAGAACCGGAATATTCACCGGTTCTCCCTGGGAATCGGCCATTCCCTTCTGGTTGGTTTCATACATGACGGAACAAAACGGGCACGCCAGCGTGAGCGCGTCCGGTCGCAAGTCCGCAAGGTCCGCCAGTTTCCTCCGGGCGGCGTGAACCGCCGTTTCCGGATCATACGCCATCACCGGACCCCCGCAGCAACGGGTTTTGCCGGGATAATCGATGGGTTCCGCGCCGGTGAGGCGAATCAACGCATCCAGGGAATCCGGGTTTTCCACATGGTCGAATCCATAGAGGGCGGATGGTTTGAGGAAGTGACAGCCGTGGTGGGAAGCCATACGCAGGGAACCCAGCGTATGGGTCACGTCCCGGCCCACCCGGTCGAGGCCTACGTTTCTGTGGAGTGCGTGCACGATGTGCAGCACTGGAACGGGTCCCATGTATTCGAGGCCGAGAGGAGACAGTTGGCGATTCACCCAAGCCCGTGCATCGGCATCCTCTTCGAGTTCGCGGCCCGCTTCGGTCAGCGAGGAGGCGCAAGAACTGCACAAGGTCAGAAGACCCAGCTCTCTGCGTCCGGCCAAGGCGAGATTTCGCGCCGACAAGAGAAGCGCTTTGCGGGCATCCACGGCCTTCAAGGGGAATCCGCAACACGCCAATTCGGGATCGTCTTCCAATTCCATGCCCAATCGGGCACAGACCCGGCGGGCGGACACCTCATACTGGCGCGCCCTCGCCGGAATCGTACACCCCAAAAAAAGTACATACCGCATGAGACGATCCGAGGGTATGGGTTGTCCTGGGAAGCGACGGGGACGCCGGTTATGTCGAATTCCCCGAAATCAAGAGCCGGATGTGCTGAATGGAGCCGGGCAGTTCGGGTAACCCCGCCTTAAGGCGTTTCTTGTTGTCGAAGTCGCTGATTTCGTAGATCCGCCCCATCTCCAGGATCCGTTCCATCTGAGTCCTTGCACCCTCCGGCGCATTTCCCTCCCGGAACGCCAGGTTCTTGAGCGACTCCATGAAGTCCGCAATTCGAATCCCCTGGGGGCATCGTTCCTGGCATGCGTAGCAGTTGGAACACAGCCACACGAAAGGACTCCGGAGCACCTGCTCCCTCATGCCCAAAAGGCACATCCGAATCACCCGTCTGGGGTTGAAGGCTTCATTCACTTCCCGGATGGGGCAACTCATGGAACAGGTGCCGCAGCCCAGACACGCCCTCAAGGATTCTCCACCGGGCAGAGCGCCCACCAGATCGATGAATTCCGGATCCGGGCCGTATCCGTTCACTGTATGCACCGGGGATTAACTCCTTCGGGTCGAAACGGCGATGGGTTCTGCACAGTACCTGCGGAAATCGTCCAGCTTATGTTCCGTAGGGATACTTAGACACGCACCATGGTATGTGTCAAGGTCTAACCATACGCCGAAAACAGGGAGGATGGGGACGCGCCGAGAAAGGACGATGACTCGCGGGCCCATAAACTTTGAGGAATGGAGCGTACCGGGAATGACCGTCGATGCGGCCTTCCGGAAAAAACAGCCGGCATAAACCGCGAGGGAATCACAGGAGTCGCCGCAGCACATCTCCATATAGGGAGCAGGTCTCTTCCCCGAACAGAACGAAACGAACCAACCGTATTTCAGGATGCGCTTTCAGGTACTCGACGACCGTACCCAAGGCAACCTCAGCGGCCTGCTCCAGAGGATATCCATAAGCGCCAGTACTGATGGACGGAAAGGAAACGCTTTCGAGACCATGTTCCGAAGCGAGTTTTAGAGAGGACTCATAGGCGGCGGCCAAAAGTCGGGGTTCGTTCCGGTCGCCGCCGGACCAGATAGGCCCCACCGCGTGGATGACATGACGGGCTTTCAGATTGCCCCCTGTGGTTATCACCGCCCCTCCCGTAGGACAGCTTCCGATCTTCCGGCATTCCTCCATAATCCGGGGCCCTCCGGCCCGGTGAATGGCTCCGTCCACGCCACCACCGCCGCGAAGCCCCGAATTGGCCGCATTGACGACGGCATCCGTGTCCTCGTTGGTGATGTCGCCGTTGACCAGGACCAGCCTGGACTGATGGACTTGAACTTCCATGCTTTCCTCCATCGAGTTCATCGGGAAACGCTCCCGGTGTCTGAGCCATACCAGCCCGTTGTAAACCATAACAGGGGAGGGCGGTGCAAAACGACGAGATGCAAGGCGGGCGAATCCTAAGGAATGAGGCGTACCTGCAAGTACGCCGCAATGACGAAGGAGGAAGCCCAACGACGCAGATCGCGTTTTTCAACGGCCTGATACGGGGCGGTTTCAGGCGGGACTCCTTGCACGCTCTCGTTCACAGGCGCCGGCCGCTCTGGTTCCATCGCGGTTCTTCGCCGCGGATCAACCGCCGAATGTTTCCCGAATGCTTTCCTGCGATGCACAAGGCAATCCCCACGGATAGCAGGAAGATCGGCCCGCCGCCATACCAACCGTATGCCGCCGGCGGGGCCATCGCCGCCGCCGACAGGGAACCCACCGAAACCCTCCGGGACAACGCCACACCCGCCGCGAATACTCCGAGACAGCCCAAAGCCACCATCGGAGCGGCGGCAAGGAACACACCCAACGCTGTAGCCACTCCTTTTCCCCCTCGGAATCCCAGATAAACGGAAAACAAATGCCCAATGAACGCCGCCATTCCCGCCGCCGCCATCCACCAGAAAACAGGGGCATCGAAAGAAAGGGCCAAGCGTTGGGCGATCCACACAGGCAACGCCCCTTTGAGTGCGTCTCCGGCCAGCGTCACCAACCCCGCCTTCTTTCCGATCAGCCGCGCCACATTGGTGGCTCCGATGTTGCGACTTCCTTGTTTGCGGATATCCACACCGGACAACGCATGGGCCACGAGGATTCCCGTGGGAATGGAACCCACCAGGTAAGACCCCGCCAGTATGATGACCACCATCCAATTCGGTTCCATAAAATCGCCGCTCTACCGTAGTTCCAAGGGGTTACGAGGACGAACCCGACAGTTCCCGGCCTGCGGGAGCCCCACGATATCCAGCATAGATGAGCGCCTTTCGGGAATCAAGGCATCCAGGAACCCACTCAAGAGCTTGTCGGGGCCGCCTTCGAACACCTTGGAAACATGCCCGCTCACCGTACAAGATGTCCCGGGATCCTAAAGGACGCCGGCGCATTTGCTTTCTGCACCGGGCCAATGAATCATCCGCGTGTGCGGCAACCAAGCTGTCCGATTTTGCAGGTCACCGAAAGCTGAACGGTGGGACGGACGGATCTGCGGCAGGAAATTCGAAACACGCGGTTGGAAGCGTTTCACGGAGGCAGGACAAGGGACCGCTGGACCCGCAAAGAAGTAACCCGATTTGTCGGGGTGTGGCGAAGCGCTTTTCGGCGCTGCGGGATCCGATAGAACGGCTATATGGACACGGAGATTACGCGGACTCCTGCACATAGAGCGTCTGTGGATGCGGTCGCCTTGGCGCAATTAAGCGCCCTTCTCGGCGGCGTCCTCTGCCAATACTCCACCCCACCTCGAACGCGGCCGGATCACGTGGGTTCGTGGCGTCCCCGGACAGGGGAGCGGGATTCCTTTTCCCTCGCGGCTCGAATCCCGATAAGCTCCGCCACGATACTCACGGCGATCTCCTCCGGGGTTTCCGCTCCGATATCCAAACCGATGGGGGAATGCACCCGATGGAGGGTCTCCCTTGAAATCCCTTCTTCTTCCAGAGCCCGGTAAATTAGGTCCCGTTTCCGTCGGGATCCGATCATCCCTACGTATACCGTCTCCCGTTTCAGAATTTGTCCCAGCACTTCCTTGTCGTACAGATGTCCCCGGGTGACGATCACCACGTAACTTTCGGGATCCAGGTCCTCACCCTCCAAAGCGCGCGAAAACTCCTTGACCCGAATTTCATCCGCGTCCGGAAAGCGCTCCTTATGGGCGAATTCCTCCCGGTCGTCGATCACTACGACGCGGAAACCGACCATTCGCGCGATTCTCGCCACGAACAAAGAAACATGACCACCCCCGAACAGGTACAGGGCAGGCTCCCGCTCGATGGGCACGATCAGCAGATCGGTCTCCGAGCCGTTCTGCTCGAAATGGAGGACCCAGGGATCCCGTCCCGCATGTCGGATCACGTCCGCCCATGGATCCGGAGCATCACGGACGACTCGTTCCATCCCATCCCAAGAGCCCACCTGCGAACCATCCGAAAACAAGAGGATTTTGCACCCTTCCACGGAGGAGCGGGAACCCTCCGTTATCCGGGTCGCCAGTACGGCGCGCCGTCCTTCCTCCCATGCGGACCGAGCCGCGCCATAGACGGCGCCGGCCTTGGAGTCCGAGGCGTAAAGCGGTTCCACGAATACGTCCACGTCTCCGCCGCAGATCATCTGGGAACGAGCCACTTCCCGACCACTCAAACGGTAATGCAACCGTGTCGTCCGTCGGGATGCCAAGGCCTCGAGGGCCGCTTGGATCACTTGAGCCTCCAGCAGGCCTCCTCCGATGGTTCCCACAATACTTCCGTCGGACCGGACCATGAAGCTCGTTCCCAGCGCACGTGGAGACGAGCCGGACTGCCGGACAATGGTCGCCGCGCACACATTTTTCCCAGCGTGCAGGTGCGAAGCGATTTCACTGATCAGATGTTTCATGACACCCTATTCCTAAGGCGAGAACGCTTTTCTGAAGCATCTCGGCCCGTTTGTATTTCGAACCGCACCCAACAGCCCGTCGGCAACCACCCTTTCGAACAAGCTGCTTAAAAACAATGAGGTGCATGGCGCATGAATCCTGAGGAATCAGGCGTACAGTACACCGCAGTGATGGAGGCCGAAGCGTCACGCTGTTGGCGTGACGCAGATCGCGTTTTTCAACCGCTAAAGGTTGAAGGCCGCCAGTATTCCTTCGAGCACGGATCCCCCGATGGCGCGGGCCTTTTCACTGATGGTACGAACATATTCCGTACGGCCCCTGGGATCGATATCTCCGAGTTTGGTTCCCTGGATCACTTCCGTACCGTCCCGGAGCAATCCCCGGAGCACGCCGGGAATTTCTGATCGGATTTCCCGGCTCCCCACCGTTCCCACCAGATCCCCCTCCGGCACCACATCTCCCAAAGAACGCGCGCACAGGAATACTCCCGGCGCCGGCGCCCTGAGAACCCGCTGTTTCGTATATCCGCCGATCTCCCCCGGCACCCCGGTGTTTGGATCCGCCGCGCCGTGATAAATGAGTCGGCCCAGGTTGTGACCTCGATTCGTCTCAATGACCAGGTGGACATCCGCCGGGGCCGTAAATCCGGGACCCAGGCCGATGGTGAGGGGCGCCCAGTGGATCCGGGTCCCCAAATTCCGCTTGGCCAGAATGGCGTCCACCACAACGGCGGGGCGCAACCGGTCCAGGCAAACCGCCTCGGGATCCACCAGTACGGCCGCTTCCCCCCGATTCCAGATCGGAAACACCTCTTCAGCAGAGTAGACCCGGCGGCATGTCACCCCCTCCACAGTCTGAATCCCTTCATACACGGCCTCGCTGAAACATACGGCCCGGCGCACCGCCATGGGCTCAGGCGCTTCCGAAAGCGCCACCCGAAAACCGGATCGGATGAGACGATGGGCCACACCGGTGGCCATCTCACCGGCGCCGCGTACAAGCACTCGAAGACCGCGCAAAGAAAAATCCTTCTCCGTCTCGCACCCGACCCTCAAGCAGGACCGTGTTTCGGCGCCACTCATCAGAAGCAAGCCCTCCCGCTGAAAATCATAAACCGGTTTCCGCGGGTTCGGAGGAGCCGGCGGGAGCCGGTTTATTCATATCCAACACACCCATGTCGGAACCCCGTCGGAATCGTCACCGCTCCTCAGAACGCCCCGGCGGTCTCCACATCCTATTCGTCGAAAGCGCCCAATGCCTCCGGATTGACGCAGTGGGGCGGACGGCGTTTTCCCAACAATACCGCCGCCAGGTTTTCCGCGGCCATGAGACCCATGCGGGTTCGTGTCTCCATGGACGCGCTTCCGATGTGCGGCAACAACACCACATTGGGCATCCGGGTCAGTTCCGGACTGACGTGAGGCTCCCACTCGAAAACATCCAACCCGGCTCCGGCAATCTCGCCGCTTTCGAGGGCCTCCACCAGAGCCTTCTCGTCGATTACCTCGCCTCTGGCCGTGTTGATGACGAAGGCCGTGCGTTTCATCAGGGAAAACTCCCGTGCTCCCAGGAAATGGTGGGTGTCCTGTGTCGCGGGAATATGAATCGAGAGGAAATCCGACTCCTTGAGCAACGTGTCTTTGTCCACGTAACGGGCTCCGACATGATTCTCCAGTTCAGGATCCCCCCGGCGACGCGCGGTATACAGGATTCGCATTCCAAAACCGGCGGCCCTTTTGGCCACCGCAAAACCGATGCGTCCGAAACCCGCGATCCCCAGAGTCTTGTGATGCACATCCGTACCCAGAAACAACATGGGGCCCCAGCCGATGAATTTTCCGGATCGAGTGTAGGCGTCCCCCTCCACGATCCTGCGGGCCACGGCGAGTATCAGGGCCATGGCCAGATCCGCCGTTGTATCGGTGAGCACACCCGGGGTGTTGGACACCAGGATCTTCCGCTTGGTGGCCGCATCCACATCTATATTATTGTAGCCCACCGCATAGTTGGCAATGATTTTCAGGTCTCCGCCGGCGATGTCCATGACTTCATCGTCGATGCGATCCGTGAGCAAAGGCAGCAACCCATTCTTCCCCTTCACCGAACTCAGGAGTTCTTCCCGGTGGAGCACCCGGTCATGCGGGTTGCACTCCACATCGAAGTCCGTTTCCAAAACCGTCATGACATCGGGGGACAGCGTGCGGGTCACCAGTATCTTGGGCTTCATATAAGCGTGTCTCCTTCCATCCGGACTTTCAGATCATGGCCCAAGCCTGTTTCAGCACCCGTTTCGCGTTGGCGATCATAATCAGAGCATCCTGTCCGGGCATGGGTTTGATTTCGAAACTCACGAAGGGACGTGTTTGGCCGTTGAGGAAGCCTATGTCCAAAAGCACCTTCAAGAAGTCTCTCACTTCCGGAACATCGTTCACGCCGCCGGGGGTCCCGAAAATAGGATGATGGTCCCCGTATGCGGGCAGATCAGGATTCAATACGGCGTTTCCGAGATGGACTCCCGCCAGATAATCTTGGAGGGGAACCAACGCTTCCCGGGGAGATTCCCGAAGAAGCGGAATATGACTGAGATCCACCAGCAACCCGAAGTTGTCGTGCTTGCGCGTCACCCTCTCGGCAACTTCCCTGCCCAAGGTGGACGGACCCAGCAGGCAACACTTGTCCACCGCGCAATCAAAAATCTCCGCCACGACTTTCGGGCCGTTTCGTTCCGCGGAATACGCGCAGAGTTCCCGGAGGGATTCCACCAAGGCCCGCACGGCGGGAAGGCGTTGTTCCGGTCCCGGATCTCTTCCCGAAAGGACCACAAAGGTCTCCGCCTCCATGTCCGTGGCCTCATCCAAGTGTACTTTCAGCACATCCAGAGATCGACGACGTTCTTCCTCATCCAGGGAATTGAGGTTCAGTCCCCCTCCCAGAATGGCGGGATGCGCCCCATAGCCCAGGGAAAGATGGGCCAGCCGGATCAGATCTTTAACCCGGGTCCTGATTTGATCATCCGCGATGTGCGTGATTTCGATGGCCGAGAAGAAGGGGTCCAGTGCGATGTGACGAACCGTATCCTCCCAGGGGCCTTCCCCTTGCGCCAGCGTGGGAAACGCCATAAAATGCACTATGCCGACCCGCATATACGATTCCATCGGCGCCTGCATGATCTTTTCCCTCTTTCCGCCCGGACACCGCCCGGCGGAGGTTTCATACTTCAATGGGTCTGAATACCAGTACCAAAATCATCACCACAAAAACCATGGCTTCCGCCGCCGGGCCCCAGAACCTCCCGGTGAGCGCCATCACCATGCCCAGGCCTAAGGCCGCCAGGGCCGTCCCCTTGAAATTACCCATTCCGCCCACGATCACGACCGCAAAGCACAGGATCAGGACGTGGAATCCCATATAGGGATGCAACGCGCTGATGGGAGCATAGAGCACCCCCCCCAGCGCCGCCAGGGCGCTTCCCAGAATAAAGACCAGAGCGAAATACTTGTCGATATCGATCCCCAGGCTTCGCACCGCCTCCCGGTCTTGAAGTCCCGCCACCACGATTTTCCCTACTACGGTCCTCTTGAAGAACATGGACAATCCGATGAACACCGTCAGGGACAGACCGATGATGAGCAAACGGTATAAGGGCATCTCCACCCCCCAGAATCCCACCGTGATACCCAGAGGATCACTGATGGGGAGCGGACTGGCTCCCCAAATCCATTTGAGTCCGTCCACCCCCATGAGAAGCACCGCGTAGGTGGCGATGATGGCGTAATCGATGGATTTCCCGTACAATCTTCGGATAACGAATCGCTCAATCACGTAGCTGAGCGGGATCGACGCCAGCACCGCGAGGATCGCGGCGGGAATGAAACTCATGCCCGTTTTGAGCCCTGCATACAGCGCATAGGCTCCCGCGGCGTAAATAAGCCCGTGAGAAAAGTTCACGATCCCCATGGCGCCGAAGGTCAAGGACAGCCCGATGGATATGATGTACAGAATTCCGCCTATGGTCAGGCCGTAGAAGATGGTTTGGAGCATGACCCCCTTCCCCGTTCAGCATAGTTTCGGTTCAATTCACACCTGTCTCAGGTAACCCCAGATCCCTTTTCGAAACTTGAAAGCAATGAATAACAGGGCTGCGCCGAGAAACATCTCCCAACGCACGATATATCGAGCCAGATAATTGCTGATGGTCATGAACATCGTACCACCAACGACGGCGCCCATGACATTGCCCGCTCCTCCCATCAGGGCCGCGAAAATGACTTCCACATTTCGGGTGGGATCGATAAAGCTGGGATTGGTGAATCGGTAGTTGATTACCGTAAGGGCTCCTGCAAATCCCGATATCGCCGCCGAGAGAACAAATGTGACCACCTTGTTGATATGGGTGTTATATCCCAGAAACTGAGCGCGAATTTCATTTTCCTTGGTTGCTTTAAGAAACAGACCGTACGGAGAACGTACAAATTTCAACACCAGAAACACCACGAAGAGCAAAGACCCCAGGCTGAAGAAGAAGAGAAATTCCAGATCGTTGAAATTGATGAATCCGTAGCTGTTGAAGTGAAGGGACATCCCGTCTTCCCCTCCCGTAATCCCCGCCAGCGGAACCAGCACCGCAAAATGGCCCACCTGGTTCAGGGCGAGATTCAGTAGGGCGAAACAGGCTCCTGAAGTTCGCACGATTACCGGGCCGATGATGGATCCTATAAGCACGCCGCCCAGGATCCCTGCGGCCATGGCCAGGAACGGGTCCGGCAGCACATACCGTGAAAACAAAGCGGCGCTGTATGCTCCGGTACCCAGATAGAGCATATGCCCGAAAGACAGCCTGCCCATGTGGCCATACAGGAGATCGAATCCCAGGACAAAAATACAGAAAATAATGAAATCCGTGATTTTCAGGAGAGACGTGGAAAACCCGAATACGATGAATCCGGCGGCGATAACCACCATGGTAACAGCTGGATACTGTTCGATTTTTTTGAACATGGCGTTTCCCTAAGTTGATGCCGGCCCGTTGATCAATGGTATTGCGGGCAGGCCGGTGCAAAACGATGGGATGCAAGGCGGGCGAATCCTGAGAAAGGATGAAGCCCGACGATGCAGATCGCTTTTTTTCAACGGCCTGCTAGAGATCACATTCATATCGGGAAGGTTCCTTGATCTCCGCCGGATCCATGATCTCGCGGAATACGGCGCCTTCCTTCATGATGTAAATCCGGTCCGCCAGTCTGGATACCGTCAGAAGGTTCTGCTCCACCACCACCATGGATAATTTCTGTTTCATGGCCATTAAAATGTCCACGATCTCCCCGATGATCTTGGCGGCGAGCCCTTCCGTGGGCTCGTCCACCAGCAGAAGCTGAGGACTGCCGATCAGCGCCCGTCCAATGAGAAGAATCTGTCGCTCTCCGCCACTGAGACCCTTGGCCTTGGAATTCAGCAGTTGCTCCATCTTGGGGTGGATGTTCAAAACCTCTTGGATGGCGCGGTTCAGAGGCTCACGTGTGGGGAACGCGGCCAGTTCAATATTGTCTCGTACGGTAAGTTCGCCGAATACCCGCTTGTCCTGAAAGACATACTTGATTCCCTTGCGGGCGATTTGTTCCGGAGGCTTTCCAAGGATAGATTCCCCCCGGAACGAGACGGAACCCCGGCTGGGCTTCAGAAACCCGCCGACGGACTTGAGCAGCGTGGTCTTGCCGGCCCCGTTTCGGCCCACCACGCACACCAGTTCGCCTTCCCGGACGTGCATTTGAACGTCATGAAGCACTTGGGCGTTCCCATAATGCACGTCCACGTGTTCCACACTCAGTAGCATACCATCTCTTCCTTGCCCCAATAGCACTCCCGGACCTTGGCGTCGCTAATCACTTCCTGAGGCACGCCGTCGCAGATCAGGCGCCCTTCATTGATGACGCACAGCCGCTCCACCAGATCCAGTAGCTTGGAGATTTTGTGCTCCACGATGACGATGGCGAACCCGCCCTTCAATCCCTGGATCACCTTGCTGATGTGTAGGATCTCCACCATACTCAATCCGGCGAAGGGCTCGTCCAGAAGGAGCACCTTGGGATCCAGCGACAGTGCAATGGCGATCTCGAGTTCTCGCTTCTCTCCGTAAGACAGCTCCGAGGTAATGGTTTCCGCCTTATGAGCGATGCCCAGTGTATCCAATGCCTTCAGGCATTCGTCCATAAGTTCACGATGGCGGACGTTCTTGAAAAAGAATCTGCGTTTGCGGGAATAGTTCTCTCCCAGACTGATGCGCGCCAGCATCATGTTCTCGAGAACGCTCATGGAGTCGAAGACCGAGACCAACTGAAAGGTTCTCGCGATGCCCAGTTTCACCCGTTCATAAGGGGGCATCCGAGTGATGTCTTCGCCTCGGAAGAATACCTGCCCTTCATCGGGCTTGTACAGCCCGGTAAGCAGATTGAAAAACGTGGACTTGCCGGCGCCGTTGGGGCCGATGATCCCCGCGATCTCCCGTTCATCCAAATGGTACGTCACCGAGTTCACCGCCACCAACCCATCGAAACGTTTGGTCGCGGCGCGGGTGGACAATATGGGCTCCCTCATGGTTCACACACCCGAAAGGCGGAGGAATTCCCTCCGCCTTCATTTCCTGCGGGATTGTATTTCAGTACCCTTCACTCTCCAGGGTAGGCAGATAGTCCGTCCCGGTATAGGCTCCGATCACTTTGACCAGGTCCCATTTGTCGGCGCGTTCTTCAGGTCCTTTTCCCACCACCACAAAAGCACCGTACTTGAACCACGGCTGCTGGTCCACACGCCAGGTACCCGGACCCTTCATGGAATCGAACTCCGGGTTTTCCCGAATGGCCTTGGCAATGGCCTTGGGATCCGTGGATTGGGCCAACTCGATGCCCCTCAAAAGTTCCTTCGTACCCACATAAGCCATTCCCGCATATGGATCCGGCGGTTCGCCGTAAACGTCCATGTATTTTTTCACGAAGGCTTGTCCGGCCTGGACGACGGCCTCGTCTTCGAACCCTTCCAGGTTCCAGTACCAGGACATGAGGGAATACACGCCTTTCAAGGCTTCCGCGGGCACGCCGCTGCCGAACACATTGGTCATCCAGTTGAACCAGATGCGTGTTTTTCTTCCCAGACCCAGTTCATGCGCCTGTTTGAGCACGTTGATGGCATCCACTCCCCAGTGGGCCATCATAACGATGTCCGGCTCGGCCTCGGCGATCTTCTGCAGATAGGTGGTATAATCCGCGGTGCCCACCGGAGCATCCGCATATTCCCATTCGATGCCGTACTTCTTGAAGGCATCCACGGCGCCCGCTTTCTGATCCCAGCCGAAGGCATAGGCGGGGGCGAAGAAATACACCTTCTTGAGCTTCAACTCGGTGGCAATGTACGCGGCGCCCGAATACCCAATGGAATACGCCGTGCCATGTATCCCGAATGTCGTGGGCGCCAGCTCATCCTTTTTGAACATGTGAATGGGGGCCACACAAGCAGAAACATAAGCCATGGGCGTGCGATGCATCTCCCGATTCAAGGCCGCCGCAATGGGAGCGAAGGTGGATCCCACCAGGGCATGCACCTTGTCTTCATGCACCAGTTCCCGGAAGCGGCGCAGCGCCACGTCGGGCTTGGTTTCATCATCCTTGATGACCGCGGATACGGGGATCCGCTTGTCACCCAGCTTAACACCCCCTGCCTCGTTGACCTCCTTGACGGCCAATTCAGCCCCTTTGAGTTGCACCGGCCCGATGGGAGAAGCCGGTCCCGTGAGACCGAACATCAATCCGATCTTGATCTTGTCCGGAGCCTTCGCAGTCACGTGATTCGCTCCTCCCATGACCAAACCCGCAGTCAACAGGAGAATCCCCAAGAGCACCCATTTCGACTTCATGCCTTACCTCCCCTTTGCGTTGAAGTGTTCGCAGCCCCCCGCAAGCCCCTTCCGTACGCACCACATCCCCTCTCCGGGATTCCGGATTGCGCCCGTAGGCTTCCAACGGGCCTTCATTCCGATTCGATCCGGTTATTCCATGGGCGGTCCCCCGGCTTCCCGGATGGCCCAGAACACCTTTTCCGGGTCCGCGGGAAGCGATCGCACCCGACCTCCGCAGGCATCGGCCACGGCGTTCAAGATGGCCGGAGTCGCAGGAATATTGGGCATCTCTCCGATTCCCTTGGCCCCGTATGGACCGTACCTGTTTTCCACCTCCAGGATCACGGATCGGATGTTCGGTACATCCAGGGTGGTGGGTATGAGATAGTTCTGCAGACTCACGTTCCGGATGTATCCCTGCTCGATGGCCACTTCTTCCATCAGGGCGTATCCCAGCCCCATGGCCACCCCGCCCTCGATCTGGCCTTCCAGGGCCCTCGGATTGATGGCCTTGCCGACATCGAACGCAGCGACGTAATTCGTGACTTCCACTTCACCCGTTTCGATGTCCACGATCACTTCGGCCATGTGTGTGGAATACGTGTACACGAAGTATGGGTTCCCCTGCCCGGTTTCCGGATCCAGCGAAGCCGGGGGGGGCGCCCACCAGCCTTGCCCGATGAGCCGTTTGCCGCGGGACATGCACCGAGCCGCCGCATCCCTGAACGGCACGGACCGATCCGGCCTGTCCCGGTCATAAATCTTCCTGTCCTTGGACTCCAGACGGTCCACCGGCACCAGCAGCATCTCGGAAGCCATTTCGAGAATCACTCCCTTGACCTGCCGGGCGGCCAGGATAATGGCATTGCCCATAAGCGTGGTGGAACGGCTCCCTACCGTTGGACCGGACTCCGGCGCCATGTCCGTGTCGGGCATGACCAGCCGGACATCTTCCACCCGCACCCCCAATTCCTCGGCGCAGATCTGCGGGAGAACCGTGAACGAACCCTGCCCCATCTCCGTGATACCCGAAAAAAGGAGCACGGAACCGTCTTCATGCACATATACGTTGGCCCCACAGGCATCACCGCCGGTGCCGATACTGGTACGGTACCATCCCATACCGACCCCTACCCCCCGCCGCCGGGTGCGCGCGTCATCCACATATCCCCTGGTCCGGCAACGGCCTTCCCAGTCGAACGCCTCGGCACAGGCTTCCAGGGTTTCCCGCAAACCGACGCTCTGATCCAAGACCTGTCCCGTCGCCGTAACGGAACCCAGCTTGAACGCATTCTTCCTGCGAATCTCCAGGGGAGAAAGCCCCAGGGCCTCGGCCAGTTCGTCCATCATTTGCTCGTGTGCAATGTGGACCTGGGGCGCACCGAACCCCCGCATGGCCCCTCCGTAGGGATGATTCGTGTACATCAGGTACGCATCCACCTTCACATGAGGTATTTCATAAGGTCCGGGCATCATGACCATCGAATGAATGTGAGAGCCCCCGGCGGGCGGAATCAGCGGCCCCAGACTGGCGTAAGCGCCCTGCTCGTCGTACAGCGCCCCATGGAACGCCGTCAGTGTGCCGTCCTTCTTGGCGCCGACTTTGAGTTCCATGATCATCGGGTGCCGTTTACAGGTCTGGATGGTGACTTCCTCCCGTTCCAGGGCCAAACGCACCGGACGGCCCGTGTGCTGAGTCAGGAGCGCGGCGCGGCACCCGATATCGATGGGAGAATCCTCCTTGCCGCCGAACCCTCCGCCCATGTGCACCTGGCGCACCCGCACCTTGTTTATGGGAACACCGAGCACCGGGGCGATATTACGGCGCACGGTGAACGGCGCCTGCATGGGGCCTTCGACCAGAATACTGCCATCCGGCTGGGGCGCCGCCATAGTGATGTCCGGCTCCAAATAGGCATGCTCCAGGAAAGGAACCTGGTACGTTCTCTCCAGGATGACGTCCGCGGAAGCAAATCCGGCGTCCACGTCCCCCTTGCGCAGTTTGTTGTGAGACAAGATGTTTCCACTCTCGTGGATTTTCGGGGCGTCTTCCTTCATGGCGTCCCGGGGGTCGAACACGGCCGGCAACGGTTCGTAAACCACTTCGATCAGGGAAAGCGCCTCCTGGGCGATCTTCTCCGTTTCCGCCGCCACCAAGGCAACGCCGTCTCCCACATATCGCACCTTGTCGCCGCATATCACAGGCTGGTCGGGGATAATGGCGCCGAAACCGTTCCTGCCCGGAACAT
Organism: uncultured Thermodesulfobacteriota bacterium; assembly: GCA_964597345.1. Classification (GTDB taxonomy): domain Bacteria; phylum Desulfobacterota; class Desulfarculia; order JACQYL01; family JACQYL01; genus CAZQXK01. The sequence goes on along the minus strand of CAZQXK010000028.1, from coordinate 20,047 downwards.
CCGCCGCCGTCAGGACCGCGACAACACCCGGAAGTTGCTTGGCCGCTTCCGTGTCTATGGATCGAATCAGGGCATGGGGATATGGGCTGCGGAGGATCTTGGCATGCAAGAAACCTTCCTGGGGAAAGTCCGCTCCGTATTTGAGCTTACCCCGTACCTTGAGGCGATCGTCGGTTCGCACGACCGATTTGCCCGCCACCGCCAGATCGGCCTTGGGTGTCCGGACCAGGTGTTCCAGGTCGATTTTTTCCCTGGTCAGCACTTGAGCCTGTTTCGTTTCGTCGGTCTTATCCAGCATAGGGCGTTCCCCTGTCCTTGGGCCCACGGCCCGGGTTCATCTATTCGGAAGCCGCGCGGGTGTTTCGAGCCGCCAGCTTCACCGCGTCGATTATCTTCTGGTACCCCGTACAACGGCACAGCACTCCGGATAGGGCTTTCCGGATCTCCCCGTCGTTCGGATTCGGGACACGATTCAACAAGGCTTTGGCATTCAGAATCATACCCGGAGTGCAGAATCCGCATTGAGAAGCCCCCGCCTCCATGAACGCCTCCTGAATCGCATCGAGTTTCCCATCGGAACCCTCCAGACCCTCGATGGTCACGACGGCGCGTCCCCCTACCTTGAAGGCGGGAAGTATGCATGAGTTCACGGGCTCCCCGTCCAGAAGCACCGCGCACGCTCCGCATTCCCCTTCCCGGCAACCCACCTTGGTGCCCGTGAGTCCCAGTAGATCCCTGAGCACATCCACCAGCATGAGATCGGGAGAAACCTGAATTTCCACCCGGCGACCGTTCAGTTGAAACGATAGTTCTACGGTATTCATATTCATCCCCTCAAAGCCAATCAAAGCCCGATTCCCGCAAAGCCTGTTTGACGCCGCGCCGGACAAACACCCGGGCCATTTCACATCGATAGTCGCAGGAACCTCTCAGGCAACTGTCTCGGGGCGTACACTCCTGCAAAGCGGCATCCCCGGCCTCGGCCAATACTTCTTCCGTGACGGGACGACCCCGGAGCCGCTCCTCGGCGTTTATGGCCCGGTACGGAGTGGGCGCCACGGGACCGAAGGCAATGGCGGCATCTGTAAACAAACGCCGTTCCGGATCCACCGTAACCACCATAGCGGCCACCAACATGGGCAGCACCAGGGCGCGACGCTTGCCCAGACGCAGGTAGGCTCCCCCCTGGTTCGAAGCTAAAGCTCTGAAGCGTATCTCCACCAGGATCTCCCGCGACGGATCCAAAGCCGTCTTGCCGATTCCCATGAAAAAGCGGGATAACGGCACACTCCGCTCTCCGTCCTTGGACGCCAGGGTCACGGATGCATCCAGGGCCAGCAGCGGAATGCTCGTATCCGCAGCGGGTTGTCCACTGATCAGGTTTCCCGCTACCGTGGCGATGTTCCGAATCTGCGGCGACCCCACCCACGAAGCCCCGGAGGCCAGCAAACCGGCATATTTCCGGATTAGGGGGGACGCCGCCGTCTGAGCATGGGTGACCAATCCACCCATACGGATGAACTCCCCATTCTGTTCAATATGGTTCATATTTGGAAGCCGGCTGATATCCACCAAGGCATTTACTTGAAGTTGTCTCTTACGCAACTGCGGAACTACATCCGTTCCACCGGCCACAACCCGCGCCCCGCCATCGTGCTCGGCCAGCATGTCCAGAGCCTCGGACAGGGTTTTGGGAAGCAGATACTCCCGTACCGGAATGTCCTTAGACCAGTGCAGGTCCCTGAACGAGTAGGCCATAGTTCCTCCTTAGCAGCCCGTTGATAAACATCGTTTCAAGCAGGCCGGTCAAAAACGATACGATGCAAGCCACGCCTTCGGCCACGCCGTTGGCGTGGCGAATCCTCGGGAATGAGGCGTACATACGGCATGACGCAATGATGGAGGATGACGCGTCACGCCGTTGGCGTGAAAGCAGATCGCGTTCTTCAACAGCCTGCTATATTATGAGCCGGCTTACCCGGATGGGGTGCGTAAAGCCCGGGCCGGGACCGACTGTGCTATTCCGTCACCCGCGCCGCCCCGCCGGAAGACAATGCCCCGTTCCTCGACTCCTGAAGATGCGCGCGCATACGCCTATTGTGTTCCCGAATCCGTTTTTCGGCCTCCACGGGATCCCGCCGTTTCAGAGCATCCACCACGAGAACGTGGTCTTCATACAGTTTCGGCAGAATGGATCGGATATCACACACCAGGGGCCGGGACCGGCTCTTGATGTTGGCCAGCAGTTCATGGAGGAGCCAGTTTCCGCAGGTATCGTACAACACTTGGTGAAACCGGAAATCCGACTTGGAATAGGCCATCAGATCACAGGCCTGCACAATGGAATACTGCTCGCGCAGCAGAGCGTCCAATTCCTGCGGCACCCGACCGTCCAGGCGTTCGGCGGCCATGCGCGCGGCCAATCCCTCCAGAACTTCCCGCACCACGTAAAGATCCATGGCCATGTCCGGAGTCATCTCCGCCATGCGGATTCCCCGATTCCGCACATGCGTCACCAAGCCGGCCTTCTCCAGTTCCTTCAACGCCTGCCACACCGGAGTTCGGCTTACCCCCATCTCTTTGGCCAATTGTTCCACGTTGATCCACGTACCCGAAGAAAATCGATAGGAAGCGATCATCTCTTTGATGGCATGATACGCTTGCTCTTTGAGCGAGGTTTTTCGGAGCTTGCCGGACACCGGACATACCTCTCACATTCGGCCCGAGGTACCGATCGATTTATACGAAGATGTCTTGGATGGAATAGAGGCTATTCCAATAGGAAAGGGACGTCAACTCCCGAGTTCACAAAAATCGCATTTCCGGATAAATTTGCGGAAAGAATCCCTCCGGCTACTCCGGAGAAGGCCGCCTGAGCGGACCGGCGGGTTGAACTCCCCGGAGTCCCACAGGCTGCCGGCGCAACCCATACGAAAGGCGGCCCCAATGAGCCGCCCCTCGTATGGATCGGAACGCATCGGCAATGCTCCTTTCACCCCATACCCGACATAGGGTCTTGAAACAGGAACTCCGGGAGATCGGCCCAAGCGAGCTCCATTCCCGCCGGCGACAAGCCCCCGTTTCACATGGAGCGTTTGCCTGGGGTGTCTATTCCGTCTCTGGAGACTCCTCCTTGGCCGGTTCTCCGCCGTCCTGCGCAATCCGCGCCAGCAGTTCCTCCCATCGCTTGTTCACTTCCGCCTGGATCGTGGCGATATCGTCCTCCGTCAAATGGCGGAACCGTCTCTGGGGTTTCAGGTATTCGGATACGGGCTTGGGCTTCTTGATGCTCTTGCTCAGAATCCACCGTCCGTCGATGACTTCATACAAGGGAAACACCAGGGTCTCCACCGCGAGCCGCGCCGCTTCAATGGAAAGTTCGGGAGCCAGACGCCACCCTGTACAGCACGGAGAATACACATGAAGGTAGGCCGGTCCTTCGACCATGGCCGCCTTCCTGGCCTTGTTCATCAGGTCCACCGGATAGGCGGGCGAACCCGTCGCCACGTAAGGAATATGATGGGCGGCGGCTATGCCCGGCATATCCTTCTTCCAGGTCCGCTGGCCGATGCTCTTCTTTCCCGGAGGCGATGTCGTCGTCATGGCCCCATAGGGAGTGGAGCTGGAACGTTGAATGCCCGTATTCATGTACGCTTCGTTGTCCACGCACAGGTAGACGAAATTGTGTCCCCGTTCCAGGGCCCCGCTCAACGCCTGAATTCCGATGTCCGCTGTTCCGCCGTCCCCGGCCACGGCCATGAAAACGGTCTTTTCATCCTTGATTTTCCCTTTTCGAATAAGCGCCTTGTATCCGACCTCGACCCCCGAGGCCACCGCGGCCGCGTTCTCGAAGGCCACATGGATCCACGGCACACGCCAGGCGGTCTGAGGCCACGGAGAAGTGATGATTTCCATGCACCCGGTGGCCGACGCGACAACCACATTATTTCCTATCGCCTTCATGACCTGGCGTAAGGCCAGTACTTCCCCGCATCCCTGACAGGCTCGGTGACCCGGAGCCAAGGGTTCTTCCAGGGGCAGCCTCTTTTTCAGATTGTATCCCTTGAAACTTTTCAGCGCTTCGGTTGCTGTGCCCATTATTCCCTCACATTGATGATCTTGTAGAATTCCGAAAACTTGCCGGATTCCAGGGATTCCAAATCGGAAACCATCTCCTCGAAGTTCTCCACGGTGACGTCCCGGCCCCCCAAACCCGCGATGAAATTGTACACAAAAGGACGTTGCGCCGCATAGTAGAAGGACGAGCAGATCTCCATGGCCAGGGGGCCCTGATTAGCGCCGAAGGCCATGTGCCGGTCCACCACTCCCACGCGCTTGGCGCCTTGCAGGGTTTCCACGATCTCCCGCATGGGAAACGGACGATACAACCGCACCCGGGCCACTCCGACCTTCTCGCCTTTCTCCCGCAGATTATCCACCGCCGTCATGGCGGTTTCCCCGATGCTGCCCATGGTCACGAGGATGGTTTCGGCGTCCTCCGTGCGGTAGGTCTCCACGGGCTTGTAATAACGGCCGCAAAGATCCCCGAATTCCTTCCATGCCTGGAGTATCACGGGTCTGGAAGCCTTCAGCGCCTCATCCTGAGCCTTCTTGGCCTCCGTATACACCTCGGGCATTCCCACGGGTCCCATGGTGATGGGATTCTTCGGATCCAGGCGCAGGACAGGTTCGTACGACTTCAAATACCGATCCACCACATCCTGATCAAAGATCTCAATGGGCTCCACCACGTGGCTCAAGGTAAAACCGTCCATGTTCACGATGACGGGAAGCAGCACGCCGTGGTCTTCGGCCACCCGGTAGGCGTGAAAAATCAGATCGTACACTTCCTGGCCGTTTTCCGCCACCGTCTGGATCCATCCCGTCTCCCGGGCCAGCATGATGTCGGAATGATCGTTCCAGATGCTGATGGGACCGCTCATGGCGCGGTTGGCCATGGCCATGACCACGGGCAATCTCAGCGCGGACGTGATAAACAGGATCTCCACCATGAGCGCCAGACCCTGGGAACTCGTGGCGGTGAAGGTCCTAGCCCCGGCCGCCGCCGCACCCACACAACTGCTCATGGCCGAGTGTTCGGATTCCACGGGAACGAACTCGGCGTCCAATTCCCCGTCCGCAACCAGTTCGGACAGATGCTCCACAATGTGGGTCTGAGGGGTGATGGGATAGGCGGCGACCACGTCCACATTGGCCTGTTTTACAGCCTCCGACAAGGCGATCGAGACTTCCATTGCCACTCGTTTAGCCATCGCTGCCGTCCTCCACCATGGTTATGCAATCTTTGGGGCATTCATGGGCGCAGATCCCACACCCCTTGCAGTAAAAATAGTCCTGTACGAAAAAACCTTCCTCATTGCGCGAATACACCATGTCGGGACAGTAGATGTAGCAGAATCCGCATTTGATGCAGCATTCGTAGTCCGTTACAGGGTGCATGCTGCGCCAGTCCCCGGTCTTTAGTTTTGAGGAACTTCCCGGCTCCAGAATGGCCGTTCCAAGAGGTAGATCCTTCCAACTGATTGCTCCGATCTCTTTTGCCACAGGTCTACTCCTCGACTTTGGTTTCTTGATAGGCGCGCTTGCACGATGCAATGTTCTTCGGCGCAATGCCTCCGAACCGCACGTGGATCGGATCTTCGAGGGACTTCAAATCCACCATGCCCGCGGCTTTCACCATGGCTCCCAGCATGGTGGTATTGGTGATGGGAACGTTCATTTCTTCCATGGCGATCCTGGACGCGTCCACCAAGGCCAACGTTGCCTGGAAGCCGTATTTTCCCCGCAGCACAGCCGCGTCGTCCCGGCTGTTGATCACCAGAATCCCCCCGTCCCGCAGCCCCGCCGCCACATTGACAATGTCCAGCAGGGTGGGATCCAGCACCACCACCAGGTTGGGACTGTACACCTTTTCGCGCGTGCGGATGGGCTCGCTGCTGACCCGGGTGAACGCCATCACCGGGGCGCCTCTTCTCTCCGGGCCGAAACTGGGAAACGCCTGTGCGTACTTGCCTTCATTGATGGCCGCTATGGCCATCAGTTCGGCCGAGGTCACCGCTCCCTGTCCCCCTCTTCCGTGATACCTGATTTCGAGCATGTTCATCAGCCCCCTAATCCATTAATAATTCAAGACTGTTGCAGGCAGGCAACCGGCGCCTACCTTCCCACAAACGTGGGAGTGCGCTTCTCGAGAAACGCCGTGATCCCCTCTTTCGCATCCTGGGTCGCCACCATCCGGCGTTGATTCCGATTCTCTTCTTCGAGGTAGCTGCGCAGCCTGGAAATCGTCTCCAGGTTGAGGACGGCCTTTCCGGCGGCAATGGCGCGGGTAGGCCTCCGCGCTAAATCCTGCGCCAGCTCTTTGGCGGCGTTGAGCACCTCTTCAGGAGGAACCACCCGGTTGTACAATCCCAGTTCGAGGGCCTCCTGGGCGCTCAGAATGCGGCCTGTAAAAAACAGCTCCGCAGCCCGATGGTACCCGATACGTTCCGGGACAAAGAAGGTCCCTCCCCCATCGGGGATCAGGCCGATGTTGATGAAATTCTGGGCCATCCGAGCCTTCTCTGAAGCGATAATGATATCGCAGGCCAGAACCAGGTTGGCGCCGCCCCCCGCCGCCACTCCATTGACCGCAGCCACCACCGGTTTGGGCATCCGCCGGAGGGCCAGCACCACACGGGCCAAGGACTTAAGAATGTCTTCCCGTTCGCCTTTTTCCGATTGGAGCCCAAGGAGTTCGCTGACGCCCTTCACGTCCGCGCCCGCACAAAAGGCCCTGCCTTCGCCCGTGAGCACAACGGCCCGGATTTCTTCGTCCAGCCCGATGCGCTCCAGAACCGTTTCCAGTTCAATGAGCATCTCCAGGTTATACGCATTCATCTGATCGGGACGGTTCAACACAACCACCGCCACCTGCTCCATTTTTTCCATGCGAACGGTACTTGGACTCATAACACTATCTCCTGTATCTGGGTTCCGGGTTCCCGGCTCGACAGGACGGCGCTTGATGAGTTCGCGGTCTCAACCCGCTCCGGGATACATCGGAAAGCGGGGGGTCGCCGCATGTCTCCGCACAGGAACAACGTTCACGGGTGCTTGGAATCAGGGGTTGCACGAAATCCTTATGACTACGCGCACCCCGTTCCCCTCCGAATCCCATGGAGCGTGAATCAGATCTGGCGTTCCTGACCCTTCCAATAGGGCTCTCTCAACAAGCGCTTGAGCACCTTGCCCGTGGCGGTTCGCGGAAAGTCATCCCGGAACTCCACGGTTCGGGGCCGCTTGTATCCGGCCAGGTTCTGCTTACAGAATTCCAGAACGTCCTCCGCCGTGATCTCGGCGCCTTCCCGCCTCACCACCAATGCCTTGACTTCTTCACCCCACTGGGGGTGAGGCACGCCGATGACCGCTACCTCGGACACTTCGGGCATCTTCATGATCGCTTCTTCGATCTCGGCGGGATAGATGTTCTCGCCTCCACTGATGATCATATCATGCTTGCGGTCCGCGAGATAGTAGTACCCTTCCTCGTCGAAAAACGCCACGTCGCCGGCCGTGACCCATTCCCCGTCAATGGACTGTTTGGTCTTCTCGGGGTCCTTGTAATATCCGATGAAGGCGGATCGCGCCTTGGCCCAGAGGACTCCCTGCTTGTTCGGTTCGGTGACGACTTGGCCTTGTTCGTCCACGAGCTTGATGTCGATGCCCGGATTGGGTTGCCCGATACTCCGAACCTTCCGGCGCTGGTCCCTGTGCCTCAACGTCGTCAGGGCCCCCGTTTCCGTGGAGCCGTACCCTTCGCTGAACCGGGCGTTCTTGAAGAACTCCAGAGCCTCCTCCTTGGTCTTGGTGAGGAGGGGCGCGCTGGAGCTGCCCAGACTCGACAGGGAAGCCATGTTGTACTGATTCTTGACATCGTCCGGAAGTTCCAGAATCCGCGTGATCATAGTGGGCACCATGGACGTGGTGGTCACCTTGTAATCCTGGATCAATTGAAGCACCTTCTCCGGATCGAATTTGCCCGATGGCATGATTACATTGGTGCCCCCGCACCAGAAGGTGATCAGGGTGGCCCAGACGCTGTTCGAATGGCAGATGGGGATGATGGCCAGCAGCACCCGTTGACTCAGATCGATGTGGGGCTTTCCCGCGGTACGCACGAACACGTTTTTGATGATATCCAGAATTCCGCGCTGGGTATTCATGGCTCCTTTGGGAAACCCCGTGGTCCCTGAGGTATACCCGAAAAAGAAGATGTCTTCCTCGCAGGTGTCCACATCGGACGGTTCGTTGTCGGGCTGTCCCTCGAGCAGTTCCTCATAATGGCGCAACCCCTGGGGGACTTTATCCGCCGGACCCACCACGTACACCTGGTCTTTTCGGACCTGGGGCAGATTGCTCACATTGACCCGGTCCAGGAGTTCGTAGCCCACGATGACGCCCGAAGAGTCCGAATTGTTGATGACGTACTCCACTTCGGAGGGCACCAGGCGAAAGTTGATGGGAACGCTGATGACGCCGATTCGGGATAACCCGTGGTAGATTTCCAAGAATTCCGTGTTGTTGTACATCAGGATGCCGATTTTTTCCTGACGCTTGAATCCCTGCTTCCGCATGGCGTGCGCCAAACGGTTGGCGCGGGAATTCATGACTTCGTAGGTAATTTCTTTCCCCTCGAATACGGCGGCCACCCGTTCCGGGTACCGCCACGAATTGATCCTCAATCCGTCCGCAATGTTCACCGTATCCTCCAATAGCGTTTGGATTATGAAAAAATCACCTTAACCAGCCTATCTGGCCGGCGAAAACGCAAACCGTCGCGTCATCTGTCCACCTGTGCGTCCCCCACAGGCGGAAACCCTCACCGAGGCGTACTCCTCGTACGCCTCGGCGGGGATTCGAGCAGCCGGCATTTCATCGTTTTCCGCCAACCATGCCGGCAACCCGGTATTTAGAAAAACAGCATGCCTATCGAAGTTGGCTCTTGTCTTTCGGATAATAGAAATAGCCGTCTTCCCAAGGCGGAACAAACATGTATCCCTGCTTTCCGTCGTTCCACTGGACCACGTCGTGCGTGCAGGGGCCGTTCTTGGTGGTGAAGGGTCTCAGTTTCCGGCGGAGCACCTGTTCGAGCACCCGGCCCAGCGCCAGGAAACGCAGAATGTCGATGCCCGTCTCGATGCCCAGTTCATCCAACATGACGATGGTGTCTTCGGACGAGCAGTTTCCTACATCCACCCCGTCCGTGTACAGAGCTCCCGTCCCTTTGCCCACCAGATTGTCCACGATGAACGCAGGCTGGCCGCCCAAGGCTCCCAGGGACGCTTCCACATTGATGGCGCCTCCCAGGATGCAGGCAAAGGTATTGGCCAATCCCATCCCCCGGGTGTCGTGGAAATGCGCCACCCGATACTTGGCCTCGGCGTCGTATTTCGCAAACTCGTCCACCAACCGGGCCATGTACTCATAGGACCGCACCGGGTTGCTCTCGCCCGTAGTGTCACAGGGCGTATAATGCCGGATTCCTAAATCCATGCCCCATTTCATGAGATCCACGGTGTTTTCGATGGGAACGGGACCGTCGCACGGGGACCCGTACACGCAGGCGATGGCCATGTCCAGATGCAGCCCCACGGAGCTGCAGATCTTAAACATTTCCTTGATCTCCGGCTTGTACTCGTCCCGGGTTCGGCCCGAGTTCCGCTTGCCGTGCAGGTCCGCCGCGGAAATGGTGAAGGCCAGGGAATCGATGGGGTCGCCCTTTTCCTTCACGGCCGCGGCCCGTTCCGCCGCCTTCTTGGTCATCCCATAGGATTTGTAGTGAACTCCTTCCACCCTTTTGAGACCCGCATGCACGGCCTCCGCATCCGAGGACTGGGGGAGCAGTTTGGGGTGCGAAAAATTGGTCACCTCCACCTTCTTCACACCACATGCGATAGCCTCGTTAATGAACCAGATCTTGGTCTCCGTGGGCAGAAACGTGTTCAGATTCTGGATGCCGTCTCTGGCGAACAGCTCCAGAAATGTGATCTTTTTGGGAAGGGCACCTTGGATATTCAACTTCATTGCATGTCCTCCTCGACGGGTTTCCGACGCCCTAAAGGGGAAGATTGTCGTGTTTCTTCTCGGGCATCCGGTCTTTTTTGTTCAACAACGCCTCCAGCGCCCGGATCAGTTTCGGACGCGTCTGCTCCGGTAAGATCACTTCATCCACATACCCGTACATGGCCGCCTGGTAAGGATTGGCGAACTTGGTACGATATTCCTCGATCATTTCCAGCTCCTTCTGAGCCGGATCAGATGCTTCCTGGATCTCCTTGCGGAAGACGATTCCCACCGCTCCTTCCGGTCCCATAACGGCGATTTCCGCGGTAGGATACGCATAGTTGATGTCGCCCCAGAGATGCTTGCTGCTCATTACAATGTAGGCGCCGCCGTAGGCTTTACGCGTAATCACGGTAATCTTGGGCACCGTCGCTTCGCAATACGCATAAATCAACTTGGCGCCGTGCTTGATGATTCCGCCGAACTCCTGTTGGGTTCCCGGCAGGAAACCCGGCACGTCGCAAAATGTGATCAGTGGAATATTGAAACAATCGCAGAAACGAACGAACCGGGCGCCCTTAATGGAAGCGTTGATATCCAGACACCCGGCCGCCATATTGGGCTGGTTCGCCACGATGCCGATCGGATAGCCGTTCAGGCGCGCAAATCCCACTACGATGTTCTTGGCGTAGTTCTTATGAACTTCCACGAAATGATGGTCGTCCACAATGCTTTTGATCAGGGTATGCATGTTATAGACGCGCTTGGGACTTTCCGGAATCAGGTTCCGGAGATCCATGTCCATACGGGCGGGGTCGTCCGTCGGTTCCTTCCGGGGAGGCTTCTCCCGAAAGTTGGAAGGAAAGAACGAGACCAGTTCCCGCACCATCTGAAGCACTTCACCATCGTTTGCGGCCTTGAAGTGAGCTACCCCGCTCAGGCTCGTATGGGTGGCGGCGCCCCCCAGCTTTTCGGTGGACACCTCCTCATGGGTGACGGACTTGACCACCTGAGGCCCCGTAATGAACATGTAGGAGCTCTTTTCCACCATGAAGATGTAGTCCGTCAGCGCAGGAGAATACACGGCGCCCCCCGCGGACGGCCCCATGATGACGGAAATCTGGGGAACGACACCCGACGCCAGAACGTTCCGCATGAAGATGTTGCCGTATCCGGCCAGGCTGGTGACGCCTTCCTGGATGCGGGCGCCACCGGAATCCTGCAATCCGATGACGGGGCGCCCGTTCTTGAGAGCTAGGTCCTGAACCTTACAGATCTTGTTGGCGTGAGCCAAGCTCAGCGATCCGCCCAATACGGTGAAATCCTGGGCGAATACAAAGACCTGACGGCCATCCACTTTTCCATAACCCGTAACGACGCCGTCTCCCGGAAACCGTTTCTTGTCCAGGCCGAATTCCGTGGCCGTGTGGTACACGAACTTGTCGATCTCCTGAAAGGTATCCTTGTCCAGCAGGGCGGCCAAGCGTTCCCGGGCCGTCCATTTGTCCTTCTTGTGCTGGTCGTCGATGCGATCCTGCCCGCCACCCAGATCCGCGGCGGCCAAGCGCTCCTCCAGCAGCTTGAACTTTTCCTCGTTTGCCATTCGTTCCTCCAAGCGAGCACCGACTCCCCAGGCTCCAACATGGAACTCGAGCGTACGGATCTTCTCCAGGCTTCAGGAAGTCGGTATGATATCGGCCGTTTTCTTACACCATCGTCAAGGATCCCGCCACCGGCCTGTCCGGAACCCTGCCTCGCAGGATGGCTCCTCCCCGGTTCTCGGGGGCTCATGCCGGGAGGCATGCCGCTGCATTCCTCCCGGTGATGTTAATTGCCTGCACGCCCTGAAGCGGGTGCGCCGTGAACCGCTTACACCTTTTCCAGCGTCATGGCGTATCCCATTCCGCCGCCGATGCACAGCGTCGCCAGGGACCGCTTCACCCCGCTGTTCTTCATTTCCATGGCGGCGCCGAACACGATCCGCGCACCCGTGCATCCGATGGGATGCCCGATGGAGATCCCGCCGCCCTTCAAATTGGTCTTCGACCAATCCATACCCAACTCCCGGATACAAGCCAGAGCCTGGGAAGCAAAGGCTTCATTGAGTTCCGTGTACTCCACGTCTCCCATACTCCATCCCGCTTTTTCCAGCGCCAAACGAACCGCGGGAATAACGCCCAGTCCCATGTACGCGGGATCTATGGCGCCGGCGGAATACGAACGAATGACCGCCAAAGGCTCGAGACCCAGCGCATCCGCCTTTTCACGGGACATGACCAGCACCGCCGCCGCCGCATCGTTGATCCCGGAAGCATTGGCCGCCGTTACCGTACCGTCCTTTTTGAAGAACGGTTTCAGTTTGGCCATCTTTTCCATGCTGGTATCCATGGGTCGTTCATCCGTGTCCACCACCAGCGGATCCCCTTTGCGCTGCGGGATCGTAACGGGCACAATCTGATCCTTGAGTGCGCCGGATGCAATGGCGGCGCGGGCGCGCGTGTGGCTGTCCAGAGACAGTTTGTCCTGGTCCTCGCGGGAGATGCCGTATTTCTCCACGATATTCTCCGCGGTGACTCCCATGTGGTATCCGTAGTAAAGTTCCCAGAGTCCGTCATGCACCATCAAGTCCACCGCCTGCGCATCGAACATGCGTGCACCGTCACGCAGCGCCGGAAGGGCATAGGGTATGCGGCTCATATTCTCCATGCCGCCGGCGATGATGACCTCGGCATCCCCCGCCCGGATGGCCTGGGCCGCCAATGCCACGGCCTTGATGCCCGAGGCGCAGACTTTGTTCACCGTGCAGGCGGGGGTCTCCTTGGGAAGACCGGCGTAAATGGTGGCCTGCCGTGCGGGGTTCTGGCCCTGCCCTGCCTGCACCACATTGCCCATGATGACTTCATCCACCACTACTTCTTTGGCCCCCTCGTCCCATTTGCGATACTTCTTTTCCAGTTCTATGACGCCCACACCCTGCAGCTTTTCCGGGGCGTACTTCACCATTCCTGGAATAGGGGCGGGCTTCAGACCCGCTCGGACGATAGCCTCCCGGATGCAGATGGCGCCCAACTCAGCCGCCGGTATGTCTTTAAGGGCGCCCTGAAAATTCCCCACCGCGGTCCGAGCTCCACTAACGATCACTACCTCTCTCATCGACCATACCTCCTGAATTGAATGTTACAGTCTGTAAAAAAACGGACGCAGGCACACTGGATCGACTTCCCTCCTTTGGCGCAGGATGCGGTCACAACACCTTGAACAGAAAAAAAGGGGGGGTTCAAGAAGGGCGGCTCTCATACGGAAAGAACCGTTCTCCGGATGGAAAACCGGCGCGAAACCCGATGCCCGGACCACCAAACACCGACAGACAGGCGCCCAATCGTTTCCTCCCATCCATGGTTTCCCGACTCCCGACTTGTTGTACAAGCAGATGACAAAACGGCCTTCCCAAATGGCGGACACTTATTCCTGGCTGATCCGATCCCGGCGGATCCCGTAAATGATCTGGTCCGCCAAGGCGTCTGAAAACTGCGAAAGCTCCTTGGGACCCCCTATAAGCAACCTGCGAATCACCAGGTGCTCCACCGTCCCCAAAATCATGGAACGCACCAGGTACGGATTCGTCTCCGCTCTGAACTCACCGGAGGCGATGCCTTCCTCCACGACACGCAACACCACCCGGGATCGCTCGCGCACCACTTGATAGGCCTGAGTTTCGCAGAACTTTCGGTTGTGCTTGAGAATCAGCATGACCAGGGCGGCGTAATCCAGGTGGTTCTCGTACAACCAGAGGTAGTGGTAGATGATGCAACGGATCTTGTTCGAAGCGCCGCGGACATGAGCCAGAATGAACTCGAGGGTTTCTTTGGTCCGCCGTTCCGTCTCTCCGGGAATGGAAAACAGGAGTTCTTCTTTGGAGGAAAAGTACTCGTAAATGGTGGCTTCCGATATTCCCGCCTCCTGGGCCACCTCGGAGATGGTAGCCTCATGAAATCCCTTCTGCGCAAAAACCCGTTGGGCCGCCTCTCGTATCCCCCGTTTCCGCGCCTCTATCCGATCCTCTTTGGTCAAAAACGCTCTCCAGTATTTCCATCCTATTGATATGTATACCGGACTTCGGACGCAGGTATCATAGGCGCTATTGGAAAGTCAACATTTTTCTTTTTAGCCTATGGAAAATCAGAGAGAATTTCCCAAGGATGGTAAGGTTTTTTCTCCAAATTCGGCTCGCTGTTCCCACGAAGCACCACAATTCCTCTGTGTCCCGCGCCCCGCCACGCGATGGTCACACGACCCGCAACCCCCGATTCGCCACGGTCCCGGCCCGCTTGCGAACCCGTATTCCACCAAACCGTCACTTTTTCATGCCGTGGAATCGCTCGAAGTTTGTTTTGACCACACGGTTCCTCACTTCCCCTTCCAGGAAATCCCGGATGAAGTCCACGTATTCCGTGATCATCGATGGCCAGCCAAACGTGGCGTCGCTCCCGAACAACACGCGGTCGGAGAACTCGACAATGAAATCGCGGTATGCGGACGGGGATTCCTTCATGAAGGGAAGCAGAGACGAGAAATCCGTGTAGCAGTTGGGATAACGCGCGATGAATTCCGCCATCTTCTTTCGCGAGCTCCCGAAATGAGGAATATTGAAACGAACTTCCGGGTAGGCGGTAAGCAGATCGTCCATGTAGTCTCCGTAGCGCCTCAGATCCACATGGAACAACACCGGAAGATTCAATCCATTAGAGTGTCGAATCAGGTCCGCCATGAGGTTTTCGGAACGACGGACGCTCCTCTGATAGGTTCGTTGCCACCCTTCCACCCCGATTACGGTATCCTCTTCCGGGATGTAGAGAATCTTCACCCCCCGATACCCCTTGCGAACGTAGGTATCCAGACGGTCTATCTGTTCTTGTTCAAAAAAGCGGGTATCCAGATACGGAATGATCTGAAGACCGTTCAAGCTCTCGAACCACTGCATGAATCCGGGGGCGGGATCCCATATCTCCTCGCTGACCATGTGATGATACGCCCGAGGCACCATCATGTAGAGCTGCTCGCGCCGTTCCGGCGCTTCCTCCAGAATGATCATGGATCCTCCGCGGAGGCCCTCCAGATCCAAATAAACGTCTCTCAGCGTATCCAAGGATCCCTGATAGAAAAAGTGTATATGCGCATCGAAATAATCCATGACTTCCATTCCTACTTGTCCTTTCAAGCTTCAGCGGCTGTTCCGGATCCGGACGGGGTCGGCCATGGAAGGCCCCGGGACAGCCTTACCAGGCTGTTGAAAAACGCGATCTGCTTTCACGCCTTTGGCGTGACGCTTCACCCTTCGTCATTGCGGCGTACTGGTTGTACGCCTCATTCTTCAGGATTCGCGCGCCTTGCATCTCATCGTTCTTGAACAGCCTTTCCGAAATGCTGTTTCTCAACGGGCTGCTACCGTTCCGAAGTCTCACGAACTCGGGCCGATCCCTTGGAGGGACACGTACACACGTTCCCAAAGGCGCATGATTCACGGGGTTCTTCGCTATGGCTTCCCTATCAGGCCGTCGTAAAACGCGATCCGCCGCATTCCCTCTCCTCCTTCGTCAGTGCGGCGTACTGTAGGTTTACCTCATTCCTCAGGATTGGCCACGTCGAAGGCGAGGCTTGCATCTCATCCTTTTACACCGGCCTGCCCGCAATAGGATGTATCAACGGGCTGCTATATATAAAAAGGTATCCTTTCCGGCTTCCTCCCGCACTCGAACATCTTCAAGACAAGCACCGAGCACATGCCGTTCCCCGGATGGAAAGCGCTTGTCCGTGCATATCCGGCCTGCGCATGGAGACATGGGAAGCCCTTTTCGCCTGGCCCTTTCCGGCTCGGCTGATTATCTACTCCAGAATTCTCCGGCGTATTTTAGGGAGAACAAAAAATCCGCTTTGGATTTCCACACTCCCTCAAAAAAAAAAGCGAAAAACGGGGCTGTTCTGATATCGCGGATCTTGACATTATCAAAGCCCAATGTCAAACTGCGAAGCTGATTTTTTCGGGACATTTGGCGATCTCTTTTTGACTTGTTCTCCACCGGAGGGGGGAGTATCGCAAGATACCGAAGAACTTCAAATCTAAGACTCGCGGGCCGCATCGCCATCGGGGGTTCCGATCGGTTCGGAAAAACCGTCAGCGTTCGGTAACCGGCGTCCGGCACCGGGCGGGAACTGCCGGTGGATCCGATGCGAAGGCTCACCAATCAATCCAGACAGGAGGATTTACATGGCTCAGGTATTCGCTCCCATGGCGGGAAAAGTGATCAAAATTCTGGTTTCCGAAGGTGCGCAGGTCAAAGAAGACGACGAGGTGCTCATCCTGGAGGCCATGAAGATGGAAATGCCCGTAGTGTGTCCTTGCGGAGGAACCGTCAAGCGCATCGAGGTCAAAGAAGGCCAGGCCGTAGAGGCGGAACAATCGGTGCTGGTCATCGAATAGCACCCCACCGCCGCCTTTGGAATCACGTCTTGCAGGTCCCACCGCCGTTCCACCGCCGGCGGGGACATGCAATTTTTCGTGGATGGCGCCGGAGAGGCGGGCTTTCCCGCTTTCTCCGGACTGCGGTGTAAATCGGATTGAGTCCGACTTCAGGAAGGGAGTATTTCATGAACCAGGACAAGACCCTGAAGCCTGTTCATGACGCCCTGCAACAATGGGAAGAACGGCTGACACGCACACTGAAGAAACTGCCGGAACGCAGAGAACAGTTCGAGACCATTTCGGGTCTGGATATCCAACGGCTGTACACGCCGCTGGACATCGCCGAATCGGATTACCTCAACGATTTGAGCCTCCCCGGAGACTATCCGTACACCCGCGGAGTGCAACCCACCATGTACCGGAGTCGGTTCTGGACCATGCGGCAATACGCGGGGTTCGCCAGTGCCGAGGAATCCAACCAGAGATACAAATTCTTGCTTCAGCAAGGCCAAACCGGGCTTTCGGTGGCCTTTGATCTGCCGACCCAAATCGGGTACGACTCGGACCATCCCCTCGCTCTCGGCGAAGTGGGCAAAGTGGGGGTGGCCATTGATTCTCTCAAGGACATGGAAACTCTGTTCGACGGGATACCCCTGGACCAGGTGAGCACCTCCATGACCATCAACGCTCCCGCGGCCATCCTTCTGGCCATGTATATCGCGGTGGCGGAAAAACAGGGCGTGGAGAAGAAGGCTTTGAGGGGAACCATCCAGAACGATATCCTCAAGGAGTACTCCTCCCGCGGAACCTACATCTTCCCGCCCAGGCCTTCCATGCGGATCATAACGGACCTCTTCGCCTACTGTTCGCAGGAAGTGCCCCAGTGGAATTCCATCAGCATCAGCGGCTACCACATCCGGGAAGCCGGATCGACGGCTGTCCAGGAAGTGGCCTTTACCTTGGCCAACGGCATCGCCTACGTCCAGGCGGCCATCGATGCCGGACTCAAGGTGGACGAATTCGGCCCGCGCTTGTCTTTCTTCTTCAATTCACACTTGGACTTCCTCGAGGAGATCGCCAAGTTCCGCGCCGCTCGAAGACTCTGGGCGCGCATCATGAAGGAGCGGTTCGGTGCGCAGGATCCCAGGTCGCTGATGATGCGGTTTCATACGCAGACCGCCGGATGCACGCTCACGGCGCGCCAACCGGAAAACAACATCATCCGCGTGGCTTTCCAGGCCATGAGCGCCGTACTGGGCGGCACCCAGTCCCTTCACACGAACTCCATGGACGAGGCGCTGGCCCTTCCCTCGGAAGAAGCGGTGCAGATCGCGCTCCGAACCCAGCAGCTTATCGCCTATGAGACCGGGGTTACGGATACGGTGGACCCCCTGGCGGGTTCCTATTACATGGAATCCCTGACGAACCGGATCGAGAAAGAAGCCTTGGAATACATCCGGAAAATCGACGAGATGGGGGGCAGCGTTCCCGCCATCGAGAAGGGATTTGTTCAAAACGAGATCCAAAACGCCGCCTACTCCTACCAAAAAGCCATCGAATCCGAAGACCGCAAGGTCGTGGGAGTGAACATCTTTCAGGCCGACACCGACCAGCCCCGAAAGCTCCTGCGGGTGGATCCCCAGGTGCGTATCCGGCAGGTGGAAAAACTGAACGCCCTCAAGGCCCAACGCGACTCGGGCGCTGTGCGGAAAGCACTGGAAGATCTGCAATCCGCAGCGGACGGCGACACTAACCTTATGCCCCCCATTTACCAGGCCGTTAAGTCACTGGCCACCTTGGGGGAAATCTGCGACGTCCTGCGCAAGGTCTTCGGAGAGTATCAGTCCATCTCAACCATATAGGAGGGTCAGGCCGTGTCGGAACGAAAAATTCGGGTGCTGACCGCCAAGCCCGGTCTGGACGGCCACGACCGGGGAGTCAAGGTGGTCTCCGCCGCCCTGCGTGATGCAGGAATGGAGGTCATTTACACGGGATTGCGCCAGACTCCGGAGCAAATCGTGAGCACCGCCATACAGGAAGATGTGGATGTCATCGGAATGAGCATCCTTTCAGGCGCCCATGATTACCTGTTTCCGCGAGTGATGGAGCTTTTGAAGGAAAAAAACATCGACGACATCATCGTCTTGGGTGGAGGAATCATTCCCGAGGAGGATATCCCCGGACTGTTGAATTGCGGCATCGACAAGGTATTCGGAACCGGGGCGTACACCCGGGATATTGTAGAGTATATCAAAACCCGTATTACGGAAGTCAAGAGAACGACCTGAACGTATTACGTACACCCAAGGTCTATATTCTCTTATATCTAACCTATCCTTAAGAAGGAACATGTATGGTCGACTGGACGGAAGCGGTTTTGATTGTCGTCAAAGGATTCAGCGCGGTATTCGTGATCATGGGGATCTTGGCTACGCTGACTTATGTCGTAGGCAGAATCGTGACTCGACTCGAAAAATCCAAACAGGAGAGTAAGTAGTATGTTCTTCGGCATACAGACAGGCTTCGCCTTCCTGACTTTTGGAAAGATCGTCATGATCCTTGTGGGCTTGGGCTTCATTACCGTGGCCATCAAGAAGAAGTGGGAGCCGTACGTACTTCTTCCCATCGGCGCGGGCATGGTGCTGTCCAACCTACCTATCACAGGCCTCACTACGGAGCCGTACCCCGGCATGGCGGCGGGAAGCGCCGGCATCCTGGGAATTATTCTCAAGTACGGAGTGTTTTATTGGAACATTTTGCCGAAGTTTATCTTCTTCAGCATCGGGGCCATGACGGATTTCGGCCCTCTCATCGCGAACCCCCGCGCCTTTGTACTGGGTGCGGCGGCCCAACTGGGGATCTATACTGCATTCATCGGTGCGTTGGTCTTGGGCTTTACTATGCCCGAGGCTTGTTCCATCGGAATCATCGGTGGAGCGGACGGTCCCACCACCATTTACTCCACCGCCATGCTGGCCCCGCACCTGATGGGGGTCACCGCCACGGCGGCCTACAGCTATATGGCCATGGTGGCCATCATTCAACCTCCCATCATCCGGGCGCTTACCACCCGGAATGAACGTCAGATTTACATGAAACCCCAATTGCGGCCTGTTTCCAAGACGGAGAAGATCCTCTTCCCCATTGTGACCATGATTGTGGTGCTCCTGCTCATTCCCAAGTCGGCGCCCCTGGTGGGCATGCTGATGCTCGGCAACCTCTTCCGGGAATCGGGCGTGGTGGAGCGACTTTCCCAGACCGCTCAGAACCAGTTCATCGACATCATCACCGTGCTGCTTATGTTGGGCGTGGGTGCGTCCATGCCGGGCGACACGGTGGTGCAACCCAGAACCCTCATGATCCTGGCTCTCGGCCTGTTCGCTTTCTCCTGCGGCACCGCCGGCGGCGTTTTGCTGGGCAAGATTATGAGCAAGATCAGCAGACACCCCTTTAACCCCATGATCGGCGCGGCCGGCGTGTCCGCCGTGCCCATGAGTGCTCGTATTGTGCAAAACCTGGGGC
>CAZQXK010000027.1:0-42304 GCA_964597345.1 uncultured Thermodesulfobacteriota bacterium | reverse complement strand
CCCGCAGGAGCGGTATAGAGAGTTGCGATCCGTTATGAACCATCGAGTCGCTGTCACGGGAATCGGAATTGTGGCCCCCAACGGCGTGGGAAAGGCGGAATTCGCCCACGCTCTGGAATCCGGTGTTTCCGGCGTAGGACCGGTGACCTTGTTTGATGCATCGGACTTGCCCGTGCGGATTGCCGGTGAGGTCAAGAACCTGGAATCCATCGGGGAAAACGATGGAGACACCGGCCCTCGCCCCCGATGCTTCCGGCTGGCATTCACCGCGGGCCGTATGGCCTTGGAAGACGCCGGTTTGGATCTCACCGGTCTGGATCCCGTACATGCGGGGGTCGTCGTAGGATCGGCCACGCTCAAATACGCTTTGCAACACGAAGAGCATGAGGCCCTGGAACACCCTTCCGAACCCGGCTATTCCCTCGATCCCCGGGACATCTTCCTGCCCGCCCGAATGGCGGAACGGTATGGATTCCTCGGGCCGGTCATGAACATCGACATGGCCTGTTCTTCCGGAAACCAGGCCGTCCTGTGCGCCCGGGACCTGATCCGAAACGGAAGGGCCGAGGTGATCTTGTCCGGTGGAGTGGACGCGCCCATCAACCTCATGATTTTCTCCTCGTTTTGCCAGATTCGAGCCATGTCCAAGAGAAACCAGGATCCGTCAGGCGCCAGCCGACCCTTCGACGCGGCACGGGACGGCCTTATCCTGGCGGAAGGAGCCGGTTTTCTCGTATTGGAATCCGTGAAACACGCCCGGCGAAGAGGCGCTCGAATCTACGCGGAAATCGTGGGCGCCGGAGCGACTTCGGATGCATTCCATATGCTCATTCCCGAAAAATCCGGGGACCACATGCTGAGCGCCATGGAACGCGCCCTGTCCGAAGCCCGCATGGCTCCGGACGATCTGGACTACATCAACGCTCACGGCACATCCACGCGATTGAACGACATGATCGAATCCCAGGCCATCGCCCGTCTCCTGCATAGGGATCCTCGGGCGCTCCCCGTCAGCTCCATTAAGTCCATGATCGGACACACGCTGGGTGCTGCGGGCGCCATTGAACTCATCGCCTGCGTTCTCGCCATGGAACGATCCCTGATTCCGCCGACCCGGAACCTCGAAAACCGGGATCCGGAATGCGCCGACCTGGATTACGTACCCAACGAAGCGCGCAGCCGGCGCGTTTCCGTGTGCATGAACAATTCCTTCGCTTTTGGAGGAAGTAACTCCAGCCTGGTGCTGAAGAGCGTATAACAGGCTGTTGAAAAACAGTATTGCGGGCAGGCCGGTCAAATACCCGACCGCACATGGTTCACTGCGCCGCATAGGCGGAAAGGCGGCCACGCAACCGGGGATGTGCAGGATTCACCGGCCTGCCGAACCGAAAAACCGCCGGCGGATGGCGGTCAAAGGAAAAAGAGGACTTATGGAAGCGCCCACAATCCCTCCCATGGACGAGATCCGCCAGAAACTCAAGGAACTCCTGATCCAGGAAGCACGCCTGAAGGGCATCCGGATGGAGGATATCTCCGAGGACGCCCACCTCATCGAAGATCTGGGTCTGGACTCGACGGACGTGGTGGCCTTGATCTTCGGTGTCGAGGAGGCGTTCAACATCAGCATCAACGATGAGGACGTGGCGGGTTGCACTACACTGCGCCTGATGGCTGAAGCGGTTCAACAACGCATCGCCCTTTCTGCCTGAAATCGCCCGGCAAACGTATGGCCTCCGATGGAAATCCTCCTTTCCGCGGACGGCGGGAATCCTGATGGCGCCCGAAACCCAGATGAAACGCCGGATCGGGATGACGGGCGCCGTATCCTTGACTGTGGGCAATGTGATCGGCGTAGGCATTTTCACCACGGTGGGGATCATGCTGGCCCAGATTCCCCATCCTCTCTGGGTGATATGCCTGTGGCTCGCCGGAGGCGTGCTCACCCTGGCGGGTGCGTGGTGTTATGGAGCCCTGGGCGCCACGTATCCCCAGGCCGGCGGCGACTACGTGTTCCTGCGCAAGGGCCTCGGGGAATGGGCGTCCTTCGCCCTGGGATGGCTGCTGGTTCTGGTCATTTTCCCCGCCTCCATCGCCGCCCTGGCCACCGCGCTGCTGGAATGCGCCCAGGCTTTCGCGCCCATCCGTGAACTCCACCCGGGTGCTCTTGAGTTTCAGGAATACAGCCGCTGGTACGGCGTCGCCCTCGTGCTGGGGATCCATGCTCTGTGTGTCCTGAACGTCTCCTGGGTCATGGCCCTCCAAAAGGTCACCGTAGGATTCCTGCTTCTGTTCATCCTGGCGTTCGTGTTCTTCGGATTCGGGTGGGGTGAGGGAAGTTGGTCTCACTTCTCCGCGGAAGCGTTTACGCCGGGTGCTTCCGCCTTGGGAGCCGCCGGTGTGGCCATCGTATTTTCGTACAGCGGGTACTTCCAGGTAGCTTATCTGGGCGGTGAAGTGCAAAGCCCGCACAAGACCATTCCTCGTTCCATCCTGGCTTCGGTTCTGTTGGTCACGGCTCTGTATGCGGCCTTGGTGGTTCTGTATCTGTACGCCGCCCCCATAGGGGCCCTGGCGGGACGCACCGATGCCGGCCGGGTGGCGGCCATCCATTTGTGGGGACCGGAGAGGGGCGGCTATGTCTCCTGGGGAATCCTATTGGCCATTCTCGGCTCCCTCAACGCCACCGTGGCCGCGGGACCCCGGATCACCTTTGCGATGGCGCGGGACCGGTGCTTTCCCGGACTGTTCGGCCTGCTGTGGAAACGGAGCGGCGCACCGGCCTGTGCGTTGGGACTCCAAGCGGTCGTGTCCATGGTCTACCTGTGGGGGGGAGTCTTCGAGGAACTGCTTTCCTATGCTTCCATGGCCATGGTGCTCGCCTGCATCGGAGCCGGAATCAGTCTTCTCCGCCTGCGCCGTCATGTGCAGAAAACAGGCTTCGCCCGAAGAGGCGTCATAACCGCCGTGTGCGCCGTTTTCCTGTCCACCTATACGGCCTTGGGTATAACCATCTCCAGGGCCTATCCCGTCCAGAGCCTCACGGGCATCGGTCTGATCCTCTTGTCGGCGCCGCTTTACATCCTCTGGAAGCGGGTGTCCGGAAATCCACAGCCCACAACCTCTCGCTGAAAAACCAGACGGACGCTGTTCCTACCAGCCCGTTGATAAACACTATTGTGGGCAAGGCCGGTGAAAAACGATAAGACGAAAGACACGCCGTCGGCCTGAAAGCAGATCGCGTTCTTCAACGGCCTGTTGAGATATATCTGTCCGGAACCACCGATGGAACCGATTGTCTCGGTTCCGTGAGGCCCATTGGGTTCCGTCCGACAGGGCGTTGATAAAGAGACTTGCCTCGGAATTACTGCAAGACGGTGACATATAAGGCGTGCAAATCCCAAGAAATGAAGCCTGCACACGGTACGGCGCAGTGACGAAAGATGAAGCGTACACCTGCGGATCCCGTTTTCGACACCCTGTCGGGAGTTTCCCTTCTCCGCATGAACCACATAGAACTTCCGGTTTGACCGTCACACCGGGACGCCGCCCATAGACGGTTATCGGGCGTCTCGGAATCCGAATCGCATTATCCGGGTGCTTCCATTGAGTTAATCTTCGTTAGTCATTCGCTTGTCTAAGTAAAAAAGATCGCAAAGCCTGCGTTCTTTGTTTTTCCCTCTTGACACGGCCTATTAGGAATCTATATAGATAATTCAACAACAACTCAACTTACAGAGAGGAAAGGCAATGGCGAGATCACTAACAGAAATGGCGGCGGAAATTGTGAAAGCACAGGCCGCCGTGGGGAGAATGGCTCCTGAGGAGATCGAGGCGAGCTTGATAAAAACCTTCGAGGCGCTGCAGGGCATCTCGGGCAGAGAACGGGGTGAAGTTGAGGAACCGGCGGAAAAAACGGAACTTGAACTGCTTCGCGAAGAACCTTTGAAGTCCATCCAGACAACGAAAGTAATCAACCTTGAAGACGGCAGCGAATACAAAGTTCTTACGAACCGCACGCTTGCCAAATTCGGTATGTCTACTCGGGAATACAAGAAAAAATGGGGCATCCCGCTGAAGACTCCTTTGTCCGCAAAAGGCCTGACCGCAAGGCGAAAAAAGTGGGCCAAGGAACGGGATCTGGGACAATTGCTTAAGGAAGCCCGCGCCAAGAAGGCGAAATAAGTTTCCCACGCGGCGTGGGACTCGGTAAATCGTCCTGGTAGCAGGCTGTTGAAAAACACGATGTGGTTCGTTGCGCCACATCCTTCGTCATTGCGGAGTACGGGTTGTACGCCTCAGTCCTGAGGGTTTACGCGCCTTGCATGTCATTGTTTTTCACGAGCCTGCCCGCAATACCGTTTATCAACGGGGCGGTCGTTCTCGATCTTCGATGAAGAAGCTTGCAGACCGAAGGCACAGTGCATTCAATCACAGGCATGGGGGGCGAGACCGCTCCCATCCATGAAGCCGAAATCCATAACGGCCCCTCACTCCGGGGGGCCGTGAGAGGGGTGTGTTTCTTTCCAATCTCCTTGAAACACCTTGAAGGAACCGTTCGCATCCGAAAGTATCCTTGCTTGCCGATTGTCATCCCCGCGATCCACTCTCGAAACTCCTCCCGCGGATTCATGGGAGTTTTCCCGCCGGTGGGCGATGGCGGCTTCTCGGGACGCCGATCCTCCAGGGATCGCCGACACCGTGGATGGACGCCCCGATCTTGCAGTCCGCTTGACACCGAAGGGAAAAACCACTATGCTCCGACCTGAGTAACCAACCAATATCCCTTGAGAAATGCTGTAACTAGCAGGAGAGTTCATGTTTGGCATCGGAATGCCCGAACTGATCGTCATCCTGGTACTGGCCTTGGTGATTTTCGGACCCAAGAAACTTCCGGACCTCGCCAAGTCCCTGGGTCGAGGTGTGGCCGAGTTCCGTAAAGCCACCACGGAACTCAAAGAGAGCATCCGCATGGATCCGGAAGCCTCCGATATCAAGCGGACGGTCGCTGACGCCATAAGCGACAAGGAACCAACCGAAGCCATGGGTCCCGGATCGGAAGCGCCTGAATGGGAGCGGGAACTTGCCCGGAAGAAAACGGACGCCGCAGCGGATCGGGCCGGCCGAGAGCCCTGGGTGGAAGATTCCGGGGCTCCGTCCCCGGATCCCGACACCCCCCCGGATGACACCTCTGAACCCCCGAACTCCGGTGACCCATCGCCATCCCTTCCCGCTGCGGATTCAGGTTCCGGAGCCGCCTCTGAATCCACGCCCGTCGAAACCGTCACCGACTCCGCCGGGGACCTCTCCAAGTGACCGAAGACGAAAAGCGCATGGCCTTCACGGCTCACCTCGAGGAGCTGAGGAAACGCATCATCCTGTGCCTCATCGCGGCCGGTGTGGGTTTCGCCGCATGCTACGCATTCTCCAAGACGCTTTTCGCACTTCTGGTATCTCCGTTGCGGGAGGTCCTTTCCGAAGGCGACACGCTCATCTTCACCAATCTGCCCGAGATGTTCTTCGTGTACCTTAAGGTGAGCTTACTGGCCGGAGTCCTGTTGGCATCCCCGGTGATCTTCTATCAATTATGGGCCTTCATCGCACCAGGACTGTACCCCAAGGAAAAGCGCTACGCCGTCCCGTTCGTCCTCAGTAGTTGCCTTCTGTTCGTTGGGGGAGCCATATTCGGGTATTCCGTGGTGTTCCCTTTCGGATTCAAATTTTTCATATCCTTCGGCACGGACTACATCCGCCCTCTACCCGCGGTCAACCAGTACTTTTCCTTCTCCGTTCGCTTGTTGTTGGCATTCGGAGTCATTTTCGAGTTGCCCATCGTCATCCTCTTCCTATCCAAGATCGGCGTCGTTCATTACAAAATGCTTCAGAAGCAGCGCAAGTACGCCATTCTCCTGATCTTCGTAGGCGCCGCTATTCTGACTCCACCGGACGTCATCACTCAGCTCATGATGGCCGGTCCGCTGATACTTCTGTTCGAGGTAAGCATCTTGCTGGCCCGCTTTTTCGGGAAGAAGCCCGAAGAATCGCAAGAAACGGGACAGAAGGCCGACATGCCCGAAACGGCGGAAAAGAAGGGATCATAACGTTGATAAACCGTATTGAGGGCGGGCCGGGGCCGGCAAAAGACGATGAGATGCAAGGCGGGCGAATCCTGAGGAATGAGGCGTACCTATGTACGCCGCAATGACGAAGGATGTAGCGCAACAAAGCCGATCGCGTTTTTCAACAGCCTGATAAGGGGGAATGCGGCTCCGTGTGCAGGCGCGACTCAGACACCCGTCCTCATTCCACCGGAACGATGCGGTTATCCCGCACCGTGAGCAACTGGAAATCCTTTTCCACCTCGCCGTTCCGGTGAAACGATGTCCAGCCCGCGAGACCGGGAAACCGCCTGCCGTCTCCGAGCAGATCCTTGAGTTCGGTGCGATTCGGGACCGGATCCGTATCCAGGAGGGACATGAGGATGTTCATGGAATCGTATCCTTGCGCCGCAAAAAAGTCCGGCTCTTCCTCGAAGGCTTTCCGATAGGACTCCACAAACGCCGCCATGACTTCTTTTCGGGTATCGGGGAAGAAATCCCCCACGAACACCGCCTTGTGCAGATATCTACCGGCCTTCTGGACCAGGGCCGTCGTATTCCAGAGGTTGGTTCCCAGGAGAACCACCTGCTCCATATCGTGGTAAGCCAACTGGGGCGCAATGAGAACCAGTCTGCCGTAGTCGTCCGGTACGAATACCGCCTGGAAATCCACCTGAAGCGGGGGAGGGGATCCTTTTCCCCTCCATCCCTTCACTACCCAGGAATGCCTGGCCCACCGCTCCACTCCGATCAGGCGGCGGACGGCATCGCTGAAGTCCACCGTGTCCGGATCGTAGGAGGCTTCCGCGGTGATCCGCAGCAGATGGGAATGGACCTCCTGTCGAAAGAGCTCCCTGAACCTGCTGCCGTATTCAGTGTCCGGATACAAAATTGCAAACCGTTCGATCCCCCGCGCCAGATACGCATGTTGCACCAGGGTCTTGACTTGCAGGGCGGCGGTAATGAAGTTCCGAAAGACATATCCGCCGATATCGGGGATGCCCTCCGCCTGCGTCATGGTGATGATGGGTACGCCCAGATCCTGGGCCGCCTGACCCGCCGCCCTCGCCGTGGACCCTCCGATGGGGCCGATCACGGCCAGGACCTGTTCCTCTTCCACTAGAGCGCGGATCATGAGTTCCGTGATCTCAGGGCTGCCCTGTGTATCCCGGATGAGCAGCCTGGGGATCCGCTCGTGTTTCATCTCCGGGTAGAACGCTTGCAGCGCCAGAAGCATGCCGTTCAATACCCTCCTGCCGTAATCCCCAAGAGGACCCGAAAGGGGCAACACGCAGCCCACGCGTCGCGTTTCGGTTCCTTCCCGGCGGATCACTTGAGCCAGCATCCTTTCGGCCTCCGCAGCGTAGGCATGGTTCGGAAATGCGGACATAAATTCCCGAAGACACGTCCCGGCGCCTTTCCAGTCCTCCTGCTGCATAAATCTCCGGCAGGTTTCGTTGAGAAGAATGCCCCCCACTTCCCCGGATCGATATTTCCGCGAGGCCGCCTGGATCTCTTCCTGACTCAGGAAAGCGAGCAATGTCTTGATGCTGTCGGCGACTTCCGCCCTACGCTCCTCTCCGACCTGCCGGTACAACTCGGCGCGGCGATCCAGGGCCTCCGCCCAACGTCCCTCACGCTCGGCCAGTTGCGCCTTTAACGCCGCGATTTCCAGCCTCCCTTCCTCCCAATGAACACGCCGGTCCGCCTGCTCCAAGGCGGATGCGGCCTCCTGAACATACCCCTGAGCCATCAGGTGTCGGGAAAGAATCAAATAGGCTTCTCCCACATACGGGCTTCGAGGAAAATTCCGTATGAGTCGGCGGGCGGCGTCCACGGCCTCACGCCATTCTCCCTGCGCCTGATGGATTCCGGCGGAACGGATCAAGGCCAGATCGGTTCCCTCTTTATCGGGATAATGATCGGCTTGCTGGGTATACAGATCGATGGCTTCGTCCCACCGCCCTTCCCGATAGGCGCGCTCCGCCTCCTGCAGCACCGGATCCTCCGGAAGCACCGTCTGAACCGCACTGGGCTGTATCCCCGTCAAATGGCAGGAAGAAGCCCCCATCCCGCAAATCGCCAGGAATACAACCATTACAAGGCCGGACCGCTGATACACCGTCATGGGAATACGAAACCCTCGTTCAAGGCCGCTCGGCGTGGCTTGCCGGGGAGAAGACAGGATCGAGGAACGCCGCGATATGCGGCGCTCCCGTTTCAATAAAAGCAGTTAGCAGCCCGTTGAAAAACAGCATTTCGGGCAGGCTGTTCAAAAATGATGAGATGCAAGGCGCGCGAATCCTGAGGAATGAGGCGTACAACCAGTACGCCGCAATGACGAAGGATGAAGCGCAACGCAGCAGATCGCGTTTTTCAACAGCCTGTTGGAATGCGCGTTACTTCTGATCTTTGACCTCTTCGAAATCGGCGTCCACGACATCTTCATCGGCACTGGGCCCGGCCCCGCCCTCCGCAGGACCGCCGCCCGAGCCTCCGGCCGCCGCCTGCTGCTGCGTGGCGCTGGCATATACTTGCTCCGCCAGCTTATGAGACGACTGGGTGAGTTCTTCGGTCAGCCGTTTGATTTCTTCCGTATCCGTGCCTTCCATGGCTTTCTTGAGCTGCTCGACAACGCTTTCCACCTGAGTCTTGGTGGACGCGTCCAGTTTGTCGCCCAACTCCTTCATGGTCTTCTCAGTGGCGTAAATCAGAGAATCCGCGTTGTTCCGGGCTTCGACCAATTGCCGTTTCTTGCGGTCTTCGTCCGCATGGAGTTCGGCGTCCTTAACCAATTTGTTGATTTCGTCCTCACTCAGGCCGCTGGAAGCCGTAATACGGATGGACTGCTCCTTCCCCGTTCCCAAGTCTTTGGCGGAAACGTTCAGGATCCCGTTGGCATCGATATCGAAGGTCACCTCGATCTGTGGCACGCCTCTCGGGGCCGGGGGAATCCCCACCAACTCGAAACGGCCTATCGTTTTGTTATTGGCCGCCATTTCCCGTTCCCCTTGGAGAACATGAATACTCACGGCAGGCTGGCTGTCCGCCGCCGTGGAGAAAATTTGACTCTTCCGGGTGGGAATGGTCGTATTCTTTTCAATAAGCTTCGTGAACACACCGCCCAGGGTCTCGATGCCCAGGGAAAGCGGCGTCACATCCAGAAGCAGCACATCCTTGACCTCTCCGCCCAGGACCCCGGCCTGAATGGCGGCTCCGATGGCCACCACCTCATCGGGGTTCACACCCCTATGGGGTTCCTTTCCGAACAAGCTTCGTACCCGCTCCTGGACTTTCGGTACACGGGTCATGCCCCCCACCAAAACCACCTCGTTTACCTTGCCCGGATCCATGCCTGCGTCTTTAAGCGCCGTCTTCACCGGACCCACCACCCGTTCGATAAGGTCTTCCACCAGGGATTCCATCTTGGCCCGGCTCAGTTTGATGTTCATATGCTTGGGACCACTGGCGTCCGCGGTGATGAAGGGCAGGTTGATATCCGTCTCCATGGAGGTGGACAATTCCATCTTGGCCTTCTCGGCCCCCTCCTTCAGCCTTTGCAGAGCCATCTTGTCCTTGCGAAGATCGATCCCCTGATCTTTCAGGAATTCGGCGGCCAGATAATCGATGATCCGAAGATCGAAATCCTCGCCCCCCAAGTGCGTATCCCCATTGGTGGATTTGACCTCGAATACCCCGTCTCCGATTTCCAGGATAGAAATATCGAATGTGCCGCCTCCCAGGTCGAACACCGCGATAACTTCATCCTTCTTCTTGTCCAAACCATACGCCAGGGAAGCCGCTGTGGGCTCATTGATGATACGCTTCACGTCGAGCCCCGCAATGCGCCCCGCGTCCTTGGTGGCCTGCCGCTGGCTGTCGTTGAAATAGGCGGGCACCGTAATGACCGCCTCCGTCACCTTTTCCCCGAGGTATTCCTCCGCCGTCTGTTTCATCTTCGTCAGAATCATGGCGGAGATCTCGGCGGGACTGTACTGCTTTCCGCGGATCTCCACGTGCGCGTCCCCGTTGGGCGCCTGCACGATCTTGTACGGCAGATTCTTGATATCCTTCTGTACCTCGACGTCCGAATATTTCCGGCCGATGAGTCGCTTGACCGCAAATACGGTATTGTCGGGATTGGTTATGGCCTGGCGCTTGGCCGTCTGGCCCACCAGCCGCTCCCCCGATTCGGTAAACGCCACCACCGATGGGGTGGTTCGGCTTCCCTCCACGTTGGCAATGACCTTGGGGTCTCCTCCCTCCATAATGGCAACACACGAATTCGTCGTTCCCAGATCGATACCGATGATCTTTCCCATAGGTCCAATCTCCTCCCTAAAACGTTGGAAACGCTCTCCTGAGGAGAGACATTTCTATACTCCATTATATGGGTGCGCACAGGATGCGTCACAGACAGGAGATCCAGGGCTTATGAGGGTTTCCTGGAGACCACTACCCTCACCGGCCGAATCACGCGGCCGTTCAGCACGTATCCCTTTTGAACCTCCTGAACCACGGTCTGGTCTTCTGCTTCGGCGTCCTCCAACTGCATTACGGCCTCATGAAAGTGGGGATCGAATTTCCGGCCCAAGGCCTCGATGGGATTTAACCCCTGTTTTTCCAGCACGCTCATCAGGCCGGTGCGCGTCAATTCCACACCTTCGCGCACGCGTTCCACGGATGACCCTTTCTGCAAGTGCTCCATGGCCCGATCCAGATTGTCCAGCGTGGGCAACATTTCCGAAATAACCGACTCGTTGGCGAACTTGCAGAACTCCTGTCGCTCTCGTTCCTGTCGTTTCTTATAGTTTTCGAACTCGGCCATACACCGAAGCCACCGTTCGTAATTCTCCCTGGCCTCGCGATCTTTTTCCTCCAATTGCTCCTCGACGCTCTTTTCCCCGCCGGCTTCTCGATCCTCCCCCACGGACTCGGCTCCCTGGTCCTCACCCGGTTTCACTACAGCGGACGCCGATACATCCCGCCGCAAGCCGTCAGGAAGGTCCGGATCTCCCGACGCGCCTAGTGAAAATCCATCAGTGCGTTCCATTTCTTCATGATTCCTCTTCAACACTCCATCACCTCGCATCCGTCTACCGGAGATTCCGTCGAAGTGAACGGCAAGCTTCGGACCGGCCGTCTGCAAACGCATCGGAAGCCGGACCGGCAATAAGCATCGAGATGCGGGGCGCCTCCTCTCGAAACTGGTGTGACGAAAATTGAGGTTGTCCCCACCTCGAAGAGTTCAGACAACGCCCAACATCCATTCTCTCCCCATGACTCGACACGGGAATGCGCCTCAATCCTGAAGGCGGAAACACCCCGTTCACTTCCCTGCCGAAGGTTAGTATACACTTAACCACTTTGGCGATACAGTCAACCTTCGCCGCACGATTTGACCTTCAACGATTTCATTCGGTTTGGGCCGTCAGGAAAACCGCCGGATTTCGTGCGCCTCCGGTTCCTGAAATTCAAAAGGGCTTCGGAGGAAAGCTCAGCGGCCCGCGGGACCGGTCCCGAACCTGCCCTCGAGTCCGGGAATAGACCGCGTTTCGGATGCTGGGACAGGAAACCGCCTCGGACGGATCCGATTCGTCTCATGTGGAACATGCCTGTCCGGATCTTCTTGAAATACGATTCCAGGAACCATATAATGCGAATCATTAAGGAAATCATAACGGTTCGGGTTCGGGTCGCCTTCCGGGATTTCTTCGAACAGCGGTCCGAAACCTCCACAAACCCTTTCCACCCCTGCCGGCAACCCGTGGAAGAACAGGTTTGCCGGGAGGCTCCTGAAGAAGCATGCGATGCCGGGCGTGTGAATCCCCCGAATCGGCGCGCACGGAGGCATGTCGCGAGGCTCAGGAGAAGCCCAAAACTCATGGTGGCCGCTTTTAGTCGGCCTGCCCAAAAGGAGTGACAGTGAATGCAGACTATTAGCGTACCTCGAGAACAGGCACAGGTTCTGATCAACGAATTTGTGCGGAGCGTCTACAACTGGATGGCCGTGGGACTGGTACTCACGGGAGTGGTGGCCTTTTACGTCGCCCACAACGAAACCCTGCTGCGATTCATCTTCGGAAACAAGCTCGTTTTCTGGGGTCTGATCATCGGGCAACTCGCACTGGTATTCACCATCAGCGGCCGGGTCGATCGCATGTCCGGTCAGACGGCCGCCATGCTGTTCGTCCTGTATTCTTCCCTGAACGGCGCCATTCTTTCCTCTATTTTCCTCGTGTTCTCCGGCGCCTCCATCGCCCGGGTCTTCTTCATCTGCGCCGGGACCTTCGCCGTGTGCAGTGTATACGGCATGACCACCCGGAGAGATTTGACCTCCCTGGGCGGCTTTTTGTTCATGGGACTCGTGGGGATCATCCTGGCTTCCGTGGTGAACATGATCTTCATCCGATCCGGCGCCATGACGATGATCATCAGTTACATCGGCGTGCTGGTATTCGTGGGGCTGACCGCCTACGACACCCAACGTATCAAACAGATGGCCCTGTCCAGACCGGCGGGCCTGGATCAGGACGTGGAACGCAAGGGAGCCATTGTCGGAGCATTATCCCTGTACCTCAACTTCATCAATCTCTTCATCATGCTGCTCCACATCTTCGGAGGCCAACGGGAATGAAACCCGCATGCCGGCCCATGATCCGGCATTCTCCTTGCACTCCGGGGACCGGTTTCACTCCGGATCCCCGGTGTTTCCCCACCACGCCGCCGGCGGTTGGCAACCATGGCTTCCTTTTTCGTAACACGGGACCTTTCGGGCGGACCGGTTCCATGGCATACCCTGCGTGTGCCGTTTTTTGTCCCGGTTGAGACAAACTTTGTCGTCACTCTCCGGACCCTATTCCCGAATCCCTGGGCCACTCAGAAACACTATGAATAAATACAGCTTGTTACATTAGCCGTGAGTCTTGGCACACGAGTTGCTTCAGCATACGGCAACAGAAAACGAACCCCAAAGGAGGACCCGAACATGTTACGGAAATTGGCCGGCAAAAGAGAAAAAGGTTTTACCCTGGTTGAATTGATGATCGTCATCGCCATCATCGGCATCCTGACGGCCATCGCCATTCCTCAGTACAGCGCCTATCGCCAGCGGGCTTTCTGCTCCCAGGCCCGAGCGGACGCCTGGAACGCCCTGACGGCGGCGGAAAGCGCCCGGGCTGCGGGTCAGGACGCCGCCAACTATGCGGATTTCGGTTACAAGCAGACGGAAGGGGTAACAGTAACGGTTTCAGTGATCGACGACGATATTTCGGTAACGGCCGAACACGCCAACTGCCCGGATGACATCGTGCTCGGCGCCTCGGCGGGCTAATCCCCCAATCGTCCGGAGAGGCTGGAGCGATCCCGCCCACCATGAACAGAGAAGGCTCCCTGAGGGGGCCTTCTTCCGTCCCCGGCGGCAGCCTCCTCACCACACCCCGCAGGTCACCCCCGTATATGGTCCCATACGACCACCTCTATCAGCCCGTTGAAAAACAGCATTTCGGACAGGCTGTTCAAAAAGGAGGAAGCGTCACGCCAAAGGCGTGAAAGCAGATCGCGTTTTTCAACAGCATCCCGGCCTCCAACACCCATCCGGCGGCGGTAAGGTTTCACAGCCCGACGTCCCACGGCCGGCTGAGGACTCTTCTGTTTCGCATACGGATGGAAATCCGCGAATCCCGTTTCGAGAATATTCCGCCCTTTGTCGTTCTTTACCCCTGGAAACCCAGGAGCCAATGCTTATCTTAAATGCTAAAATGAATTCGATGGTATGGGTGCGTGATGTTCGGGGTTGAGGTACGTGTCGCCGGAGGTTGAAGTACATGGACGGTGAGGCCGCATCTTTTTCGGACCTGATTCGGGACGTCCGGGATCGAGGGCTGTGCAGGCGTTGCGGTGAATGCGTATCCGTGTGCTCCTTTATGGACGGCGGCGCTCTCGCCTTGGACGGCAACGGATTTCCCGTCTATAGAGAACGCGGCAATTGTACGCAATGCGGAATGTGCTATTGGATCTGCCCGGCCGTTCCCGGTCTGGAGCACGAACTCCGCAGTCATAGAGCGTGGGAGCCGCCCATGGGGCGTCGCCTGGGTTTGTATTCAGCCCGTTCCCTAAATCCCGAAGTGCTCCGGAGAGGGACCCACGGCGGGGTGGTGACTACCATGCTGATGTACTTGAAGGACCACGGGGACATAGACGGAGCCATCGTAGCCCGGCAGGAAGGAACGTTCCGGAAGCGTTCCCTCATGGCCGCCACCTGCACCGAAATTCTCGAAGCCGCGGGATGCACCTGCCCCCAGTGCATGGAAATCGAAGTACCCGGAGAGGAACACTCCACGTTCGTCTCCGCTCTCCAGACCACACGGTTCCTTCTGAAAGAAGGACTGTCCCGGGTGGCCTTGGTGGGTACTCCGTGTCAGATCGCGGGCGTCCGGAAACTGGAAATGCTCGGAGCGATCCCGCCGAACTGGGTCCGGCACTATTTCGGATTGTTTTGTATGGAAAGCTTTGTCTTCCCGGAGGAGCTGCGCCTGCATCTGGAATCCACAGCCGGCGTTCATTTCTCGGAAATACGCAGGGTCCATGTGCAGGAAACCCTTTCCCTGGAACTCGTCTCGGGAGAACGGGTGGAGATACCCCAGGGAAGCCTCGCGTCGTTTTCCAGGTATGCGTGTCGGTTCTGTTCGGACTTCTCGGCGGAATACGCCGATATCTCGTTTGGCGGCATCGGCTCCTCGGCGGGCTGGACCACCGTCGTCACGAGAACGGAAGCCGCGGACCGGTTGCTCCGGGGTCTGTTGGGAGAACGACTGGAAAATTATCCGCCCCCTAAAGAGGAGGCTCCGTTCTTCTCGGAATTGCTGGCCGGCATGATTCAGGAGTACAGCGATATGAAGCGGATGCGCGCCATGAACCGAACTCCCAGGATACGGGGACCGTTTCCCTCGAAACGACGGCTCCCTTGCCCCCCAAGCTCATCCCCCGGGACGGGATAAAGAACGGTTATCGCCGGCCGACTTCATCAACGTTTCCACCTTTCGGGCGTCGGCGGGTGTATCCACCTCCAAGGAGTCGTACTCCGTAATCACTACGCGCAGGGGAACTCCATGGTCCAGCACGCGCAACTGCTCCAGCTTCTCCGCGTCCTCCAGGGGAGAGAGGGGCCACAGGGAGAAGGTGCGCAGGAACGGACGGCGGTAGGCATAAATACCGTGATGCTTGTAGTACCCTGCCGTGGGGTCCCCGTCCCGGTGGTAGGGAATGGCGGCCCTTGAAAAATACAGAGCCATCCCCCGGCGATCGAACACGGTTTTCACGATATTGGGATCCTGAATTTCGGCGGATTCGGTGATCCGGTATATGAGGGTGGCCATGGGAAGGCCTGTGTCCTCCCTCAGCGGCTCGATGACCTGTTGAATTTGAACCGGTTCGAACAGCGGCTGATCTCCCTGGATATTCACCACCAGGTCCTCATCGTCCAGTCCCAGCCGATCCGCCGCTTCCGACACCCGGTCCGTACCGGACCGATGCAGCGGAGAGGTAAGCACCACTTCCCCGGCAAAAGATCGGGCCGCGCGGGCGATGCGTTCGTCGTCCGTGGCCAGGACCACCCGGTCCACGCCCGGACCACGGCGCGCCCTTTCATATACGTGCCGGATCATGGGCTTGCCGGCGATGAGAGCCAAGGCCTTGCCCTCAAACCTGGAAGACCCGAAACGGGCGGGAATGACCACAACGGTTTTCATGTTCCATCACCATCCGGAGAAAGCGGAATGCATGGAAAGGAATCTTTGCGTTTCGTGCCCCCAGACTCACATTTCGGCGGCCGCTCGATGAATGGCGGATCGGAGTTGGGGTATGCGGTCGTCCATGAAGTTGTTGATGGGAATCACCAGCATACGGCGCATGAGTTCGTCCGATGCGGGTAAGGCCTCCGGTTGAAATTCCAGGCGCATGCCCTCCGGCCTGCCCTGGAAGGGCCAGCCGGATTTGAACGGCGTCTTTTTTTCCAGCAAATGTTCCCATTTCCGGTAGTAATGCCACGTGTTTTCGAAGAAATAGACCGCGGCCGACCCTTCCCGCTGGAGAACTTGGTTGAAGGACCGAGCCTGAGCCTCCGAAGGGAGGAAGAAGCTCAAAAACGTCGCCGTGTCTCCCTCCGGATCCGGAATCCGTCGGAACGTGACGCCCTCGATCCCCGACAGACAGTCCTTCAGGAGTTTTTTGTTGGCCCGCTGGCGCTTGAGGATCTCGTCCAGCTTGCCCAACTGGGCCAGTCCGAGCGCCCCCTGTAATTCCATCATCCGGTGGTTCATGCCGAAAAATCTCCGGCCTTCGAGCCCCCTGGGAAGGTCCGGATTGTGGTCGTGCCCGTGGTCATGGTATTCAGAGGCCCGGACATACAATTCACGATCATCCGTCAGGACCATGCCTCCTTCTCCCGTGGTAATCGTCTTGACGGAGTCAAACGAAAACGTACCGCAGGAGCCGAACGTTCCCAAAGCTTTGCCATACAGGGTCCCGCCGCAGGCCTGCGCCGTATCCTCGACGACGGGTATGGAGTGGCGACGGGCTACGTCCATAAGGGCTTCCATGTTCGCCATGGAACCCAACATGTGCACCGGTATGATGGCTCGCGTCCGGGGTGTGATTTTCCTTTCCAGGTCCTGGGGATCCATGCACAGGGTATCATCGATTTCGGCGAAAACGGGCGCCGCGCCGGAATCCAGAATCGCCTCCCAGGTCGCCACAAACGTGAAACCCTGGGTGATCACTTCGTCCCCCGGCCCTATCCCCAAGGCAGCCAGCGCAACTTTGAGCGCGGCCGTTCCGGAAGACACCGCCAGCGCAAAACGAGCCCCCGTCCTGAGCGCAAAGGCCTTTTCGAACTCCTCAACTCTGTAAACTCCCCCTTGTTCACCGGGAAACTCGTAACGAAAGAGTACGCCACGGGACAACACATCCAGAACAAGATCTTTCTCCTCGGTTCCCAATACTTCATAACCCGGCATGAACATTTCCTCCAAATGCGTTTCGATAGATGCGCTCCGCGTCTTCCAGTCCAACGGGGCGAGGATTGTTCAGCATAGGACGGGTCACTTTGAGAGCTCCCACCGCCATCTCGGGCACGGCATCCCCGGGGATGTGCAGCCCTTCCAATGTGGCCGGAATGCCGATGTCTCCGGAAAGCTCTCGAACCGCATCCACCGCCGTGAAGGCCGCGTCTCTGAGTGAACCGCCTCCGCATTCCTTCCCCAGGAGCCGGGCGATGGCGGCATAGCGGTCCATGATACCCGGCGCGTTATAGGCCATGACATAGGGCAGCAACACCGCATTGGCCGTTCCATGATTGATGCCGAACAGGGCGCCCAACGGATAGGCCAGGGCATGCACCGCACCCACGCCGGCTGCGGCCAGGCCCAGACCCGCCAGATAACTGCCCAGCAGCATATTGGATCGAACTTCCCGATCCAGGCCGAAATACACGGCGCCCCGAAGGTTCTCTCCGATGAGCCGGATGGCCTCCAGCGCATAGAGATCGCTGACGGGATTGGCCTGCCGCGAAGTGTACGATTCGATGGCATGAGTAAGCGCGTCCATGCCCGTATAGGCCGTAACGTGCGGAGGGCATCCGAGGGTCAGTTCAGGATCCAGAAGCGCCGTATCCGGGAACATTTTCTCGTCGTTGATCCCCCCTTTGCTGCGGCTCTCTCTCATAGTGAACACCGCGGTGAAGGTAACCTCACTGCCCGTTCCCGCCGTCGTGGGGATCATGATGGAAGGCAGCGGCCGTTCCCGAACCAGCCCCAAACCGATAAACGAACGCGCCGGCCCGGAGTTTCGGGCCAGCATGGCCACGGCTTTGGCCACATCCATGGAGCTGCCCCCGCCCACTCCGATCACCAGCTCCGCTTCGTGCTCACGGGCTACAGAGGCCCCTGCATCCGCGGACTCCGGCGCCGGTTCGGATTCGAAACCGTCGAATAATACGGCCTCGATGCCGTCCTCGGCCAAAGGCGCCATGATACGGTCCCTGAAGTCCGTCCGGGACAAGGCCGGATCCATCACTACCACCACCCGGCGGGCATCGAATCGCTTGATTTCTTCCGGTAGGGAAGTCGAGGACCCGGTTCCGAAAACCGTTCTTCTAGCTCCCTGTACGGCAAATGACTGCATTGAAGAACTCCTTATCAGGCCGATGCAAAACGATGAGATGCAAGCGGGCGAATCCTGAGGAATGAGGCGTACCTGCAATACGCCGCAATGATGAAGGGTCAAGCCTCACGCCGTCGGCGTAACCGCGGATCGCGTTTTGCACCGACCTGCTGCGGCCTGCCGCGGGCGTGCTCCGGGTTACCCCTCTTCGAAATACGCCGCGCAGGCATCCTCCGATTCCCAGGCCACCACCTTGCAGACGCGCACCTGTCCAACGTTCAGCTTCTCGGAAAGACGGGAGAACACGTATCGCGCGATGGCTTCCGAAGACGGATTGACGGTCTGGAATGCCGGCAACTCGTTCAGATGCTTGTGATCCAGTTCTTCCAGCACTTCCTTTACGGCGTTTTTGATTTCCTTGAAATCAAGAACCAAACCGACGTCGTTGAGGTCGGAGGCCCTTACCAACACTTCCAGTTTCCAGTTGTGCCCGTGCAGCGATTCGCACTTGCCCCGGAAACTCCGAAGGCTATGCGCCGCCGCGAAGCTCTCGACAACTTTAAGTTCATACATGCGTCTTTGCCTTTACGTCGGCCGAATCCGGCGCACACTTCCAACAACGTGCTCCTCCGGATCCGGAATGTTTGTGCAGACGTCGCCCAATGAACGGAGTACGGATCAGACGGGGTCTCCTTCGTAGGGCTTGCCGCAGAGCTGGCATCTCCCGTTCTTGCCGATAACGCCGATGCAGTTCCCGTCGCTGCAAAGCTTTCTCTTGGAAAAATCCGATTCCTGCACCGTCTCTCGTTCCGGTTCTTCCGGAATGGCTTCCCCGCAACGGCAGCAATACTTGCTTCCAGTGGGAGAATGCGCCTGGCATTTGGAGCAGACCACGTGAGGGATTTCGTTCCCGCAATCCGGACATCTCATGGCGAGTGCATTCCTTTCACGGTTATCCGTTTTCCGCCGGCGAGACGGGAGATCCTGAATGAACCCTCGACCCTCTCGTACATAACCTTCCGGCACAGGCGGAAGAAACGAGAAGCCCTCTCCATCGGTTCATCCCTCCGGCGATGTTATGCCCCTTGTACCGATGGTTCATGCGGTTGTCAATCCAAGGATAGCCCCGATTGCCGTCCGGATTCGCCCAGGGGAGCCGGAACGCGGCGCCACCCGCTCGCAGCGGTCATGCATCCGAGGAAAGACCGAGAAAACCCGCCTCACAAACAGGCACAAGGAGGTGTCCCATAGCAGCCCGTCGAAAAACAGCATTTCGGGCAGGCCGTTCAAAAACAATGAAATGCAAGGCGCGCGAATCCTGAGGAATGAGGCGTACAACCAGCACGCCGCAATGACGCCTGTCTGCGCCTGCCTGTGCGTGTCCGCACGCAGACAGGTGGGGCGCCACAGGCAGAAAGGATGAAGTCACGCCAAAGGCGTGACCAAAGGCGTGAAAGCAGATCGCGTTTTTCAACAGCCTGGTAAGCCCCCTTTCAGGCAGTCGAACCTCAGATGGGCGGTGCGATCGTTACCAGGATTCTCATATCGCTTTCCGCACGGACACCGTGAGGCTCGGCGATGTCTGAAATGAGTACGTCTCCCTGCTTTGCGGGCAGGGTCTTTCCCCCGGCGGCCAGGAATTGACCGGCGCCTTCCAGCACGGCGATGCTTAGCTGGCCTTCAATCTCATGAGAGTGGATGGGCAGTTCCTGGCCGGCCCTGAAGTTGAAGTTGAGTATCTTGAAATAAGGGGAATCGTGCACCACGAGCCTCTTGAGACCTTTTTCGTCAAACGTATTCTCCTCAAAAACCGCAATGCGTTTCATGGGGGACTCCTTTCCTTTCCTTTCGAACCTCGGCATGGAGAAAAGCCGACGGCGTATCTTTCCTATCCTGGGATCTGTGGCCTTCCGCTTCAGCGTAGGTGCTTTTCCCAAGAGTTGCCTTGACTCAGGTCAATATTCGGCCGGTGTTCCCGAAGCCGACGAACGGATCCGGTTCTCCGCGCGTCTTCATTCCATAGACCGCTCCCCGCCGATGATCCCTCCTTCCTTCAGTTCCTCAAACAACCGCGTTCCTTCGGAAAGGCTGTTAAACACCACGGCGCTGGTGATGGTGGCCGAAGAAACGGCATCCACTCTCGGGTCGAATCTCGGTGGATTCGTAAGAAGCGAACCGATTACAGGCTTTCGAAGCTTGGCCAGATCCTCCTCGTCGAAGGGCTCGTTTCCGTATTTTCTCAGTTGAAGGGGTTCCAGTTCGATGATCCGTCCCTGCTGGTCGAAAACATAGATGTAATGCACGTCATGGCAGAGATCACAGGGAACCGGTCTTGCCACCACCACGGCAAATATCCGGGCAGGCCCGTCTTCCATGCGTACTTTCCCCTCGTACACCGGGTACCTTTGACCCAAGTCCAGGGAACGGACCTCGGCAACTTCCTGCGAAACTCTTTGGAAAAGGGACTCGATCTTGGCGTTCACTTCCTTTTGAGAAAGCACCGGCTTCACGACCCGCTCCTCCGCCGCAACGTCTCTCCCTTGCTCTCTGAAGAAAGCAGGGGTGGAGGAAAGCAGGGACGGGTATTGCTCTAGGACACCCTGGATCCCACGCAACGGACCCAAATGGGTGGCGGCCACGACACCGCCGGGGGCGCTGGAATCCAGGCGCAGAGTCAGGGTGAACGGGGTCTCGCCGATTCCCAGCGTACTGAAGGTCTCGAAGTCCGGATCAGGGGCCACCGGTATTCGCACCTGGTGATCGGAACGGAATTCCTGAATTTCGAGTTCGTCGTTGCCGGCGGCGATTCCCAGGATCTTGACTCGTCCCTTCAATTCGGCATCTTCCTGGACGGCCTTGAACAGCGAGTTGTATACGGGCGCCTGCTCCTGGCAGGTGAGGCAGTAGACGTTCAGAACCTCGATCACGAGCAACTCGGCTTGGACATCTCTGACGGAGAAGGTCTCGCCCTCTCTCAAGCCTAAATACTCCCGATCTTCAACGCTTCCAGGAACGGGGAACTTGAGGTCGGGGAAATCATCGCCGATTTTGACCAAGGCGCCGGCAAAGGATCCCGCACTGAAACCGACCATCAGAAACAGCCCCAGCACCCATGAAACCACACTCCGCCTATACCACCCTGTTTTCATGACGACCCTTTCCGGCAAGAGACTCTTTAAAAACCTTGCTATTCCCCACGCAGCGCAGTCCGAGACCTCGAAATCCATCCTGCGGTATAGGGCCCTATCGGGTTTATCCTCCACAGGAAAAGCCCCTTGAACCCCGACCCTAAGATACATCCCGGCGGTTTATTCTCGCATGGATCCCAAACGAAGGCCAACCTCTTTTCCACATCCCCCATACCAGCCGTTGAAAAACCGCAATTCGAGCAGGCTGGTCAAAAACGATGCGATGCAAGGCGCGCGAATCCTGAGGAATGAGGCGTACAACCCGTACGCCGCAATGACGAAGGAGGAAGTCACGCCGGCGGCGTGACCAAAGGCGTGAAAGCAGATCGCGTTCTTCAACAGCCTGATACGGCTCCCGGGATCACTTCCGCGATCCCGGTTTCGGTCCTTGCGCACGCCGGCTTCCTCCTCTATGATGGGATTTCAGAATTTCCGCACACTGCAAATCCGGAGAGTTCGGGGTCCCTCTAACAGGCCGCTGATACGTCCTATTGCGGGCAGGCGGGTGCGAAACGATGAGATGCAGGCCACCCCCCTTCGGCCCGGCGAATCCTGAGGAATGCGGCGTACGGTACGTCTCAATGACGCCTGCCTGCGTCTGCCTGTGCGTGACTGCACG
The DNA here is from genome assembly GCA_964597345.1 of uncultured Thermodesulfobacteriota bacterium. Lineage (GTDB taxonomy): Bacteria > Desulfobacterota > Desulfarculia > JACQYL01 > JACQYL01 > CAZQXK01. The sequence goes on along the minus strand of CAZQXK010000027.1, from coordinate 20,243 downwards.
CAGACAGGTGGTGGGGCGCACAGGCAGGAAGGGTGAAGCGAAACGCAGCAGATCGCGTTTTTCACCAGCCTGCTGAACAACGATTCACCCGGCTCAACGCCGCACCGGAAATTACCTATGATCTCCACACATTCCGAACAGGCCTCGACGGCGCCTGTCCGCACGCTCTTTCTCCTCACCGGTATCTTTTGGATAAATTTCCTTTCCAGAGTGATCCTGGCCCCTTTTCTCCCCGTACTGGAACGGGACCTGGAAATCGGACATGCCCTGTCCGGATCTTTGTTCCTGTTCATCTCCTCCGGATATTGCGTGGCGCTTCTGGCCTCCGGAATTATCTCGAGCAGGATCTCCCACCGCTGGACGGTCCTACTTTCCGGAACCATGGTGGGCGCGGCGTTGTTCTTCGTGTCCACCGCGGGAAGTTTTGTCGAACTGGCAGGAAGTTTGTTCGTCCTGGGACTGGCTGCGGGCATATACCTGCCCTCGGGAATCGCCACCATCACGAGCCTGGTACGCCGGCAACACTGGGGTAAGGCCCTCGCCGTTCACGAACTGGCCCCCAATCTTTCCTTCGTGGCGGCTCCGCTACTGGCTGAAACATTTGTCGCGTTAGGCGGCTGGCGCACCGCCATGGGATGTCTCGGAGCCGCTTCCCTTCTCCTGTGTCTTGTGTTCGGAATGTATGGAAAAGGCGGGAGGTTCCTGGGCGAAGCGCCCCGACTGGAAAGCATCCGGATCATGATCCGAAAGCGAACCTTCTGGATCATAGGCGTCTTCTTTGTAATGGGTATCGGCGCAAGCCTTGCCGTGTACGGTATGATTCCGCTCTACCTGGTCGCCGAACGGGGCATGGATCGCCCATGGGTCAACTCCCTGCTGGCTCTTTCCCGAATCCCGGGAGTAGGCATGGCGTTCCTGGCGGGTTACGTTTCGGACCGACTGGGCCCCAAGCGCGCCCTGGCCTACACCTTTCTGACCACCGGAATTCTCACGGCGCTTCTGGGTGTGGCTCCCGATCCCTGGCTGATCCCCATCGTATTCCTCCAACCCGCCATGGCGGTATGCTTTTTCCCGGCAGGATTCGCCGCCCTCTCCAGGACCACATCTCCCCAGGAACGCAGCCTGGCCATCGCCCTGACCGTGCCCTGGTCGTTCTTGATAGGAGGCGGGCTCATGCCCGCCTTTATCGGCGTGATGGGAGAACATGGGTCCTTCGGCTTGGGGATATCCCTTTTCGGCGGCCTGATCCTGGCTTCCCTTCTTTTGTTACGCTACCTGAGACCGGATCGTGTGGAGGCATGATCCTGGGGAAACCTCTCCATGATGCTTCGAAACGCACGGTCCGTTTCGAGACTCCCGCCCGCCGCGCCCGGATACGGAAGATCCGTTGTTTGCAACCGAACCCGGCGCTCTGTCGGGCCCAAAAAGCCATCGGACTCGTGTTCCCACCGGAGAAGCCGTATAGGCCTGAAACGAGCAACGGGAACCCCGAGGGGTTCCCGTTGGTCACCAAACCAGGTTGATTCAGACGGTTGTTACATCATACCGCCCATGCCGCCCATGCCGCCCATACCGCCCATGCCGCCCATGCCGGGGCCGCCGCCGGGCATACCCATGGGTTCTTTGTCTTCGGGTTTCTCCGCAATCATGGCTTCCGTGGTAATCAGCAGTCCGGCCACCGAAGCCGCGTTCTGCAGGGCAAAACGCACCACCTTGGTCGGATCGATGATACCCATGGCCATCAGATCACCGTACTCCCCGGATTCCGCATCAAAGCCGAACGGTCCCTCGTTTTCCTTGACTTTCTGAACCACGACGGAACCTTCGTAGCCGGCGTTGTTCGCAATCTGACGCAACGGTTCCTCCAAGGCCCGCCGCACGATATTCACACCGTACTGTTCTTCCTGGACCGACGGATTCACTGCGTTCAGTGCATGGATGCAGCGGATCAGTGCGACGCCTCCGCCGGCAACGATGCCCTCTTCCACCGCGGCCCGAGTGGCGTTAAGAGCATCCTCCACCCGCGCTTTTCGCTCTTTCATCTCCGTTTCCGTAGCCGCTCCCACATGGATCACCGCTACGCCGCCGATGAGTTTAGCCAGACGTTCCTGCAATTTCTCCCGGTCATAATCGGACGTGGTTTCCTCGATCTGTGCACGAATCTGTCGAACCCGGCCCTCCAGTTCCGCTTTGCTCCCGGCGCCGTCCACAATGGTGGAGTTGTCCTTGTCGATGACGATTCGCTTGCATTGTCCCAAGTCATTCAAGCTCACATTTTCCAGCTTGATGCCCAAGTCCTCGGAAACCATCTGGCCGCCCGTCAGTACCGCGATGTCCTGAAGCATCGCCTTGCGCCGGTCCCCAAAGCCGGGCGCCTTGACCGCCGCCACTTTCAAGGTGCCGCGCAACTTGTTCACCACCAAGGTGGCCAAGGCCTCGCCTTCCACATCCTCCGCAATGATCAGCAAGGGCTTACCCGTACGGGCAATCTGTTCCAGAATGGGAATCATGTCTTTCATGTTGCTGATCTTCTTCTCGTACAGCAGGAGGTAGGGATCATCCAGACTGATTTCCATCTTCTCAGGATCCGTAACAAAATAGGGGGAAATGTATCCCCGGTCGAACTGCATACCTTCCACGATATCCAGCGTCGTTTCCATGCCCTTGGCTTCTTCGACCGTGATGACTCCTTCTTTCCCCACTTTTTCCATGGCGTCCGAAATGATCTCACCAATGGTCTTGTCATTGTTGGCGGAAATGGTCCCCACCTGCGCAATTTCCTTTTTGTCCTTGGTGGGTTTGCTGGCTTTTCGAAGTTCTTCCACCGCAGCCTGAACCGCTTTCTCGATTCCGCGCTTCAACGACATGGGGTTGGACCCCGCCACCACCATCTTGGAACCTTCCCGGTATATGGATTGGGCCAGGATCGTGGCGGTCGTCGTGCCGTCCCCGGCCACGTCCGACGTCTTGGAGGCCACCTCTTTCACCATCTGGGCGCCCATATTCTCGAACTTGTCTTCCAGCTCCACTTCCTTCGCAACGGTCACACCGTCTTTGGTAATCGTGGGAGACCCCCAGGACTTCTCGAGAATCACATTGCGCCCCTTGGGACCGAGGGTCACCTTTACGGCGTTTGCAAGAATATCTACGCCGCGCATCACTTTTTCACGCGCTTCCGAACTGTATTTGATTTGCTTGGCAGCCATATTCGCACCTCCTGTTACTTCTCGACGATAGCCAATATTTCGTCTTCCCGCATGATGGAATGTTCCACTCCGCCGACCTTGACTTCCGTACCCGCATACTTTCCGAAGAGGACTTCATCCCCCGCCTTCACCCCCAAAGGGATCCGCTCCCCTTTGTCGGAGATCCTTCCGGGACCTGCAGCGATCACCTTTCCCCGCTGGGGTTTTTCCTTGGCCGTATCGGGAATGATAATTCCGCCGGTACTGGTTTGCTGTTCCTCGATCCGCAGCACAAGTACCCGATCGTTCAAGGGCTTCATGGTCATTACCTCTACCTCCTGACGGCTGAATTAAGTTCGTCTGCGTGCAATCCGCACACAGAAAAAAATTCTTTCTGTCTCCGGGATCCCTGACCCCGCTCACTCGAAATGGGTATGGTTATCCAAGGATTAGGGAGAGTTTTACATAAGGTCTTCCCTGACCCGATGTTCGAATGACTTCATCTGGCGGCACTTGGCGCCGGGACCCGAAATTGGCAGTACAGTAACCACAGGTGGCTCGATGTCAACCGCTGCGTTCTGATTTTTCCGGAATCCATACCGGAAAGCCCCCGCGACGCCCTGAGAATCGGAATCGCCCGCGCCACCGTGCGGACCGAAGAGATACAGGCTGTGCGAATCGTCCGGAAGGAATCGCACCCGGACACACGCCGAAGCCGTGAAAACCGACGCAAACTGCTGTACGTTCTTGACAGACTGTCAACAGCCCGTGGATAAACCATATTGCGGGCAGGCTGGTAAAGAACGATGAGATGCAAGGCGCGCGAATCCCGAGGAATGAAGCGTACAACCAGTACGCCGCAATGACGAAAGAAGAAGCGCAACACGGCGGATCGCGTCTTTCAACGGCCTGCTAAGCGGCCCGCAACGGAAGCCTTTCTCAACAAAGCCCTTCGTGAAGTATGCAAGTTCGGTTTCGACATTTCAAAGACGGAGAAAGACCATGGCCTCATACCGGATACACGCCTTGGGCGGGCTTGGCGCTTTTGCCTGCTTCACCGGGCTCTTGTGGTGCGTGTTCCAAAAACCGATATCCTGGTCCCAAGCGGGGTTGTACTTTTCCATCACCTTGATGGCGGCGTTGTTTCCCGATGTGGATACGGACAGCAAGGCCCAACGAAGTTTTTACCTCGTGTTGCTGCTGCTGGACATCTATCTGGTCCTTAAAAGGCACTATGCCTATGCGGCGCTTCTGGGGTTAGCGGCCATGTTCCCCGCCGTCGGCCGGCATCGAGGATGGACGCATACCCGCTGGGCCATGGTCCTGGTACCCCTACCCATCGTGGTTCTGCCGCATGTGATTTTCAAAACCCCTTTGTCCGAATCGTGGCCGTGGTATGCCGCCGCCGTCCTGGGATATTTCTCCCACCTTCTGCTGGATCGCAAATTCTGAACGGCTCTTCCGAAACGGTTACCAGCTGTTACACCAACCCCAAAAGCTTTAATAAAAAAGGCCCTAAGAGCCGAGGGCCTTTTCAGGAGCATGGTGTCCGGGAACAGAATAAAACCGTTCCGTATTCAATCGTCCGGCATCGGTAAAACCCGAATTCCTGTTCTCAGCATACGCGAACCTTGGACGGTACTCCGACACCGGAACCAGGGACCACGTGTCGGACGGGATCAAGGTCGATCGAACTCGCTTCAGGATACCGCTTGTTTCTTCTGAGCCGTCCCTTCACCCGCCTTGGGTTTACTCTCCCCCTTCCCGCCGCCTTTGGAACGCTTGCCCTTCTTCTTTCCAGCCTCTTCGGCGCCGACGAGTTCCACAATAGAAACGGGAGCCCCGTCTCCCAATCGAAATCCCTTCTTGATCACACGGACATACCCGCCCTCGCGGTCGGAAAAGCGAGCGCGCAACTCATCGAACAGCCGGGCCGTGACTTTCTTCTTTCGTATGACAGCCGAGGCCTGCCGGCGAGCGTGCAAATCGCCTCTCTTCGCCAGCGTCACCATCTTATCCGCCAGCCTTCTTAATTCCTTGGCCTTGGCATCCGTAGTCGCGATCTTATCGTGCTCGAACAAGGACGTGACCATGTTACGCAGCATGGCTTTTCGATGAGCAGCCGTTCTACCCAGTTTTCGCCCGACAACCCGATGTCTCATTGTTCCTGTTCCCTTCTCTTCCTATCGAGCATCTCTTTGGAAGGCCAACCGGGAAGTCTCATGCCCAGCTGTAGGCCCATATCAGTAAGAATTTCCTTGATTTCATTCAGAGACTTTCGCCCGAAATTCTTGGTCTTCAGCATCTCGCTTTCACTCTTCTGGACCAGTTCGCCGATATAGGTGATACTCGCATTCTTGAGACAGTTGGCGGACCGCACGGAAAGCTCGAGTTCGTCCACGGTTCGATAGAGGTTCTCGTTTTCGGGCTCTCTGATCTCCTCTATTTCTTCTTCCGCCAGATCTTGTTCCTCTTCAAAGTTGATAAAGACACTCAACTGCTCCTTGAGAATCTTGGCGGAATACGCCAGCGCGTCTTCAGGCGAAACACTTCCGTTCGTCCAGATCTCCAGAACAAGCTTATCGTAGTCCGTGATTTGTCCCACCCGCGTCTTGACCACCCGATAGTTCACCTTCTCGATAGGCGTGAAAATAGCATCAATGGGTATCGTTCCCACCGGGAGACTGACTTCCTGGTCCCGTTCGGCAGGCACGTACCCTTTGCCCATCTTCACGGTCATCTGCATGCGAAGCCGAGCGTCCTCATTCAGCGTAGCGATGTGCTGGTCCGGATTCAGGATTTCCACGGTCCCGTCCGTCTCAATTCGGCCGGCGGTCACTACCCCGGTCCCGGACACATCCAGCGTTATTTCCTTCTCCTTGGCCTCTTCTCCGTACATTCTGAGATGAACCTGTTTCAGGTTCAAAATGAGGCTTGTGATATCCTCCACCACGCCGTTGACGGTCGAGAATTCGTGCATTACCCCATCAATCCGCACGGATGTAATGGCCGCACCCTGCAGAGAGGAAAGCAGAACGCGCCGCAGCGCATTTCCTATGGTTAATCCAAAGCCGCGCTCAAGAGGCTCGCACTCGAATTTCCCGTAGTACGGGGTGTGGGTCTCCTCATCGATCTCCAGACGCCTTGGCTTGATGAGTTCTCTCCAATTCCTATACATATGTTCTCCTGATAGCGCGTACGGAATCTGCCGCGGGCCACGGCACCGGCCGTTTCAGATCACGGCGCCCCAAACAGACCGTTCGGGTTGCGGATCTGCGATGCGGAGGTTACTTGGAATAAAGCTCCACAATAAGCTGCTCCTGAATAGGCATGGTGATGTCTTCCCGCACCGGCAATTCCCGGACCGTTCCGGAAAACGTGTCCGCATGCATTTCGATCCACTGAGGCGTTCCCCTGCGGGCCAAGGCTTCCATGGCGGAGAGGATCTGAGGATTCGTACGGCTTTTTTCCGCGATGCTCAACGAATCCCCCACCTTTACCCGAATGGACGGGATGTTCACCTTCTTTCCGTTGAGCAGGAAATGATTGTGCCGAGTCAATTGTCGGGCTTGGCATCTCGAGTCGGCAAACCCCATACGGAACACCACGTTGTCCAATCGCAGCTCCAGGAACCGCAACAGGTTCGTGCCCGTCACCCCTTTCTGCTGGTCGGCCAATTTGAAATACCCCCTGAACTGACGTTCCAACAGCCCGTACATGCGCTTGACCTTCTGCTTTTCCCTCAGCTGAACGCCGTAGTCCGAATGCTTTCCTCGCCGTTGTCCATGCTGGCCCGGAGCATAGCTCCTTCTTTCCCATGCGCAGCGGTCTGAATAGCAGCGATCCCCCTTCAGGAATAACTTCATATTTTCCCGTCGGCACAATCTGCAGACCGATCCTCTATACCTCGCCAAGTTGAACCTCCCGTATAGTTAGACTCTTCGCCGCTTGGGCGGGCGGCATCCGTTGTGTGGGATCGGAGTGACGTCCCGGATCATGGAAACGTTGAAACCCGCCGATTGAAGCGCCCGGATGGCCGCCTCGCGCCCGGAGCCAGGACCTTTCACGTACACCTCAACGCTTCGAACACCGTGCTCCATGGCCTTCTTGGCCGCAGCTTCCGCGGCCAGCTGAGACGCGAACGGAGTGCTCTTTCTGGATCCTTTGAAGCCCTGAGTCCCGGCACTGGCCCAGGACAAGGTATTGCCGCTCAGATCCGTAATGGTAATGATGGTGTTATTGAACGTGGCGTAAATGTGAGCCACCGCATTGGGCACGCTCTTCTTCTCTTTTTTCTTCTTCGAACCTTTACTCACAGCCATCCTTGTTCAGCCTCTTATTTCTTCCTGCGACCTATGGCAGCTCTGCGCGGACCTTTCCGCGTCCGGGCGTTGGTACTGGTCCGCTGTCCCCTTACGGGAAGTCCTTTACGATGTCTGAGACCGCGATAACATCCAAGATCCATAAGACGCTTGATGTTCATGGCCACTTCCCGCCGCATATCGCCTTCCACGCGATAATCCCGGTCGATGACTTGGCGGATCTCTCGTACCTGATCTTCCGTCAGGTCGACGGCCTTAATGTTCTTATCCACCCCGGCTTTCGCCAAAATCTCGTTGGACGTGGCTCGACCAATCCCATAAATATAGGTCAGGGCGATTTCAATCCGCTTGGTTCTTGGTAAATCGACGCCTGCAATCCTGGCCAAGTTACCTTCCTCCCATCCCGATCATCAGGACCCCTGCGAGGGTCGCATTCACCCACGCGGTCCCGGCTGGCTGTGCAGTCGGTTGTGCGGCGACAGCCTTATATCAAACCGCTCGCCACTCATCCCTGCCGCTGCTTGTGACGCGGATTCTCACAGATGACACGCACCGTTCCCTTCCGCTTTACAATCTTGCACTTGTTACAGACTTTTTTTACCGAAGCCCTGACCTTCATGCCGTTCTCCCACTCTATCGGACTGGTTGTAAGCCCGGCTTCTTCAACTCCAGACGCCCCGTCAGTCGCCGCTCAAAATGTACGGCCCGTTCTTCGTAATGGCCACGGAGTGTTCGAAATGGGCGCTGAGTTTTCGATCCCTGGTTACCGCCGTCCATCCGTCTTCCAAAATCTCGACCTCACACCCACCTTCGTTCACCATAGGTTCAATCGCCAATACCATACCGGCCCGCAATCGGACCCCTTTTCCCGGAGGACCGAAATTGGGAACCTGCGGTTCCTCGTGCAGTTCACGCCCGATGCCGTGCCCTACAAAACTGCGAACCACCGAGAACCCGTGAGCCTCCACAAAGGTCTGGACGGCGTGAGAAATGTCGGACAGTCGATTGCCGCACCTCGCCTTCTGAATCCCCTCGCACAAAGCCGCCCGCGTCGTATCGATCAGCCTTTTGGCTGCGTCCGAGGGCCGTCCCACCCCCACCGTAACGGCCGCGTCGCCGTAAAATCCCTCGAACAGCGCACCAAAATCCATGCTAACGATGTCCCCATCCCGAAGCGGACGGGTAGTGGGGAAACCGTGAACCACTTGCTCGTTCACGGAAGCACACAGACTGAAAGGATAACCCCGATAGCCTTTGAAGGCGGGTTTGGCTTTCCGTTTCCTACACGTCTCTTCCGAGATTCGATCCAGGTCCAGCGTGGTGACACCCGCCGCCGTATTCTCCTCCAGTATACGCAACACCTCCCGTACGATGGCGTTGCTTCTCCTCATCTTCTCGAGTTCCTGAGGAGACTTGATCGTAATCATCGTTTCATCAACCCTGAATCACCGCTTTTATGCGACCGTAGATATCGTCGATGGACCCCATCCCGGGAACAGTGCGCAGCAACCCCTTCTTCATATAATAATCGATCAGCGGGGCGGTCTGGTCTTCGTACACCTTCAACCGATTCCGAACGGTTTCTTCATTGTCGTCGCCTCGCTGATACAGCTCTCCGCCGCACGTATCGCAAACCCCATCCTTTCGGGGTGCATTGAACATCACGTGAAACATGGCCCCGCAATTCCGACACGTACGCCGGCCGCTCAGTCTCTTTACCAGTTCTTCGTTATCCACTTCCACGCTCACCACGTGGTCGATCTTCTGCCCCAGCTTATCCAGTACCTTTTCCAAGGCTTCCGCCTGTTTGACCGTGCGCGGGAAACCATCCAGTATGTAACCCTTCTTGCAGTCGCCTTGAGCCAGGCGTTCCTCGATGAGGCCGATCACCACCTCGTCGGGAACCAATGCTCCCTTGTCCATGTACTCCTTCGCCTTCAAACCCAATTCGGTTTTATCGGCCAGCGCGGCTCTCAGCATGTCGCCCGTGGAGATCTGAGGTATTTGGTATTCGTCGATGAGTTTTTTGGCCTGGGTGCCTTTTCCGGCTCCTGGTCCTCCCAGCAGAATTAGATTCATCACGTCCTCCTAGCGCATCCGGAGTCAGGTGTGACCCGGTTGGGAAAAGTGGGCGGCCTAACGGCGCCCCTTGATGGAACCCTTCTTCAGGAACCCTTCGTAATGACGGGTAAGCAAATGCGATTCGATCTGCGCCATCGTGTCGATGGCCACCCCCACCACGATCAGCAACGCCGTTCCCCCGAAGTAGAAGGGTACGTTCAACTCCGTGATCAGGATCGTGGGCATCACGCAAACCGCCGAGACATATATAGCGCCTCCGAAGGTCAATCGCGTCAATACCTTGTCGATATATTCGGCGGTGTGCTTGCCCGGCCTCATACCGGGAATGAACCCACCGTATTTTCTCATATTGTCTGCTATATCCACAGGGTTGAAGGTCACCGCCGTGTAAAAATAGCAGAAGAAAAAAATGAACCCCACGTAAAGTATGTAATAGATGAAGCTCTCGGGACTCAAGGCCCGGGAGACGCTCTGCATGATGGGAAGATCGATGAACTGTGCTATGGTCGCCGGGAACATGATGATCGAGGACGCAAAGATGGGGGGTATAACCCCCGCTGTGTTGATGCGAAGCGGCAGATGCGTGCTCTGCCCTCCGTAAAGCCTCCGCCCCACGACTCTCTTGGCGTACTGCACCGGGATTCGCCGCTGTCCACGCTCCACGAAACAGATAACACCCACCACCGCCACCATACCCGCAACCAAGACGACCAACAGGAAAATGGAAAGTTCCCCGGTACGAAGCAGTCGAAGAGTGTTCAAGAGCGCACCCGGCATTCCGGCAACAATCCCCCCGAAAATGATGAGAGAAATACCGTTGCCGATGCCTCGCTCCGTAATCTGTTCCCCCAGCCACATGAGAAACGCGGTCCCGGCCGCAAGTGTGATCATGGCGATCAATCGGAAGCCCCATCCCGGATCCGTCACCACCATGGTTCCCCCGGGGCCGGCCATGGACTCGAGACCCACGGCGATTCCAAAACCCTGAATCAAACTCAGAACAACCGTCCCGTAACGAGTATACTGGGTGATCTTCTTACGACCCTGCTCACCCTCTTTCTTCAGCTTCCCCAAATGAGGAATCACTACGGTAAGCAACTCGAGAATGATGGCCGCGCTGATGTACGGCATGATCCCCAGAGCCATTACGGAGAAATTCTCCAGAGCGCCTCCGGAAAACATATTGAACAAGCCGAACAGCGTATCCTGGGTTCGATCGAAGAACGCGGCTAGAGCACTACCATCCACACCCGGTGTGGGAATATGGCAACCGATGCGGTACACCGCCAGCATCATCAGCGTGAACAGGATGCGCCTCTTGAGTTCGGGAATCTTGGCAATGTTCTGAAAGCCGCCGATCACCTTAGATCACCTCGATTTTGCCGCCCACGGCCTCGACCTTTTGAATAGCGCTTCGACTGGCCTGATGGACTCTGATAGTCATCGGTTTATTCAGCTCCCCTAAACCGAGGAGTTTCACTTTCCCGTGAGGCTTTTTGATGAGTCCTGCGCGACACAGCAACTCCAAGTCTACGGTGGCCCCTCCCTCGAACCGGTCGAGGTCCCGGATGTTCACGATCTCGTAGCTCTGCCGGAACACATTGGTAAATCCCGTCTTCGGGATACGCCGGTATAAGGGCATCTGTCCGCCTTCAAAACCCGGCCGGACCTTGCCGCCGGAACGGGACTTCTGCCCTTTTGAACCCCGTCCCGCGGTCTTGCCCGACCCGGAGCCGGGTCCGCGTCCAACCCGCTTGCGATTCTTTCGAGCGCCTTTGGACGGCTTCAACTCGCTGAGCGTAATCATGTCGGATCACTCCTGCACTTCGACCAGGTGAGACACTTTCCGGACCATCCCACGGACGGAGGGCGTATCTTCCATCGTGACCGAGCGGTTGAGCTTCTTCAATCCCATTCCCAACAGCACGACCCGCTGTTTCCTGGGCCTGCCGATGGGACTGCGGACGAGTTTGATTTTGATTTCCTTCTTTTCCCTCATGGACATTCCCTTTATTGCGCCTGGGCCACCTCGTCCAGTTTCTTTCCCCGCTTCCGGGCGATTACCTTGGGGCTTTCCATACGGCGCAGGCCATCCAGCGTAGCCTTGACCACGTTGTGAGGATTGTGCGAGCCCAGGCACTTGGTCAGAATGTTCCGGATACCGGCTGCCTCCACCACGGCGCGAACCGCGCCGCCTGCAATGACTCCGGTTCCCTCCGAAGCCGGCTTGAGCAACACGGAACCCGAACCGTATCGACCCACAATTGAGTAGGGAACCGTTGCATTAATCACCGGCACTTCCGTCATGTCTTTTTTGGCCTTGTCAGCTGCCTTCCGAATGGCCTCGGGAACTTCGTTGGCCTTGCCCAGCCCCATGCCCACTCGGCCATTGCCGTCTCCCACCACCACAATGGCGCTGAAGCTGAACCGCCGGCCGCCCTTGACCACCTTGGCCACCCGGCTGAGACTGACCAGCTTATCAATAAGTTGCGTTTCGCTCGTGGTTTTATCCAGCAATGAATCTCTCCCCACTTAGAACAGTGTTCTCAGTTACCGGGCCTCATAACCGGCGCCGTTTTCAGAATTCCAGACCGCCTTCCCTCGCTCCCTCACTGAGTGCTTTGACTCTCCCGTGGTACTTGTAGCCGTTGGCGTCAAAGGCCACTTTCCCGATGCCCCGGCTCAGAGCACGCTGCGCCAGAAGTTTTCCCACGAGTTTCGCTCTTCCCGTCTTGGCTCCTTCAACGTCACCGGAACCGGCTTCCGGAACCAGCGTCGAAATGGACGCCAACGTTCTCCCGCTCGTGTCATCCACGATTTGGGCGTACACGTGCTTGGCGGATCTGAATACCGTGAGCCGGGGACGTTCCGGGGTACCGAGAATTTTCTTTCGGACTCGTTTCTTTCGTTTCAAACGAGCCGCGCGCTTTTCAAGGATCTTTTCCATCTCGCACTACTCCACCAAGCTCTTATCTCGAGCCCGCTTTTCCGACCTTCCGCCGGATCTCCTCTCCCTTAAACCGGATTCCTTTGCCCTTGTATGGCTCGGGCGGCCGGAACCCTCGGATGGTTGCGGCAGTCTGTCCCAGGATCACATTATCGATTCCCCCCAGGGTGATCTTGGTTTGCTTTTCCACCGAAACCGTCACACCCGTGGGAAGGGTAAATTCCACCGGTTGCGAATATCCCACGTTGAGCATGAGCTTGTCTTCTTTGGCTTCCGCACGGTACCCTACCCCCACGATTTCGAGTTCCCGGGTGAACCCTTTGCTCACGCCCTGAACCATATTCCCAATAAGGGTCCGAATCAAACCGCGCATGGCCCGGGCCTCACGGCTTTCGTCCCCGGGAAGCACGTGAAGCACCGTATCTTCCACCTGGACGAGGACCTTCGGATGAATGGGTTGCGCCAATTCACCCTTGGGTCCCTTGGCTCGGACCGTTCCTTCCTCTATCCATACTCGAACGCCTTCGGGAATGGCCAAAGGTCTTTTCCCCACACGCGACATAGATCGCTTCCTCCTGACCTACCAGATCTTACAGATCACTTCGCCGCCGATCTTTTGCTCCCTGGCTTCCCGATCCGTGATCAGCCCCTTGGAACTGGAAACAATGGATACACCCAGACCGCTTTGTACGGACGGAATTTCGTCCCACCCCACATAGACCCGTCGGCTGGGCTTGCTGACTCGTTCCAGTCCGGACACCACGCTGTTTTGATCGTCATCGTAGCGGAGAAATACCCGCAGGATCCCTTGACGTCGATCTTTAATCACTTTGAAGTTCTTAATGTATCCCTCGTCCTTCATGATACGTGCAATATGGACCTTCATGGTGGATGCAGGAATATCTACCTTAGTGAACTTCGCCTGAATCCCGTTCCGAATTCGCGTCAACATATCCGCTAAAGGATCGGTCATACTCATGACGTTGGCTTCCTATGCTATTACCAGCTGGATTTGACGACTCCGGGGATCTGTCCCCACGAGGCCATCTTTCTAAAACAGATTCGGCAAATTCCAAACTTCCGAAGAAACGCCCGGGGCCGCCCGCAAATCGGACACCTGTTATGCTCACGCACCTTGAATTTCTTCGACCTTTGGGCACTTACCATCTTGGATAGTTTAGCCAAAACAGCCTCCCGTTTTACGTGTTCTGCGTTCCGGTATCTTTGTTCAGCTCCGGAAGGGCATTCCCAACTCCTGAAGAAGAAAGCGGCCCTCTTCATCGGTCTTGGCGCTGGTGACGATGGTGATGTTCATTCCTTTGATCTTTTCCACAGTATCGTAACTGATTTCGGGGAAAATGATCTGTTCCTTCAATCCCAGCGTATAGTTGCCTCTTCCGTCAAAAGACTTGCGGGGTATTCCTCGAAAATCGCGTACCCTGGGAAGCGCCACGTTCACCAACTTGTCCAAGAAGTCATACATGCGCTCTTTGCGGAGCGTCACCATGCACCCTATGGGCATCCCTTTCCGTAGCTTGAAGCTGGCTATGGACTTGCGCGCCCGCGTGATCACCGGTCGCTGCCCAGTGATGGCGGAAATCTCGTTCACCGCGGCGTCCAGCAGCTTGATGTTCTGGATCGCTTCCCCCAGCCCTGCGTTCACACTGATCTTGATGAGTTTGGGTACTTCCATAACGTTCTTGTAGCCAAACTCCTTTTGCAACGCCGGGATCACCCGTTTCCTATACTGTTCTTTTAGCCTTGCCATTGGATTGTTTCCCGCTGTTGGTCCCCGTTCGATTTTCTCATCCCGTCCCGAGCGACGATCATCAGGCGTCCAGAACCTCCTTGCACTTTCGGCAAAACCGGGCCTTGCTGCCGTCCTCCAGAACCCTTCGCCCCATACGGGTGGGCTTGCCGCACTTGGAGCACACGACCATCAGGTTGGACAGGTGCACCGGGGACTCTTTTTCAAGAATGCCGCCTTTTCCCGTCTTGGCACTCGGCCGCTGATGCCGCTTCACCATGTTCACTTTTTCCACCAGGGCGCGGCCGCTCTTGGTGACGATCCGAAGGACCTTCCCGGTCTTCCCCTTATCCTTGCCCGCGATTACCACGACCTGGTCGTTTTTCTTGATGCCCATCTCGCTCATGCCGCAACTCCTAAATCACTTCCGGCGCCAACGATACGATCTTCATGAATTTCTTCGCCCGTAATTCACGAGCCACGGGCCCGAAAATGCGTGTTCCAATGGGTTCTTTCTGGTTGTTGATGAGCACCGCTGAATTGGCGTCAAACTTGATATATGACCCGTCCGGACGTCCCACTTCCTTCTTGGTGCGAACCACCACGGCTTTCATCACATCCCCCTTCTTCACTTTGGAATTGGGGAGCGCCTCCCGCACCGAAACCACGATGATATCCCCTAAAGAAGCGTACCGCCTCCTCGATCCTCCAAGCACCTTGATGCAAAACAGCTTCTTTGCTCCCGAGTTGTCCGCTACATCGAGAATGGTCTGTGTCTGGATCATCTCTTTTCACCGCCTAAGCCGATTTTTCCAATATCTTGCTGACTCGCCAGTGCTTTTCCTTGCTCAGGGGCCTGCTCTCCACGATGAGCACCCGGTCGCCCACGCTGCATGTATTCCGCTCGTCATGGGCCTTGTAGCGCTTCTTGGTCTGCACATACTTCTTGTACATAGGATGCTGGTACAGGCGCGTCACGCTTACCACCACGGTCTTATCCATCTTATCGCTGACCACGACCCCGGTCAGGGTCTTTCTTCTTCTCATCTTCTGGTCCATGCACGCACCTCTAAACTCAGCGGCTTGCCTTCCGTTCGTTCAGGATCGTGAGCACCCGCGCAAGATCCCGCTTGATCGCCTTGATCCGCATGGGGCTCTCCAACTGTCCCGTACCGTGTTGAAACCGCAGATTAAACAGCTCTTCCTTGAACTCGGCTTCCCTCTGGCGCAGCTCTTCCGCACCCAAATCCCTCAATTCGGACGCCTTCATCACTCAGTCCTCTCGAACCAGAATCCTGGTTTTCAACGGCAGCTTGTGCGACGCGAGTCTCAGTGCCTCTTTCATAACATCCAGGTTGACTCCGTCCATCTCGTACATGATTTTGCCGGGCCTCACCACCGCCACCCATCCTTCAGGCGCACCCTTACCTTTACCCATACGGGTTTCCGTGGGTTTCTTGGTAATGGGCTTATCCGGAAAAATCCGGATCCATATCTTGCCGCCGCGTTTGACGTGACGAGTCATGGCCACACGAGCCGCCTCAATCTGAGGAGACGTCACACGTCCCGGAACCAGCGCCTGCAAGCCGATCTTACCGAACTCCAATTCGGAGCCGCGGTATGCGGCGCCTTTCATTCTGCCCTTTTGCTGCTTGCGATACTTGACTTTCTTGGGTGCCAGCATGACGCGCCCTTCCTCGTACTCATCGCCACGAAACCCATGGGTTCGGGCGAGTCAGACTTATTCTTCATCCAGGATTTCGCCCCGGAAGATCAGAACCTTCACTCCGATGATTCCGTACGTGGTGTGAGCCTCGGTGAATCCGTAGTCAATATCCGCGCGAAGAGTGTGCAACGGAACACGCCCCTCCCGATACCACTCCCTCCGGGCCATCTCCGCGCCGGCCAACCGTCCTCCGCAAGCAATGCGGATGCCTTGGGCCCCCAATTTCATGGCGCTGGTCACGGCTTTCTTCATGGCTCTCCGAAACGCCACACGGCGTTCGAGCTGCAGAGCAACGCTCTCCGCCACCAATTGCGCGTTGACCTCCGGTTTTCGGACTTCCTGGATATCGATCATAATGTCACGGTTGATCAGTTTCATGAGCTCCTTCTTGAGCACATCGATTTCCTGACCCTTCTTTCCGATGACAATGCCCGGCCGCGACGTGTGGATAATGATCTTGACCTTGTTGGCGGCTCGCTCGATTTCGATCCTGGCCACGCCTGCATGGTACAGTCTTTTCTTGATGAACTTCCGAACCCGGTCGTCCTCGTAAACCAGCTTCGCAAAATCCTTGGTGGCGAACCATCTGGAATCCCAGCTCTTGATAACCCCCAACCGGAATCCGATCGGATTGACCTTCTGTCCCAAAGGACACCTCCCCGTAGGTTACACTTCTTCCAGAACAACGGTAATATGGCTTGTCCGCTTGCGGATCCGGGTAGCACGACCCATGGCCCTGGGGCGCCATCGTTTCATAACGGGACCCGGGTCGGCATATGCATTGCGAACCACCAGCGTGTCCACATCGATACTGGGATTCTGATCCGCATTGGCAACGGCCGAACTCAGCACTTTCAACGTAAGGCGGGCAGCCCGTTTCGGGGTGAACTTGAGAATCTGAATCGCCTCATCCACCCGCTTGCCCTTGATCAGGTCGGTAATCAACCGGACCTTTTGCGGTGAAATCCGGATATATTTTCCCATGGCTCTTACACGCATAACGAACGCCTCTCGCGGGTTATCTACCCTTCATCTTGGATTTCTTATCCCCCGCATGTCCGTAAAAAGTCCGGGTTGGGGAAAACTCTCCCAATTTGTGGCCCACCATGTTCTCCGTGACGAATACGGGAATGAACTTCTTTCCATTATGCACCGCGAAAGTCAGTCCCACGAATTCCGGAACGATGGTCGAACGCCTGGACCAGGTCTGGATCACTTTGCGGGAACCGGACTCCTTTGCCCGCTGCACTTTCTCGATGAGATGGTCGTCCACAAACGGTCCCTTTTTGAGCGATCTCGGCACGCGAACCTCCTACACCTTCCGTTTCTTCACAATATACTTGTCGCTGGGCTTCTTCCCGCGGGTCTTGTATCCCTTGGTCGGCTTACCCCAGGGAGTCACGGGATGACGGCCGCCGGAGGATTTCCCTTCTCCGCCGCCGTGAGGGTGATCGATGGGGTTCATGGCGACACCTCGCACTTTCGGCCGCCTGCCCTGCCAGCGGCTCCGCCCCGCTTTGCCGATGGAAATATTTTCGTGTTCGATATTGCCCACCTGTCCCACGGTGGCCCGGCATTTCACGGATACGATGCGCACTTCCCCCGATGGCAGCTTGATCTGCGCCTCCTGACCCTCCTTGGCCATGAGTTGAGCGTATCCGCCGGCGGAACGCGCCAGCTGTCCTCCACGTCCGGGGTGCATTTCAATGTTGTGCACTTGCGACCCCAGCGGAATACGCGCCAACGGAAGACAGTTTCCCGGCCGGATGTCCACATTGTCACCAGACTCCACGCGGTCTCCCAACTTGAGATTCACCGGCGCCAGGATATACCGTTTCTCGCCGTCCTCGTAATGGAGCAACGCTATCCGCGCGGACCGATTCGGGTCATATTCGATGGAGGCTACCCGGGCGGGGATTCCCACTTTATCCCGTTTAAAATCGATCACGCGATATCTTCGCTTGTGACCGCCTCCCCGATGTCTGGACGTGCGCCGGCCGTCCGAGTTCCGCCCCCCCGACTTGCTCAGAGGCTTAAGGAGGCTCTTCTCGGGTGTCGTGCTGGTTATTTCGGCGAAATCCGGGTATGTCTGAAACCGCCTTCCCGGAGAAGTCGGGTTTCGCTTCTTGAGCGCCATAACTTCCTCTTATGCACCTTCAAAGAAATCAATATGTTCGCCAGGAGCCAGCGTAACAATCGCTTTCTTCCAGTCTTGTTTCTTTCCCTGAAAACGACCGACACGCTTCTTTTTGCCGGTGACATTCAGGGTGGCAACGGAAAGCACTTTCACATTGAATGCCTTCTCAACGGCCCGGTGAATTTCAACCTTATTGGCCTTTGGATTGACCACAAACGCAAGCTTGTTCATGGTCTCCTTATGAGCTGTGCTCTTCTCCGTAATCAGCGGCCGCAACAGAATATTATATAGCTCTTTCATTAGGAGCCAACCTCTCAGTGATCTTCTCCAGTGAAGGCTCGAGAATGATCAGGTGTTCATACTTCAAAACATCATACACATTCAAGCCCTTCGCATGGAGTACTTTACAGGAGGGCACGTTTCGGGCCGATTTCTGCAAATTCCCATCATCCGAGCCGATGAGGATCAGGGAGTTCCTCAAATCCAGTCGATCCATTGCCTGCACGAACAGCTTGGTCTTGATCTCGGAGAGTGGAAATTCGTTCAGAACGAGCACCTTGTCACTCCTGCGCTTGTCGCTCAAGGCCATGCGCAGAGCCAGACTGCGCACCTTCTTGGGCACTTTCTGCACGTAGGACCGGGGCTTGGGGCCAAACACGGTCCCTCCTCCCCTCCACAGAGGGTTCTTCCGAGTACCTGAACGGGCTCTGCCGGTACCCTTCTGCCGCCAAGGTTTCGCCCCGCTGCCCCGCACCTCTCCTCGCGTCTTCGTAGAAGCCGTGCCCTGCCGCCTGGCAGCCAATTGGGCCATCACCACCTGATGAAGTACCCCCATATTCACCGGAACGTCCCAGATCCAGTCGGATACTTCCACTTCGGAGATCTTCTCCCGGTCGATATTCACTACATCCAGTACCGCCATGGTCCTTCTTCTCCCGCTCTCCCCGAACTCATCCGCCGGTCTTGCGCACGATGACCAGGCTGTTCCGGCTGCCCGGCACGGCGCCTTTCACGAATAACAGGTGTTGCTCCGGCCGAGTGTCCACCACCACCAGATTTTTGACGGTCGTCTTCGCGTTCCCCAAATGTCCCGGCATCTTCTTGCCCTTGAACACGCGGGACGGATACGCACTGGCCCCTATAGAGCCCGGAGAACGATGAGTCTTGCAGCCGTGGGTCGCCTTCCCCCCGGAAAACCCGTGGCGCTTCATCACACCCGCAAACCCCTTGCCCTTGGAGACGCCGCTGACATGAACCCGCTCGCCGGGAGCAAATATACTCACGTCGATCTCTTGTCCCGGTTCCACCGTGGAAGGATCCTCCATCCGGAATTCCCTCAAGTGGGCCATGGGCTCGGAGAGTCCAGCCGCCGCGAAGTGACCCTGCAGAGGCTTGGTCACGTGTTTGCCCTTCTTTCCCCCAAAGCCCAACTGAACGGCATTGTATCCGTCCCTGTCCTCGATTTTGCGCTGAACGACCCTGCACGGACCCAGTTTCAACACAGTCACGGGCACCACCTCTCCTCCTTCAAGGAACAGGCGGCTCATCCCTAGTTTCAGTCCCATCAATCCAGGCGCCATGTTTCCATCCTCAAACGTCTCTTCGCCATCCCTCGGCTCCGGAAAGAATCCGGAGCATCACCCCGGTTCTCTCAGTCCTGCGGAAACGAAGTCCGGCCGTCTGCCGGCTTACTACCCCGATTAGAGTTTAATCTCCACGTCGACACCGGCCGACAGTTCAAGTTTCATCAGCGCATCCACGGTCTGCTGAGTCGGCTCCAGAATATCCAGTAACCGCTTGTGCGTGCGCATCTCGAACTGCTCACGAGACTTCTTGTCGATGTGGGGAGAGCGAAGCACCGTGTATTTGCTGATCGACGTGGGCAAGGGGATAGGCCCCGCCACTCGGGCTCCCGTACGTCGCGCCGTTTCCACGATCTCCATCGCCGACTGATCCAACAACTTATGATCGTAGGCTTTTAATCGAATACGTATCTTTTGATTGGTCATCATACCGCTGGAGTCCTCTATTCGATGATCTCACTGATGACGCCGGCGCCGACGGTGCGTCCGCCTTCCCGGATGGCGAAGCGCAATT
>CAZQXK010000026.1:0-42419 GCA_964597345.1 uncultured Thermodesulfobacteriota bacterium | reverse complement strand
CCTTGCATCTCATCATTTTTGAACAGCCTGCCCGAAATGCTGTTTTTCAACGGGCCGTTAAGCGTCAGCGTTATGGGCGGACAGGTGCGAGAGGATGTGTGCAGGACGGGCGAATCCCCGTAAGACAGGCGCGCACAAGACGCGCCGTAACGGCGGTGAAAACGAAACACGACCCATTTCATCCCTCCGTGGACCGCCATCCGCTACCCCGATACTCTGAGCGGCCGGAAAAAGGCCCGGACATCCTCCACCAGGGCCGTGGGGTTTTCCAAGGCGGCGAAATGCCCTCCCTCGGGCAGTTCCGTCCACCTTTCTACGTCAAACATGCGTTCCGCCCATTCCCGGGGAGGTCGAACGATCTCGCCCGGAAAAGCCGCTATGCCCGTGGGCACGCCGATACGCTCCCCCCGCCCCAGCCGCCAGGGATGATGCTTCAATTGATAATACAGCCAGAAAGAGCTGTTGATGGCTCCCGTGATCCAATAGATCATGATGTTCGTAAGCAGATCGTCTTTATGAAACCGTCGTTCGAGGTCTCCACGGCAGTCGGACCACGTGTGAAACTTTTCCACGATCCAGGCCGCCAATCCCGCCGGCGAATCCGTCAGACCGTAGGCCAAGGTCTGGGGCTTCGTACCCTGAATCCATTGGTACCCGGTTTCCTCCTTCTGAAAATGTCCCGCTCCCCTGAGAAACGCTTCTTCCGCCGGAGAAAGATGGGTACGGTCATCGGGATGAGGAGCCACGGGAACCATATTCAGGTGAATACCGGTCAGCTTTTCCGGATGGAACAGCCCCATGCAGGAACTCACAAAAGAACCCCAGTCCCCTCCCTGTGCCCCGAATCGGGAAAAGCCCAGCACATCCTCCATGAGACCAACAAACAGACGGGCGATTTCCTGGAGATCCGGACGGGCCCGGTTCGGTTCATACGAGAATCCATATCCGGGCAACGATGGAACCACCACGGTAAAGGCGTCTTTCGGGTCACCGCCGTGTCGGGAGGGATCCGTGAGCGGTCCTATCAGCTTCACGAACTCATACATGGAGCCGGGCCATCCATGAATCAGAATCAACGGAAAAGGGTCCGGACCCACTCCGGGCTGGTGGATGTAGTGAAGAAGCACCCCATCCACTCGCACCCGGTACTGGTGAAACCGGTTCAATTTCCGTTCCTGCTTCCGCCAGTCGAAATCCCGCCTCCAATACTCCACCAGCTCCCGGACATAGGTCAGATCGGCGCCGTATCGCCAACCCGACTCGGGAATCTCATCCGGCCATCGTGTGCCGGCCAGTCGCCGGCGAAGGTCCTCGAGTTCCGAATCCGACACCGATATCTCGAAACGCTCGGGCGTGGTATTATTGTAGTACACGCGTTCTCTCCTGCACCCAGCCCATACAGCGGGCTGTTTCTATCGACATCTTGAACTCAGAGAGATCCGTCTATTCCACGACCACGATTCCCGCAAGAGTCCCTTTGGGCATGTCTTCCGGTTTGGCGTTGCTGCCGATGGGATAAATGTCCCATCCGGCGGACGCCGCCATCCGATACACGTCGATGCCGACGGCCTCCATGGAAGGGCGGGACCGGAGCGCGAAACGACACCGCTCCCCCTGTAAGGCCAGGCAGGTCTTTTCCTGCCCGCAAAAGGTATGCCTGCACGATCCCGAAGCGAATCCCACGGCCAGGTAGTGGCCGTCATAAAAGGCCATGGATTCCAGGTCGTTTACGATCTGGTACATCTGCTGATAGGCGGCCACCCGCTCTTTGATGGTGGCCTTGTCCCGGACGATAACCTCCGGCGGAACATCCTTGATGAAAAACACCGCCCATTGGTAAGGTTTCAAGAGTTCTCTCAACTCGTCGGGCTTCAGGGTGTTGGGAGGACAATGAGCGCCCGTTCCAAAGCCGAAACACCTGGGAACCTGGCATTTCATGGGCACCCGGTCATCCACGGGAATGTCCTCGGCGCGGACGATCCTGGCCTGACTGGCTCCCATATCGAGAGCCTTTTGGACATACCGCTCCAGATCCTGAAGGAGTTCTTCTTCGGGTCGGTCCAGCGTTATTTTTCGTACTTTTCTTGCCATGGGGTCTCCCTGGGGTCAAATCACGTTCGGATGCACCAGGTACGGTGGTCTCCCGTCTGAAACGCTTCCCAGCAAAGAACGTTGAAACTTGTCCAAAGGAGGAACCGGATTTCACGGCGGAACATGCGGTCCGCCGTGAAAATTCGTAGCCTTTTTCAGTTACTTGACGGGAAAGACCAAATTCCGATCCACCTACTGACTGGATCCAAACTTCCGGCCGAATACACCTCTGGATACCACCTCGTCGAAATCCTTTCTGGGACGGGCCTTGGGATCTTCGTCGGGAACTCCGAGGGTGAGGAGAGCCATCAGATAGACCGAATCCGGAACCCCCAGTTCCTTCTTGACCTGTTCGTACAAGTCCTTCTGGCCGCCGGTTACTTCATTGCCCAAGGCCCCCACGATGCACATTCCCAGACCCTGATTTACGGCTTCCAGAGCCATGAATCCATAGGCAATGCCCAGTTGCTCGAACGTGCGGGCCAGGATCATGGCCGGTCCGTGCATGGCGACACAGAATACCGGATCGTTGAGGATCACCTGATCCACTACTTCCTCCGAGACCCGCAGGACGCCGGCCTGAACCAGCCCCAAGAGCGCTTCCCGGTTCTTGGGTTTGTCCCAGGCGGACAGATCTCCGCACACGGCGATGACCACGGGGGCTCTTGCCACTTGTTTCTGCCCCGACGCCACCTTGGCAAGCTTCTCTTTCATGGCCGCTTCTTCGACGACGATGAAATGCCAGGGTTGCACGTTCTCCCAGGACGGGGCTTTCCGCCCGGCTTCGAGCACTTTCCGAAGCGCTTCCTCGGGTACGGGTTGATCCTTGAATCTCCGGATGCTTCTCCATCTTCCAACGGCCTCGGTAGTCTCCATCGAGCCTTCTCCTTCCTTGACAGGTGTCCATTTCGCCGAACCTATCGGCGGCCCTCGCATCGCCCCGCTCAAAGGCCTTCTTCGCGCCGCGCCGCACGGTGTACAAAGTTCGTGTCGAGCGAACCCGCTCTCTCACCTCCGCCGGGTTTTCCCCGGTGCTCCCCAACCCCGCACTTCAGGATCCCGGATCCACCGCCCCGAACGCCGCCGAAAATAAAAGGCATTGTATCTCAGGGGACACAATGCGTTCAAGCCCATTGCCCCCCGGAACCCAACCCGGAACCGCACCCCGGTCGGAAGATCGCCCTCGGAACCGATACCGCGCGCCCGGAACCGGGTTTCCATTTCCGAGAATCACATCCTCTTACCAGCCGGTAAGGGGCGCATAATCCTCGGTGGACGCCACATCCCCCACCACCACCGTCGAATGGGGTTTGAGGACGAACTCGCTCAATCCGAAGACGCCCGCATGCCGATTCCAGTCATAGGCGTACCCGAGCCGTGTCCACGGAAAGGGTGTGTCTCCTTGATACGAAAGGGTCTTGCGATCGTTGAACCAGTCCTTATAGGCGTCGTCGATACGGATAAAAGGATTGATGTCCGGAAAATTCAGCTCGGCTTCATGGTCGGTGATCTCCGGGTCCGGACTCGGCCGGAAAAGATCCGCCGGGCGCACCCAGAGTTCGGCGACTCTCGTATGCCGGGTGTCCGGCGGCATTCCCAGGAGCTGCGCCATGCGAAGAAGCCCGCACCTTCGGGAAGTAGGGTGCAGCACAAAAAATCGGCGCAGTTCGGGCGCCGCCGTCACCCAAGTGTACCACTCGCCCGTGGTGATTTCCTCACCTTGCTTGCCGTCGTAGGTGTCATAACTCAACCACGTCACCACCTTGACGCGGCCATCCTTCCAGTGAAGGTTGGGGTCGTGTTCCACGATGGCGGTGAGGTCTCTGGAAATCTTGCCCGCCTCCACGGTTTCGGCATCCGCCACCGCCTTGAGGTAATCCGACCACAGACTTGCCGTAACCTGATCCTGCACTCCGGGATGGAGCGATGGATCCATGTCGTCGCAATCCCCGTCGTCCGTTGAATATCCGTCGCCGTCCCCGTCGCGTGCATTGGGCGAATGAATGATAAAGAAGACGGTGTTCGAGAATCCGCTTTCCCCTTCTTTCGTATAGGCCTTCACGGCCGCAACATAAGCGGCCCCGTCCCAGAGATCGATGAAAAACCACGTCTGGTTCCCCAGATCCAAGGTCAGAAAATCCCCCGGCGTCTGGGAAGGATAGGGAGCGTAGTACAATCGATACCCTTCGGCTCCCTCCACGGCTTCCCAGGACAAATCCAGATGAATCCCCGAATTCCGCTCGATGAGCGTGGGCGCCTCCATCGCATGAACGGCGGCGCCGAACCCCGCCCCCCACAGGAACAGAAAAACGAGTGCCGCAAGTCGAATACGTGACATAAATCCTCCCGAGATGTTAGGTTATCTGGAACGTTCGATACCAACGGATACGCTGCGGGGCGAAGCCTGAAACATCCGCCCCGATGCGCGGGCGCGCAGGAGACCGTTCACCCATCGGCAAGGGTATCCGTCACTCATGGGTCTGTTATGAAATCGGCGGATATTCGAGATGTCTGAAACGAAAACCATAGATGGAATGGGGGCGGCCTCCGGTGTATCCCTTTACACGACCGAACTCCGAGAGATCCCTCTGGATTCCCTGGATACGGCTCGTCCGTTTCATCGGTTGAGTTTCGGACGGGATCCGAAACCTCTCGAAACCTCCATTCACAGCGTGGGGTTGCTGGAACCCGCCCTCGTGTGCCCCGAAGAACACTCCGGCTTCGTTGTGGTCTGCGGATTTCGGCGGGCGGAGGCCCTTCGGTCCCTGAACGAACGCTTCCTGCCCTGCCGCGTTCTTCCCATGCCCTTGAGCCCGGAAGAACGATTGCTGGTCTCCTTTTGGGAAAATTTGCCCCACCGCGGATACAATCCGGCCGAAAAGGCCCTCGTTGTGGAGCGTTTCTACTCCATTTGGGGTGCGGAGCGAACTATACGGGTCATTCTTCCGCCGCTGGGACTGCACCCGCATCGGCGGGAACTGGATCGAATGAACGCGGTGGCTCACCTGCCGGAGCCGGTGCTCTCCGCCCTGGCGGAGGGCAGGTGGTTTGCGGACACCGCCCTGGCCTTAGAGCGCATCCCGAAGTCCTCCCGGGAGTCCGTATTCCGCTTTTTGGACGGCCTCCGTCTGAACTATAGTCTTCAACGGGAGTTCTTGGAAAACCTTGCGGACCTGTGCACGCGTCACGAGACCCGCCCGCAGGAATTCCTGGACTCCGCGGTCATTCGGGATATCCTGGCTCATCCCACGTGGAGCCTCCCCCAGAAAGCGGACCGGGTACGCCGGTTTCTCAAGGAGCACGCCCATCCCCGGCTGGAAGCGGCGGAACGGGCGTTCGCCCGGCGGATCAACGATCTGAAACCGCCCTCCTTCGTGCGGATCCAGCACGCCCCTTACTTCGAAACCGGCGACCTGCATATTTCCTTGAGTTTGAACGGCCTGCGGCAATTGAAGGAAGCCCTCTCCTTTTTGGCGGAGGCCACCGAAAGCGGGCGCCTGGAAGCGATCCTGAAGTTCACGGAAGACCCCGGCGGAGATCATGCCGAAACCTCCCCCGGAACCCGGTGATACGGCGCGCCGGCCGGCTGTTGCAGAGATCTTGAGACACGACCACGAAAAAATGCCGGGGCCGCAAACCGGATTCCGCCGCCTGCGGCAATACGGCCTTCTTCAGAACCGGTTTGGGGGTTCTGGAGGGAGTTTTTCCAAGACCCTCGTGGGTCTGATTCCCCGCGCCCTACTCCAGAGGAGTCTATCTTGGTGTTCAAGCCCGCGACCTTCATAATGGAAACACCCGATGCGGAGGAATCGGCTCTGCACCTGCGCCGGCAAGGTATTTGCCAAAACTCTCGTGAAGCGAAATCCGATCCCAAGCAGACCGTGGTCCTTGCGGACAACAAGGGCGGCTTTCTTCGCAAATGTCCGGGTACTTCGAACTACATCTGCTGCGGATACCAAATTCTCCATGTGGGTACGGGCTGTCCCATGGACTGCTCTTACTGCATCCTTCAGAGCTATCTTACGGATCACCGGCTCCGTATGTTTACGAATCGGGACGCTCTGGCCCGGGAACTCGCCCACACCGCGCAAAGCTCCCGGAACCGCTTGTTCCGACTGGGCACCGGAGAATTCACGGACAGCCTGTACCAGGAACCGTTCTTTCCCCTGGCGGAACGGCTGGTTCCGTGGATTCAGCGGGAGCCCAACCTGCTCATCGAGTTTAAAACTAAGACGGACCACGTGGACTCCCTGCTGGAACTGGACAATCCGGACCGGGTGGTGGTGTCCTTTTCCCTGAACAGCGCGTCCGTTTGGCGGCGGGAGGAACGGGGCGCCCCCTCGCCGGCCCGCCGCATACGGGCCGCGGAACGATGCCTTGAAAAGGGATTCAAACTGGGATTCCACTTCGACCCCCTGGTATGGCGCCCGGATTGGCGCCAAGGGTACGGCGAAACGATGGATCGCTTGTTCGACCGCATCGACCCGGGACGCATCATCTGGATCAGCCTGGGATGCCTCCGTTTCATGCCTTCGCTCAAATCTGTGGCTCGCATCCGCCACCCGCGATCCACCCTCTTCTCGGGAGAATTCATCCGGGGCCTGGACGGAAAGATGCGGTACTTCAGGCCGGTGCGGGAGGAGATGTACGGCTGGGTGGCGGAGCGGATTCGGAAGGCGGACCCGAATGCCTGTATCTACCTGTGCATGGAAAGCGATCTGGTATGGCGGCGTTCGTTGGGATGGTCTCCCGGGGATTCGGAGGGATTGGCCGCGTTTCTGGACCGGCGGAGCCGGATGTTCTTTCCTTCTCTGTCAGGCTGTTGAAAAACGCCATCTGCTGTCAGGCCATTGGCGTGACGATCTCATCGTTTTTGACCAGCCCCCTCGAAGTGCTGTTGGTCAACGGCCTGATAGACATAGCGGATCCGGGACCGACCTTCCACATCCTGATGTCCCGGATCGCCATGAGAGGCATGCACGGCATGGATCAAAAAGTCAGGATGGTATCCAACTGCAACCGGTTTTCGTGGTTGTCTCCATGGATGGAGTCCGTTTCAAAGAAGGAAGCGCTCAATGAAATCGGTTTGGTAAGCCGGTACGTAAAACGCACCTTGTGTCCTTCCCGGTTCGTCCCGAAGAAGTCCCCGTCGGCGAAATAGCCCAGTACGGCGTCCGCTTCGATTTCTTTGTAACGATACTCGAGCTTCCATTCACCCGGCGCACGGGCCTTTCCGATGTCGAAACCCGCGCCCCAGGCGGTGGTCTGATCGCTGGGGACTCTGGAAGCCGTGTTCCTTAAATAGTCGCCCCACAGGCGTATGGGATAGCCCAAAAGATCGAAATCGACACTGGCGATCAGTTCCGCGATCTTGAAGTCGTAAGCCAGGACCTGGCGGTTCAGATCCGGGTCCAGCACCGTGGTGTTCCCCGAGGGACGGGAACCCTCGCCCAGCCGGGTGCGTTCCAGGTTGATGTAGTCATAGTAGCTTCCCGCCAAAGTGAAGCGGGTGTCCCATAGGTTCCACTGAACGCCTCCCTGCCACAGAAACAACGCCCCATCTTTGCTGAAGTTGTTCTCGCTGACCAGCATCTGCCCGAACCGGATGAAAGGCTGCATCCAATCCCATCCCTTGTACTGGTACAGCTCGTAGAAACCCTCCTGGTTGACGTCGGGATCCCAGCTGATATCGCTGTGCAGGAAGGGATTCTTGAACTTTCCGAAACCCACTTCGCCTCCGGGCAGCCACTTGGGACGATACGCCGCATAGGCGCGCCCGATGTAGATGGGCTTGTTGTCGAATTCATCCTTGAGGGACTGGTTGCTGGTCCTTCCCTCCTGGTTGTCGCTGGTGGTCAGCATAGCGTACATGGAGACTTCGTCCGTGATGTTCGCATCCGCGTATCCCCGGAGTCGGACTCGAAACCGGTGCCGGTCCTGTTCGTCCACCCCGTTCTGCTCCCGCTTGTACAACCCTTCGTAGCGAAGCCTCATGTCGCCGGAGAGGCGGAGTCGTTCCGTCCATTCGAGACCCTTGGTCTTCTTTCCCACTTCTTCGAGCACCACCTTCTGAATTTCCGCCTTCTGCGCTTCCTCCACCCGTTCCTGAGAGTGCTGCAGCTCTTTCAAAGCGGACTTCAAGTCTTCAATTTCGGCTTGTTGCCGGTGAATGGTGGATTGAAGGTCTTCCAGCTTCTGGATCAAAGCGTCCACCGCAGCGGGTTCCTGGGCACAGACCCGTGAACCTCCGCCCCATGTCCACGCCAGACCCAGGAGCGCGCACGCCCACAAGGCACACCCTATGGATTTTCTCATATTCGGCTCCTTCTCGGGTCAGGGTTTCAAGATGCCTCCGCATGTCCTGCATTCCCAGGACATGCAGCCGGAGAGCAGGACTCCCCACAAGACGAAAGATGGTTCCAGTTCAGACGCCGGGCTTATCCCGTCCCGGGACTCGTCGCTTCCATCGGATCAAAGGGATCCGTTCATTGTATTGTTACGCTTTTGTGAAATTATTTGCAATATAATTCCGAGGAGATTGAAACAGGAAACATCGAGGTCCCGACGCCAAGAGAAACAGGCGCGGACTCTGGGTTGCAGGGCATGCTTCCGGCCTACGGAGACTGAACACAGAGGGATCCAGGGCGGGACGGGCCAACCGCCGGAAGAAGCGCCGCCGAACCCCCACGGCGCATCACACAAGCCGGCCGGGCCCGGCCCATGCGGTGGATATGTGAAACAGGGTACAGAGTCGTTCCGAAAGGGCTTCCGGAAGAAACCTCAACGGCTATAAAGAAACCCTTGGGAAGGCGATCACAAAGAACCCAAATTCCCCTCGTTACTCCGCTCCTGCGGTGTAACGCCCAAAACCCGGGGCGCTCCCGCGCCCTTTCCTTGCCTCCCTCCCCCCTCCGCTACCCGGATATAGTCCGGAACCAGTCTCGTTTCCCGTTGGCATGAGGCCCCTGATTTGCTATGCTGAAGCGCATATTATGCCCCTGATATGTCAAGTACCTATGGGCGACATCCCTGGGAACACGCGCCCGTTTTACGGGCCGGCCATCCCCGGAGCCGAAGAACTTGGCGGACAGGGTCCCTTTCTTAGTGGTTTTCAACGAACTCCATGGCCCGTTTCAGGAGCGTCCCCATGCGAGGCGAGCAACTATCCCGGCAATGGCGCATTCTCAGGATCATCGAAGCAAGCACCACAGGAATGACCATCGCCGAAATCGCGGATCTGGAAGATATCAACATCCGAACGCTATACCGGGATCTGGAAGCATTACAAGCTGCGGGCTTTCCCCTGTACTGCGAAAAGGTCGAGGGCGCAAACCGCTGGGCCTTCGTGGACTCCTTCCGGTTCAGGCTGCCCCAGCCCTTCACCCAGACGGAATTGATGGCCCTGCACATGTAC
This sequence comes from uncultured Thermodesulfobacteriota bacterium, assembly GCA_964597345.1. Lineage (GTDB taxonomy): Bacteria > Desulfobacterota > Desulfarculia > JACQYL01 > JACQYL01 > CAZQXK01. The sequence goes on along the minus strand of CAZQXK010000026.1, from coordinate 32,914 downwards.
GCGGACCTGGCCCGGGTGTTCAAGGGAACCCCCTTCTACGATTCCCTGGACTCGCTGTTTCGCAAGGTCCGCGCCACGCTGCCGCCCCAGACCCTGGATTACCTGGGCCGCATGCAATCCCTGTTCCACGTGGGCATCAAGCCGTATTCGGAATACGGCCGGTTCCGGGAATTCATCAGCCGAATTCACCAGGCGGCCATGGACAAGCGTTGTGTGGACATCGTGTACAGGAGCCTCCGAAGTCCGGAAGAAACCCACCGGCGGGTGGAGCCCTACAAGATCTGGTTCTACGAAGGAACCATTTACCTCATCGGGTTCTGCCGATTGCGGAACGAAATGCGCATGTTCGTCGTGGACCGTGTCAAGATGCTCACCGTCACGGACGATCGGTTCCTGATCCCCGAGGACTTCGATCTGGACACGTACATGAAGCACAGCTTCAAGGTCATGCGGGATGAGACCCACACCGTGGTCATCCGCATTTCACCCGGCTGGGCGCGGTATATCGGGGAAAAGATCTGGCACGAGAGCCAGCGCATGGAGCGCCGGCGGGACGGAAGCCTGGTGCTCACCGTCCACGTAGCCGGACTGGATGAAATCAAGCGATGGGTGCTCAGTTTAGGCAAAGAGGCCCGGGTTCTGGCGCCGGAAGCCTTGATCGACGCCGTCCGGAGAGAACTTCGACTCGTGGCCGAGCTGTATGAGGATCAGGAGAAACCCAGGATTTCCGTGCAGAGGAGAGACCGCCATCCTCCGCTGAATCCCTCGTGAACCGGATTTCCATCCCGGCCTCGAAAAGCGGGATCCATTTCGCGTTGTAATCCGCACCGGCTGGGATTCCATGGAACCCCAGCGCCGATTGCACATTGCCTCCCGTCAATCCTCGAACCACTCCGTCCGCATGTCCACGGTAACCGCTTCGGGGTCCGTCAATCGCGCGGCCAACCCCTCGATCTTGGGCAACTCGTAATGAAAGAAATACCGCATAGTGGAACGTTTCCCCTGGTAAAACAGGGTCTCGGCGCCGGACGGACCCGCCTGTAAGGCTTTCTCCACGGCCAGACCCTGCAGCAGCCACTGCCAGGCCACGGCCACGATGCCGCACAGTTCGAGGTACAGCGTGGCGTCCGCCAGGAACCGCTCCGTGTCTCCCGCCGCGGCAACATCCAGCAGCTTCTCCGTCACCCTCCGCAGCCGCCGAACGGCTTCCCCCAGCCGTACGGCGTATTCCTTGAGTCCCATTGTTTCGGAAGCCGCCGCAAGAGTTTCCTGCACCGCCTCCAGGAAGTGACGGAACGCCCTGCCCTGATGCATGGTTACCTTGCGTCCCAGAAGGTCCAATCCGTGAATTCCCGTGGTGCCTTCGTGTATGGGGTGGATGCGCGCGTCCCGATAGAGCTGTTCCAGCGGGAACTCGTCGCAATATCCGTATCCGCCCAGGCACTGCAAGCCTTGGCTCACGGAGAGGACACCCATTTCGGAGGGGTAGGTCTTGGCGATGGGCGTGAGGAAATCCAGCAGGAGGGCATACCGTTCGCGCTCCCGACCTTCGGTGACCCGCAGGAGATCCGCGTACCGGGCGCATTGGAGAATCAAGGAAAGGGATCCTTCCACGATGGAACGCTGAAACAACAACATGCGCTTGATGTCCGCGTGTTCAATGATGGGTACGGGAGGCTGCGTGGGATCTTTGGCCGAAATCCTTCTTCCCTGGGGGCGCTCCCGAGCATACTCCAGGGACGCATAATACGCCGCGGAAGCAATGGCCGCCGCACTCAATCCCACGTCGATGCGCGTCTCGTTCATCATCTGGAACATGTAGCTCAATCCCTTGTGGGGTTCCCCCACCAGATAGCCCCGGCAATCGTCCCGCTCCCCCAGGCTCAACTGAACGATGGGAGAGCCCCGGTAGCCTAGTTTATGGTAGGTCCCCGCGGCCTGTACATCGTTGGAAACCAGGGTTCCGTGTTCATCCGGCCGCTTCTTGGGCACCACGAAAAGGGATATCCCTTTGACGCCGGGCGGAGCCCCCTGAATTCGAGCCAGCATGAGGTGCACGATGTTTTCCACGCCGTCGTGGTCCGCCGCGGATATGAAGATTTTCTGACCGCGGATCATGTAATAGCCCTGCTCCGTGGGTTCGGCCTGGGTGGCGACGTCCGAAAGGCTGCTGCCGGCCTGCGGCTCCGTCAGCGCCATGGTTCCCTGCCACTCCCCTTCGAACATCTTCGGGACGTACGTGTCGATGAGTTCCCGGGAACCGAAGGACTCGATCAGGTGCGCGGCCCCGGTGCTCAGAAGCGGATAGACGCTGGCCGAGTAATTGGCCGCGCAAAAGAGAAATCGACACGCCCCGGTAACCATCAACGGCAACTGCAGACCTCCCAGTTCGAAGGGCGCATTGGCCGCGATCCACCCGCCTTCGCCGCACTGGCGCATCCAGGCGCGCACCATAGGATGAACCCGGATCTCTCCCGCCATTAACCGGGGGGGATTTCGGTCCATTTCGGCCAGATAGGGCCTGAGCTTCTCCTTGCTGAGCCTCAGGGCGGTCTGGACGACCATGTCGAAACCCTCTCGGTTGTGTTCCGAAAAATACGGGTATCGGGTGAGGGCTTCGGCGTCGTGCACTTCATACAGCAGGAATTGGAGGTTCCGTTCACCGGCGAATGTGTCGGCCATGATCATCTCCTTCCGGTCTTGCCCCGTGGCAGGGTGTGGAATGCTTTTTTTCTTCTTACCCCAAATCCCTCGCCGTGGAAAGAGCGGATCGGCGGAAGCCTGAGGATTCTTGGCGTTTGCGGATTCCCGAGCATGCGCCCCTTCAGGCCGCTGGCGGGAGGGGAACCTGCCCGTTGAAGCCCGTTGCCAAAACGTATTGCGGGCAGGCCGATGCAAAACCATGAGATGCAAGGCGGGCGAACCCTGAGGAATGACGCGTACAACCAGTCCGCCGCAATGACGCTTGTCTGCGCCTGCCCGTGCGCGTCCGCGCGCAGACAGGCGGAACGCACAGGCAGGAAGGAGGAGCCGAACGACGCGGATCGCGTTTTTCAATAGCCTGCTTGAAGAGAGGCAAAGCGGTGGGGAGTATTTCTAATCAGATTACTTATGCCATATATGATATATATCTTTCTTGACATATAATCCCTTTTCCTCTATCGTCCTCCCCTATCCGATCCAAGCCGCGCCCGGAGTTTCTCATGAGACCGTTGTGCCGCCTCGCCCTTACCCTGCCCGTTTACGCGTGTCTGGTCACGGCGGCCTTGGCGTCTTCCGGCGGCGGTCATGCCCTGATCGAACTCATGGACCTCCTCCGGGCGAAAGGGGTTCTCACCGACCTCGAGTACTCCCGCATTTCAAGAATCATGGAAAACGAAGCCCGCGAATTAGCGGAACGTACCCGGAACCTGGAAGTACGAGCCCACGAATTGCAGGTTTTGGAGCAGGAACTCCGGGAGCGGGAAATGGACCTCGATGCCCGAATCCGGGCCACGAAGACTCAGGAGAGCCCTGAGGTCACGCCTACGCCGATCACGGACCACGCCTTGTCGCCGTGGGCAACGGGGAAACAGGAAGTCCCTCCGGGGAGTCCGGAAGCTCCGGTCCGGCGCGGCGGATATGAAAAAGGCCTGGGCCTGTTCGCATCGAGCACAGATTCGTTTTCCTTGTATCTGGGAGGGTTGCTTCAAACGGATGCGCGCTTTTACGACACCCACAGCTTGGAATCCCGAAGAACCAAATTCGATGTGCGGCGGTCTCGACTCCTGGCGCATGGAAATGCCTTCCATCGCCTTTCCTACAGGCTCGCACTGGAGTTCCAGGGGGCTGATGCCCGGAGATTGCTGGACGCCTATGTGGATATGGCCGCCCTCCCCTACGTGATTCTGCGCGCCGGGCAATTCAAGGAACCCTTCGGACTGGAGCAGTCCGGCGAAGACGCTCACATTTTCTTCGCGGAGCGCTCCATGGGCTACTATCTTACCCCTCGCCGAGACGTCGGTTTCATGGCCCATGCTTCCCTCTGGGACGACCACATGACATACGCTGCGGGACTGTTCACGGGAGACGGCATGGACGATGCCGCCTCCGGGTACGTGAGCGATCCCGAGTGGACGGGAAGACTTACGGGGTCTCCTTTTAAAAAGGCTTCGACGAAGTGGCTTCGAGGACTTCATCTGGGAGGATCCCTTTCTTACGCCCGCATCGACCGAACCAACGTGAACCTTCAGATAAAAACCGCGGGGCTGACCACCTTCTTCGATGTAGCCAGTTCCGCCAAGTTCAATGTCATCCGGGACGCCGGACGAAGGATCCGAACGGGCGCCGAGCTGGCCTGGGCTTACGGCCCGCTGCTGCTCTTCTCGGAGTATACGCGCATCCGGTTTGAAGATATCCAGACCAGTTCCACCCAATTCGACTTCCGGGTGAATGACGCCTACCTGGCGCTGGTCTGGTTCATCACCGGAGAAGAACCGGGTTATGAGCGGGGTGTATTTCGACCCGTCAGGCCCTTGCGGAGCGTGTGGGACGGCGGCTGGGGGGGCTGGAGCCTGGGGCTTCGATACGATACGTGCAGCGCGGATTCCGGAGTATACGACAGTCTCATTCAAGAAGGATACTCCGTCCGGGAAGCCTCCGCGTATACCGTGGCTTTGAATTGGTACCTGGACTCCCACTCCCGTTTGATTCTGGACGCCACGCGCACCGATTTCGACAAGCCTCTGCTGGTTTCCCGGGACCCGCTTACAGGCTCGGCCATATTCAGCGACCGCGAAGATGTGTTCACCGCTCGTTTTCAATTCCAATTCTAGCAGGCTGGTTGCCAACGGGCTGACGGCGGCCCGGCAAGAACCGTGAATCGGGGACACGATTCCACGATTCGCCATAACCAAGCGTACTAACAACCCTTTGATAAACACCATGATCGGGCAGGCTGATCAAAAACGATGAGATGCAAGGCGCGCGAGTCCTGAGGAATGAGGCGTACAACCAGTACGCGGCAATGACGAAGGAAGAGGCGCAACCCAGCAGATCGGGTTTTTCAACCGCCTGCCAAGAACAGTTCAGACCGAAAGGGAGGAGCCGCATGAAACCGCGTTTATTTCTATTCATCTCCTTGGGGCTGATGGCCCTGATTTCCATCGGCTACGCCGCGTACCACCATGAGGGAGAAAAAGACTCGGCCCAATTTCTGGAGGTGTATCCTCACAAAGCGAACACGAAACTGGACCACTGCGTGCTCTGCCACACCGGTGGAGAATACGAACAGAGTCCCGGACAGTTGGTCTCACTGGGAAGCTGTCAATGGTGTCATCAAGTCTACGGGTACGACGGCAGCGGAAACATCATCGAAACACTGAACCCTTACGGCCTGGACTATTTGATCCACGGAAGGAACGCACAGGCCGTTCGAACCATCAACCCCCTCGATTCGGACGGAGACGGTTTTTCTAATGAAGTGGAGATCGAGGCCGGGAGGTATCCGGGAGATGCCAATGACGATCCGACCAAGATCGTGGCCCCCTATAAAGTCTATTCAAGGGATCAGTTGGAGGCCATGGACGCCCATACGCAGTTCCTGCTCCTGAATACGGCCCGTTCGGGAGATTTTTACGCCGAATACACGGGCGTCGTGTTGGAGAATCTTCTGAACGACGCAGGTATGCTGGATTCGGCCACGGGCGTCACCGTGTTTGCACCGGACGGCTGGTCCAACTACCACCCGCTGGACGAAAGCGATGATCCTTCGCTCTACCATGTGCGCGGCGAATATCCATCCGCCGTCTTTTATTATCATGAGGAGGCCGACGTCCTTCTAAATCCTGTCGATGGCTGGTGCGACTACAGCGCCCCTTCGGTAACCGGCCGCAACCATCTGGATCCGATCTGGAATCCCGACGGGCTGAAGATGATCCTGGCGTATCAGCGGGACGGCGCCTACCTGAATCCCGGTGTGTTGAACGTGGACAATAAGTTGGACGGTGAAGGTCCCTTCCGAGTGGCGCCTCCTCAAAAGACTCCTTCCCCTCCGGACCAATCCTCGAGGGCGGCCAATCAAAGCGTGATATGGCCCTATGACTACGACTGGGATCACAATGCCGGGTCCTCCTCGCGCACGGTCACGTTCATTCGAGTGGAACCCCTTCCGGAAGGATATACGGATGTCGATATCCTCGAGGCCGGGTGGGACTACGCGGATAAAGACCAAGTAGTGATCTATGGAGCGTTGTCCGTGAACGTACCGGACGGCATCTGGAAAGACGCTCCGGTGGGAGCGCCTTCCGTGAACATGAACTTTTACATCCAGACTTATAGCACCAGCTCCGTTCTCGTCATCGCCTCTCCCGACGGAGACACGTGCTACGCGTTCCTGGATGATGATTTCAACAACGGTGTAGACGCCCCCGATCAAGGCAACCAGGGCCATCGTCTGAAAATGAATTTCACCGGACAAGGCATCGCATCGGCGGAGTTGACCCTAGCGGGCCAGAATCCCGTCTCCTACACGCTGCATTCGTGGTATGCCGCATCTTCATCGGAGGATGGCAACGGCCTCTGGAAAGACGCCGAGCAGGGAAGCCCCTCGACCTTCAGCTTCTACAGGCAAACCTATGACACATCGAGCATGATGATCGCCAGTCCGGATGCCCGTTCCTTTCTGGTGTTCTTGAATCCGGACAAGAACCATACCGGCGAAGTGCCGTCCTTGAGCGGCGCCGCGAGCCTGGCCTGTTCCTTTCCCACCCAGGATTCCGGTTCCGCCCAATTGACGTACGCGGGCCAGGACCCGCAGAATCTTACCCTGAGCCGCTGGTTCAAGGCCCCGTATCCGGCCCCCTGACCGCGTTCCGGAATAGACATCCGTCCAGCCGGCCACGATGATTCGTGGCCGGCTCCCTACGTTCACTTAACACTTGACTCCGCGCCGGAGAGGGTGGTACACGAAAGACCTCTCTTTCTGGTGTCTTCGGACCCCAAAGAGAGCCGGGAATCTCCGCGTGGGCATGGAACGCGCGGTCTTTTTTTTCCATTCCCGGTATACAGCGAGGCTCCGCACGGGCGGATCCCACTCCTTGCTCCTGTCCATTGAGGGGCTCTATCATCCACAAGGAGGAAACGGCTACACATGAAGCGCTATGAATCCATCTATGTACTGAAACCGGACTTACCCGAAGAGGAACTGGAAGCTCTCTGCCAGCGATTCGTCAAGACCATTGAAAACCAGGGCGGGAAGGTGGTTCTGGAGGACCGGTGGGGTGCGCATACCATGGCCTATGAGGTCAAGAAGTATCGGAAGGGGTATTACGTGCTTCTGGACTTCGTGGGCAAACCCGGTGTTGTGGACGAACTCGAACGAACCTATCGAATGATTGAAACCGTTCTTCGTTTCGTGAGCGTGCTCAAAACATCCGAAGTGGACCTGGAAGCATTGGAGAAGGAACAACCGAAATCCTTCCGTCCGGATGAGTCGGAAGAAGGCGCGACCCCGGCTCCCTCCAAGAGGTCACCGGCGCGTTCCGAAGACGGCGAAGAGTCCGAGGGGGACGACTCCGAAGAACCGGAAATGGATGAAGACCAGGCAGAGGAAGCATAGTCATGGCAGAAGAACGCACGACGTCCAGACACGAGGGAAGACCGGCGCGACCATACGGCAAGAGGAAACGACGCATGTTTCCCCGGAGAAAGGTCTGCCGGTTTTGCACGGACAATCTCCCCATCGATTACAAGGATCCCAGGACACTCAAGTACTTTACCACCGAACGCGGAAAAATTATTCCGAGACGGATTTCAGGCAATTGCGCCCGGCATCAACGCCAGTTGACGCGAGCCATCAAGCGGGCCAGGGCCATTGCCCTGCTCCCGTTCAGCTCATCGATGGCTCAGTAGACCCCAGAGTCTCGCTCCGGCGGCCCATTGATAGACCGTATTGCGGGAGGGCCGCTGCGAAACGATGAGATGTAAGGCGCGAGAATCCAGAGGAATGAGGATATACGGCGGCAAAGCTTTCCTGACTCCACCTCACGCTCGGGAGAAATGAAGCGCAGCACCGCGGATCGCGTTTTCCAACAGCCTGATAGGCCTGTTTCCGGGGGCGTCGGCGCGCATTCACGGGTGAATTCATGAAATTAGGGGGAATCCTCGCCTCCAGAGAACTGGGGCTGTCGGTCTTGGCGCTCGCCATTCTGGTACTGGGTTCTTCGCTGCATCTCCTGGCCGGTGTTGTTTCCACTCTCCTGACGCCGCTTCCGGTCTTTACCCTTCGGGTAACAGGGGGACGGCGGCTGTGTTTGGCTGTTGCGGCCGGTATCCTGTCGCTCTACGGTCTTTTGCACGGAGGCAAGGTATCGCCGGCCGTGTTGCTGCACATCGGCGCATTGATGCTCGTGGGATTCTTTCTCGCGGAGTGTGTCCTGGCCGGCTGTTTCATCGGGGCCAGTATCGCCGTTTCTTCGGGGGCCTCCCTCTGCGTGCTGTTGATTCCCTGCCTTCTTTGGCCCGGTCCGGAAGGATCTTCTCTGTGGGAGGCGTTCCGAAGCCAGGTGCTGGCGAACCTGGAAGTTACGACCAATGCTTACCACCATTTGGGGGGTATTTCGCAGGAAGAACTCCCGGAATTCAAGGAGTCCCTGGAAACCTTCGCGCATCGTCTGTTCTACGTATTTCCCGCGCTGGTAACCATGGGAATCGCCCTGAGTTCGTGGTTTACGCTGCTGGCGGCCCGAAAAATCGGCTTTCTGAAGGACCTGTTTTCAGGACCATGGCAGGCTCTGAGAGAATGGCGCGCACCGGATCCCATGGTGTATATTCTCATCGTTTCCGGTTTTGCGCTCCTGGTCCCGATACCGGGTCTCAAGAGAATCGGGCTGAATGTACTTCTCCCGGTGCTGCTGGTCTATTTTTTCCAGGGATTGGCCGTGGTGGCCTTCGTTTTCCACCGCAAGCGGGTCCCTGTTGTGCTGCGGGGCTTCTTGTACGCATTCATCGGGCTTCACCAAATGGCCACGGTGTTGGTTGCGGGTTTGGGGCTCATGGAGATTTGGTTGAATTTCCGGAAGCCCGGGAAGGCGGCAGCCGATGCCGAGTAAATGCAACGATCCAACGAACAACAGATGTGCGTTCAGGCCGGCGATCATCGCGGAGATGACGGGTACGTACTTCCTAATCAGCCCGTTGATAAACAGTATTGCGGGCAGGCCGATGCAGGACGATGAGATGCAAGGGGCGCAAATCCTGAGGAATGAGGCGTACAACCAGTACGCCCCAATGACGTAGGATGAAGCGGAACGCAGCAGATCGCGTTTTTCAACAGCCTGCCAAATCGATTCATCGCAAACGGAGGGAACACCGTGAAGGTCATTCTCAAACAAACCATCGATTCCCTGGGACTCAGGGGACAGATAGTCGAAGTCAAAACCGGTTATGGAAGGAATTACCTGATTCCGAAAGGTTTGGCGGAACCGGCCACGGAAAGCAACCTGAATCGACTCCAACATGAACGGCGGATCATCGAAACCTCCCTGTTGCGGGAACGCACCGCCGCGGAAGAAGCCGCTAGAAGCATCGAGGGGGTCGTCTGCACCGTTTCGGCCAAAGCGGGAGAAGGGGATAAGTTGTACGGTTCGGTGACCAATATGGACATCGCACAAGCACTGGCGGCCAAAGGCATAGAAATCGATCGGAAGAAAATCGTATTGGAAGAACCCATCAAACAATTGGGCGAGTATGAAGTCGCCATACGGCTGTACCCCAAGGTGGCGGCTCACGTGAAAGTTGAAGTGGTCCGGGAGTAACCCATGGCCCGCCGCGCCGTCTCGGATGGATCACGCGAAACCGCGTCCCTGAAGGTGCCTCCACAGGATCTGGAAGCCGAGCAATACGTCCTGGGGGGAATCCTCATCGATTCCGGCGCCCTGCACCTGGTGGCCGAACTCCTGATACCGGCCCACTTTTACAGGGACGCCCACGGGCTCATCTTCGAGGCCATGCTCGATCTTTTCGAAAGCGGGGAGCGTGTCGATCTCATTACGCTGACCCATCAACTCCGCAAGAAGAATCGATTGGAGCAGGCCGGCGGGGCGACGTACCTGTCCGCTTTGGCGGAGGCCGTGATGACGGCGGCCAACATCGTGAGTTATGCCCGCATCGTCCACGAAAAGGCGCTGCTCCGGGCCGTCATCACCAAGGGCACGGAAATCGCCGCCCGCGGATACGACGCCTCCGAGGACGTGGAACGCCTGCTGGACGACGTGGAGCGCTCCATCTTCGAATTGTCCCAAACGCGGATCAAACCCGCGTTCTTTGACCTCCAGACCATCATCAAGAAGAACTTCAAAACCCTGGAGGCGGCCTATCAACGGAAAGAAGTGATTACCGGCATCCCGTCGGGATTCAAGGACTTGGATCGCCTGACTTCGGGATTCCAGCCCAGCGACCTGATCATCATCGCCGGTCGGCCCAGCATGGGCAAGACCGCTTTCGCGTTGGACGTGTGCCGTAATGCGGCGCTGAAGACCGGGACACCCGTGGTCATCTTCTCCCTGGAAATGTCCAAGGAGCAGCTGGGCATGCGCATGCTTTGCTCCCAGGCCAAAGTGGACAGCAGCAACGCCCGGACCGGATTCCTGCAGGAGGGGGACTTTGCGCGCCTCATCGAGGCGGCCAGCGTATTGAGCGACGCCCCGGTATATGTGGACGATTCCCAGACGCTCTCCGTGCTCGAGGTCAGGGCCAAGGCACGGCGGCTCATGATGGACAAGGGGATTGGTCTCCTGGTGGTGGACTATCTTCAGCTCATGCGGGGTCGCCATCGTACGGAAAGCCGGGAACAGGAGATCTCCGAGATTTCCCAGGGTCTCAAGGCCCTGGCCAAAGAACTCAACATCCCGGTCGTCGCCCTGTCCCAGCTCAACCGCCAGGTGGAGAGCCGCAGCGACCGGCGGCCGCTGCTCTCGGACCTGCGCGAATCCGGGGCCATCGAACAGGACGCCGACGTCATCGCCTTTATCTACCGGGATGAAGTGTACAACAAGAGCGAAGACAATCCCAACAAAGGCGCCGCGGAAATCATTTTGGGCAAGCAGCGCAACGGCCCGTTGGGCACCGTGAAGCTGACCTTTATAAACAAGTATACCCGGTTTGAGACCCCGCCACCGCCTGGCCTGTCCTGAACCCCATTCGTTGCCGGCGGCGGAAGTCCGGTGTCCCTCCGTCGTTCCTTCGAACGGGAATCTTCACTCTCTTCCGTTTAGCAGCCCGCTGATAAACGGTACTTCGGGCAGGCTGGTGAAAAACGATGAGATGCAAGGCGCGCGAATCCCGAGGAATGAGGCGTACAACCCGTACGCCGCCATGACGAAGGATGAAGCGCGACACAGCAGATCGCGTTTTTTCGACAGCCTGCCAGTCACCTTACTAAGCAGGAGAAGCATGATGGAAATCAAGAAACTCGGCGTGTTGGGCGCCGGCGCCATGGGTCATGGAATCGCCCTGGTCGCCGCTCAGACGGGTTGCCGCGTGGTGTTGCGGGATGTGGAAGAACGTTTCGTACAAGGCGGCCTGAAAATGATCGACGGCTTCCTGTCCAAGAGCGTGGAAAAGGGGAAAATCACCGGGGAAGCAAAAGCGGCCGTGTTGGATCGCATTACCGGCACCACCCGTATGTCCGATCTGGCGGATGCGGACTTTGTCGTCGAGGCGGTCCTCGAGGATATGGACGTGAAGAAAAGCGTGTTCAGGGAACTGGACGCCCTTTGCCGTCCCGAGGTCATCCTCGCATCCAATACCTCATCCATGTCGCTTACGGAAATAGGCGCGGCCACGAAACGCCCGGATAAAGTGGTCGGCATGCACTTCTTCAACCCGGCTCCCATCATGAAGTTGGTGGAGGTGATCCGGGGAATGGCCACCAGCGACGAAGCGGTTCGGGTGACCGCCAAACTGGCCCAGGATATGGGGAAAGTAACCGTTGAAGTGAAAAAGGACACCCCCGGATTCATTGTGAATCGCATCATGATGCCGCACATGATCGAGGCCATGCGTATCGTGGAGGAAGGCGTCGCCACCGTCGAGGATGTGGACAAGGCGGTCAAGGCGGGATTGAACTATCCCATGGGACCTTTCGAACTCATGGACCTCACCGGCATTGACATCTGCCATTCCGTGACGGAATATTTTTATAAGGAACTCAACAAGGAAGGGAAGTGGGTGGCGCCGACCCTCATGAAAAACATGATCCGGTCCGGAAAACTCGGCCGAAAAACCGGAGAAGGCTGGTACTCATACAAGAAATAGCACGGGGCTCCGCTTCCCGTGGAGCATGGATGGACGACGCGAAACGGTCTCGCACCATTCAGTGGGTTCCCGGACCCGAGGTGTCCGGGAACCCACCGGAGAATCCGTTGCGTTTGCTGTCGTATCTTTCCACCGACACGCACTCTCTATCATAAGGAGCACGGTATGAAGTTCCGCGTGTTTCTCCCCCTCCTGGGAATCTTGATGGCCTTCGGGGGACCTGCCGCTTTCGGCGGAATTCTCGGTTACCCGGACGACGTTCCGGCCCGGAGAGTTATTGTCCCGTTCTTCAACCTGGAGGTGAACGGCGCCGAGGATTTTCTAGTCACCGCGGTGAATACGTTTTCTCAGGACATCAACGTTCACGTCATCGTCTACGACAGGAACACGGAATACGCGTACAATTTCTACATGAAGTTCACCCCCGGGGACGTGGAAGGATTCAGCATGAGGACGCTTATCGGCAACATGCCGGGGGTCTCGCGCCAAAAGATCCTTATGGAAGAAGGGGGCCGGGAATACTATCGCGGTGAAATCACCCTGGATGTAATGGTCATCGCCTCGGAGGACGATCCCCCGACCCTTCTGGAACAGATTTACGGCAATGTGCTCCTGGGGTACGTGTACTGGATAGACGTCCCCACCGGATCCCTGGCAACCTTCAACGCGCTGCACGTGCAACAGGGCGTGGTGTCGGAACTGTTCAGTGAAACGGATAAGGGAAACCGACTGACGGATGAAGACGGCTACGAGGTGTTCACCGCCGATGCGTTGCGGGACCTGCAAGACGCCGTGGTTCTGGGGGCTGTGCCTCAGACCGGCTTCAACGGCCTGGATTTCTTCGCCCGTTACTTCATCCCGAGCACGGAGGGTTCCGAGGCCTCCCTCATTCTCTGGACCGACAGGCGGGACGAAACATTCGGCCTTACCCTGCTCGTCTATGACGAAGCGGAAAACATCGTCTCCACATTTGTTTCCGCCCCCCACCAGGTAAACATTTATGACCTGCGGGAAGGCATCCCGGCCGCCTTTGTGAATCCGGACGGGCATCGGGCCGGCTGGATCCATGTCCGAAGCGACGGTCGGGGAGCCGTCATGTGGATACGGGAACGCATGGTGGGGTTCGATGGCCTTGTGATGGACGGAATCCGGAGAGTGCACCGGGACCTGGCGCGATAACCCCCCTTCCGGGCTGGGGTCCACCTGCGCCGTCCACTGCAGCCGCCGTTGCCGGCGGTCTGTGGGACATTTTTATCTTGACAGGATTTTACGCACTCTGCTAAAGGAATTATTAAAATAGTATGTATTTCACCCAATACAGTGGATCAGCCGCAATGTTCAGTGAATTTCGGAAATATGTCTTTTATTATTACGTCCGGAGAATAGAGCGGTCCGCGGTCTGATCGAATATTGGTCTTGTAGGTACGCCGTGGACTGAACCGGTCCACGGCGTTTTTCTTTGATGACTCCGGTGTCTTTGCATCGGTTTTAGTTCGAGACCACAGGAAAGAACAAACCAGGCAGCGCATGTTTATCCTTAGCTTCATTGCAAACGACTTTTATTATTATGCTTATGATGCATACAAGGGAGCAGCCTCACCCATGTGCTGAACCATAATTTAAGAAATATATACCAGTTTAAGGCCGTGGAGAGGATGATTACTCCACGGCCTTTTTTGTGGAGCCAAGACACAACACTAACGATTTTTTTTAGGAAAGGTGACGTCATGATTGGGAAAGAAATCCGGCTGGAGCGTATCATCAACCGAGACACGGGAAGAAGCGTAATCGTGCCCATGGATCACGGTGTAAGCGTAGGCCCTATCCCGGGGATCACCAAGATGAAGGACGCCATGAGCAGTGTGGCGGAAGGAGGAGCGGACGCCGTGGTGGTTCATAAGGGCGTGGTGGCGCAGGGGCACCGCAAACAGGGACGCGACATGGGGTTGATTGTCCATCTGTCTGCAAGCACGGCTCTTTCGCTTGAGCCCAACGCCAAGACGCTGGTATGTACTGTGGAAGAAGCCATCAAGCTGGGAGCGGACGGCGTATCCGTTCACGTGAACATCGGGGACGGGCAGGAAAAGCAGATGCTTTCCGACCTGGGCTACGTGGCCCAGGTGGCTTCGGAATGGGGAATGCCCCTTTTGGCCATGATCTATCCGCGCGGCGCAAAGGTCAAGAACGAGTACGACGTGGAGGTAATCCGCCACGCGGCTCGCCTCGGAGCCGAACTGGGGGCGGATGTGGTCAAGGTTTCCTATACGGGAAGTCCCGAATCCTTTTCCCAGGTGGTGGAGGGATGCCACATTCCGGTGATCATCGCAGGAGGTCCCAAAATGGAATCGGATCGGTCCGTGCTCGAAATGGTCAAAGGGGCCATGGAAGCCGGCGCCGCGGGAACCTCCATCGGGCGAAACGTGTTCCAGCACCCGAATCCGACACGCATCGTGCGGGCGCTTTCCATGATCGTACATGAGAATGCTTCGGTGGCCGAAGCCGAAGCCGTCTTGAACGAAAGGTGACGTCGGTTTGAGGGATTTCCGGCTTTCGTCCGGCGCGGGGAAAATTTTCCACATCGCCGGTACCTGTGAAGGAGGCGGTTCCCGTTGCGGTTTCACGGCCGTGGCGGAGGTCTAACGAGGCGTTTTTCTGAAAGGAACCGAGATATGGCGATACAAGTCTGGGTGCATGCGGATCCCTGGGATCAGGAGCTTGTGACCGCAGCCCTCGAAGAGGGCGCGGACGCGGTCATCGTACCTGCCGAGAACGTGGATTCAGTGAGGGAACTGGGGCGCATTCCCATCGTGGGAGAGCGTGGAGATCTCCAATGGGACCGGGACGTGGTGATGGTTGAGGTGTATTCATCGCAGGACGAGGACCGCATTGTGCAGTTGAGCACCGAAGACAAGATCGTGGTGGTGCGGACCACGGATTGGACCATCATTCCTTTGGAGAATCTAGTGGCCAGGACTCGGAATCTTTTCGTGGAAGTATCGGACATGGAAGAGGCCAAAACCTTTTCGGGGATCCTGGAAAAAGGGGTGGACGGTCTCATCATCCACCAGCGGGACCCCATGCGGCTCCGGAGCATGATTCGAGAAATCAAGGGGTCCAAACTCCATATAGAACTGGATGTGTTCACGGTGGACCGCGTCCGTCCCCTCGGGATGGGGGATCGCGTCTGCGTGGACACCTGTACCCTCCTGCATCGGGGCGAAGGATGCCTCGTGGGAAACAGCAGTCAGGCCATGTTTCTGATTCACTCGGAAAGCATCGAGAACCCCTATGTAGCCCCCCGGCCGTTTCGAATCAACGCCGGCCCCGTACACGCCTACATCCTCGTCCCCGGCGCCAGGACCCGGTATCTCTCGGAACTGGGCACCGGAGACGAAGTGCTCGGAATCAACGCCTCGGGCAATGCGTCGCCCCTGCTCGTGGGCCGGGTGAAAATCGAGCGAAGACCCCTGCTCCTGGTGGAGGCTTCCGGACCGGCAGGTCCTGCGGGGGTCATTCTTCAGAACGCAGAAACCGTGCGTCTGGTGGGAGAAGGGGGAGAACCCCTGTCCGTGGTGGGGTTGAAAGCCGGTGACAAGGTACTGGGCCGTGTGGAGCAAGCCGGCCGCCACTTCGGACACAAGATCCAGGAAACCATCCTGGAACGGTGAGTTGGACGGCCTTTTTGCGAAGCACGAGGTCAAATGCTCCGACCCGGCGGGTTTCCAAAGGCGCCCCGCCCCGGACCGCGGGATGCCCCCGGCGGGCCCCGTCCTTCACAGGGACTCCAGATAGGATCGGGCCTGCCGGTGAATGACGGGATTCCCGGAATCCGAAACCTCCCGGACAATGTGTTCCAGCACCGGGACGACCCATCCTTTGAGAGGGGACCGTAACCGTCGCACCTGTTGAAACGCGTTCAACATACGGGCCGCGGTGGTGGTGTTGAGAGACGCCGACTCGATGATCCGATCCCCCAGCCAGGATACTCCGCGCTCGGTCCAAATCATGCGCGTGTTCGCCGCCATGGAAAGGAAAAGGGCCCGGAGCCACGTCGGCTGAGTGATATCGAACGTGGAACGATTCCTCTCCCGTTCGATTTGGTCGAACACATCCGCGCACGTCCCCCCGGCCACCACTCGGAGATAGTTGGCATATCCGCTCAAATGCGTGTGCCATTCCCGGTACACCCGGTGGAGCGCATCGAGTCGTTCCGGCGATGAACTGCGGTTGAGCATCGTGAGGGCGGAAACCCGATCGTTCGCCGCGCCGGCCGCATGAAAATGCTCCAGGATCAAACGGTGGCTTTCGGGCGTATCGTCAATGACTATGAGTTCCAGCAGGACCGATTTGAGAAAACGATCTTCGATCCCCCCCGAAAGCGAGGAGGCCCGGGCGTAGGTATCCAGAGACCGGAACCGGCTCACGAGTTCAGGCCGGTATGCCCGGTTCACAGCCGAAAGCAGACGATCCCGGGCCGCCACGAGTTCCGGGTACCACGTGGCGTACCGCCGATCCAGGGGCTGTTCCTCGATCCTGAGAAGATATGCCCTGAGGGACGACCCCACCTGTTTCTCCCGCAGGAGTTCTCCGTACACGTCGATCCATTCCGCATCCACCTCGGCCTGCGGATTGTGAAGCAGACGTACGCGCTGTCCGTCCGTGAGTGTGCGGAAGGCTTCCACCCGATTGAATGTGTTGGGATCCTTCAGGGCCTGCCGGCGGAGTTCTTTTTCGGATGCGTTCACATGACGGAAAGCGCCGTAGAAGGAATAATCCCGATTGAGCGAGGCGAAGGCCGGAGGGACTTCCAGGTTCGAAAACACCAGTTCGGCTTGGTCCCTGTCGAGTTCGAATACACGCCCCGTACCGGGAAGATCTCTTCCCTGGTCGTCCACCAGGGCGCATTGGATGGGAATATGAAAGAAACCTACCCCCTCCGGGGTATCTTGGCGGAAGACTACACGAAAGGTTCGCGCCGCCTCGTCGTAATGGGTCTCAGCCTGCACCCGGGGATATCCGATCACGTACAACCACCGTTGTTTGAATCTCTCCAGCGACATTCCGGAGACTTCCTCGAAACAACGGAAGAAGGAGTCCGTGTCCGCATTGGCATTCCGATACCTGCTGAAGTAGAGTTGTTCTCCCGCCCGGAACCGTTCATGGCCCAGAATGAGGCGCAGGGATCGAACCACTTCGGCGGCCTTGACGTAGGTCACTCCGTCAATGAGTTCGTTGGGATCGTTGAATCCTTCCCGCACGATGCGCCCCGAAACGCCCCCGTCCTCAATGGCCAGAGGGCCCACCAGCGGGTCCCGGACAGCATCCACCTGACGGAGACGAGTGAAAGCGGCATCAAACCGCTCCGCAAGATACCTGCGCTCCACATCCACGGTATACGCTTCGTTCAGCCACACGTCGAAGGGAGTCTCCATAGTGGTTTCACTGCCGCATTGATTGTGTTCGAATTCATGCACGATGACGGCGTGGGCGTACAACAACGACGCATCCAACGTATGAGAATCCACCAGGGCCGCATCCGTAACGATGGTGGTATTCCCGACATTCTCCATGCCCCCGAAATTGGACCTGTCCATGCAGATGGTTCGATAGGTCTCCCCCGGATATTCATAACTCTGGGCGCGGTGAACCCACAGTACGGCATCTTTGAGGATCTGCATGGGAATCCGTGCATCGGGAATCCGCCCGCGGGGAACCAGGTATTCGAGCCGGACTCTGCGACCCGAAGGATACGCCACCTCGTCCGAAAGCTCTTCCCAGGTACCGGCGACGGCCAGGAACAAGTACGGGGCCATGGGAACCGGATTCTCGAAGGTGATTACCTTTCGGTCCGGTTCACCCGCCTTGTAAGCCGGCTTTCCCGTGGGATTGGTCCGACGGCATACGTTGCCGTTGCTGATCAGGTGCGTGTAGGCGGCATCCCCCTCCAGCGTGGTGGTCATGGTGCATTTGGCCCGGCAGTCGTCGAAAATGGGCATGATCCTCTGAAATCCCCACTGCTGGCATTGAGACATATACTGCTGCGGGGCTCCGGGGGGCGTCTTGTCCCTGTAAATGCCCTCGAGAATCGTATCGGACGGAAAACAACGAGACAACGTGCGCACAAGCAAACGCCCGCCCGGTGGAACCACGCCGGGACAGGCCACGATCAGCTTGGCCTCATCGGGCAGGAACTCATACGACAGGGGGGTTCCCTGGACATCCCCGGCATCCTTCACCGATTCCACCCGGAGAATCTCCAGTTCCCGCGCATCCAGACGGATCTGTTCCAGAGGGACCCGCGCCGTCATGTCGAGGCAGTTTGACACGTCCACGCGGTTTTCAAAGAAACTCACGTGGATGGTGAGGTGATGGAGCGTCACAGGCAATTCGCCGAAATCTTCCCTTTGGTATTTGAATCTCCGTTCCTTCATGACATGGACCCTCCCGATGGAATCACCGTTCTCCTTTTCCGCCTGCTCTGCACGGTCACCAGGATACGGCTTTCCCCTCCGCTTCATGCCGGGATTTATGCACCGGGAAATAAAGGAACGACCGATTCCTACGAAAGGGAACCATCCGCCGGGTATTCCTTGCCCAAGGCCAGATCAACCAGGGTTTCCAGCAGAATGGGAAACTCTATGCCCGCCGCTCGGGCCGCCTGGGGGTAAAGACTGGTCCGGGTCATACCCGGAATGGTATTCACCTCGAGGACGTACGCCCGATCCGCGGAAACGATCATGTCCACTCGACTGTAGCCCTGACATCCCAAGAGCCGATGCGCGGTAAGCGCCGCTTGCTTGCATACCTCGGTGAGGGATGCATTCAGTCGGGCGGGGCAGATTTCTTCCGTGGCTCCCGGCGCATACTTGGCATCCAGATCGAAGAACTCATGTCCTGCGGAAGGGACGATTTCGACCAAGGGGAGGGCGCGCGGGGCTGCGTTCCCCAGAATTCCGCACGTAACTTCCACGCCGCGGATGTATTGTTCGAGAAGGATCTCCGAATCGTATTGAAACGCCCTTTCCACGGCGGGCTCCAGGGCTTCGGCTTCCCGGACCAGGCTCATTCCGATGCTCGATCCCTCGCAGGAGGGTTTGACCATCAGGGGAAAGCCGATGCGATCCGCCGACTCGGAGACCCGGGATCGCTCCTGTCGGTGGATCACCTCGCCGGGTGGAACGTTGAGACCCGCCGAACGGAACAAGACCTTGGAAAGCTTCTTGTTCATGGCCAACGCACTCGCCAGGACTCCGGATCCCTGATAAGGCAGGCCGAGTTGCTCCAGAAACCCCTGGAGGGCGCCATCTTCACCGCCACGGCCGTGCATGCAAATGAAAGCGGCATCCAGGCGAGGTACGGCCTCTATAAGCCGGGCCAGGTCGTATTTCAAGTCGAAGTGCGCGAGGTCGAAACTCCCGGGGTTGAACTGCTCCTGGACCACGCGCCAACTCGCAATGGAAACGTCCCGTTCGCTCGAATCTCCTCCGTACAAAAGCGCCAGTCTAATACGTCGCACGCAGCTTGGTCTCCATTTCGTGTGGGGTGAACGGCAGACTGAGAAAGATTTTGGCTTCCAGATCCTGCGCGAATTGCAGGTTCTCCCGTATACGATTCCGGTGTTCCGAAGTCTTTGCATAGCGGTGCTCGAGATCCGAATACCGATCCATGAGACTGACCACCGTTTCGTGCCGGACACGCTTGTCCGCATAAAAGACGAGTTCCGCCTCCGAAACGAAGGGTTGCTTGAGATGCTCGGGGTCCATATGTACATGCTGGCCGACCACGTAGGCCACTTCTGGATACCCTAGATCCCGAATCATCTCCTCTCCGGTGCGCGCATGGTGCTCGCGGGTGACGATGGAGCGCGTCTTGGTGATGTCATGCAGCAAGGCGCCGGCTAGCACCAAGGCCATATTCAAGCGCTCCCCTATCCGGTTCAACTCCCCGGCCAGGAGTCGGGCCACGTCGGTCACCACGCGGCTGTGACGGTAGATATTGGGCCACATGCGGGTCTCTTCCATCAGTCGCAGGCAGAGTTCGACATCCGGAATGCGCATCCCAGGTTTCTCGGCGAATGGATGCGGAATCGGCAAAGGCTTGGACATGATCCCCACCTTTTGGGAACAATGCGGAAAACGGAAACGAAACACGGCCACCGGAACCGATATTCAGCACGATCATCGGGAACGGAGAGGAAAGCTCGGCAATCCGGCATATAGCGCGCGCGGTGCGAACAAGTTCACGAAAAACTATACGGCAGGGGAACTGGGTCTGTCAAGAAACCATCTGAAAGAAACTTATAAAAAATCATTGCTATTTACATATAATTTTGCTACATAGTTAAACAAAATATTGAAGTCATTCTCTTCTGAATGTACGCTGAATTCAGCGGACGTTGTGCTCTGCTTACCTTTTTGTCTCGTAACCGGAGACCTTCCGGATGGAACCCTTACACGGAATTTTGCCTCTGGGAATCGGCAGTTTTCCACATAGTGATCCGGAACGCGCCGTAGATTTGGTGCTGGAGTATTTTCCGGAAATTCCTCTGTGGCCGCAGCTCCCTCAAAGCCGTTTCCGGGAAAACATGTATGTGCAGTTCACGTCCTTCCTGCCGGCGGTGCATCTGGACGAATCCCATCGGCATATCCACTTGGACTCCCGATCCGCCGCTCCCGCCGTCCTTGAGAAATTCTACGAGGGGGCCCTGGCGAACGACCTTGAGCGCTTCCGCTTGGATGAAACCTATGCCGCCGGGTTCTACCAGTTGCTCCGGACATTGGAGCATAAGGGCGCCCCTCCGGGCATGATAGCCCTCAAAGGGCACGTCACCGGCCCGTTCAGTTTTGGTCTCGGCGTAGCCGACGAACATCGCAAGGCCGTGATCTATCATGATGAGCTGTTTGAGGCCGTAACCACGGGGTTGAGCCTCAATGCCCGCTGGCAGGCGGAACAACTCGGGAAGTTTACCCCTCGGGTGATTGTTTTCGTCGACGAGCCGTATCTGGTGTCTTTCGGCTCGGCCCTGATCAATGTGGACCGCTCTAAAGTCGTGGAGAGCCTGACCCGCGTCATCGGACAGATTCATCAGGGAGGCGGCCTGGCGGGAATTCACTGCTGCGGCAATACGGACTGGTCCCTGGTGCTGGATACCGGACTCGATATTCTGAGTTTCGACGCCCATGAGCACTTTGACAACCTGATTCTGTACGAAGGACCTTTGAAGCATTTTCTGGATCGTGGAGGTATGATGGCTTGGGGGATAATCCCGAGCGGCGATGAGGTGTTGAACCAAAGCGGGGAGGCCTTGGTAAGTCGTCTGGCATCTCAGGTGATCGAACTCGAAAACCGATTAGGAATCCGTTCCCCTTCCTCACTGCGGGAGCGGGGATTCGTCACGCCTTCCTGCGGCTTGGGTTCTCAAAACGAAGCGGTAGCCGAGAACGCATTACGGAAAACCCGGTACGCGGCCGGCTCCGTTCAGTTCGAGTGGGCCCCCTAATTCTTAAGATTCAACGGGAAAAGGTGTCGCTTATGTGGATGTCTGAGCAACGCTTCCGATGTTGGTTGATGGTTGTGGTGGGATTTCTGTTCATTCTCCTTTCCCACCCCTCGGATGCCCGAACCAAACAGCCGCGTGAAAGCATCGCCACAAAACCCACGGTCATCGATTACCAGGAGCATCTTCCCGACTGCTTCACCCAAAAAACCCGGGCGCGAACTCAGTATGTCATCGTGCATACTTCCGAAGGCGGACTCTCCAGCACGCTCCGCACCCTGAGCCATGGGAAGTTCAGGGGAAACACACGCACCAGTTACGGCGGTCACGCCAACTACGCCATCGCCCGCAACGGAGATATTTACCGGATCCTTCACCACCGATACCGAGCGGATCATGCCGGAATGAGCATGTGGAACGGCCGGACGGATCTCAGCTCCGTGTCCGTAGGCATCGAACTGGTGGGTTATCATTACGGGGAGATCACGGACGCTCAATACCGGTCTCTTCACTGGCTGCTTCAGGTCATGCAGCAGACCTACCGAATTCCCGACAAAAATGTATTGACCCACGCCCAGGTGGCCTATGCCAAGCCAAACCGATGGTTTCACGGGGATCACAGGGGACGTAAGCGCTGCGCCAAGAACTTCGACCGCGCCAAGGCCGGACTCAAGGATCATTGGGATCATGATCCCGATGTGCGCGCGGGGCGTCTCCAGCCGGACCCGCAACTCGCTCAAATCTTCTACGCACCCCAGCCTCCCCGCATAGAGGTGGTGCAATCCAACGCCATAACGCTCTCCAACACGGCGTGGAACATCGCCGGGGAGGATTATAACGCAGCAACGACGTTGTATGTGTTCCCCGACGGAAAATCCATGTTCGGAGACGAGGTGGAACAGAAGCTGGGCTGGAGGCGCATCCCCGCCGGCACGCGAGTCATGCTCAACGTGGAGACGGAGCAACGCATCGAAGCGGGCCCCTTCATGGTTCTGGAGCAGGGGAAAACCGCATGGAGCCTCGCCGGAACCAACTATCGGAGAGCCACCACGTTTTACTTTTTTCCCGACGGACGCGTACTCCAGGGAAACCGGGTGTCGGACTGGGACAATCTTCCCCTACAGACTCGTATGATATTGGGCTACAGTGGCCCGTATGTATTGAAAAAAGGAGATCATCCGAAGCGTTTGATCGGATCCCGCTATATGAGTCCGGAAACGGTATACCTGTATCCCGACAAACAGCTGTTTGCCGCCAATGAGATTACCAACTGGAACGCCCTTCCCGTGGGAACACGGGTTTTCGTCAAGAGAGACTGAGACCTCCATCCGGCCCGCTCAGGGTTCCGGCATTGGCGGGGCGGAACCGATCCCCGCGCGTGCGGGAAGTGGAAGGACAAGTGGGCCGCGTGTCTTATAAGGATAGTGCATTCTCCGTTTTGCGGCGCAAATGCGATTCCGGCGGGACCTTTCAGATATTTCGGAGCGCTCTTGCCGGACTCCCTCTCATCCCCGGGATTGTTTCCCCTTTTCGAGAGCAGGATGCCGGGCGATAAAAAACGGTCTCGGGTCCAAGCGTGATCGGTCCGAGCCCTACCCGTTCCCAGGAACCCTCCATGTCTCGATTCTCGGTGCTCATTCCGGCGTATAACGAAATCGACGCCATCGAATCCACGCTCCGGCAGTTGGATAAGATCCTGGCCGATTCCGGTTCCACCTATGAGATGGTCGTGGTGGACGACGGCTCAACGGACGGCACGAGCGCCGTCGTCCGACGCCTGGAAATCCCGAACCTGGTCAAACGATTCCATCCCGAGAACCTGGGCTACGGAGCCGCCGTCAAGACGGGCATTCTGGCCTCCAGGTTCGACATTCTGGTAATCACAGACGCGGACCGGACGTATCCCAACGAATGCATCCCCAGACTCGTTGCGGAGATGGATGGATGCGACATGGTTGTGGGAGCCCGAACGGGCGAACACGTGGCCAGACCGTTCATCCGCAGACCGGCCAAGTGGGCCCTCCGCCGGCTTGGAGAATTCGTCGCCGGCAGGAGAATACCGGATATGAACTCCGGGTTGCGGGCCTTCCGCAGAGAACCCGTGGAAGCCTATCTGCCCATTCTGCCCGACGGGTATTCCCTCACCACGACCATCACCCTGGCCATGCTGACCAATGGACATACCGTAAAGTATATCCCCGTTAACTACTTCAAACGCATTGGTAAATCGAAGATCCGCCCCATCAGGGACACGCTGAACTTTTTGCAGCTGATTCTCCGCACCGCGGTGTACTTCAATCCCCTCAAGATATTCATCCCCTTGGGATTGTTACTCCTTTCAGGCGGCCTTGTCCTGCTTCTCCTCCGATTGCTTTTTCGATCCGAATTCCTGCTGGCGAGTCTCATCCTGTTCATCTCGGCCATTCAGGTGATTTCCATCGGATTGATCGCGGACCTGATCACTCGAAGAAACCCTCGCGTCGGGGGTACCCGGAACTGAGGAATCCCGCCCACCGCAACGGAACTGAACATCATTCGCTTCCAGCCGCATCGAGACCCTGCCGTCCCGCTGGTTTCCTGAAGGAGAAACCGCACTTCATCGGGCAGCGCCGAAGGAGTACCGATACCTACGAATCGATTCCGTCCCGAAGCCCGGACGCGCCCAAACTCTTTATCTTTTCGTCATTATTTCGTAACATTTGTCCGCCAAACTGGGGATACCGTGAAACCGAATTTGCGGCACAATGCAACGTCCCGCGGAAGCGGGGCACATCCTTCAAGGGAGGCAAAACACATGAAGCAGGTAATGTATGCAGTAAGGTTATCCGCCTGGGTCCTGTCGGGTCTTTTCATCCTGAGCACCCTTCTGGTCCCCGGCGCCCGGGCCGTGGATCTGGATCCCAAGCTTTCCGATTACAAAGCCGTGAGCGGCGTATCGGGAAATCTAAAATCCATCGGATCGGACACCTTAAACAACCTTATGACCCTATGGACGGAAGGATTCCGTTCTCACTATCCCGGTGTTAAAATAGAGATTGAAGGTAAGGGTTCCGGCACCGCTCCCGTAGCCCTTATCGAGGGAACGGCTCAGTTCGGCCCCATGTCCCGTGAAATGAAGTCCAACGAGGTGGACTCCTTCGACAAGCGGTACGGATATCCTCCGGCCCACATTCGGGTGGCCGTGGATGCGTTGGCTGTCTTCGTACACAAGGACAACCCCATTCAGTGTCTTACGCTCCAACAAGTAGACGCCATATTCTCCAAGAACCGGAAAGGGGGTTATCCCCAGGACATCCGTACCTGGGGCGATCTGGGTCTCACGGGAGAGTGGGCGGATAAACCCATATCGCTGTACGGACGAAATGCGGCATCCGGCACCTACGGCTATTTCAAGGACGTTGCCTTGTTCAAAGGAGATTACAAGGATCTGGTGAAGGAACAACCGGGATCCTCGGCCGTGGTCCAGGGGATCGCCTCGGATCGGTACGCCATCGGATATTCCGGCGTCGGTTACAAGACGGCGGATGTACGCACCATACAGCTGAGCCCGGAATCGGGGGCCGCGTGTTTTGACGCCGTAGCCGAACACGCCTACACCGGAGATTATCCTCTGGCTCGTTTCCTCTATATTTACTTGAACAAGAACCCCAACCAGGCCATGGATCCGCTGCGTCGGGAATTCATTCGATACGTGTTTTCCAGGCAGGGCCAACAGGTGGTCATCAAGGACGGTTTCTACCCCGTATCCCAGTTGATCGTCCAACAGGATCTGAACGCTTTGGGCATCCGGTAACCCTGCCCCCGTAACGTCACGACCATACATTGTATAACCGTCCGGTTGGCGAGGGGCGGAACCGCCTTTCCTCAGCCGGCTTTTGCATACGGACATACCTTTCGAAGGCCCCTTTTCCTTATGAAATCGATGAAGCAACATGTACGCTTGGAATCGGCGGCGGGCGCAGAACCCGCCGCCGCGAATTCCGGGGCCCCGGCGGGACGGCGCGCCAAGAAGGCCAAGCGATCCGTACTGGTCGCCGACCGCATCGCCGATCGGGTCATCACCGTCGGCGGTATTCTGGTCATCATCGCCGTTCTGGGAATCATGGTGTTTCTGGTTCAGGCGGTAATCCCTCTCTTCAAGGAGGGGAGGCTTACGGATCAGCACACGTACCGGCTGGAGGTTCCTTCTGGAAAAGTGTTGGCCAAGAGCATGGACGAACATCAGACACTGGCTTACATGCTCCTGGAGGACGGGACTACCGCGTTGTTTCACCTGAAAACCGGAACTCGACTCGAATCCCCTGTCCTGGACTTCGGAACGAGAACCCTTCGCACGACCGCCCATACTCCGGATCGCCGGAATTTGGCGTTCGGCTTTGAAGACGGAACCATCCGCTTCGCCTCCGTGGACTTCGTCTCGGATATCCTTCGGGCGGAGGAAGTCCCCGCCGGCCTCACTCGCCTGAACGAACGGGACAGCACGGACGGGATCCAAGTTTTCTCGCGCATTCCGGGAGACCAGGTTCGCCGAATCCGTATCGAGTGCGCGATGGAAGAGACGGAACATCGCTTGGGTTCGGGGACTCCCATCGTAGCCATGGATTATCGACTGAGCGGGGAAGCGGAACGGCAGTCCAAGGCCATCGTGGCCGTTGATCAGTCCGGCGAAATTTACCTGAATCTGGCCACCACCCAGGTGAACCTGCTGACCGGCGAGCGCAGGGTCCGTGTCCGGCAAACCGTCTTGCCTTCCGTGCCCGTGAACGCCCGGACGGATTTTGTGCTGTTGACCCAGGGAGCGGACAGCGTACTCGTCGGCGATATCCATGGATTCATATACCGTTACAATACCACCGACTTTGCGGATCCCTACCTGGCGGAAACCATTCGGGTGCTTCCCGAAGGAATCCAGTTGACCGCTCTGGAATTTCTGCTGGGAGGTCGTTCCCTGCTCGTGGGAGGTTCGGACGGGTCCGTGACCATCCATTTCCTCGTCCAATCGGAACAGGCGGGAACGCTGGATGGACAGGTATTGGCCCCCACCCGCCGTTTTGCCCCTTCCCGGGCGGCCGTCCGCTGGTTCGAACCGAGCCTTCGTGGAAAGAACTTCGCAGTGGCGGATGATACCGGAAGGATTCGGGTCATTAACGGCACCAGCCAAAAAAAGCTGTTTTCGATAGAACCCAGGGAACCCGTTCAGCCCCACCGGGGTCTTGTGCTGGCCCCACGGGTGGACGGCCTGCTGGTCCTCGATCAGGACGGTACGACCCGGTTCTTCGAGTTCTCGGTATCTCACCCGGAAACCACATTGGCCGGCTTGTTCGGGAAGGTGTGGTACGAGGGATACAGCGAACCTTCCTACACCTGGCAGTCGTCGGCCGCCACCGAGGATTACGAACCCAAATTCTCCCTGATCCCCCTGATCTTCGGAACCATAAAGGCCACCTTCTACTCGCTGCTGTTCGCCATTCCCATCGCCTTATTGGCCGCCATATACACCAGTGAGTTCGTACACTTCAGCGTCCGGGGCGTGGTCAAACCCGCCATGGAAATGATGGCGTCTCTGCCTTCCGTGGTTTTGGGTTTCGTAGCGGCCCTGATTCTCGCTCCCATAGTGGAAACCTGGATCGCCGCGGTGATTCTGGCGTTCGCGGTGGTCCCCTTGGGTCTCATGGCCGCCGCCTACCTGTGGCAGATGATCCCTTTCCGGATCAGCATTCGACTCGAGGGGATACCCAAGTTCGCCCTCATTTCGGCCGTCGTGCTCCTGTCCCTGTTCCTGTCCCTCCAGGGAGGCTCCCTGTTCGAGACCCTCTTTTTCCAGGGGGATTTCAAAGGGTGGGTCAACGGCAGCTTCGGCGACGCGGCGCCTTTTCTCTTCCTGATCCTCTGGCCTGCCTGCTTTGCCGTCGTATGTCTGGCCGCATCCCGGACGTTGGGTCTGCGGGTGTCCCGATATATGTTGCGGATCCGCCGTTCCCGGGCAGCCCTGCTGGACGCCGCCCGCTGGCTGGCCTTGCTCGTGAGTTCGGTCCTCCTGTCATACGTACTGGCGCGGCTGCTGTCCGGCCTGGGGCTGGACGCCAGGGGAAGTTTCGTGGACACCTATGTTCAGCGCAACACCCTGGTGGTTGGATTTGCCATGGGATTTGCCGTGATCCCTCTCATCTATACCCTCGCCGAAGACGCCCTCAACGCGGTTCCGGAACACCTGCGCGCCGCCAGCCTGGGATGCGGGGCCACACCCTGGCAAACCGCCGTCTATGTGGTTATTCCCACGGCGGTAAGCGGTGTGTTTTCCGCCATTATGATCGGCATGGGCCGAGCCGTGGGAGAAACCATGATCGTGGTCATGGCCACGGGAAACACGCCGCTTATGGATTGGAACGTGTTCAACGGGTTACGGGCTCTTTCCGCCACCATCGCCGTCGAGCTTCCCGAGGCGGTCAAAAACGGGACCCTGTATCGCATTCTGTTCCTGGCGGGACTCGTACTCTTCGCCATGACATTCATCATCAACACGGTGGCGGAAGCCGTACGCATGCGATTCCGCAAACGAGCCAGCCGGCTTTAGTGAGGCCTGAACCCATGAGTATCGTCGAGTCCGAATCCTCAAGACATGAACATCCCAATCCCGTCGGGACGACGCCCCCGCGTCAGGGTCGCACCGCGCGGCCGGCTTCGGCGTCGGATCTTTCCGCCCGGGGTGAACCCTTTCTGTGGGGCTTCGGAGGCGCGCTGGCCCTGGGAATCGCCATGATTCTGGGCTTCCTGGTCCTCATCTACTGGAACGGCATCGCCACCTTCTACCCCAAACCCATCGAATCCATCCTGCTGAAAAGCGGGGACCGTATTGCCGGGGAACCCACCCGCCGGGAGATATACCGCCCGGGTCCCCAACGGCTTGAATCCCTGGACCCCGCCATCCAGAAGTCCATTCTCGAAAATCATGGGTACGCTCAGAGAACGTTGGTTCGTACCGGAAACTACGACTTCTATTATGAAGACTTCCGCTGGGTATCGGACTTCGAAATACAGGAGGTATCGAGACCGGATCGCCTATTCTTTGTGGAACGCATGGAATGGGGCCCCTTCATTGGAACAGTGGATTCCGTGAACCTGTCGGGAACCGTCGTTCCCGGAGAAACGATCACCTTCAGGGAACTCCGGGAGATCCGGAAGGCCGGTGAGGACCGACGCCGGCGCATCCGGAAAATCGAGCGCAAAGACATCGGCAGAGTGAATCATTACCTGAATCGTGAACGTCTGAAGCTGCGGCGCCTGGAACTCAAACACGGCGAGGAAAGCCCCGCCGTCCTGGAAGCACGCAAAACCTACGAGGCCCGCACCGCGGCTCTGCGGGATCAATACGCGGAGTTGGAGGCCCGTGCGTGGGCCGTCAAGCAGGAGGACGCGGCCTTCACGATCACCCTGGCCGACGTGAAAGGGCGAAAGAAGAGCCTCCGTGTGTCCGAAATCGTCCGGATGGTACCCTCCAACGACTTGAGCATCCTCCAAAAGCTGGGGGTGTATCTCTCCCGATGGGCCGAGTTTCTAACGGAAGAGCCCCGGGAAGCCAACGCCGAAGGCGGCGTCATGCCCGCCATATTCGGGACGTTTGTCATGACCGTGCTCATGGCCCTGGCCGTAGCCCCTTTCGGGGTGATGACCGCGTTGTACCTGCGCGAATACGCGCGGCAGGGGAAGATGGTCTCCGTGGTCCGCATCTGCGTCAACAATCTGGCCGGAGTACCCTCCATCGTATACGGCGTATTCGGTCTGGGTTTTTTCGCCTACCTGGTGGGGGGAACCATCGATTCCCTCTTCTTCCCGGAGCGGCTTCCCAATCCCACCTTCGGAACCGGAGGCGTCTTGTGGGCGTCCCTGACCCTGGCCCTGCTGACGGTTCCGGTGGTCATCGTGGCCACGGAGGAAGCCTTGGCGGCGGTGCCCCAGTCCATGCGGGAAGGATCTCTCGCGTGCGGCGCATCCAAGTGGCAAACCATCAAGTACATCGTCATCCCCCGGGCCATGCCGGGAATCATGACGGGTCTTATTCTGGCCATGGCGCGCGGCGCCGGAGAGGTCGCGCCCTTAATGTTGGTGGGTGTGGTAAAGATGGCGCCCGAACTCCCGCTGGATTCCTTTTTCCCTTATTTCCACCTGGAACGCAGCTTCATGCACCTAGGATTTCATATTTATGACCTGGGATTCCAGTCCAGGAACTCGGAGGCCGCCAAGCCCATGGTGTTCATGACCACGTTGCTGCTTATCACGCTGGTGGCCGTCATGAACGCCGTGGCCATCTATGTGCGTAATCGCCTTAAGCGAAAATTCCTTATGGGACACTTCTAGCAGCCCGTTGAGAAACAATAATGCGAACAGGCTGGTGAAAAACGATAAGATGCAAGGCGCGCGAATCCTGAGGAATGAGGCGTACAACCAGTACGCCGCAATGACGAAGGATGAAGCACAACACAGCAGATCGCGTTTTTCGGCGACCTGACAGGAGACTTCCTATGTCCGCACTGGCGACGGACCAAACCGCCGAAAACGGCCAACCCGTGGTTCATACCAAGCAGGGGTCC
The DNA here is from genome assembly GCA_964597345.1 of uncultured Thermodesulfobacteriota bacterium. Lineage (GTDB taxonomy): Bacteria > Desulfobacterota > Desulfarculia > JACQYL01 > JACQYL01 > CAZQXK01. Next base: position 2,536 of record CAZQXK010000026.1, on the reverse strand, counting down.
AAAGGGGCCGCGTTGACGGTGAAAGACTTCTCCCTGTGGTATTCCACGGCCCAAGCCCTATTTCGGATCAACATGGACGTCCAGCACGGCCTCGTCACCGCCCTCATCGGACCGTCGGGCTGCGGGAAATCCACCCTCCTCCGGGCGCTCAACCGCATGAACGACCTCATCGACGGGCTCACCGTTTCGGGGGAAATCCATTTCGACGGCGCCAACATTTACAATCCGAACATCGACGTCATCGGACTCCGGAAGCGAATGGGCATGGTGTTTCAGAAACCCAACCCTTTCCCTATGAGTATCGCGGAAAACGTGACCTATCCTCTAAAGGTGGACGGAATTCGGGACCGGAATCTGCTGGCGGAGACCACGGAGCGGGCCCTCAAGAGTGCGGCCCTGTGGGACGAGGTCAAGGATCGGCTCAAGGAAAACGCCCTGGGCCTTTCGGGGGGACAGCAACAGCGGCTGTGCATCGCCCGGGCCATCGCGGCCGATCCGGACGTCCTCCTCATGGACGAACCCTGTTCCGCTCTGGATCCGCTGGCCACATCGAAAATCGAGGACCTGGTGGACCAGCTGCGGGGTCAATACACGATCATCATCGTGACGCACAACATGCAGCAAGCCGCCCGGGTCTCCGACAACACAGCGTTCATGTACCTGGGACGACTCATCGAGTATGGAGAAACGGGCGCCATTTTCGCCAACCCCAAGGTGGAAAAGACCCAGGACTACATCACCGGAAGATTCGGATAACAGGCCGCCGGAACACGCGATCCGCGGCGCGCCGCATCTCCACGTCGTTCACCGGTCCGACTGCGACGGCTGCCATAACCGGACCGTCAAAGCGTTCCTCCCGATGGAAAGGGTTTTCCATGCCACACGAACATGCGGTACGCTCCTTCGACGAAGAACTGCGTCGCTTGAAACGAAACGTCCTGGATATGGGGGAAAGAGTCAAGCGTCAGATCGCCGCCTCCATCGAAGCATTGGTGCGGAGAGACCGAGACCTGGCGGCCCGGGTCATCGAATCCGATGCCGGGGTAAACGCCATGGAGAAGGAAATCCATCGCCTCGCCGTCCGCCTGTTTGCCCTGAGGCAACCCATGGCCATCGACCTGAGAAGCATCATCGCAGCCCTCAAGATCTCCACAGACCTGGAACGGATAGGGGATTACGCGGCCAACGTGAGCAAGCACATATCCCGCCTGAACAGCGTTCAATTGGACATGCTCATTCCCTTCGTCCAGAAGATGGCCGGGGTGGCGGAGAGCATGCTTGCCGGGGCCTTGGAGGCTTACGACCGTGGAGACGCCGTTGGCGCTATAGAGGTTCGGGAACGGGACTCGGAAATCGACGCCCTGTACATAGAACTGCTGGCGCAACTGAATACGTACATCGCCGGCGATCCCCAACACGTCAAAGTGTTCGCCCCCATGATCCTGGTGGCCAAGTGCATGGAACGCGCCGGAGATCACACCACGAACATCTGCGAGCATATTTATTTCATGGTTCAGGGAGAGACCTTTTCCGCCGGCAACTCCAAAGAAGCAGAGAGGCTGCCATGAAACGCGACGCCCCGGTCCGGGTGGTCTTTCATCCGGACTTCTATCCGAACTACACCTGGGACCCCGCCGCCCATCGGGGTCGCATGGAATGCATCATCCAGGAACTCGGAAATCGATACGAATTCCTGGAGGCGATCCCCGCCTCACCGGAAGACATTGCAGCGGTGCATTCCCCGCGGGTCATCGAGCGGGTGGAACAGATGGGGCTATACGGCATCGCATCCCTGGCGGCGGGAGGCGCCGTCCTCGCGGCGGAACATGCCGCGTCCGGCCCCGTGTTCGCCGCCGTTCGTCCCCCGGGCCACCATGCGTCACCGGACAGTTTCTGGGGGTTCTGTTTCTTCAACAACCTGGCGGTAGCGCTGGACCGCCTCAAGCGGAACGGAAGTGTCGAATCCGCTTTCGTACTGGATTTCGATCTGCATTACGGCGACGGCACCGTGAACTGCTTTCGAAACGCGGACTATGTGTCCATTTTGAATCCCGAGGCGTTTAGCCGGGAAGCGTACCTGGAAGAAGTGGCCATCGTCCTCGAACGGGTTCAGGCCGATGTCATCGCCCTGTCCGCGGGTTTCGATCACCACCGGGAGGACTGGGGCGGATTGCTCGCCACGGAAGACTATCGGGAAATGGGACGCCTGGCCCGGCGGGCTGCGAACCGGTTGGGAGCGCGGCTGTTCGGCGTGTTGGAAGGAGGATACAATCACCGGGTGCTGGGAAGAAACGTTTTGGCGCTTCTCGAGGGAATGGGGGGATAGGGCCCCCTTCTTACCACCCGCTTCATAAGCAGCATACGCACCAAGGCATAAAAGCGATGAGATATAGAGCGGGCTAATTTGGAAAAATGTGTAACAAATCATGCAACTTTGTCGAAGGAAGAAGTTATGCCCATGGCGTGGAACGCTAGGCATGGTTTCCTTTGGTCTACAGTTTTTCTGGACACCAAATTGGGATAGGAGAGAATGAAA
>CAZQXK010000025.1:0-42909 GCA_964597345.1 uncultured Thermodesulfobacteriota bacterium | reverse complement strand
GCCCAACCCATGGATTTTACGAATGGTGGGCGGTCGGAGATTCGAACTCCGGACTTCCACCGTGTGAGGATGGCACTCTCACCGCTGAGTTAACCGCCCGAGCAGGATGTGTTCATAACGGAAACGCCGGCCTTTTGCAAGCGGAAAATCGGGTCCGGAACATCCTGCGCGGTCCCCGGTTTTCACTGGAAGAGACGGGGTCTATGCGGTATACTTTACTAGAGATGGAAACCGGTAATTCGGCGAACCCTGGCGGGTTTGGCCGACGAGGATTATCCAGTGGCGGCGTCTCCCATTCCAGGCCGTGTTCGGTTTGTGTGCAACGCGCTCCCGTGGCTGTGGCTGGTTCCCCTGCTGCTGAGCGCGTGCGGCGCCCGGCAGATACCCGTGTCGGCGCCGCATCCCGTTGCCCCGGAGACTCTGGCCCAAACGGCCCGGAGTCAGGTGGGCGCGCCGTATCGGTGGGGAGGCGACTCGCCGGGGTCGGGGTTTGACTGCTCGGGGCTTGTGCACTGGGTCTACGCACAGCATGGGGTCCGACTTCCCCGCATGACTCGGGACCAGGTACTTACCGGGAGCAAAGTCCGTAGAGGCCGTCTCCAGTCCGGAGACCTGGTGTTCTTCGAAATCAAGAAGGACAAGAAGTGGCTTTCCTTTCTGAAGAAGGGAGACCTCCACGTAGGGATATACACCTTCAACGATCGATTCGTGCACGCCCCCAGCAGCGGGAAGCATGTCCGGGAGGACGCGCTCTCCAACGTGTTCTGGGACCGCCACTACCATCAGGCCCGCCGGATCCTTCCCACCCGGTGACCGCTTCCGCACCGGTCTGGAATATGCGGCGCAGACACCCCGTGTCTTTAGGACCCGGGATAACGCCGCCTGCCCGAGCCGCGCCCCCGGATTGCCGGGTGCGGCGGCCGGATGTGGGTGTTTGCATGGCCGCTTTCCCCGGGATGAGCCGCTCCCCGATTTCCGCCGGCAATTACGCCTTGCAACGGCGCGGGGTTTTGGCCTACTAATAGGGAAGTTTTTCAGGAGGCTGAATCATGAACGTCGTCATCATCGGGGCCGTAGCGCTGGGACCCAAGGCGGCCTGCCGCCTCAAACGCCTGTGTCCGCCGGCTCATGTGACCATGGTGGACCGGGACCGGATCATCTCCTACGGCGGTTGCGGGATTCCCTATTTCCTTTCCGGAGACGTGAGCGAAGCCGCCCAACTTCAGAGCACCAGCTTTCACATGATCCGGGACGAGAAGTTCTTCAGGGACGCCAAGGACATTCATGTGATGACCCGGACGGAAGCCACGGCCATTCACCGGGAATCGAAGACGGTTTCGCTGCGGAACCTGGATTCCGGCGAGGAAGCTGAACTGCTTTATGACAAGCTGGTGTTGGCCACGGGGTCGTCCCCGCGGAGATTGGGCATTCCGGGGGAGGACCTGGACCGGGCGCACCGGGTGTCCAACCTGGGCGACGCCGTACGAATCAAGGAGCTGCTTTCCGGCGGCGCCGTGGAAAAGGCCGTGATCATCGGCGGAGGAGCCATCGGCCTGGAGGTGGCCGAGGCGTTTGCGGATTTGTGGGGCGTCGAGACCACGGTGGTGGAGATTCAGGACCAGATCCTGCCCGGCGTTACGGACGGCAATCTGGCTCGTATGGCCCAATTGCACATGGAAGAACGGGACGTCCGTTTTTTTCTGTCCGAGCGGGTGGAACGCATCGAAAAGAAGGATTCCGGCCTGGCGGTGGTTACGGACCGGCGGGAACTGGAGGCGGACGTGGTGATTCTCTCCGTCGGGGTGCGGCCCAACTCGGAACTGGCCCGGGCCGCGGGTCTGGAGATTTCCTCCGGCGGAGGTATTGTGGTGAATGATCGCATGGAGACGTCGGATCCGGACATTTACGCGGGCGGTGACTGCGTCGAGGTGCTCCACCTGGTGTCGGAACGGCGGGTGCACATGCCCCTGGGTTCATTGGCCAACCGACAGGGACGGGTCATCGGCACCAACCTGGCGGGGGGCGACGCTCGGTTTGAAGGGGTGGCGGGCAGTTTCATCATTAAACTCTTCGATGTCAGTGTGGGCGCCGTGGGTCTGACCCTGGGCCGCGCCCTTGATCTGGGATTCGATGCCGCCGCGGCCTTTGTGGTTCAGGGGGATCGGGCCCATTTCTACCCGGATATGGAACTGATGTACCTGCAGTTGGTGGTGGAGCGGGGCACGCGCCGCGTCCTGGGACTCCAGGGTTTGGGGTCCAAGGGGGACGGGCTGGCGGCGCGGCTCAACCCCGTGGCGGCCCTGTTGAAGCACCGGCCCGTGCTGGATGAGATCGGCAATCTCGAGATTGCGTACGCGCCGCCGTTTTCCGCGGCCATGGATATATTGAACGCCGTGGCCAATACCGCGGAAAACATCCTGGCGGAAAAAAACCGCCCCATGGATGTGGACGAGTTCCAGGACGCCTTCGGATGCCGCGATCGAGGTGAGTTTCTATTTCTGGATGTTCGAGGTCCCCAAAACGCCCAGCCGTATGTGGAGCGATATCCGGCCTGTTGGGTGAACATCCCCCAGGAGCAACTCAGGGACCGCGTGGGCGAGGTTCCCCGGGACAAGAAACTCATCCTGATCTGCAATTCCGGGGTACGTTCCTACGAAGCGCAGGTGACCCTGGATTCCGCGGGAGTCCGGGATACGCGGAATCTCCAGGGAGGCGTCGCCGCGCTGAAAAAGTGGGGCATTCATCTTGCCGAATAACGGCCTGCTGGGATGCGAGGACTTTTGGACTCGTCGATACGCGACGGGAAGGTGAAGCGAACGTGGCATCGGAATCAGAACGCGCCGATTTCCAGGCTTTTCTGGAACAATGGCCCGCGGACCGGGGAGCACTGAAGCGCCTTTTCCTGGCGTTGAGCACCCCCGTTTTGGTAGACGAGCGGGTGGAATGGAGTTTTGTGGCCCGGCCGGGGGTAAGTCATTCCTTCCGTGTGCAAACGATGAAGCCGCGGCCGGGCCGGAATCGTCCCCTGTTCTGCATGATCGACGTGGTTTCCGAGGTGGAATCCCCGTGCTGGCTCTCCGTGTGCTTTTATGAAGACGAGATTTCGGATCCCGAGGATCTCGGGGAAGCCGTCCCGGCGGGGCTGTTCCAGGAAACGGGGTACTGCTTTGATGTGGATGATGCGGATGCGGCGGTGGAAGAATACGTGAAAGCGCGCATGCGCGAAGCGTTCGTGTCGGCGTCGGCCGCGGGCTGAACCCGGCTTTGGAAAGCGTTGCTGACGGTTGGAGTGAGAACCGGCGTGGAGTGATACGGGTGAAAGGATTTCAATCAGAGGAGAGTCGAGTGCGTGTATGCGTGGTCGACGGTCAGGGTGGGGGAATCGGAAGCGCCATCATTCGGCGTCTCAAGGAAGAATACGGGGAGCGATGCGAGGTCGTCGCCCTGGGAACCAATGCCATCGCCACGGCGCAGATGATGAAGGCCGGGGCCAACCGGGGGGCTACGGGAGAAAACGCCATCCGGGTCACGTCGCCACAGGCGGACGTGATTGTGGGCCCCATCGGGATCATCCTGGCCAATGCCATGATGGGGGAAGTGACTTCCGGCATGGCGGAGGCCATATGCATCAGTCCGGCGCCCAAGTTCCTGCTGCCCCTGACCCAGGAACCGGTGGAAATCATCGGCGTGCATCCGGAACCTTTGCCCCACCTGGTGGACACCATGGTGAGCCAGAAGATAAGGGAGTTTATAAAGTAAATGTGTGAAGCGAATGCATACCTCATCCGGGATGGAAAGGAAGAGCTTGTCATGGAAAGTGTGGACATCGTGGAGCCCTACGAGGACAAGCTGCGCATCGTAAACATCTTCGGGGAACAGAAACTCGTGCCTGCGCGCATCACGAAATTGAATCTGGTGGAGCACAAGATCGTTCTGGAATGATGAGTCCTTTCCGGAAATCCTTCTTGCGGCCCCTGTACCGGCCTGTTACGGAAGCCGAGACGGCGCCATGAGCCTTCCACCCCTGCCCGGCGTCTGCAGGAGCATCGACCACACGGCGGATCTGGGATTCACCGTCGAAGCTCCCACGCCCGAGGACGTGATCCGGACCGCTGTATTGGCTCTTTTCGGGGAAATGGTGCATGGGGAGAGGGAGGGTCCTCTCCTGCGAAGCACGTTGGAGGTGCAGGGCCTCGATTTCGAGGATCTTCTGGTGCGCTTCCTGAACGAAGCCTTATTCCTGTTTCAGGAGGAGGAACGGGTGATCCGGGATGTGGACGTCCTGTCTTTGTCCGAAACGCGCGTGAAGGCGGACATTACGAGCGTGCGTTTCGACCCGGAAATCCATGAAGTTCTCCTGGAGGTCAAGGCGGCGACCTACCATCAGGTTCAATTTCGGAACAGAAACGGCCGTTGGGAGGCGCGGGTCATTTTCGACGTGTAAAGGATATGGGTCGGGCCGGGCGCTTCGGGGGATCGGACTCTCCGCCGGGGTGGAAGTACGGTCGGAGAGCCGGGGAAAGCCATGCCTCCGTTTGGAGGTCCGGACGAAAGCAGGACCGGAGCGGAGTCGTCCTCCGGGTCCGGAAAGCGCCCATGGGTTCAATGGAATCCAACGAACGCAACATCCTCGCAGTAACTTCTTTCGGGCACTTCATGAGCCATTTCAATATGCTCGTCTTCCCGGCGCTCGTGCTGCCCATGACGGCGTATTACGACCTGCATCTCAGTGAGGTGTTGGCCCTGTCCTTCTGGATGTACCTCCTGTTCGGGATCACGGCGCTGCCCTGGGGGTTGGCCGGCGATGTGCTGGGGGCCCGGCCTTTGTTGTTCCTGTTCCATGCCGGAGCCGGGCTGTGCGGGTTGGCCGCGGCGCACTTCCTGTATTCACCGGTGCTTCTTTCCCTGAGTCTGGCGGGAATCGGGCTGTTTTCCGGAATATACCATCCCGCGGGACTGGGATTGATTTCCCGGGGAATGACACGCATGAGCATGGCCATGGGATACAACGGAATGGCCGGCAACGCGGGTCTGGCGGCGGCCCCCCTGTTTGCGGGTCTCATGAACCATCTGTACGGCATGCGTTCGGCCTATGTGGTTCTCGGGTTGCTCAATCTTTTCGGCGCCGTGCTCATGTTGATTCTTCCCTGCCGGGAGCCCGTCAACCGGAAGAAAGCCCACGGCCATTCCACCGGGAGGCTGCTGGCAGGATTTGCGGTGCTGTGCGTGGCCATGATGCTGGGCGGCATCGCGTACCGCGGCGCATCGGTCATCCTGCCCGCGTATTTCGAACTGCGAACCGAGTCCCTGTTCCAGGCCCTGGGCGGGGCCGACTGGCTGCCCTCGATTCGGAACGTGGCGGCCACGGCGCTGACATCCCTGGTGTTCATTGTGGGCATGGTCGGGCAGTATTTGGGCGGGCGGGCCGCCGAACGGTTCGAGCCCCGGGTCGCCTACCTGGCGTTTCACGCGCTGGCCCTTCCCTTGGTGCTGGCCATGGCTTTCGCCACGGGCGCGCCCCTGGTACTGGTCACCATGGGGTACATGCTGTTTCTGCTGGGAATGCAGCCCGTCGAAAACACCCTGGTGGCCGTGTTGACGCCGGACACTCTAAGACACAGCGCCTACGGCCTGAAGTTCGTGTTCACGTTCGGTGTGGGTTCCTTGGCCGTGCGCATGGTCGGAAGCATCGAAGAGGCGTGGTCCCTGCCGGCGGTCTTTATCGCCATGGGCGGGGTTTCCCTGGCCATCGTGGCGACCATCGTGATACTTCGAAGCGTTACCCAGAGCATCCGTTTCTGATACGTGAATCGGCGGGCGGAACCATAAGAATGCCGTCCAAAGGGAGGAACCTGTGATCGCACAGCTTTCGGTATATCCCATCGGCGAAGGAATCAGTGTCAGCCGTTTCGTGCGTAAGAGCGTGGCCGTGATCGAGCGTTCCGGCTATCCTTACGAGGTGGGGGGCATGAGTACGAGCGTGGAAGTTCCCGACCTGGATGCGCTCTTCGCCCTGATCCGGGCCATGCATGCCGCGCAGGTGGAAGAAGGCGCCCGGCGCATCGTCATCGATCTGAAGGTGGATGATCGCAGGGATCGGAAGGCTTCCATCGAATCCAAGCGCACCTCCGTTACGGAATCCGGAACGAGGCAAGGGAAGCCGGCGCAATGACCGGCGACGGGTGAAGAGGTTGTCATGCATGTCGTAACACCTGAACAAACGAGCGTGGGGTGGATCGGAACCGGCGTCATGGGTCGTTCCATGTGCGGGCACGTGCTGCGGGCCGGATATCGGGTTACGGTGTTCAACCGCACGCGATCCGCCGCGGAACCGCTCCTGGATCAGGGCGCCCGATGGGCCGAAACCCCGTCGGAGGCGGCCCGGAACTCGGACGTGCTGTTTACCATAGTGGGGTTTCCCGAGGATGTCCGTGACATTTATTTGGGGGGAGGGGATGTTCTCCGGAACTCGAGGCCGGGCGGCGTGATCGTGGACATGACCACCAGCGAGCCCTCTCTGGCCGAGGAGATTGCCCGGGCCGCGGGACAAAGGGGGGTTTACAGTCTGGACGCCCCCGTCTCGGGGGGCGACGTGGGGGCGCGTAACGCGACGCTTTCCATCATGGCGGGAGGAGAACGCCCCGTGTTCGAGGCCGTGCTCCCGCTGCTGCGGAGCCTGGGAAAGAACATCCGATACATGGGAGGCGCGGGCAAAGGGCAGCACGCCAAGGCCGCCAACCAGGTCCTGGTGGCCGGCACCATGATCGGCACGGTGGAAAGCCTGCTGTACGGGATCAAAGCCGGTTTGAGCCCGGACGAACTCATCGAGGTGTTGCAGGGAGGTGCGGCGGCGTGCTGGTCCATGGGCGCGTACGGCCCGCGGATCGTCGGCGGAAACCTGGATCCGGGGTTCATGGTGGAGCACTTCCTCAAGGACATGAACATCGTGCTGAAAGAGGCGGAGCGGATGAACCTGCCGTTGCCGGGACTGGCCCTGTGCAAGCAGTTGTATGTAGCCGCCCGGGCCCTGGGTTTCGGCCGGCTGGGGACCCATTCCCTGTTCAAAGTGCTGGCCGCCATGGCGGGGGTGGACCAGGCCTCTTTCCGGTGATCATGGGATAGACGGAGGCACTCATGCGCAAGATACGGATCCGGCTGGGAACCGTTACGGTGGATGCGGAACTGGCGCATACTCCGACGGCGGATCTCATAGGGAACATCCTGCCCTTCGAGGGATCGTTCCACACCTGGGGGGACGAGATTTACTTTTCCATTCCGGTCCATGCGGAGCTTGACGCCACGGCGCGCGAGGTGGTGGAGTTGGGAGACTTGGGGTACTGGCCTCCCGGAAACGCCTTCTGCATCTTTTTCGGACCCACTCCCATGAGTCGGGGGGATGAAATCCGCCCGGCCGGCCCGGTCAACATCGTGGGCCGGCTTACGGGAGACCCGGCGAAAGTGAAGTCCGCCATGGGTGAGGCCCGCATTCGTATCGAACCGCTGTAGAGAGTTTCTTGGAAGACTGGTCCTACATAGCGGCGGCGGTGGTGCTCGGAGTCGGTTTCCTGTTTCTGATCCGCCGGATCCTCGCCTGGCAGATCCGGAGGGCCGTTTTCCGAGTGATGGAGGATCTCACGCGGCGGGGAGCCACGTCGCGGGAGGGGGCGGTGTCCGTGACTTACGCCCGCAGGAAGTTCATCGAGCCGGGCTTTCGGGATTACCGTCCCGTGGCCCTGGAGCTGCTTCTTCGGACCGGCGTGGTGGAACACACCCCCGAGGGCGGCTACTATCTGACCGGAAAAAGCGCGGATTCCCAGTTCGGGAAATAACACGGGATACATACTTGTCCCGCGCATGAGGGGATACCGCGGGGATCGTTTATCGGCCGCTCCCATCGAGCGGCGGAAAGGGAGGGGGGTCATGAGCCGTGTGGAGACTTCCGGCGAGGCGGTTCGGGAAGGGAGAACGGTGGAACACTCCCGGGTCATCATGTCCCAGGTGTTCATGCCGGAACACGCGGGACCGGGAGGCGTATATGTCCATGGGGGAGAAATCATGAAGCTCATGGATGCGGCGGCCGGAGTGGCCGCGGTGCGGCATTCGCACGCTCCCGTTATGACGCTGAGGGTGGAAGGCATGAATTTCTTCCATCCTATTCGGGTGGGCAACTATGTGACCGTTCACTCGCGGGTGACCTATACCAGTGGATCTTCCATGGAGGTTCAGGTGAAAGTCGTTGCGGAAGATATCCTACGCGAGAAATCCTGGGAGACGTGCACGGCCTACTTCATTTACGTAGCGTTGGACGAGCAGGGAAAACCCAAGAAGATTCCGCCGTTGATTCTGTCCACGGATGAAGACCGCCGTCTGTTCGAAGCGGGGGCCGCCCGCCACGATACCTGCCGTATCGACGATCAGTTCAAGGTTTTGTGCGCCATGGAGTGAAGACACGCCGGGAGAAAGCGTTTCCTGCTGGAAAGGAATGCAGAACATGAGAATTCAACAGGCCGGTCCTGTAAACGACCGGATCGTGTTATTGGGTTCAAGGCACATTTGCAGCTATCTTCTAAAAGGGGAGGAATATGCCCTGTTGGGCGGCAGTGTGCCCTGGGAAGTGCCGCGTCTGGAATCGCAACTGGATGAATTCAAAGTGGAGCGCGAACGCATCCGGTACCTAATTGTTTCCCATGCGCACCACGATCATTGCGGAGCGGTGCCGTATCTGGTGACCCGCTACCCGAATATCCGGGTGGTGGTTTCCCAATATTGTGCGCGCGTACTGCGCAAGGAACAGGCAGTGAACCTCATGCGGGACGTGAACCGCCAAACCTTGGACGTGCTGAAGCGTCCTCACAGTTTCGATGGATATTCCCTGGAGTTCGGGCCGATCCCCGTGTGGCGGGAAGTGGGGGATTTGGACGAAATCCGGCTGGGAGAAGAGATGGTGTTGAGGTTCTACGTGACTCCCGGGCACTCGCGGTGTTCCCTCTCCGTATACGTTCCTTCGGAACAGGCTCTGTTTCCGGGTGATTCGGTACCCGCGCCCGAGGCGGGAAAACGGGAACTGACCGTAACGGCGAATCACGATTACAACGATTACCTGAACAGCTTGCGTAAACTGGAAGACCTTTCTATCCGCCTGGTGGGATACGAGCATGGCGGAGTTCTTACGGAAGAAGACGTGGAAGGCATTATTCCCCGGAGCATCGCCGCCACGCTGGAACAAAGGGAGCGGATCCGAAAGCGATTCGGGGAGTTGCAGGATCTGGATCGACTGATTTCCGAGACCGCCGAGAAATTCCATGCCCTGGAGTTGTTCCGGCTGGTGCCTTCGGACCTGATGAAAGCCATTACGGCGCGCATGGTCAAGAGTGCTCTGGACATGGTGTGACGCCTGGACCGGCGAAGGGCGGGGTTCGTTCGCCGGGAAATCGGGAAGGAATGTGAAGGCGGACGATCTCCATGAGGCTCGAGGTAATCTCCGTTGATGCCATCGAAGGTCTGAAGGACCTGGAGAATGGGATTTCCTGCTCCGAGGAGGACTACGTCCGGATCCGGCGGGATGTGCGGGATCGGGGGCTGCAACTTCCCCTGGTGGTGGACGGGGAATGTCGTCTTCTGGACGGGTACAAGCGCTTCAGGGCTTTGAAAGAACTGGGAGTGCGAACGGCGCCCTGTCTCATCGTCTCCCACGTGGACCGGCTCGAAGCCGTGGAATGGTCGCTCCGCAACCGCTTGGCGGGGCCGTACTTGCATCCGGTGGACCGGGCCCGCCTGGAAGCACGGTTGGGTATTTCCCTCTCCATGGAGGACTCCCCTTCCAAGGCGCGGGATATCGCAGCCTATATTCCCGAAAGGCTGATCGAGCGCTTCAAGTCGGGCGGGGTTCAGGAAAGGACGCTCCTGCGAATCGTACATGAACTCAAGACCTTGGAGCCCTTGGCGGGCGCGGGCGGGATTCGGCATGTGAAGCGCCTGCTGAATCAGGCGGGTTCTCCATGGTTGCAGTTATCCACCATCCGGGAATTCCTTCTCGAACCGGACGTGCCGCCGGAGATCAAGCGGCGGGCCATGGAAGAGGAATGGTCCATAGAGCGGATGAGCAGTGCGGCCTGGAACGGATACAACCGGAGGCGAAGGCGGGAGGAAGAAGATCGGGAAGCCCGAGAGCGTTCTTCCGAGCAGGCGTTGGAGGAGAAGTACGGCAGAGTTCCGGAGAATGTCCCGGAAACCCTTCGTGAACGCGCCGTGCGGCAACTTCGGGAGTTCGTGGACTACTGGGGAATCACCCGGGAACAGGCCGAGGTGATGGAGGAACGGGAGATCGAACGGCGGATTCGTGAGATCTTTTCCCGGGAGATGGGAAGCCACCGGGAGTCCCTCGGGCGGCGGAGAGAGGAATTGGAGCAGAAGGTGCGGGACCTGGAGTCCAAGATCACGCAGATGGCTCGCTCTCAGGCCGCCCGCGAGCAAGGGGATGCTTCTTCCGGCTCGGAAAACGATGCCGGATTCGTCCTGCCCCGTACGCGGTTGGAGCATCGGTGGCGCGAGTTGGTCCCGAAGTTGGAGAAGGATAAAGCGGAACTGGATGGAGAATGGGGGATCCTGGAACTGAAACGCAAGCTGGAAGGGCTTCACCAGGAGTACCGGGAGCGTCTTCTCATGGTGCAGCGGAAGCAAGCCGCCCACCGAATTCCGGAACCGGACATCCGCTTTGAAATGTTGGGCCTTCTCCCCGAAAACTGGGAAAGCATGTCGGATGCGGAATGGAATCGTTTCCAGCGGTCTCTGCGTACGCTGATGCATCCGGACCGGACCGGTTCGGGTTTCGCGCATACCTCCGCCGTTGTGAATGCTCTGCTGGATTATGCGGACATGAAAAGGTCGTTCCGGAAGACGGGATGACCTTGCGGACATGTTTCGGGGAACCGGGGAATGGACCCGGTTCGACAGGGATCACCGCGCGGATTCAAGCCCCGACACCGCCGCCGCCTGTGGAGTCCGGGCGGCGCTTTCATAGAGGCTTTCCAACTCCTGGATGGTGTGCAGATCCATGTCTTCCGGGATCGAGGTCGCCAGGAACCATTCCATCAGTTCCCCATCCTTCCGGTATGCGTTGCAGGAATCCATCAGTTCCGGGCGGAACCGGAAAATCACCTTGTACAGTTGCGCCGTGGAGATGCCGGGGAACAACTCCGTCAGGAGGAATCGGATACGCCGGCCCCGTCCCAGCAACGCCCCTTCCACGGTTTCCTTGAATAAAGCGTTCAGATGGGTGCAGCCGCGGCTTCCCGTTTTGACCACAAGTTTTTTCATGAGTCCCGGTTGAACCCGCCTGCCGACCATGGGTTGCAGCGTGCCCGTTGTATCGCGGCAGGGTCCGTGAGGAAACCGGATAATTCGGGGGGTCAAGGCCAGGATGGTCAGGTCCGGATGGGAGAACAACCCTTCGATCTCGATTTCGTGATAAGGATCCGAGAAACGGGCGTGGACCCGGATGGTTTTGTCTGCGGTGAACTCCGCGATGACCCGTTTTTCGCGTTGGCCTAGAACCAAGTTGTTCGAAGACGACATGTTCGGGAGTGCTTTCCGGATGTGGGATTTCGCCGGAGCCGGGATCGGTGGATTCCGTGCGGGCGAGACATCAATTATAGAGATTTCCGGTAATGAAGTCCAGGAAAAGTCCGGCGTCTTTCAGGAAAGGAACTTGCGAAGACGGGAATATGGGTGAAGAAGGCCCCTTGGTCTCGTGTGTTTTTTCCCCGGGACGACGGCCACGGGCCATGATTCCGGAGGGGGCCTTCTTCGATCCTGCGGCCGCGTCAGTCGACCTCGATACGGTCGATCTTGGCTTCCGCTACTTTGCGGCTCTGCCGTTGGATTTCGTCGACCAGTGAGCTGATTTCCTTGGAAGCCTCACTGGACCGCTTGGCAAGCACCCGGATCTCATCGGACACCACGGCGAATCCGGCCCCCAGTTCTCCCGCCCGCGCCGCTTCCACGGCCGCGTTGATGGCGAGCAGGTTCGTCTGGCGGGCGATGAGTTCGATGGTCTTGACGATGTCGTCGATGCGGGAAAGTTTGTTGACCAGGCTGTGCGCCGTTTCAATCTGGTCCTGGATGGCTTGGTCTTTCTTGATTTCTTCGGTCACGTCCCGGCCGATTTCGAGAAAGCCGTCCACCTTGCCCTCGGCGTTCCTGAGGGCCGTCACCGTACAGTGCAGCGGGAAGACTTCCCCGTTCTTGCGCCGCCGCCGCATGGTGAACAGCGCCTTGCCGTCCTTCATGACCTGCTTGGAACGTTTTCTCTGAATTTCAGCGGCCTTGCCCGTGTCGTCCCGGATGAAATTGAACGCCACGGGTCGTCCCATGGCTTCATCCCGGGACCATCCGAAAATGTTTTCCGCGCCCGTATTCCAGCTCTCTACCTTGCCGTCCATGGAAATGCTCATGAAGGAATACAATGTGGAACTGTCCAGCATCTTTTTAAGGAACCGGGTTTCCTGTTCCAGGCGTTCTTTGGAATCGCCGTTGTCGGACAATTCGCTTCCCTGGGGGAGCATCTTCAATTGCTCTCTTTCTCTTTCCCGTTCCTCTTCCAACTGGTCATGCAATGTATAGATGCTTTCGACGGCTTCACTCTGGAGCCGTCCCGGCTTGACGGTCTGTGGGGGGAGGGCGGATCCCTCCGCCAGGGCGGACGCCAGGCCGGCGATGTATCGCCAGTGCCTTGTTTCTCTTCGGACCATGAAATACACGGCTGCTTCACATAAGAGGAACACTCCCGCCAGCACGGCAAGACTTACCTGCAGGACCGTTCCCGTTAAGAACACCCATAAGATCCCGGCGCCCGCAATGAAAAGGAGTGCGATAAAACCCATAGGAACCCAGACTGCTTTCAAATCCTGCATGTGCGTCTCCCTTTGTTGGATGGAACGAAGCCGTGATTTCATGTCTCTAATCGGTATAGCGGCGGGAATCTTGAGTCCGAAACGTGAAAGAAAGGACCTGTCCGGTGGTTTCACCGAGTTCCGTGCGTGACTCCGGCGCTTCCATTGCCTTTGAAGAACGGCGTGGTAGGCGGGCCGGCGAACCGGGCGATGGGAGCCACTCGATGCCGGCAGGATACGGGACACGAGGGCTGCGGTGGAAGGATACCCCTTGACACCCGGAAGAGGGTCAACCTATAGGTAGATTCGAAGGCAGTGGAATCCATGCATAACGGGCCGTTGAAAACGCGATCAGCGGCGTGGTGTATTTACGCCTCGTTCCTCAGGATTCGCGCGCCTTGCATCTCATCGTTTTGCACCGGCGTGTGCGGAGCACTGTTTATCAACGGGCTGATAACCTATCCTTGGAAGGACGGCGTCATGAAACTTGAAGTGCATCATATCGGGGTGGTGGTCGACAACATCGACCAGGCCAAAAAGGTATACGAAGACGTGTTCCATGTCGAGGAATCCGGGCGATTCGTGGTGGACGCGTTCAAGGCGGAAGTCTGCTTTCTGCCGTTTCAGAATACGTATGTGGAGCTGGTCCGGCCCCTGACGGAGGACGGACTGGGACGCTTTCTCGAGAAGCACGGCTCGGGGACCCTGCATCACATCTGTTACATCGTGGAAGATATGGAAGAGGCGTTCCGCTACTTCACGGAGGAAAAGGGACTCCGTCCGGTCACCGGGGCGCCTCAGTACACTCCGTGCTTCGAGAAGGCCGTGTTCTTTCACCCGAAGGATACGGGAGGCGTTCTGGTGGAACTGGTGAGCGGAGCCACGTGCCCCCTCCCGGACTAAATCGGCCCGGCGATACGCCGTGACGGCGGGTTGTTTGTAAGGAGGGGACCGGTGTTCCTTCGAGGGTCGCGGAAACCCTTGCGTTCAGGCGTTCCCTCCCGCGAGCGACTCCGAAGACGGCGCTTTCTCCGGGCGACGAGGTCGTTTTCTCGGCTCGGGGCGTGACGTTTCAGACTGCGCGCCGTGTATCATAGGACCTTCGGGAGGGTGTGTCCGGATCGAAGCCGCGGGTGCGCGCCGCCGTGCGGGTCCCACACCGGGCCGCGGAATTCCCCGTGGAAATGTTCATTGCACCGAGGAGAGGGATGCCCAATGGAAAAGAAACTTTCAAGTCAGGAGATGGTGGAGGTATTGTCCCGGTGGAACGACGCATGGGCGCGTCACGACCTGGATGGAGTCATGGACCTGTTCCACGAGAACGTCCTGTTCGAGCACTGGACAGGGGGCCGCGTTCAAGGCAGGGAAAACCTTCGCCGCGCATGGTCCGGATGGTTTCAAGACCACGGCGGGTTCCGGTTCGAGGATGAGGATACCTTCGCGGACGAGACGACCCAGAAGGCCCTGTACCGTTGGCTGCTGGACTGGCCCTGCCCAGGCGAGGGCCATGCGGGCAAACGGGAGCGACGGAGAGGCGTCGACGTGCTCCATTTCGAGGACGGCAAGATCATCCGCAAACTGACCTATTCCAAGACCGGCCTGGAGATCGACGGGGAACGGGCCCGGTTGGCTTACCCGGGAGGGGCCCCCGCGTAACGGAGCGCCGAAGGCGGTACACGGTCCGCGGCCTACGGTACGTCTCATTATTCAGGCTTCCCGCGCCGTGCGTGTCCTATTTGCGCACCCCATTTCCGGAAAAGGGGTCTTCGAGGAGCCGCCGGGAAACGGCGCCGCGACGGAGCCCCCGGGACCGCTCGCGGAACCGACCCCTCGATCCGCCGGATTCGTTCTCGACCCCGCGCCGGGCGCCTACTCCAATCCGATGCTTTCCAGCACGCGCCTGGGGGGAACGCCGGTATCCGGGTCCCAGCCCCGTTCCTGGTAATAGGATCGCACCAGGTCCCGGAATCGGTGTTCATCCAGGGGCGGAAACGTGCGCGGGCCCGCGTCCACAGGCTCCGAGAAGAACCGGGAAGGACAGGTGTCGTCGTCGCGGCCGGCTCCCTGTCTCACGTTGAATGCCCTCCGCGTGTGCCACATGTTTTCCGAGGCCCGCATGAGGTCCTCCCGGCCGGTGTCCACTCCCACCACGGCGGAATACGTTTGAGCCCAGAGATCCAGGGGGATCCGCTGAAAAGGGGGAAACTGGCACACTCCCAGTATTTCCAGTACGGACGTCACATCCTCGGTCCACTTGTTGAGCCGGCCCACGTTGTATCCTTCGGCCCCGACGATTCGTCCCACCGCTTCCGGAGGGAGTCCGATCTTGGTGCAGTAGCGCGCGATCTGTTCCGGAGTCCGCTCCACCATGGCGACGCTCACGTTGGATATGTAACCGCGCACGTTGGTGAACTGGGAGAAGATTTCCGTGGAGTCCAGGCGGACCCTGGGATCGTAGAGCATGCCCAGGCCCTTGGACACCATGGCGTAAGGGCGGGTTTCTTCACCCAGGAGTTCCGAAGCTCGGTCCAGACCTTCGGCCAGGGTGTCCCCCAGACCTTCCCGATAAGCGATGCGGCGGATCCATTCCCGGACGAATTCTCCGTCCCCCCACAGGGCCGGACGGCCTCCGGTGTCCCGTTCCGTAAGAATGCCCCGCTGGTGCAACTCCATGACGAAGGCGATGAGTCCTCCCGTGCTCATGAAGTCCAGTCCCATTCGTGCGGCCGTTTCCGCGCAGCGGACCGCTTCCTTCCAGCCTTCGACCAGACAGAAGGTCCCGAAACTCTGCATGACCGAGTTCATGCAGGATACGGCCATGCGCGTCTCGGGTTCGGCCCCTCCGCCGAAGTGAATATGATGCTTGCAGCCCACCGGACAGGCCTGGCACGCCACGTCGCCGTCCTTGAGACGCCGGACGAAATCGTCCAGGGGGAAAATCTCCAGCAGATCCTCGTGGAAGGCGGACTGGTAGTTCTTGCGGGCATACAGGCCCAACCGACTGAAGGTTTCCAGGCTGATCAGGGTCCCGTAGGCGCGCCAGTTCAGCAGGTTCGGATCCGAGCGAAGATAGCCGAACAGTTTCTTGGCCGCCTTGAGAAATCCGTTGCGATCGGCCACCTCCACGCCTTTTGACCCGTATACGGCGATGGCCTTGAGATTCTTGGATCCCATGACGGCGCCCATGCCGGTGCGGGCAAAGGCGGCGTACTTGTTGGTCAGGATCCCCGCGTCCCGCACGCGACGCTCTCCCGCCGGACCGATGCAGCTCACGTTAAACCGCTCTCCCATTCGGGCCCAGAGGGCGTCCGTGGTGTCGAAGGTGTCCTGACCCCAGAGATCCTCCGCGTTCAGGAAGGTGACCTGTTCGTCCTCGATTCGGAGCACCATCGGCCGTTCCGCCCGCCCCGTGATGATGAGGTGGTCGAAGCCTGCGAATTTGAGCGACCCGAACAACCCGTGACCCGATACGCCCATGAATCCTCGAACGGGCGACATGCTCGTGAGGTTCCCCTTGCCTGCTCCCGGGGTCATGGTGCCCACCAACGGGCCCAGGCCGAAGATCATCTGATTGTCCGGGCCGTAAGGATCCAGGCCGGGTTTCAGTTCCTGGTAGGCCAATGCCGCGTTGACGGCGGCGCCTCCCCGGAAATGGCGAATGAGTTCCGGGGGAAGGGATTCGACCTTGGACGTCCGACGACTGAGATCCACCTTCAATAGAGTGTTCGTGTAGCCACCCAGGATTTCCATGTCTCCTCCATTATTGCTTTTCGAGTACGCCGTATTCGCAGTAGGACGCACAGAGTCCGCACTGGACGCATTCCGGCAGGATGCGTACCTCAAAGCGGTTGGCGCCGTTTATCCGGTGGGGGTGAATGTAGGCCGCCGAAGGCTGAAACTGCCTGGCGGGAGATTGAAAGAAAGAGCATACCAGTTGGCATAGGCCGCAACCGGAACACTTTTCAGGATGAGCGATCCGGACCGGTTTCATGGGTTCACCTCCAAATGTCCGCTGAAGTGAGAGATTGCAGGGGCTCCGGGCGAGCCGGCCTGTCGGGAATTCCGGCGTCTCGGTATACTCTGGAAACCCGCGGGACCACCCATCCGGCGCCGGGGGCTACGGCGAGTCTTCGACAAGAAGCACCGGCATGAC
The DNA here is from genome assembly GCA_964597345.1 of uncultured Thermodesulfobacteriota bacterium. GTDB lineage: Bacteria > Desulfobacterota > Desulfarculia > JACQYL01 > JACQYL01 > CAZQXK01. The sequence continues at coordinate 25,866 of CAZQXK010000025.1, read as the reverse complement.
AGGGTTTCAACGTAGCATGGTTCGCGTGGGAACTCAAAAGGGTTTTGGACGGTACATGAGACTGTACCCATTTGGCATGCCCATAATACTCTGCTATGGTGGTCCCATTGGAATCGCGGTATGGGACGGCCTGCATCGATAGGGCCATGGGGCGGTTCCGGTGAACCGCGCCGCAACCTCAGGGACAAGTCGTGGAGGAAAGGGAGAAGATAGCATGGCCTTAATCCAATGGAATGACAGCCTCAGCGTTAACGTGAAGGAGATCGACAGGCAGCATCAGAGGCTTGTGGGGATGATCAACGAACTCAACGACGCCATGCGGCAGGGAAAAGGGAATGAGGTACTGAAAAAGACGGTGCGTGAACTGATTCAGTATGCGGCGACCCATTTCAGGACGGAAGAGAAATACTTCGATCAGTTCCAATATCCCGACGCCGCCGACCACAAGAAAGAGCATGCGGAGTTTACACGAAAGGTTTCCGATTTCAAAGATGGGTTCGAGAAGGGTACACTGGGCTTGTCGATACAAGTCATGGGGTTTTTGAGCGACTGGCTTCAGAATCACATCAAGGGGGTCGATAAGAAATACGGCCCGTTTTTCAACGAGAAGGGATTGAGATAGTCGCTGAGGCAGGCGCCCGAACCCTCCATCAGGGCATATTCTACCTTCGAGCTTGGTGAACCGCGTTTTGGGGGTGACCGGGTTGAAAGCCTTGTCCTCCAAGAATACGGTCTGAAGGAATGAGGGTGACGGAGCGTTCTGTAGGACCGGGGGAGGAAAACTGCTACGTTCTACGTTCCGAAGAGGGATCGAAGGAGTCCGCAGGCTTCCCTGTACTGGGATTCGCTGAGCACCCAAGCGCCTTCTTTCCGAACCGGCTCCGTTTCGACCCTGTAAATCCGTTCGGGGAGTCGCGCTTGCCGGGCGATGTTCGGGGGAATCTCCGGCGTCAGCCCCAGCGCCTTTTCGATGTCTTCCGGGAACTTACCGGGATCCGCCGTTTCATACACCACGGACAAGGTCTCGAAGCGGCCCTGCAGATGCGTCTCCAGGGCTCTCCATCCCACGGCGCCGTGGGGGTCCAGGATCAATCCGTACCGGCGGTATACGTCCCGGATGGTTTCGTAGTGAAGGGGGTTGGTCACCCCGTAGGACACGATGTCCCGTTTCAAGGCTTCCATGTCGGGCATGCGATCCATGACCCCTTCCCGCAGGACGCGACCCGTATGGGGATCCCGTTCGTCGTATACGTGGCCCCCATACAGGTCCACCAGCCGCGCCAGGTTGCTGGGATTGGACACGATCATGGCGGAGGAGGGGGACGTTACGGAGGGGCGGACTCGGTACACTCCCGTTCGGAGAAAATCGGGAAATTCCGTGTTCTCGTTCACCCCGCACACGATTTTGCCTACGGGCAGACCCATTTCCCGGGCAATGACCGTGCCCATCATGTCCCCGAAGTTTCCCGAGGGAACACAAGCCACCATGGGCTCGTCGTGTTCGCCGATGCGCGAATAGGCGAAGAAGGGGTACACGGCCTGGGGCAGTAAACGACCTACGCTGATGCTGTTGGCCGACGTAAACCGGTGTTCGTCCCGGAAGAGATCCAGGGCCAGAGGGCGGTCGCCTAAAAGGCGTTTGGCGAGGGCCTGGCAGACATCGAAGTCGCCGTTGACCTCCACGGCGAACACATTGTCCCGGAGCGTGGTCATTTGGCGGCGTTGGCGCTCGCTGATGGAGGCCCTCGGGTAAAACACGACGCAGTGGACGCTGGGCAGGCCGTGCAGCGCATCCGCCACGGCGCCTCCCGTATCCCCGCTCGTGGCCGTCAGAACCACGCGCCGTTCCCCGCTCTTTTCCAGGAAGTGATTCAAAATCCGGCCGAAGAAGCGGGCCGCATAGTCCTTGAAGGAGTACGTGGGACCCTGAGTGAGCCACAGGATATGAAGCCGTTGGGTTACGTGTTGCACCCGTGTCGGGATGATCCGCTCACTGTAGGCGTCTTCCAGGATTTCGACCAGGTTCTCTTCCGGAATTTCGGAAGCGAGATAGGGATGCAGCACCTGAAAGGCGATGGAGGCATAGGATTGACCGGCCATTTCCCGGATACGGCCGGGGCTGAGTCGGGGGATGTCTTCCCGCGCCATCATATACAAGCCGTAGTTGGAAGCCAGCCCGTTCATGAGAGCCTGCCGGAAGGTGGCCCGTTCCGTCTTGTCGTTGGTGCTGTAATAGAATACGGCGTTCATGGGATTCCTTGTCCGGATTGCGGAAAGAACGGTTTTTCAGCCCGGACATCCGGATGTTCGGCGCTACTGGAACCACCGGCCGCGCCACGGGCATGGCGGGGCGGACATCGTGAGGCGCTATTAAACAAGGTGACGGCGCCGGTTGTCAAGCAACCCGAGTTCCGGGCTCTGAGGACGGACGGAAGAGGACGGAAGGTTGTCTCATGAGGTTCCGCGGTCGCACCGGATCTCGAATGCCGCTGCGGGACGCCGCATGAATAGTGGTTGACAAGCCGCCGGTCGGGGGCTTTACTCGCAAAAAAATCCATACAGGTTTCCAAGGAAGGAGTGGCTATGATTCGAACAGGGGCATGTGCGGCGATCCTGATTTTCGGGTGTCTATTCGTTTGGACGCCGGCCTGGGGTGATACCGCACCCGGCGAGACAAACCAGGAAGCGGTGGCCAAGGTCAACGGTACGCCCATCACCTGGGAGGAACTGGAAAAGAACACCCGATTTGTGGAACGGCGTTACGAGAGCGCAAAGGTCCCCCTCCCGGAGGGGGAGGAAAACGACATCAAGCGGGTGGTGCTCGATAAGTTGATCGATGAGATCCTGATTCTCGAGGTGGCTCAAAAGAAAGAGATCCGGGTGCCGGAAGGCGAGGTGGACGACGCCGTCCAGCGGATCAAACTTGCTTACCGGGACAACGAGAAGTTCGAGCAGGAGTTGAAACGCCGGGGTCGCTCTTTGGAGGAACTCAAGGACAGCATCCGAAAAAGCAGACAGGTGGAGTCCGTGCTGAAATCGGTGGTGGCCGTCGAGCCGGAGGATCTGGAGAAAGGGGCCCGGCGGTATTATGAGTCCCATCCCGAGGAGTTTATTGCCGAAGAATCCCGAAGGGTGAGCCATATTCTGATTCGAGCCGAAAACAAGCAGGATGAGGAGGCGCGTAAAAAGGCCAAGCACAAAGCCGAGGCCCTTCTGAAGCGGCTTGAGTCGGGAGAGGACTTCGCCCGGCTGGCCGCAGCCGAATCGGAAGCGCCGGACGCCAAAGCGGGAGGCGATCTGGGGTACCTGATACCCGGACGCATGGTTCCGGAATTGGATGAGGTGATTTTTTCGCTGGAAAAGGGGACCCTGAGTGGCGTGGTGGAAAGCCCTTTTGGTTTTCATATTGTTCGGGTGACGGACGTCAGTCCCAAAGTCCGGTTGTCCTTCGATCAAGTGAAGGCGGGGGTCATGCGGCAGGTCAAGGAACAAACCGAACAGGAAAAGCGCAGGGAGTACATTGCTTCGTTGCGCAAGGGGGCCAAGATCGAGATCTTTTTGAAGTAGGGGCTACCTCGCGCGTACCGACGGGGACAAAAGTACGCTCGCTTCGGTACGATGCGGCTCCATGGCGAGACGGCGGGAACCGCGCCGAATGGATCCCGGCCGGCTCGTCCGGTGATTTGAAAGAGCAGGCACATGTTTGACGCGCTGACGGAAAAACTGGATTCGGTATTCAAGAAGCTTCGATCCCGCGGGAAGTTGACTCCGGAGAACATCCAGGCAGGGCTTCGCGAAGTGCGTATGGCCCTTCTGGAAGCCGACGTTCATTACAGGGTGACCAAGGAGTTCGTGGAGTCGGTGCGGGAGCGCGCCGTGGGCAGCGAAGTCCTGAAGAGCCTGACCCCGGGTCAGCAGGTGATCAAGATCGTTCACGAGGAACTCATCCGGCTCATGGGGGAACGAAACCAGGAACTAAACCTGAAAGGTTCCCGTCCGCATGTGCTGATGCTCACGGGGCTGCAGGGCTCGGGCAAGACCACCACGGCGGCCAAGCTGGCGAAGCTCCTGAAACAAACAGGGCGGTCCTGCTACATGGCTTCCGCGGACGTGTATCGACCTGCGGCGCTGGAGCAACTGGATCGCCTGGGCCTGCAGATCGGAGTGGAAACGTATCCCGCCGACGCCGGGGGCGGGCCCCTGGAGCGGGCCCAGGAGGCGTTGAAAGCGGCGCGCCGTAGAGAAGCGGATGTGCTGATTTTGGATACGGCGGGCCGTCTGCACATCGATGAGGAGATGATGGAGGAGTTGCGGAACCTCAAAGCCGCGGTTGCTCCCTCGGAGATTCTCCTGGTGGCGGATTCCATGACCGGTCAGGATGCGGTAAACGTGGCCGAGAAGTTCGATGGAGATCTGGATCTGGGCGGGGTCATCCTCACCAAGCTGGACGGTGACGCCCGCGGGGGGGCGGCGCTTTCCATCAAGGCGGTTACCGGCAAGCCCATCAAGTTCGTAGGGATCGGGGAGAAGGTGGATGCGCTGGAGGTGTTTCATCCGGATCGCATGGCTTCCCGTATTCTGGGCATGGGGGACATGCTCACGCTCCTGGAGAAGGCGCAGGCTTCCATTGACGAGCAGGAAGCGGCGGATCTGGAGCGCAAGTTTCGGAGGGACGAATTTACTCTGGAGGATTTTCGGAACCAGTTACTTCAGATTAAGAAGATGGGGTCTCTGGATCAACTCCTGGGCATGATCCCGGGGTTCGGCAAGTTGAAGAAGATGAAGGCCTTTCAACCGGACGAGAAGGAGCTGGTGCGGGTGGAGGCCATCATCAACTCGATGACACGCGATGAGCGTACGGATTACCAGATCCTGAACGCAAGTCGACGAAAACGCATCGCGTCCGGCAGCGGCACGTCGGTGCAGGATGTGAACGCTCTGCTGAAAAATTTCACGCAGATGCGGAAGATGTTCAAGCAATTGAACAAGGGTGGAAAAAAGGGGTTGCTTCGAGGGGGCTTTCCGTTTTAGATATATCGTTTGCATATTGATTTTGCGTCCGGTTGCTCATAGAATGGTATATATGACGAAGTGTTTCCGGAAGACTGCGGGGGGGATGGGGAGCCGGACATCAAACATGGAATCGAGGCATTTGCAAGGGAGGAGTGGACCCGATGCCGGTAAAGATCAGATTGACACGGGCGGGAGCCAAGAAGCGTCCGTTTTATCGAGTGGTGGTGGCGCACGCGGAAGCACCGCGGGATGGAAGATTCATTGAAGTTCTGGGGACTTACGATCCCAAGAAGGAACCTTCAGAGTTTCGGCTGGACAAAGAGAGACTTCAGCACTGGCTGACTCAGGGCGCCGTTCCAACTGAAACGGTGGCCAGTCTGTGTAAGACCGGTGGATATATGTGATCCTGTTTACATTCCGAGTCCGGCCTTCGACTCGTGATCCGGAGAATGAAGGAAACAGGGTAAGACGGATTGTTCGTTGCTGTATGGGACGTTTCAGTTTGGGTCAGAGCATGAACATGTCATCGTTCCAAAGGGTTTCTGAAGTGAGTAACGGCGTGGAACTCATCGAGTGAAACTTCAACTGGAGAGAGGTGCTTCATGAAGGAATTAATTGAGTTTATCGCCAAGGCATTGGTGGATCGTCCCGAAGATGTGGAAGTGCACGAAATCGAAGGCGAACAGACGTCGGTAATCGAGCTGAAGGTGGCCAAAGAAGACCTGGGCAAAGTCATCGGCAAACAGGGGCGTACCGCCCGTGCCATGCGGACTATCTTGAGTGCGGCTTCCACCAAGATCAGAAAACGATCGGTCCTTGAGATCATTGAATAGGAGAACAACTCGGAGAGATCAACGGATACTCATGGGGCGGGTCGCAGGCCTTCATGGGTTGAAAGGGTGGGTGCGGGTCGAGTCGTTTGCGGAATCCGTTGAGTCGCTTGTGGCGCGCGGGTGTTTTTTGGTGGAACCTTTGGGCGGAGTTCCTCGTACATACACGGTGGAGGGGACGCGGCTTCAAAACGTGCAGGTGTTGATCAAATTCCGCGAAATTGATACGGTAGATGACGCGAGGCGCCTCTTGGGTGGCGCCTTGTTGGTTGATAGGTCCGATTTACCGGAGCCGGAAGAGGGGGAGTACTACTGGTTGGACCTGATGGGTCTGGACGTACGGGATTCCACGGGTGAATGGTTGGGAAGCGTGGACCAGGTAGTGCGGACGGCGGCCCAGGATCTTCTGTCGGTGCGCGGAGACCATGGAGTTCTCTTGATTCCGCTCGTTTCCGAGTGGGTCGAAGAAGTGGATCTGGAGCGAGGCGAATTGGTTTTGAGCGGTAGAAAAGCGGACATCGTTGAGCCGGACGCATGATCATCGACATACTGACCCTGTTCCCTGGGATGTTTGATTCCCCCCTGAAGGAAAGCATGCTCAAACGGGCGATCGAATCGGGGGCGGCGGACGTGCGGATTGTGAACATCCGTGACTTCGCCCAGGGCAGACATGCCCAGGCGGATGATCGTCCTTACGGTGGAGGCAGCGGCATGGTCATGAAGGTGGAACCCGTCGCGGCCGCCGTTCGGTCTTTGGTCCGGACTTCTGAAGAGGTTTCTCCCCATGTGATTCTGCTGACTCCTCAGGGGCGCTTGTTCAACCAGGCCAGAGTCCGGGAATTGGCTCGACGCCCCAGGATGGCCTTGATCTGCGGTCACTACGAGGGGGTGGACGAGCGCGTTTCGAGGCTGTTCGTGCAGGAAGAGCTTTCCATCGGCGACTATGTTCTGACCGGCGGCGAGGTGGCGGCTCTCGTGGTTATGGACGCCGTGGTGCGCCTCTTGCCGGGGGTCTTGGGAAACACGGATTCCCTGGAGGAGGAGAGTTTCTCTTCGGGCCTCATCGAATATCCCCAGTATACGCGTCCGCGTGAATTTGAGGGGCATGGGGTGCCGGAGGTGCTTCTTTCCGGCGATCATGGAGAGATCGCCCGGTGGCGTAAGGAGGAATCGATGCGCCGAACGATGGAACGCCGGCCCGACTTGGTTGCCGCGGCTTTCGAACGGGATGGGGAACCTTCGAAAGTCTCTTGAGCATGCGGATTCACGCGGTTGCCTCCAAGGCGGCCGAAGCCGGAGGTCCCCGGCCCATGCGGGAAATCGTTCAAAGAGGGCTCGATGGAATCGGCAGCCGCAGTGTACCTCGGTCTACTGCATTACCCGGTGTACAACAAGCGCAGAGAAGTGGTCGCTTCGGCGGTCACCAATTTGGATATACATGATTTGAGCCGTCTGGCGGCCACATTTGACCTGCCGCGGTTCTATGTGATCACCCCGCTGAAAGATCAGCGCGTTCTAGCGCGACGGATCGTGAGTCACTGGACGGAGGGTCGGGGAGGGGAAGTCAACCCGGATCGAAAAAGCGCCCTGGAACGGGTATGGGTCACGGAGACACTCGCCTCGGCATGCGAAGATATCCGCGGTGGGACGGGTGTTCATCCTACGGTGGTGTTGACCGGTGCTTCTCCTCAGGGCCCGGTGGTTTCGTTTGAACGGATGCGAGGTCTGCTGATGCGTCCCGAGCCCTTTCTCCTTGTGTTCGGAACGGCTTGGGGACTCGCGGTGGAACGGATTTCCTCAGGAGAAAGCCTGTTGCTGGCTCCCATCCGGGGCCGAGCCGGTTACAATCATCTTTCGGTGCGATCGGCGGTTTCCATTGTGCTGGATCGCCTGATGAGTTCGGAAAGATAGGAGGTCGGGAAGATGGATACAACAATTCTCCAGTTGGAACGAGAGCAGATGAGAATGGACATCCCGCGTTTCAAGGCGGGAGACACCGTTCGAGTCCATGTTCGAATCAAAGAAGGTGAGAAAGAGCGGATCCAGGTGTTCGAGGGAGTCGTGATTCGGAGACGTGAAGGGGGAAGCGGCTCCACGTTTACGGTGCGCAAGATTTCGTATGGAGTGGGTGTAGAACGCATCCTGCCCCTGAACTCTCCCATTATAGACAGAGTGGAGGTCGTATCCGTGGGACGAGTGCGGCGGGCCCGACTCTATTACATGCGTGGGTTGAGGGGTAAAGCGGCCCGCATCAAGGAAGACCGCCGATAGGGTCATGAGGGAAGCCCGGAAGAACGTCACCCGGACTCTCTTCCCCGATGCGACGACGAGAGACCTGTATCTCTTCGAGATTGACGCCTGGCATCGGGGTCTGCAATTCGTGGCGGGAGTGGACGAAGCCGGGCGGGGACCCCTTGCCGGGCCGGTGGTTGCGGCGTGCGTGGTGATGTACCAGGGGGTTCCCCTGCTCCGCGTCGACGATTCCAAGAAGTTGTCCGCGGAGACCCGGGAGGCGTTGTGGATCGAAATCCTGAATCACACCCGCGCCGTGGGGATCGGAACGGCGAACGTGGCGGAAATCGAGGAATGGAACATTCTTCAAGCTTCGCTCCGGGCCATGGGTCGCGCCGTTCTTGACCTTCCGCTGCGGCCGGAACTTGTGCTGGTGGACGGCGTTCACCTCATTCCGGGTATTGAGACTCAGAGGGCCTTGGTTCGAGGCGATTCGAGGAGCGGTGCCATCGCCGCCGCTTCCATAGTGGCCAAAGTGACTCGAGATCGAATGATGCTCGAACTTCACGACCGATATCCCCAATACAATTTTGCCTCCAACAAGGGATATGCCACCCGCGAACATCTGGAGGCCCTGTCCGAATACGGCCCTTGTCCGGTCCATCGCAAGACGTTCAAGGGTGTGCGGGAGCACATCAAACCTGTCATTCCCCCCCTGTTTTTCGGCCTGTAGTTCCATTTCCCATGGGCGGTGCGGATCGCAAAGCATTGGGTAAACACGCGGAAGCATTGGCCGCCGAAACCCTGGAGAAGAAGGGATACCGGATCTTCGCCCGCAACGCCCGTTGCCCCCTGGGAGAGTTGGATATCGTCGCTTTGCACGGAGACATGCTGGTGTTCGTCGAGGTACGAGCGGTGTCCGGTGGAAGAAGAGGCCACCCCAAGGAGTCCGTGTCGACCCGGAAGCAGGCGGTGCTTACCAGGACCGCCCTATGGTATCTCAAGAAGCACGGGTGGATGGACCGGTCGGCCCGGTTCGATGTGATCACCGTCCGAATGAACGGTGGCGGTGTTCCGGAAGTCGAACATTTCGTGAACGCATTTGAAATGGTATACTGATGTCAAGATGGTAAATGGATGCCTATACGTGGTGGCCACCCCCATCGGCAATCTGGAGGATATCACGCTTCGGGCGTTGCGTGTTCTGAAAGAGGTGGACGTGGTGGCCGCCGAAGATACGCGGCGGACCCGGAAGCTCTTGGCGCATCACGGTATCCGGAATCGGGTTTCGGCATACCATGGCTACAATCGGGAGCGGGCCGGAGAGAAGCTTTTGCGGTGCCTTCTCGGGGGAAAGAACGTCGCCTTGGTCACGGACGGAGGGACCCCGGGGATCTCGGATCCCGGAAGGGAGTTGGTCCGCGAGGCCTTTCATCGGGGAGTACTGGTGGCGCCTGTTCCGGGTCCCTCCGCCATCACCGCGGCTCTGTCCGTCGCCGCATTTTCCGGTGGACCGTTCTTGTTTGTGGGTTTCCTACCCTCGAAAGCGGGTCCCCGGAAGAGAAAACTGGAAGATCTGAGAGGACTCCCCTATCTGCTGGTTCTTTTCGAGGCTCCTCATCGGCTGATGAAGACGTTGGAAGAAATGGGTCGGGTGTTCGGCGGTCGGCGGATCCTTATGGCCCGGGAAATGACCAAGGTGCACGAGACTCTTCTGGTCGGAACGGCGGAAGAAATCCGTCTCAGCTTGAAAGCGGAGGTGGTGCGTGGTGAGATCACCCTGCTGGTGGAGCCGTGTGACACGGTTGCAGAGCCGGAAATGGGGGTTTTGGAGGAACTTCGGTACTGGAGCCGGAGGTCCCGTATACCCATGATGGAAGTGGTCAAGCAGGTGGCTCGAAGTCGGGGAATTCCCAAGAGCGAAGTATACCGGGAAAGCTTGAAGCTGAATCAAGAGTCGAACGAATCTTGAGCCGGAGCCGTCCGAGATTGGAAGGGACGGAAACACGCATCCATGGCAAATGTTCCCCTGAAGTTGTCCATACTGTTTCGCTCCTTCTTTCTCCAGGCGGCATGGAACCTGGAGCGGATGCAGAACATCGGGTTTCTCTTTGCGTTGTCGCCCGCGTTGAAACACATCTACGGGCGGAAACGGAAGGAATTCCGGGAAGCGTGCCTGCGGCATCTGGAGTTGTTCAATTCCAATCCGTACATGGCGGGCTTCATTTTGGGGGCCGTGGCGAATCTGGAGGCGGAGAGGGCGCGGGATACCGTCGCCGTGGAAACGTTGGGGGACTTCAAACGAGGGACGATGACGGCTTTCGCCGCCATGGGAGATGCCTTGTTCTGGAGTTTGCTGAAACCGTTATGCGCTTCCGCGGCCATTGTGTTCGCCCTGGGAGGGAAACTCTGGGCCCCTTGGGTGTTCCTGATTTCTTATAACGCCGTGCATGGTCTTGTCCGAGGCTATGGTTTGTTTTCCTCCTTTGAGAGGGGGATGCGCGTCCTTCAGTTGATCCAGGCTTGGGATATTCCGGGCCGGGTGATCACATTGCGGAAGGTCCTGCCGGTGGTATTGGGGGCGGTGGCCGCCCGATGCGCAGTTACGGGAGGTGAGGCGTTTCACGGTGTTTTCTTCTGGGGGTCCCTGCCTCTGATAGTGCTTTGTTATGCATTGATCCGAAGGCGTGTACCCATTCCGTTGATCCTGGGGTTCACCTTCGTATTGATGACCGCGGGGACCTTTTTCTGCTCAACCTGGTGAGGTAAAAATAATGGAAATGGCCAGTGCTGAGTTCATGATCACTAACGATTTCGGGTTGCATGCCCGTTCGGCGGCCAAGATCGTTCAAGCTGCCGGGGAGTTTCAAGCGGAGGTGTACTTGTCTCGAGACGGCGCCAGGGCGGACGGCAAGAGCATCTTGGACATCCTGACTCTAGCTTGTCCCAAAGGATCAGTGATCCAGGTGGAAGCCGTGGGGCCGGATGCCGCTCAGGCCGTTGAAACAATCGGACTACTCATTCGCAATGGATTTGGAGAAGGGTCTCCGGGTGAGCGGTAACCGGCCGAAAGACATTCGACTCAAGGGGATCAGCGCGTCCGCCGGGATAGTGATCGGTAAAGCCTATCACGTAGACCGGGGTGAGATGAAGATTATCTATGAGTACCTGCTTAACGAAGAGCAGGTGAGTCGGGAGCTGAAACGATTCGATGCGGCGGTGGGTCTCACCGAGGCCCAGTTGCGTCAGGTGAAGAAAGAAGTGCCCGACGAGTTCAAGGACCATGCCTATATCCTGGACGCGCACTTGCTTATTCTGAAGGATCGTATGGTTCATGAAGCAACCCGCCGAACCATCGATCAGGATAAGATCAATGTGGAATGGGCGCTGAAGAAAAGCCTCGAAACGGCCCGCCAGGCTTTCAGCAAGATCCGGGACCCGTACATTCGCGGCCGGATCAAAGATATGGAAGACGTCGTCGGAATGATCATGCGCAACCTGGCCGGTAAACGCGCCGAGGATATCTCCACGATCAAGGATCGGGTGATCGTGGTGGCCCATGATTTGTCTCCCGCCGACACTTCCCAGATGAATTTGGATCGGGTGATGGGATTCGTCACCAATATGGGCAGTAAGACATCCCATACCAGTATCGTGGCTCAATCGCTTCAGATACCCGCGGTGGTGGGGTTGGAACGGGCAACGGACCGTATCGGCAACAACGAACTCGTGATTCTGGACGGCACTACGGGTGACGTGATCGTGAATCCGTCGGAGGATGTGCTTCAGGAATACAAGCGTCGAAAGCGACGCTACGAGGAGTATCATTCCGAAATCGTCCGGTGCGCCCACTTGCCGGCGGAGACTCTGGACGGCCATGTGATCTCCATCAGGGGAAACATCGAACTTTTGGAAGAGGTCACGGCCGTGCTGGATTACGGTGCGGAAGGGGTGGGGTTGTATCGGACCGAATTCCTTTATCTGAGTCACGGAAGCCTTCCGGAAGAGGATGAGCTGTTTGAAAACTATCGTGAGGTTGCGGAAATCCTGGCTCCCGAATCCGTTACGATTCGAACCCTGGACATAGGCGGCGACAAGTTCGCATCCCAGCTGGAATTGAGCGAAGAGATGAATCCCGCGCTGGGTCTGCGCGCCATCCGCTTTTGCCTGAAGATGCGCCACGTCTTCGAGGCTCAGTTGCGCGCCATATGCAGGGCCAGCCATTACGGGCATGTGAAGATTCTCTTTCCTTTGATTTCGGGAGTCAGTGAAATCGTGGAGGCCAAAAAAATCCTCCGGGAAGTTCAGGAGAAACTATCTCGGGAAGGAGTCCCCTTCGACAAGAACATGGAAGTGGGTATCATGGTGGAGGTGCCGTCCGCCGTGACGGTGGCGGATCTGCTTGCGCGGGAAGTGGACTTCTTCAGCATCGGCACCAACGATCTCATCCAGTATTCGCTGGCGGTGGACCGAACCAACGAATATGTGGCTCACTTGTACATGCCCTATCATCCCGCGCTGCTCCGTATGATCCGCCATGTGGTCTTGTGCGCCAAGAGGGAGGGAATCCGTGTGGCTATGTGCGGGGAGATGGCGGGTGATCCGCTGTGTGTGCCCTTGCTTCTTGCCATGGGTCTGAATGAACTAAGCATGAATCCTCATTCCATTCCCATCATCAAGCGGATTATCCGCCTGGCCACTCTCGAGGAATGCCGGGAGTACCTGGCCCAGGTGATGGACCTGCCTACCGGCGAAGAAGTGAAATCCTACCTGACACAAGTGCTCTCCCGCCGGTTCCCGGAGGAATTTGCGCTTAATCTTCCTGAATTTCGGGAGGTCGAGAACATCCACTGAACGGGCGACTTCGGCGCTTTCGGGTACCGCAAGTCAGCGCAGTTGGGACAGGGCTTCGCGGAGAATCTGCCCGCAGTCTTTGGCGGGGTGGTATTCAGAGAAGCCCAGGCGCATCGACAGGGCGCCGTGAGGAAGCTTCGGGAAAGAGGACAGGACGTCCCGGATTCGCTTTCCCAGGATGCGGCCGCCGTTTTCCAGGGTATAGGGCAGGATCATGGCGAAACAGCATTCGTCGTAACGGGCGAGGAGATCGGCGAGCCGGATCTGTTTTCGCAGGACATAGGCCACGTCGAAACTCCATTCCTCCGGATGGGGAGATTCGCTCGGGCAGGAGAATTCCATCAAGAGCAGGGTGAAAGTGGATCCGTAGCGTTGGGCCCGCCCACATTCCTCCACCAGACGGGATTCGAATTCCGTTCGACTGAGGAGACCTGTCTGCGGACATCGGATGCTCTGCACTCCGGCGAGAAAGTTCAGGAAAGCGGCGTCCGTGACGCGCTCCAATTCCGCGGAAGGGGTATCCACCACGATCCGACCCTGGTCCAGCATGATTACGCGGTCCGTGATGCGAAAGATGTCCGGGATCTCGTGACTCACGATGACGGACGTAAATTCATGATGCCTCTGGGACTTGGAGATCAGATCGTGCACCGCGTTTTTGCGGATGGGGTCGAGACCGGTGGTGGGTTCATCAAAGAGCACGATGTCCGGGTTGTTCACGAGGGCGCGCGCAAGTCCCACTCGTTTGCGCATGCCGCCGCTCAACTGGGATGGGTACTGGTTCGGGGCTGCTTCCAGACCCACATGAGCCAGGAGTTCCAGTACCTTTTCCCGGATTGCGGATTCTCCCAGGGCTGTAGTTTCTCTCAGAGGAAGAGCCACATTCTCGAATACGGTCAAGCTGTCGAACAAAGCCGCGTTCTGGAACAGGAATCCCATGCGGGAGCGAATCTGCTCCAGCTCCCTGCGCGAGGCGTCGCTCACTCGGATTCGGTCGACGAACACCTCGCCTTGGTCCGGACGGGTAAGCCCGATGATATGCTTCAGGATCAGGCTCTTGCCCACCCCGCTCTTTCCGATGATGGCCACGCTTTCCTTCGAGCCGATCTCCAGGGTGATTCCCTGGAGGACGGCAACGTCCTTGAACGATTTATGCACATTGTGGATCGATATGGTGGAGGACCCGTCCATTTCTTCGTTCTTTCCCCTTGGCCGGACTTTTCAGGCCGATACGGCGGGATGTATGGTATCCGAGACTTGGGCGGGGGGCAAGCGAAAGTTGGGCGCCGGCAACCACGGGGCCCCGTTCCGGCTGACGACGGGCCGTCTCGGTGCGCCCCAGTGGGCTTCCTGTCTCAGGACCGCCGGGGCGTTTTCCCCGCGCCTCCGTCGCGCGAATTCGGGCGTCCTGCCGATCACCGGGTTCAACCGGCCGCCGGCGGGCTGGTTCGCAATGGGCCGTTAGTCCTTGCAGCCCTCAAGAAATCCCGTTACGATGGGCGTATTATGGTTACAAGTTTAGGGAGGCGCCCGCGTGATTGGAAAGGACGATCTCGATAAGGCGTTGTTGTCGGCGAGACCCTTGTTTTCGAGGCTTGAGGAATTGTACGGGCTTTTGCCCGAAACGCGGTGCACCTGTGGACAACCGGGAGTGTGTTGCGCTTTTCTGCCCGAAATGACCCTAATAGAGATGTTGCGATGGTGGGAGGTGCTCCGATCCATGTCGGCCCCTCGAGCGGAATCCATGTTGAGGCGTTTTGCGAAATTCTATTTCTCCAATCCGGTTCGCATTACGGGCTGTCCCTTCCTGGAAAACGGGTCGTGTTCCATCTACCCGTACCGCACGTTCGGATGCCGTGCTTACGGACTCTGGAGCGGGACCCTGGGATCGCAACGTACCGATCGGAGCCGAAAGGAAAAACAGACACTCCGGAGGATGTGGAAGCAATGGGGGATCGAGCTGCCGCCGCACGTCGTGGAATTCGAGCCGGACTATTGCCTCGATGTGAAGACGGTTCCCGGGACCGATGTTTCCGACAGGGCGCTCATGGATCTGCTCGGGCGCGTGTACGACCTGGACCGTGGAATGGAGGATCTCCAGTCCCGTTTCGAAAGCGAGTATCATTCGGATGTGAGCTATTTATGGACATGCCTGACTTTTGGAGTCCGGAAAACGCTGCTGACCAAGATGGGCATTGTAAAAGAACTCTGTGAGGCTGGCACGGAAATCCGCTTGGGAAAAGCCCTGGAAATGGTTTCTCTGGAACGGTTGCAGTAACGTTTGGTGACCCCTGGGTTCGGAGGACATGCATGCTGGCGGTTAAAAAGGATCTGGAAGGGCGGGCATGCGAAGAGCGCTTTTAATTTCGGCTGCGGGTGGAGGCTTTCGAAGATATACGGATGCCGGATGCCCAGGGCCTGTGGATAGGGTACAGAGCGAGTTGTGAACTCATGAGAATACTTCTGTTTGCAGGAAAGGGCGGCGTCGGAAAGACCAGCATGGCGGGAGCCACGGGATTGCGGACCGCGCAACTGGGGCTCAAGACACTGGTAATGAGTTTGGACGCGGCTCACAGTCTGGCGGATGTCTTCGACCAGGACCGACGCCTCATGGACCTGAATCGGGGCGCGCCGGTAGAAGTGGCCGACGGGCTTTGGATTCAGGAACTGGACATTCAGGAGGAGATCCGGAACCACTGGGGCGAGGTGTACCGGTACATTGCCACACTCTTCAACAGTTCGGGATTCGACGAGGTGTTGGCGGAGGAACTGGCCATCATCCCCGGTATGGAAGAAGTCAGCGCCCTGTTCTATATCAACCAGTACATCCGGGAACAAACTTTCGACGTGATGGTGCTGGACTGCGCGCCGACCGGTGAGTCCATCCGGTTTGTGAGTATTCCCACGGCGCTGGAATGGTACATCAAGAAGATCTTCCACATTGAACGGACCATGATGCGATTGGTTCGTCCGGTGGCCAAGCGGTTGGTGGATGTTCCCCTGCCTTCCGAGGAGTACTTCAAAGCCATGGAGCGGTTGTTCGAGCGCTTGCGGGGGGTGGATCGGGTCCTGGTGGATCCGTGCACGACCTCGGTGCGTCTGGTTACGAATCCGGAAAAAATCGTTCTGAAGGAAACCCAACGGGCATATATGTATTTCAGCCTGTACCGCATGTGTATCGATGCGGTGATCGTGAACCGTGTTCTTCCCGCCGGCGTGGGTGATGCGTATTTCGAGGACTGGAAGAGGGCTCAGAAGAAGTATCTGGAGGAAACCCGAAAACTCTTTGATCCGGTGCCCATTCTTCAGTGCGACCTGTTCCGCGAAGAGGTGGTGGGACCGGAGCATCTTGCGCGTTTGGCCCGAACGGTATATGGGGAGCGGAACCCCGCCGAGTTTTTCTTCGACGGCGCTCCCTACCGTATTGAAAAGGAGGAGGGCCGTTACCGTCTGACGTTGAGCGTTCCGTTCCTGCATAAGGAGGACGTGGAGTTGAACAAAGTGGGGAACGAACTCATCATACGCATGGGGGGAGTCAAGCGCAATATTCTGCTTCCCCGCCAGGCGGCCGCGTGCACGGAAATCACGGCCGGCGTGAACGGCCGACAACTGGAAATCGTCCTTGGAGGACTCGACCATGGAAGAAATCCGGACTGAAGAGATTCGTGAAGAAGATACGAAATCGTGTGCAACGAACTGCCCATTAGGCAGGGTTACCGAGGAGTGGCGGAGCCTTTTCGGCGCGGGTTCCGAATTCAGGCGGCACATGACCGAATCCCGTCTTGAATTCCTGCGGGGCGTTCGATCCCTCATCGACGCCAAAATAAGCCGGCTGGAAAAGGATGCCGCCGGCCCGAGGAAGAAGGCCGAGCGAATCGTAGTGGATGAGGTTTGATTCCATCCGCGGATAGGAAGGTTTGACCGGACGGAATCAGCGGGCTCGCCTGAAGCCGCAGTGCAGGGAGGCATGCGTGCGGCCTGGATACCATTTCAAGAAACGTCGGACAAAGTGAGGACGTATGTTCGGACTAGGGACTACCGAAATCTTGGTAATCGCGGTATTGCTTGTGGTGTTTTTCGGCGCCAAGCGGCTGCCCGAGATCGGGGAGGGCTTAGGCAAGGCCATCCGGGAGTTCCGGAACGTAAAGAAGGATCTTGTGGAAGAGGATGGAAAAGAGGGGGCCGATACAGAGGGCGAGAAGGCGGGAGCCTCGTCCCTGGAGGGCGAGATGGTCCGGAAAGTCCAAAACAAGGTCATGAACGGAATTCCCGGCGCGCGGCAAGCCAAGAAGATCAAAGAGGGCGCGGATCGGGTGAAAAGTTTAGTTCGTTGATAAACAGCATTGCGTACAGGTTGGTGCAAAACGACGAGATACAAGCAGCGCCTTCGGTGTGACGGCGGATCACGTTTCTCATCGGCCTGCGGGTGAAGGATATGGGAAGGTCCGTGCCGGTGGAGGGACGTTCGCGCCGATTATCTTTTCGTCGGGACGGCCGATTCCGGAATGGCCGGGGACCTTCGGATGTTGGGGCGGTATGGCGGCAGGCGGAGAACAAGCGGTTGCAGGCAACGTGCTTTTGCACCTCGAGAGGTTCAGGAAGGCCGTGCAGGATTGGTATGCCGGGCATCAACGGGACCTGCCCTGGAGAAGAACCCGTGATCCTTACCATATCTGGGTATCCGAGGTCCTTCTGCAACAGACCCGGGTGAACCAGGCCATACCGTATTATGAGCGTTTTCTGGAGGCTTTTCCCAGTGTGGCCGACCTGGCGGATGCTTCTGAATCCGAGGTTCTCAAGGTGTGCGAGGGGATGGGCTATTACGCCAGGGCCCGCAACCTGCACCGGGCGGCGCGGGAGGTGATGGAACGGCATGGAGGCTGTGTCCCGGACACCCTGGAGGCATTGCTGGCCTTGCCCGGAGTGGGAGCCTATACGGCCCGCGCCGTTCTGAGCATCGGGTACGGCAAGTCGTATCCGGTGGTGGACGGAAATGTGAAACGGTTGCTTGCGCGGCTGACCGCGTTAAGCGGAGACGCTTCCGGCAATCCGGCCGGGCTGTGGAGCCTCGCGGAGCGCCTGATGTCGCCCGAGGAACCCGGGCGGTTCAACCAGGCCATGATGGAACTGGGGAGCTTGGTGTGTGTTCCTCGGAAGCCCGAATGCCGGGTGTGTCCCGTGGTCCCCTGGTGCCTGGGGGCGGCGTCCGGGAAACCCGAATCCTATCCGGGGAAACCGAAACGCAAGGTGAAACCCCACTTCGACGTGTGTGCGGGAATCATCATGAACGGCGGCCGCTTCCTGATCACCCGGCGTCCTTCGGAGGGATTGCTCGGCGGATTGTGGGAGTTCCCGGGCGGGAAACAGGAGGACGGGGAGACTCTGGAGGCCTGCCTGCTCCGGGAGATCCGCGAGGAACTGGACCTGGAGATATGGGTGGGTCCGGCCTTTATGAGCGTTCGGCATGCTTACAGCCATTTCCGCATCACGCTTCACGCATTCTTGTGTCGTGTCCGGAAGGGTTCACCTAAGAAGATCGGGTGTGCCGATCTCCGATGGGTCCGCCCGGATGAACTCGATGCATTTCCCTTTCCCCGCGCCGACCGAAAGATCATCGAGAAGCTGCGAGGGTCCGATCCCTTCGGCCTTATGCCGGAATCCGGCGACGGCCGGTTCCTGTCTCCGGCGCCCTGAACGTCCCCGGACGCGTTCCGCGTACTAACGGATCTCTGAACTCCTTCACACGGGATCCGAGTGCTTTCCTGAATCCCCTCTTCCTTTTGTGTATCGACGGACGGAATGCGTATTATGGAACGTAGCCGTGCGGTGTGGTACCGGAACGGCGCGGAAGACCCCGGATGCGGGATTTTACATTCGGGGTCTGTGTATTCCGGGAGCGCCGCCGGTGAATGAACGCGCCTATCCCTGCGGATTGAAGGCGGCGGCTTCGCGCTTTCCCTGTTCTTCATCCACGAAATGAAACAGTATGGTCCCTACGATAAACAAGATCAACAGGGAGGCGATGCCCAGCCGGGACGCGAGCCGCCCCACCCCGAGGAGTGCCTCCGGATACGGATCGGGAGGCATTAAGAGTCGCCTGGAGAGCAGGCCCACGAGTCCCATGAGGGCCGGCCCCAGAATGGCCGCGAACTTGCCCAGCATGTTGTAGAATCCGTAGAATTCCGCGCTGTGCCCCGGAGGCACGAATCGGGAGAAGTAGCTTCGGCTCAAGGCCTGAATGCCTCCCTGAACCAGTCCGATGGCGCCGGCGAGGATGTAAAATTCGATCCGTGTGGTCATGAATGAGCCCCAAAGGGTGATGCCCATGTATGCCAGCAGAGCCAGATAGATGCCCTTGCGGACCCCCCAGTATTGAGCCAGTTTGCCGAAGCCGAGGGCTGCTGGGAAACCGATGAATTGCACCATGAGCAGGGAGAGGATCAGGTCCCGGGTGTCAAAGCCCAGGGAAAGACCGTAATCCACGGCCATGCGGATAATGGTGTCCACGCCGTCTATATAGAACCAGTACGCGATCAGGAACAGAGAAGCCGTCCTGAAGCGGCGTACCGTCTTCAAGGTGCGGAACACACGGCGGAATCCCTCCACCGCGGCGTGATGCATTCCCCGGGCCGGAGATCTCCGAGCCCCGGACTCGGGGACCCAGAACAGAACGAACAGAGTGAACCCTCCCCACCATAAGGCCACGGACACGAAGCTGTATCGGATTCCCTGTGCGGCGTCGGCCAGACCGAATCGTTCGGGTATGGTCGCCATGAGGACATTGAAGAGGAACAGGATGCCGCCTCCCAGATACCCCATGGCGAATCCGAGCCCGGAAACGTAGTCCACGCGCTTCTCCCCGGCGATGCTCGGAAGGAGAGAGTCGTAGAAGATATTGGCCCCCGCGAATCCCACCACTCCGAGAACGTAGACGAAGACGGCCCAGACCCATTGACCTTTGCCCACCAGAAACAGGCCGGCCGTCATCAGAACGCCCATGTAGGCGAAACCCATCAGGAATTTTTTGCGGGCGGATCTCTGATCGGCTACCGCGCCCAGAATCGGCGCCAGGAGAGCGACGAACAATCCGGCGATGGAATTTCCGATTCCCAACTGTGCCGTGCTGACGGTCACATCCGTTCCGTGACTCCAGTATGTCTTAAAAAAGATGGGAAAGAAGCCCGCCATCACCGTGGTGGCGAAAGCGGAGTTGGCCCAGTCATACATGGCCCAACCCCAGACAGCCTTTTGATTCTGGTTCACCGAGCACTCCCCGGAGGAATGGGTTCACGCGGGCGTCACGATGTACGAAATCGGTTTGGCTCCCCCGCCCGGGGGGCCGTCCTGTTCGAGTACCAAACGGCGGGAAACGGCAGTCCGCTGCAGGAGTTCCGGACGCTCCAAAACTCCGTCCGACCTTGGACATCGTGCCGGGCGTACGGCAATTCGGGAATGCGGGCCGGAGAGCGGACCACAAACACGGTGGAGGAACCAAGAGATGAACGACCCGAGGCGGCATCCGCCCCGGGTCGTTTGAGTTCCGCGGGAACAAAGCAGGGGAGAAGCCGCTTCATAACAGCCGTTTGAAAATACTATTCACGGCAGGCCGGTGAAAAACGATGAGATGCAAGACACGCGAATCCTGAGAAATGAAGCCTACTTACAGTACGCCGCAATGCCTTGGAATGAAGCGCAACACAGCAGATCGCGTTTTTCAGCGGCCTGATACGGCGGATGTGCGGGTCGCCGTATCCACGGACTTGCCGAGTATCGCTTTGGTTTCCCGGTACAAGGTTCTCAGGGGAATGTCCGCCGGGCACACTTCCTCGCACAATCCGCATTCGATGCACAAGTCCACCATGTGAACCGCACGAGTCATATGCCAGGTGGGATTCTCGGGGGGGATGTCCCCCGTGGAAAGATGCTCGTCCGAATCCAGGGTGCATTCGTAGCAGAAGCACATGGGACATATGTTACGACATCCATAGCATTTGATGCACCGATTGAACTCAGCGGTCCAATAGGCCATGCGCTCGTCCAGCGTCTTCCCGTTGAGGGGATCGCCGGAGTGATCTTCCGCTTCGAGAATTTCTTCTCGAGGCAACACGTCCGGGTAAGGCTTGTCGCACCGGCATGCCTCGGCCAGCTCCGGAGGGCAGGGTACTCCCACCATGACCACCCGCTTGGGATTCAGTTGATTTGCTTTGAAGAGGCGGATCACTCCCCGTTCGTCGCACCCTCGAACCAGAACGCCGAAGGATTCGAACGGATGTTCCCTTAGAATGCGTCTCAAAATCTGGTTGAGAGGATAACGGGTGTCGCCCGGCTGGTGAAAGTCTCCCGTGAACAGGTCTTCGACCTCTTCGGGGTCCCTGAAGAAGTGAGGCGTCACCTTACCCGCGTCGTCTTTTCTCAGACCCAGGAAAGCGTGGATTCTTCCTTCGGCAAGCAATTTCTGGACACGTTCCTTGATGGATTCCATGGTATCACCGTAGTGGGATGGAGTGTTACAGGTCCGCGGCTTCGCGCCTGTGATAGTAACAAATCAGGCCGCAATTCAGGCACCTTTGAGCTTCCGCAAGGGCCATTTCCCGGGTCAGACCGGGTTCCTCCTCATCCTCCGTCCAGCGATGAAGCCGCTCTTGAGGAGGAAGCTCCTGCGGTTGCGAGCGAGGTACGGGATCGACCCCGAAGACCTGGGACACGTTCAGGATCTGCGAGTCCGTTCGGATGGCGTGTTCGGGCCACCGCACGGGATGTCCCGTCAGGTACAGATGAACCGCCCGGGCCAGACGCCGACCGCCTCCGATGGCTTCCACGGCGGCCTTGTAATCGCTGACGGATGCGGGATCGAAGAGGCCGATCTGTCCCTTGGGCGATGGTTCCTTGTACGCATCCAGGGTGCGCCACCGGATGGGCTTGTCCGCGGAAGCCTCCTCTTCCTCGGAAGGTTCTTCGGGAACGAAAATGAGTTCCGGATACCGCGCTATGGCCGTGATGACGCGATCCGCCTTCAACAGACGCTCGGAATCCGGCGCCAAAACGGGCCGTGTGGTGGGGGAGACATCGGGTTCCTCCGTTTTCACGTCCATCACTTCGAGGTGCTCCAGTCGGTCTCCCAGGCCCAGAAGACCCGTGGGAACGGCGCCGAAATGGAACCGTACGCCGGACGTTTCCGCCGAGGCGATATCCAGACCGCTTTGTTCCAGACTGTCCCGGGTCTTGCGGGAGACCACGCTGACATTCCGGATACCCCGGCGGATCAGGGTTCGGGCCATATCCAGGATTCCCCGGGAATCCCCCACCAAGACCACATGGGCGTCTTTGGAGAAGGACAAGGCGGATCCCTTCATCAACGCCACGGTCAGCGGCAGGAGCAGGAGATTTCCGGGGATGATCTCCTCGGGCTGATCTTTTTCACGCAGGATCATGCTGTCCCAGCCTCCCGCGGCGATGACCACGGCATGGTTTCCTTCCCGGAACAGGGATTCCAAGGAGAAATCCCGGCCCATCTTGACGCCGGTCCTGGCCGTTACCCCTGTCTTCAAAATTCCTTCGATTTCAAAGTCCAGCACGCTCATGGGAAGGCGATAGTCCGCGATCACGGTACGCAGCAGTCCCCCCAGTTCGGGCTGCGCTTCGTACACGGTGGGGCGGTGACCCAGCCGCGCCAAGGCGTAGGCCGCCGTGAGGCCCTCCGCTCCTCCGCCCACGATGGCCACATGTTTTCCGGTGTCCGGTGCGTTGGGCGGCGTGATATGCTCCCCGGCGGCCATCTCGAAATCGGCGACGAACCGTTTGAGATGGTTGATGTTGACGGCCTCGTCCACGAAGTTCCGGCGGCATTCGAACTCACAGGGATGCGGGCAGATCCGGCCGCACACCAAGGGAAACGGGTTGTTTTCCTTGATAATTTCCACCGCTCCCCGGTAGTCTTCCCGAGCGATGGCCTGGATGTACTCGGGGATTCGAATCTCGGCCGGGCAGGCTCGTTGACAGGGTGCGGTGCATTCATTGTCCAGATACAGATGCTCCAGTCTTCGGGAGCGGGAAGACAGATGAATGATGTGCTTGGGACACACCCGCTCACAGGCGCCGCAGCCCGTGCATAGGGCCGAATCCACCACGGGGAGCCCGGATGCGTTCATGGTCAGCGCCCCGAAGGGACAAGCGGCGACGCAGGTTCCCAGTCCCAGGCACCCCACATGGCATTCCTTGGCGCCGCCCCCGAGCAGCAAGGCCGCGCGGCAGTCCCGGACTCCTTCGTACTGGTATTTGAGGTCCGCCCGGTCCAGGCCGAACTTGCATCCGGGAAGGGCGATTTCGGGTTCCTTGAGACCGACTTCCATTCCCAGGAGCGCGGCCACCCGTTGGGCCACCTCGGGACCGCCTCCAACGCATGCATTGGGCGGCAAGGTTCCCATGACCATGGCCGCGGCGGCTTGGCCACATCCCGCCATGCCGCAGCCTCCGCAATTAGCGCCGGGTAATGCGGCTTCCACTTCCAGGATCTTGGGATCGATATACACATAGAACAGCTTGGAAGCCACTCCCAGACCCAGTCCGGCCAATAGCCCCAAGCCCCCGATGGTCAGCGCTGCAGTGAGCATGTTCTGTCTCCTTTACCTCGCACAGGGTCGCACTCATGCCGAAACACAAGCACGCAGTATACGCCTAAGACGCCGCAAAGTACAGTCAAGAGATAGCAAAAAACGAACTCATGGCGGGCGTTGAACCATGTGATGCGCGGCGTTTCAAAGTAACGTATGGTCTTGGAATATTGGTGCGTCCTGTCCGCCCCGGGTGTCTACCCCCCGCCTTCAACGTGGCTTGTTTCTAACCATTTTGTACCGGCCCGTCCTCATGCGGTGTATCAGCGGGCTGTTCGGGAACGGGCGGTCTGAAGAGCACGCCTCCGAAGTCACCGCTCTCCCGCGGCGACCGTCGTGCCGACTCGCGGCGAAAGATTCTCCGGTTCTTCCACTTCCGGGATCTCCTCCGTATACCGGTGGAGTTCCTTATAGGTAAACCAAATTCTCCGGATGATCGTCAGGCTCTGCAGGATTCCCATGGCGGCCAATCCCACGGGCAGATACCCGATCAAACCGAAGAAGCATAAAAGGAAAATGCGTTCGGGTCTTCCACCCCAAAAACTCACCTCGCAGGATGGGATCTGTGTTTCCGCCCGCGCCCGGGCATAGCTGACCACCTGGGCCGTTATGGTTCCGTACAGAGCCACCGTCCCCCAAATCCAGTTTCCGTCCAACAGCAGTCGAAAGCTCACGCCTCCCAGAATGAATCCGTCCGCCAACCGATCCAGCACGGAGTCCAATATACCGCCGAAGCGGGTTTGTAAGCCGAACATGCGAGCCATGAGGCCGTCCCACACATCCAACAGCCCCGTGGCCGCGATGGTCGCCAGAAACCCCGCGTGCGGGTAGCCGCAGGCGAAAAGAACTCCCGCGACCGCGGACAGCAGGAAGCCGCCCACGGTGAGATGGTTCGGCTTCATACGACATCGACGGAACAGGCGAAGAATCGGTTTGGAGAAGAAGGCCAGGAACCCGAACAGGATTGCGGCGCCCGTCACGTAATGCGGAAAACCGAAGAGATAGGCCGATAGCAGGATAACGGCCGGAGGGCCTGAAATCAGGACCGGTTTGGGAAGCCTGGAAAGCAGTTTCTCGTAGTTGGAGTACATTCGGCTTGCCGGTATTCACGCTCCCGTGTCTGCGGACAAGGGCTCCGTGCAGTCGGAGACGAAATCGAGCACAGCGCTGAAGTAGACTTCAGCCGCGTTATAGATCAGATCGTTGTGACCCGCGCCGGCGATTATATGGAGCGTCTTTTGTTCCGCGGCGCAGGCTGAAATCAGTGTTCGGGCCTCCTCCGGAGGAATCAGCAGGTCCTCTTGCCCGTGAATCACCAGAGTGGGTATCCGCACCCGGGACATCTTTTCCCGATTCCGGAAGCCCTGCGCTTCCGTCAGGCTGTAGGAAGCGGGATTCAGTCCCAGGAGTCTTAGAAGAAGCAGGGTGTGTGCAAACCCACTCTCCACGATCAGACCCCGGAGTTCCCCGGAGCGGTGGCAGGCCAGGTCGATGGCGGGCGCGCTTCCCAAGCTTCGACCCATGACGAACAACGGAACATCCGTGTCCCGGCGGCGCACTTGCCGCACCCACTCGTCGAATACCGGATAGGCGTCTTCCAGAAGGAATCGCGGGGTGGGGCGCCCGGTGCTCTTGCCGTAGCCACGATATTCGGCCACGGAAAAATGGATGCCGTGTTCCAGAAAAATGGGGCCGATATCGTCGTAGTCGGCGGCGATTTCCCCGTTTCCATGGAAAAACAGAATTTCGGCCCGACCCCTCCCACGGGAATAGGTCCTCACGTGGACGCAAACGTCCTTTTCCGGAAAGACCGGGAACTCATGCGTATCGGCCGGGAGAGGACGCTCCGGGTCCGGCCTGGGATAAAACAAGCGGTGTATGATCTCCGGTCGATCCAGAGCCTCCCCCATGGACTGCAAAGTGTCTGAAGCACGCATTCGGTATTCCCGTTCGGGACCATTCGACATCCGGAGAATGGAAAAGCCGAAGCCCTGGCGGCGAATCACCCGGGGGCGCCGCTACGGGCCGCGCCCTTCGCCTCCGGATCGTGAACAATTTCTCCAAGTACTGTAGTCAGAACCATACGGTATTTCAAGACATAGATGCATGATTCCATGCTTTTGCCGGCCCGGTGCGGACGCCCCGATCCGGGCCTTGGAGGATGGTCGCGGTCGCCTCGCTTCCTCCGGGGAGGTTCCGGCATCCGGGGTTGAAACCACTCCGGGAGTCCATTATAACAGCGTTGATAACCCGTATTGCGGGTAGGCCGGTGAAAAACGATGAGATGCAAGCCACGCCTTGGGCGTGGGGCGAATCCTGAGGAATGA
>CAZQXK010000024.1:0-43218 GCA_964597345.1 uncultured Thermodesulfobacteriota bacterium | reverse complement strand
CTATACTCAATTTCCGACGGAACCTTCGCCTTGGCGGCCCTGTCCGGGTCTTCAAACCATGCCCTCGGAAGGTACAGTTTCCAGCCCAGAGGACAGCTTGCCTCACCGCTGCTCCAATGAAGCGTTACCGAAACCTGACAGTTGGCGATCTTTCCCAAAGCGCCGCAATACTGCCTGGCCACACCCACGGAGTGCCTACCCGCTTTGGGAAAAGAGGTTTCATCGATAATCCACACCTCGGCCTCGGACAGAAGATCGATCATTTTCAGGGCCAGACGCTTCTGAATCTCGTCCACCGACCAAGGGCTTTGCCCCACAAACTGCCGCAACGACTGAACGTCGGCGCCGGGTATCCTGTTGGCTATGGGCTCAATGGACTTCCGGTCCCCATCCAGCAAAAGTCCTTCCAGATATACCCGGGCCCAATGTCGCCGCTCCATTCGGCCCAAAGGCTCCAAAAGGTCGGCAAGGAACCGACTCAACCTACCATCCAACGCTTGCAGTTGGTGTGTTTTCATGAACGCATCATACGTTCATTGCGTTATCAAGTCAACACTAACGTAACATAGTATTACTAGGGGACGATGGTCACCTTGAGCTCCTGATCGGACAGCGTAGAGGCCTCGACTCCGCCGCAACTGGACCGGCCGACTAGGTTCACCCGTACCCGGAAGAAATAGTCCCCCGGGGTAAAGCATCGAATGGTGATTTCCGGGAAGCCCGGCAAGACGGCGGGAGGTTCCCCCGGGGGAACGAGTCGGGCATCCACCAGACTTGTGATAAAAAAACCGGAAGGTATCTTGGCAGGTGTCGACAGAATCCGAACGATAACGGGATCCCCGGATCTGCCGCTTATCTCCGTGTGTTCAAGATATGCGGCAACAGCCGCCGTTGCGGAAGAGGATACGCCTCCTCCCCGAAGGGTCTGTGCGCCCGCGGAGCCCGTGGTTCCTATGATGCATGCAACGCAAAGCCATAGGATAAAAACAGCAGTCGCTGCGCTCTTGCCGGAAGCGGATTTACGGCCGGTTCCATGAGAAAGGTTCATATCGGCGCTCCAAGGCGTATTTGAGTTCGCTTACCGGTGATGGTATGCTCATCGGGTATTGGAGAACGCCATCTCTAAAGGTGCGCTTCATCCCACATCCTTACGGCGCCCCATAGCAGCCTCCCGATAAGCTTGCTTTCAAAGGCCGCATCTTTTTAAGGAATACACGCTCCCGACCACGGAGGCAAGAGTCATGAGCAACCTTATCATCAACGGGCTATTAGAGCAAATAGAGCGTTTTCTGGAGAAGTGGTCCGAGGGCATGCAGGAGGCGGGTTACCTGGCCTTCACCACGGCGAAAAGGGAGGATTGCATTCTGTCCCTGAAAGGCTTCCTCGATCCCCTTCGGGAGCATCTCGAAGGTCGGGAAAGCGTACCTTCGTTCAGTGAACTCATCCACGAGAAGAAGCATTGGGCCGATTTCCTGGTGGAAGAAATGAGCAGGCACCGCAGCAGAGGAGTTACGGCCGAGATGTTTCTGGGGTGCTTCAAAACGTTTCTGCACGCTGTCGAGGAAGTCATTTTGGGAATGGAAGCTTCTCCGGAAGCGAAGTTGGAGGCCGTCGGGTGGATCCGCCGGTGCGCCGACGCCTGTGAAACCCTGTTTATAGGACATTGGGAGGTCCTTACTCGGCGGGAATTGGATCGGACTTTGAGCAGCACGAATCGGAAGCTCACCTTGGAAAAAAACAAGTATGAGAACATCCTGGCGGCTACATCGGATCTGGTTCTCGTGACGGATGACCGGGGGATCGTGGTGGAAGCCAACGCATCCGCATCCGCCTTTTGGGGCGGGAACACCCTGGCGGGAACACCCTTTTGGAGTGCGTTGGACCTGGAAGGTCAGACTCTCGAAGAAGTTATCCGATATTACCCGTTGAATGAATCGCACGAAATCACTCTGGGCGACGACCTCTACTTCAAATTCCAGATTATTCCACTCAGTTTGGTCAGTTTGGCGTCCAGCGGTTACATGATTCTGTTGAGCAACGTGAGCTGCCTGGTTCTCCAACGCCAGTCTCTGGAAAATGTCGTCCATCGGCGCACCGCGGCTCTGGTCCATTATGAGAAACGATTTTCGGCGCTGTTCCAGGCTGCGGGCGAGGCGATACTGCTGGTGGACACGGATTTGAAGATCTTTGAAGTCAATCAGAGATCGGGCGTGGTTTTCGGCGCCCTTCCGGAGGAACTTCAAGGAAAGTATTGCTGGCAACTCTGCCGTTCCGGTGAGAGCGTCACTTTGGATGAGGTGATTCGACGTCTGGACGAAGACGAGATCTGGACGGGGGAGCTGGTAGGCCGCAGGCTGAACGGTGGAGATTTTCCCATGGTGGTTACGGTCAACCGGGTCGATTTGGACAGCCGGAGCCTCTTCCAACTTCTGGTGCGGGACATCACCCAGCAGAAAGCGTTCGAAGAACGTTTGCAGCAGGAAAAGCAGCAGCAGGAAGAGATGAACATCACCCTTCGCACGCTGATGAAGTCCATCGATCATGAGAGAAAGGAACTCGAAAGGACGATCGCCCAGAAGGTCGAGACCGTTCTTCTCCCCACTCTGGAAAAAATCGAATCCGCGTCATCCGCCCCCGTTCGGAACGAGTTTCTTTCACTGGTGCGGCATCAACTGGTGAACCTGGCTTCATCGGGAAGTCTGGAACGAGATGCCGGGCTATTGAGACTCACTCCGACGGAAATGAAGATCTGCCTGTTTATTCAGGCGGGAAGCAAGACGAAGGATATAGCGGAAGCCATGAACCTTTCCATGGATACTGTTCAAACGCACCGAAAAAGCATCCGGAATAAATTAGGACTCAAAGGACGCGACATTAATCTGTATACGTTCCTCATGTCCCCTCGAAGCACCGAGGCGCCTTTCCCGGAAGTCCGTACCGGGTAGGCGCATCTACCCGATAATTCCCCCTTTCCTACCCTTGTCCTCCCCAATCCGCCGCCGTTAAGCTGTAGCTGGATCACAAGCCGTATGTTCTTGAACGGACACGAGGAGCCTTTATGGACGACGCACACTCGGACTTCCAATTATTAGGGGCGCTCCGAGATTTCCTGGCGTCCCGCAATGCCGCCGAGTTGGCCCGAGCCTATGCCGCTCTGGCCCAGGCTTCCTCCATCCCCGCGCCCCCGGTGGAGCGGTTTGACGATGTGGAATTCGCTTTCAACCGGTTGTTCGTCGGTCCCCGTTCGCTTCCCGCCCCTCCGTATGCATCCGTGTACATCGAGGAGGAACCTCAGGTGATGGGCCCATCCACCATAACGGTTCGCAGGATCTACGAAATGATAGGGGCGGCCAATCCGTGGGAGGGGCGTATACCGGACGATCACATCAGTTTGGAACTCGATGCCTGTATCCGGTTCAAATTCTTGTTGAGCCAGGGCGGAGAACCGGAAGTGCGAGATCTTTGGAACTATTTCGTGTTGGAGCATCTGGGGCATTGGGTGCCTCGATTTGTGAGCCGGGTTCAGGAGCAGGAGCCGGTGCCGGCTTCCATCCGGTATGTCGTCGAACGACTCCGGGACTGGATCCGCAAAGAGAGGGATGAGGCCCTGACTTTCGCGGGATCCCGTTGAAGAACAGGGTTGAATGGGCAGGCCGACGAACGGCGACGAGATGCGGGTTGCGTAAATCCTGAGCACGGCAGTGTAGATAGGGCCCGCGTTAACGGACGAAGGATGAAGCGTGCGGCCAGGAAATCGCGGCTTTCGATCAGCTCGTTGATAAACAGTAATGCAGGCAGGCCGTTGAAAAACGATGAGGTGCAAGGCGCGCTAATCCTGAGGAATGAGGCGTACATCCAGTACGCCGCAATGACGAAGGATGAAGCGCAACGCAGCAGATCGCGTTTTTCAACGGCCTGATAGAGCCTGGTGATGAAGCCGCCATGTGACACCAGGGAAACGTTCATAGCAAGGGGAGGTGCCCTGATGAAGGAGTTTCTGTCCGAGCAGGTGGAAAAAGCCATCGGCTGTCCAATGACCCGGAGGCGGTTTCTCAAGGGCCTGCTCGCAGCGGGAGTTTTAGCCTCGGCGCCCGGCGGGCTGCTCCGGCCCCTGGATACCGAGGCGGCCGTTGCCTTCGAGGAGAGCTACCAGGTATTCCGCAACGCGTGTCCCCGTAACTGCTACGACACGTGCAGTTTAAAGACCTTCGTGAAAGATGGGATCGTCCGTTTCATTGAAGGGGCTCCGGAGTCCACCTTCACCGCGGGGGGTTCCTGCGTGAAGGGGTATACCTACCCGCGAAGAGTGTATAGCCCTGATCGTATCAAGTTTCCCATGAAACAAGAAGGTCGGGGTTCCGGAAACTGGAAGCGGATTTCCTGGGACGAGGCCATGGAGACCATCGCCGGGAAGATTATCGAGATCAAAGAAAAGGACGGATCCCTTTTAGGCTTGGCGCTCAGCAAGTATTCCGGGAATTTCGGCATCACGAACTACGGTGTGGAAGGCATGATGTCATCCCTGGGATATACCACCCGGTTGGTGGGGACCCCATGCTGGCCCGCGGGTATCGACGCCCAGAATTACGATATGGGCGACATGTGGTGCAACGATCCCGAGGACATGGTCCACAGTCGGTACATCATTCTGTGGGGGGTGAACCCCGCCTGGTGCTCGATCCACAGCATGAAATACATATATGAGGCTCAGGAACGAGGAGCCAAAGTGGTGGTCATCGACCCGGTGTTCACCCAGACCGCTGCAAAAGCCGACATGTACTGGCAGGTCAAAACCGCCTCCGACGGCGCCTTGGCCCTGGGAATGGCTCGTCATCTGCTGGACCGGGGATTGGTGGACCGAAACTGGATCTCCGATCACTCCGTAGGGTTTCCGGAATTCGAAGAGTATCTCAAAGAACAGATCACCCTGGAATGGGCTTCCCGGGAAAGCGGCGTTCCCGCCGCCCAGATCGCACGGGTGGCCGAAGAATACGCCGGAGCGAAACCGGGCGCCATATGGATCGGATACGGCCTCCAGCGACACACCAACGGCGGACACACCGTGCGGGCCATCGACGCATTGGCGGCCATGACGGGAAACATCGGAAAAGTGGGCGGAGGGGCAAGATACGGGCACCTTCAAACCTGGGGATTCAATTACCACGCCATGATCATGGCGCCTCCGGAGGGTTCCAAGGGCTGGGTCGGCAAAACCGGTCCCATGGGCGAATTCGACTTCGCGGGGCAGCGGGACGCCCAGTACAGCGACCGCGCCATAAACATCAACAAAACCGCTCAGGAACTCCTGGATGCGGACAATCCCCGCGTCCGCATGTTGTGGGTCTCCTGCAAGAACCCCTTGAGTCAGGATTTCGATCGAAACAAGATGCTCAAGGCTTTTAATAAGCTGGAAATGGTGGTGGTGGTGGACCAGTTTTTCACCCACACCGTCGATCTTGCGGACATTGCGCTGCCCGTGACCACGCTCTTCGAGGAATGGACGGTGAATGCCTCGTACTGGCATTACTGGGTGGGAATCAACGAACAAGCGATCCGGCCTATGTACGAGGCCAAATCGAACATTGAGATCGCCGCCGCCCTGTCCGCGGCCATGAACCGGCTGTCGCCGGGCTCGTGTACGTATCCTGCGCAAATTGATACGAAGGAATGGATGGTCAAGGAGTTCAATAAGGGCATTTACGACCTTTTGGGTATCGAGTCCTGGGAAGACCTCCGGAAGGGTCCCAGGAAAGCCCGGATGCCCCAGGCTTCCTGGCATGATCTTAGATTCAAGACCCCTTCCGGGCAGTACGAGTTTCGGTCCGAACTCTGCGAGGAGCACGGTCACAAGGCCCTTCCCGAGTTCATTTCCCCGAGGCCGTCTCAAGGCCCTCTGCGGCTCCTGACTCCTCACTGCAAATTCAATATCCACTCCCAGTTCAACAATCTGGATTGGATGCGGGATTTCAATCCGGAACCCTTTGTCTATGTGCACCCCGACACGGCCCGCGGCAAAGGAATCCGGGACGGAGATCGGGTACGGGTCTTTAACCGGTTGGGTGAGATGCGACTCAAGGCCCGGCTCACGAACAATGTGCCTCGGGACGTACTCATGATGTACGAGGCCTGGTTTTCGGGAAACGAGTACAACTGCCAGAACCTGGTGGACGACGAGCCGGCGGACATGGGCGCCTACAAGACCGGCGCCCCGGGTGTGGCCATTCATGACCAGTTCGCCGATGTGGCGCGAATATAGGGAGGCAGGCATGAAGAAACAACTCGGCTTTTTCATCGACGCCCGCCGCTGTATCGGGTGCTTCACGTGCGCCATGGCCTGTAAGAACCAATACAACCAGGAACCCGGAGTCGTGTGGCGCACCTTATATCCTCTTGGGGAAGCCGTTTATCCCCACAGGGAACGGGCGTTCTATTCCTTGGCGTGCAATCACTGCCGTCGCCCCACCTGCCTGGAGGTGTGTCCGGTGAACGCCTACTCCAAAAGGGAAAAAGACGGAGTGGTGGTGCATCATCAGGACAAGTGCATCGGATGCGGCAACTGCATTCGCTCGTGTCCGTACGGAGCGCCCCGGTACAATCCGGTGCTCAAGAAAGCGGAAAAGTGCAGTTTGTGCTGGGAACGTCTCGATGCGGGACTGAAACCCGCTTGTGTCCTGTCCTGTCCCGTAGAGGCTCTCCAATTGCTGGATGTGGAGGCATTCACCCGTGTGGATGCGGTTCAGTACCCGCCGGGATTCCCGGCCTTTCCCAAACTGGATCCTTCCGTGCGGTTTGTGGCGCCCCGTCAACCCATTGTCTTTTTAAGGGAGGACCTATGAGCGGCATGGAACTTCCCCTGGTAGTGTTTACCGTGCTCGGACAGGCGGCTGTGGGAATCGTCCTGCTGAGCGCCGTCCGTCAATGGGCGGGCCATCCCGGTTCCGAAGGGAACCTGCGGGCGGAATGGATCGTGGCTGGGGCCCTGCTATTCCTGGCCTTCGTCGCGTCGCTCTTCCACCTGGGCCACCCTACGGGGGCCTTCAGAACCCTGGTGCATTTGCGCACCTCCTGGCTCAGCCGAGAGGTGCTCCTCTTCGGTATTTTCGGAATCCTGATTCTGGCGGTTCTTTGGGGCGTCTTGCGAGGCGCATTCAGCGGGGTGCTCACGGCGCTGGCCGCTCTGGCGGGAGTCTTGGCTCTTTGGGTCTCGGCCATGGTGTATGCGCCGCCCGCCTTTCCCGCGCTCCATAACGGGTTGCCCATCGTCTTCTTCTTGCTGACCGCCGTCCTGGTGGGAAGTTCCGGGGCCGTCTACTTCGCGCCTCCGGAAAAAGAAGCGCTGCTGGTCCGTATTCTGGGTTCAGCCCTGGTTGTGGGGTTGATGCTGTACCTCGTGGTTCCCTGGGTCTGGCTTTCCGGTGGAACGGTGATGCGAATGACCGGCGAAGCCTATTACGCTTCTGCGCTGTACTGGATTCGGCTTGCCGTGGGCTTTTTACTGCCTATTCTCGTGCTGGCCTTATCCCGTCGAATTCCTCTATGGCTCCCCGTGGTGATACTGGCGGGAGAAGTCATGGGGCGGATTCTCTTTTTCAGCCATGTGGTCCACAGCGCCGTGAATCTGGGGACCCCTTATTGAAGTTCGTCCACGGCGGACGATCCTGCGGCTTTGATGGTCGGCCCGGGGCGCAGCCTTTCCTCCCAAGACGCCGCGCCCGGCAAAACCCCCGGAGGAAGGGGGCGCCCCGGTGTCCTTCCTGATCCGGGAATCCGTTCGGTTTCGAGTCCGTCGTTCAGGAAGGGCTAAATGCGCAGGATCCCCGGCCGCAGGCGGCGCGCCTTGCAGCTCATCGTCTTGCACCGGCCCGCCCACAATGGTGTTTATCAACGGGCCGCCAGGAAAGCACGACGCTATGCTTTGGGTTGAATTTGCCCCTCCGCCGCCGTTTACAAAAGACAAACCGTCTCTCCGGGGCCGTTCCATGGGGTGGCGTGTTTTCTTCTTCCCCTTGTTTCTGAAGGGCGTGCGCCTGTTTCACATCGTTCCAAAGCACCTCACCACAGCGCCGATTTTCCCGATCCTCCAGCCCTTCTTTCTCTGTTCGGGCCCTGATTCCCTGCTTTCTCCGGACCAAGTCCAAAGCTCGTCCGAAAAGCTACCGCCTTGATTGATATGGGTTTTCGGTCTGTTGCCGGCTTTCGACCAAGGGAAGGATTCGGAGGCTCAGACCTCATTGACATTGGTTACCGGCGCCAAAAGACCCCGGAAACGACACACGAAGTCTCTCAATAGCTCCGGCATCGAACCCGCCGGTCTCGAAGCCCGGACCAAACTCGCCGAGCGCTACGAGGCAACGGCCCATGACTTCGTAACGTCTTGGGTCAATTCAAATAGTCCTGCAAAGATGCTCGACTTCTTCCTTCCTGTCGCCCAAACAGCAGCTTGATTTTTCGTTTGCACAAGATAGCACATGTGCTAGAATAGTTCATTCATGATAAAAGGCGGTGGACACCGGCTGTTTGCAAAGGAAGAAGTGATGGCAATAGACGAACGGAACCTATCCGAATTGGTGAAGGAAATCCGAAGGCAGTTGTCCCTGAACCAGGAAGACCTGGCCCGTGCGCTCGGTATCAGCTTTGCCACCGTGAACCGGTGGGAAAACGGTCTGGTAAAACCGTCGAAGCTGGCCAAAGCGCAGTTGGATAACTTTTGCGCCAAGATGACCCGGCAAGGGAAACTGAAGCTGACCGGAGGCGAAAAATGAGTTCGGCCATCGGCAATTCAATACACCGCATTGTCAATCTCACCCGGGAAGCGGCCAACACATTTAGGAATTCAGATCAGAACGGAGATATGCATGGCTAACGGGGACCTTAACGGGACCGCAAAGTTTATCTGGGGTATTGCGGACGACGTCCTGCGAGACGAACTGGGCGAAGCTATTTTCACTGATCACAACATCTTCGGCGACGCCGTCGCCGACGCGCTGAAGAAGCTGGGCGTCAAGCTCAGCGCCGCGGAGCAGAAGATCATCTTTCAGGCTGTTAGCCGGCGAGTGGAAGATGCTCCCCCGGTCATAAGGAAGGTACACAAACCGGGCAAGGGCGAAGTCGACCCTCGCCACGGTTTGTTTGCCAATCTTGTCGGCGATCCCGGACTGGTGCTGGAATACGAACCCGACAGCGAACTGCGGGACAGCGAGCAGGCGCCGCTGCTGGAGGAAGGAGGCATCGAGGCGTTCTTCCGCCGCGAGGTTCTCCCCCACGTGCCCGACGCTGGATCGATGAGTCCGAGACGAAACTCGGTTACGAGATATCCTTCACGCGACACTTCTACAAGCCGCCGGAGATGCGGCCGCTGGAAGAGATCAAGGCCGATCTGCTCCAATTGCAGGAGGAAGGTGAAGGCCTGCTGGAAGAAATCGTCGGGGAGAGGCAATGATGCCATATGACCCCCACGTCCATCACCGTCGTTCGATTCGTTTACAGGGGTACGACTATGCCCGGTCCGGGGCGTATTTCGTGACCATTTGCACCCGGAATCGGGAATGCCTGTTCGGCGAGATAATCGATGGGCAAATGGTGTTGAACGACGCCGGCGGGATTGTTCAGGCGGCATGGGATGATTTGCCGAATCATTATGCCGATGTTGAATTGGATGAATGTGTTGTCATGCCCAACCATGTGCATGGAATTGTGGTCATCGTAGGGGCGGGTTTGAAACCCGCCCCTACAACGCCCCCCGCCCCTACAACGGGGACCATTAAACGTCATGGGTTGCCGGAAATCATCCGGGCCTGGGAAACATTTTCGGCACGGCGCATCCATCGCATTCGAAAAA
Source organism: uncultured Thermodesulfobacteriota bacterium (assembly GCA_964597345.1). Classification (GTDB taxonomy): domain Bacteria; phylum Desulfobacterota; class Desulfarculia; order JACQYL01; family JACQYL01; genus CAZQXK01. The sequence continues at coordinate 33,380 of CAZQXK010000024.1, read as the reverse complement.
CACCGGGCGCCAAATTATGGCAACGCAATTATTGGGAACGTGTCATCCGCAATGAATCCGAATACAACCGTATTCGCGAATACATCCGCAACAATACGTCCCAATGGAAATTGGATAAATTGAATCCCGCCCGGGACCATTGGCTATCGGGCGACACGCAATGTGGGAAATAAAAGATGCCATGGATGGGATAATGATGGCAAATGATACCGGAATGATCGGCAATGGCGAAACGATCAGCGAATGCGCAACGGCGGTCGTTATTGTAATGAATATTTATGTTGGGATGAACGTTGCAGGGGCGATTGATATGAATTTACAGCCGTATACGGAATATAAGCGCAGTGGACGAAGCAGCTTTAGCCGGGGAGGAATCCTATGTCGACGACTGACACCAGTGAGAAAGGGCTGGAAACCCTGATTGTCGAATCCCTCGTCAATGACGCGGGCTACGTCCAAGGCAGCAACGACGATTACAGCCGCGAACACGTGATCGACCTGGCGAAGCTTCGGGCGTTCCTGGAGGCCACTCAACCTGAAACGGCCGAGACCCTCGTGCTGGATCAGGACAGCCCGAAGCGCACGCAGTTCCTGCATCGCCTGGACGCGGAGATCGCCAAGCGCGGCGCTATTCACCGTGCCGCGGGTCCCGGGCTTGCGGAGGAATGTCGTCCATTAGCGCCCATTGATCCAGGGGAGGCGGTGATCACGACAGGACATCGTCTGCCCAACCAGTATGTCATTCACTGTGTGGGGCCTGTCTACGGGGTGGACAAACCGGAAGATGAACTGTTGGCGAATTGCTGTCGCAATGCATTACGGCTTGCCGAAGAGCATCGGATAGAATCCATCGCGTTTCCGGCAATCTCCACCGGCGCATTCGGATATCCCATGGAGGATGCGGCCGAAGTGGCATTCGGAACTATCATGGAAGCCATTCCAAAACTGAAATCCGTCAAGAGGGTGCGGTTCCTTATTGCGGGCAGGCCGGTCAAAAACGATGAGATGCAAGGCGGGCGAGTCCTGAGGAATGAGGCGTACAACCCGTGCGCCGCAATGACGAAGAATGAAGCGCAACGGCGCAGATCGCGTTTTTCAACGGCCTGATAATCGCTTATAATACTCCAGTTGACCCGTTGGAACCCGGACGCACACTTCTGAGGATGGTTGGGTTATGGGACCCTTTTCGGATTGGAAACGATCAAACGACGAGGCGGAGACGAGGCTCCCCCGCGAAAACGGAGACTCGTCCATTGGCGCAAAGGGCGGCGATGATGGAGTCGGGCGACCTTCTTGGGATGGCTTGATGGGCCATCTTGCCGCCTATTTTGACCAAACGACGGATGCGGTGGCGTTCTGTAACGGGGACGGGGCGCTGGTGCGCTTCAATTCCGCATATGAATCCACGGTTCGGGAGGTATGGGGAAAAGTCGTCCGGACCGGTAATGCACCGGAGGAACGATTCCCCCATGCCGCGTACTCCGTCTGGAAGCGGCTCCGTGAGGGAATGTCTCGTGCGGGGAAGGGATTTTCGGAATGCGTGATCCCGTTACCGGCGGATCCGGAATGTCGCTTGAACCTATCCCTTCTGCCGGTGACCGATGCTTCCGGAATATGCGGTTGCGTGGAAATTCTGAAGCGCGGCGACTCGACTCTCAGGGCGCCGGATGTTTCTTTCGTCGAAGAGCGGCTGGAACCCGCCGATCGGGAAGGTGGGTTTTCTCCGGAGCACATGGAAAGGGAACCGGACGGATCCGCGGGTGAAGGCGAAGGCGTTACCTTGGGGCTTCCAAAGACCGGAGAACACTACCGGATGCTCGTGGAGAACGTCAATGCGGGCATCCTGGTGGCGCAGGAAGGCCGGCTCGTCTTTGCGAACCCCATCATCGGCCGCCGCCTGGGGCTCTCCGTCGAGGAGTTGCTGTCGAGGTCCAATCCGTTCGAGTTCATTCACCCGGACGACCGGGACATGGTGTTTGAGCGGCATATGAAGCGGCTGTTGGGCCAGGATGCGCCCACGCAGTATGAGTATCGCGTCCTCGACGGACAGGGCCGTGTGAGCTGGGTGGAAGTTACGTGCGTCAAGATTCTATGGGAAGGAAAACCCGCCACCCTGAATTGTCTTCTCGACGTGACCGATCGCAAGGAGGCCGAACGAGCGCTTCGGGAAAGCGAAGAGAAATACCGACTCCTGGCCGAGAACGCCAAAGAGCTGATCTTCACATGCGATCTCCAGGGCGTATTCACGTATGTGAATGCCGCGGGGGTTCAATGCAGCGGCTACTCCAAGGAAGAGCTGCTTCGCATGAGTGTGTTGGATGTTCTGCCTTCCGAAGAGCATGAGAAGTTCACCAAGGGGATGGCCAGGAGACTCCAGGGAGACCTGACCACCTTCTTCTTCGAGTCCCAGTTCATAAGCAAGGATGGAATCCGGATCCCACTGGATGTGAATTCTTCGCCGTTTTTTTCCCGGGACCGTTTGTCCGGAGTGCTGGTGGTGGCGCGGGATATCCGGGAGCGGCGAAAGATGGAGGACGAGCTTTTCAAACGGGAGAAACTCGAGTCCTTGGGCATTCTGGCGGGAGGCATCGCCCATGATTTCAACAACATCCTTTCGGGAGTCCTGGGGAACGTTTCCTTGGCCAAACTGGATCTCGAGCCCGGAAGCCGGACGTTCCAACGACTCCTCGATGCGGAGGAAGCCACGATTCGAGCCAAGGATTTGACGTACCAATTGCTTACGTTTTCCAAGGGGGGCGCCCCGATCCTGAAAACCACTTCCATCGCCGACATCCTTCGGGAATCCGCGGAATTCGTTCTGAGAGGCTCCAACGTGCGCTGCGCGTATCATATTTCACCGGATCTCTGGCTGGCGGACGTGGATGTGGGGCAAATGAACCGCGTCATCACAAACCTGATCATCAATGCGGTCCAGGCCATGCCCGAGGGCGGGACCATCGAAATTGCCGCCCGGAACCGCCCGGCGGCGGAAATCAGTTCCGAGGCGCCGTTGAGGCGCGACCGTTACATCGAAATCGCCGTGAAGGACCAGGGTTGCGGTATACCCGAAGAGCTTCGTCTGAAGGTGTTCGATCCGTTTTTCACCACCAAGGAGAAGGGAAGCGGTTTAGGATTGACGACGGCGTATTCCATCGTGGAAAAGCATCGCGGGCATATGACGATGGAATCCGAAGCAGGGGCGGGAACCACCTTTCGAATATTCCTGCCCGCTGTGGAAGGTGGGCCGGCGCCGGCGTCCGGACCCCTCCTGCGGTGTATGAGAGGGAAAGGCCGTGTGCTGCTGATGGACGATGAACCCCTGGTGAGGGAGGTGGCGGGGGCCATGCTGGAGCGCCTGGGATTCGAAGTGATTCATACGGACGAGGGCTCTCGGGCGGTCACCCTGTATGAATGGGCTCTGGTTCAGAATTGCCGGTTCGACTTGGTGATCATGGATCTGACGATTCCAGGAGGCATGGGAGGAAAGGATGCCGTCCAGAAGCTGCTGGTTCTGGATCCGGACGTCACCGCCCTGGTGACCAGCGGGTATTCCAACGATCCGGTCATGGCGGAGCCCCGGAAGTACGGTTTCAAAGGGGGAATTCCCAAACCGTATACCATCGAGCAGTTGAGCGAAACCCTGTGTTCGGCCCTTGCATGAGTCGGCAGCCCTTGGGGATAGCTGTTCGTCCGGGTTACTTCTGAAGTTCCTCCAGGTTCGCGTACGCGTCCAATGCCTCCGGATTTTTCAGGGCGTCCCGGTTGAGCACGGGCTTGCCGTGAATGATGTTGCGTACGGCTATCTCCACTTTCTTGCCGCTGATGGTGTACGGAATATCCGCCACCGGAATGATTTTGGCGGGCACGTGCCTGGGGGACGCGTTCTTCCGGATGACGGCCTTGATCTTGTCCGCCAGGGCCTGATCGAAAGTGACGCCGGGCGCCGGCGCCACGAACAGCACCACCCGTTGGTCGCCCTGCCACTCCTGCGCGATGACCAGGCTGTCCGAAATTTCGGGCAAGGTTTCCACTTGCCGGTAGATTTCGGCCGTGCCGATGCGCACGCCGCCCGGATTCAAGGTGGCGTCGCTCCGGCCGTAAATGATGACGCCTCCCGTTTCCGAAATCTCGATGTAATCCCCGTGACTCCAGACCCCCGGAAACGATTCGAAATAGGCGCTGCGGTACTTCCGGCCGTCTTCGTCGTCCCAGAAATAGATCGGCATGGAGGGGGCGGGCGCGGTGCACACGAGTTCGCCTTTCTGTCCGATGACGGGATGACCTTCCGGATCGAAGGCCTGCACCTTCATTCCCAGTCCCCTGCATTGCAGCTCGCCCCGGAACACGGGTCCCGCAGGGTTTCCCAGGGCGAAACACGAGATGATGTCCGTACCTCCGCTGATGGAGGCGAGACAAAGATCCCGTTTGATGTCCCGGTATACGTAATCGAACCCTTCGGGAGGCAGGGGGGATCCCGTGGAAGTGATCATGCGCAGAGCTTTCAGGTCGAAACGGCTCCCCGGTTTGATGCCGGCGTTCTCCAGAGCCGCGAGGTAGCGGGCGCTGGTTCCGAAAACGGTGGCGCCCTCCTGTTCCGCCATCCTCCAGAGAATATCGGGGTCCGGATAAAAAGGATTGCCGTCGAAAATGAGCACCGTGGCTCCGGTGGCCAGTGCGGACACCAGCCAGTTCCACATCATCCAACCGCACGTGGTGAAGTAGAAGATACGGTCTTCCCGTTTGAGGTCGCCGTGCAGCAGGTGTTCCTTGAGATGTTGGATGAGGGTCCCTCCGGCTCCATGAACCATGCATTTGGGTAAGCCGGTGGTTCCCGAGGAGTACATGATGAAAAGCGGATGATCGAAAGGCCGTTGGGCAAACGTGAGATCGGGAACCTGTTCCGGCCCCAGGAAGGTTTCCCACGTCATGACCTTGCCCGGCGCCGCACCGGTTGATGGTTCTTCGCGAGTGTAGGGAATGACTATGGTGAGGTCCACGCTGGGGATGTGTCCGAGCACCCCGGCCACGGGGTCCAGCGAATCGAAACGCTTTCCGTTGTACCGGTAGCCGTCCGCCGTGAACAGCACTTTGGGCCGGATCTGTCCGAAACGGTCCAATACCCCCTGGATTCCGAAATCGGGAGAGCAGGAGGACCATACGGCCCCTAATGACGCGGCGGCGAGCATGGCCACGACGGCTTCGGGGATGTTGGGAATGAAACCCACCACCCGGTCTCCTTCACCCACCCCTGCTTGCTTCAGTCCGCGAGCCGCCCGGGCCGTGAGTCCGGCAAGTTCCTGGTAGGACAGTTCCCGGCGTTCGCCGGCTTCGCCCCAAAAAACCACCGCGGGCCGTTGGTCCCGGTAGCGGAGCAGGTTTTCGGCAAAGTTCATCCGTGTTCCCGGAAACCATTCGGCGCCGGGAAACTTGCGGAAATCCTGTACCACCGTATCGTACGGACGCGAATGGACGATCTCTCCGAAATCCCACATGGCGGCCCAGAAGAGGTCAGGACAGTCGATGGACCACTGGTACAGCTCTCCATAATTGGCCAGGGACAGAGTATGACGGCGGTTGATCATTTCCCTGAACCGTGTCATGTTACTACGATCTACTTGCGCGCGGGAAGGACTCCAGAGAGGGGCTTTCATCCGTTCTCTCCTTGCCGTTTAGGTGCATAGTCTGAAGAAAGGACGCGCACGCCGGAGACCTCCTGTCATTGGGAGGCATGTGGGACCTTCCCAGGCTGTTGAAAAGCGCGCCTTGCATCGCATCGTTTTGCACCAGCCTGCCCGCAATGGTGTTTATCAACGGGCTGTTACGAAGGTTCCGGCTTGTTCCATGGATCCGGAAGTCCGGGCTGGGCGCGTGGCGCCGGGGAAAAAACCGGGTTCAACGTACCTTCTGCCGGGTGACGCGTCAAGTGAATTCCAATCCGTGCATGTGTGCTGAAACAGTCAGTATATAGAACAAGTTATGGTGAACCGGATAGTGCTCTGTATACAGGGTGGGCCCCGCCGACATGGGGCCGCGGGTCGTTCCTCGGAAAAGGGAAAATGACCCGGCCGGGGTAGGTCGATCAAACGGTTAAGGATTTGGATGTGTCTAAACGTCAGTTGGTATATGAAAACAGGGTTCCGGCAACCCACCGGAGGGTTGCCGGGCAGGGAGCCGAGAGCCGCAATGGAGTGTCTAAGACGAGAGGCGGAAGCGAAGGCAGGATTCTCTTGACATGGGGTCTCTCTTGTGCAAATAGGAACAATAAGCCTTTCCGGCTTGAAGGCACATGCCGCAATATGAAAGTGAAAACGCACCCTCGAGGGAAGCGGTCGGATGGTATCCGACGAAGGAACGTGTGCCGCCCGAGTTGGGAGGCTCGGACCGCATCATCCACTGTGTGCAGGGAGAAATTCCTCGCAGGCTTGGGCGTCCGACTTGGGTCCCGAAGAGTTCACCCACTATTGCCTTACGCCCTTTGGAAGAGTGGGTCGAAACACGTTGAAATCCTCAACGTCTTTCTGCATGAGATCGGGTCCTGTCTTTCACGGCAACAACAGCAGTTTCCATGAGTGTAAAAAAAGCCCCTTACGGCGGATCTGCGGAGTTTGCGGAGCGATAGGCGACAGGCTCAATCCGTGGACGCAGAAGGGGAAGAACGACCGTCTGCTTTCCAGGATCGTGGGGTAGCGCCGTTCGCCATACGGGAACGGGTGTGCCTTCCAACAGCCCGTTGACAAGCCGTATTGCGGGCAGGCGGATACAAAACGATGAGATGCAAGGCGGGTGAATCCTGAGCAACGACGCGTACATACGGTACAGCGCAGTGACGAAGGATGAAGCCTCACGCCGCAGATCGCGTTTTTGGACGGCCTGCTAAGGGATTTCCCGAATGGAAGGAACCGGGTCCCGTCTGCCGGGCCGATGGGTGACGCCGCCTCAACCCGGTTGAAACGAAAAGGGGATACGCCCTGCCCTTCTGAAGGCCGGCGGTCTGTGTTCTTTGTTTGAAGTCGGGTTCCACAGTGGCGGAGTCTTTTGTCATTCCCGCAGCAATCAGGGCGGAGGAATTGCAGCGGTTTTTCATAGGGGACGCCATGGTGCGTAAGTGTCCGGGGGAAGCCCGGTGCTCCGCCGGACGCGATGGCAATACTGGAGGAAATGGAACATCCCGAGAGATTCGGATGACGGGATGTGTCTGAAACCGAATAAATCTTGTACAGGGATACCAGCATGCCGAGTGAGAAAGAAGAAATGAGGATGGAACGCTCCCGTTCCGAAAGTAGTGGAAAGGCGGCCGACTCCCATTCCCCCATAGGTTCCGTCATGGTGGTGGGCGGTGGTGTCGCCGGCATTCAGTCCGCCCTGGATCTTGCGGATACGGGGTATTTCGTCTATGTGGTGGAGAATTCGTCGGCCATCGGGGGCGTGATGGCGCAATTGGACAAGACCTTCCCCACCAACGACTGCTCCATGTGCATTCTTTCCCCCAAGTTGGTGGAAGCAGGCCGCCATCTGAACATCCGGTTGATGACCATGGCCGAAGTGGACGCGGTGGAAGGCGAAGCCGGTCGGTTCACGGTGACCGTGCGTGAACGCCCCAGATACGTGGATGTGGATCGATGCATCGCCTGCGGCGTCTGTGCGGAAAAGTGCCCCAGGAAAGTGGAGGATGAATTCAACGAGGGGTTGAATCAGAGAAAAGCGGCGTATGTGAAATATCCGCAGGCGGTTCCGCTGAAGTATGCCATCGATCCGGATCACTGCATCTACTTCGAAAAAGGGAAATGCAAAGCCTGCCAGAAATTCTGTCCCGCCGAGGCGGTGGATTTCAATCAGCAGGAGAAGGTCCACCGAATCGAAGTGGGCAGTGTGATCCTGGCCCCGGGATTTCGGGCCTTCGATCCTTCCGTGTATCAGGATTACGGATATGGAAAGTATCCCAACGTGATCACGAGCATGGAATTCGAACGCATCCTGAGTGCTTCGGGTCCTTTCGGAGGGCGCCTGGTGCGTCCGTCCGACGAACGCGCGCCCAAGAAGATCGCATGGCTTCAATGCGTGGGTTCCAGGGACCTGCAACATCATGCCCATGGATACTGCTCGGGCGTATGCTGCATGTACGCCATCAAAGAAGCCGTCATCGCCCGCGAGCACGCCGGCGGCGACTTGGATACGGCCATTTTCTTCATGGACATGCGGACCTATGGCAAGGAATTCGAGCGGTACTACAATCGGGCGGAGCAGGAAAGCGGGGTGCGGTTCGTTCGCACGCGCGTCCATACGATAGAACCGGTGAAACCGGGTTCCCACGATCTTAGAATCGAGTATGCGGACGAAACCGGAGAACTCCACAGTGAGGAGTTCGACCTGGTGGTGCTGTCCATAGGGCTGGAGGTGTCCGAAGACGTTCGGCGCCTCGCCGAGCGCTTTGATATCCAACTGGACGCGGACGGCTTCGCCCGGAGCGGTTCCTTCACTCCGGTGGCGACTTCCCGGGCGGGCGTGTTTGCCTGCGGGGCCTTTTCGGGTCCCAAGGACATTCCGTATTCCGTGATGGAAGCTTCCGCCGCCTCCGCCGCTTCGGCGGCGTTGTTGAAGGATGCACGCAACACGCTGGTTCATGAAAAAACGTATCCGCCGGAGATCCCTGTCGAGGGCATAGAGCCTCGGGTGGGTGTGTTCGTGTGCCATTGCGGCGTGAACATCGCCGGAGTGGTGGATGTGGCCGCCGTGAGAGAATACGCTCGGACGTTGGATCACGTGGCCTACGTAACGGACAACATGTTTACCTGCAGCCAGGATACGCAGAAAGTCATCCGGGAAGCCATCGAAGAACACCGGTTGAACCGCATCGTGGTGGCGGCCTGTACTCCCAGGACCCACGAGCCCTTGTTCCAGGAAACGATCCGGGAGGCGGGGCTCAACAGCTACCTGTTCGAATTGGCCAACATCCGGGACCAGGATTCCTGGGTTCATCAACACGAACCGGAGAGGGCCACGGAAAAGGCCAAGGACCTGGTGCGCATGGCCGTAGCCAAGGCGACCCTGTTGGAGCCCATCGAGCGGTTTCAAGTCCGACTGAATCAAAACGGTCTTGTGGTGGGCGGTGGTGTGGCCGGCATGAACGCCGCATTGAATCTGGCGGACCAGGGGTTGTTCACCTACCTCGTGGAACAGGATGCGGAATTGGGCGGCAGGGCTCTGACTCTCAAGCGCACCTGGAAAGGCGAGGATGTTGAAGCGTACGTGAAGGACCTGCGGGAAAGAATCCTGAATCATGAACGCATCGAGGTGCTCACCGGCGCCCGTCTTGCCTCGGTGAACGGCTTCGTGGGCAATTTCAAGACCCGCGTGGATGTTCGAGGCTCCGAACGGGAGATCGAGCATGGTGTCGCTGTACTGGCCACCGGGGCGGAACCCCTGTCCCCCGCGGAGTACCTGTACGACGAAAATGACCGGGTAACCCGCTGGCATGAACTGGAGGAACGCTTCGATCGAAATCCGGAGCTTCTGGAACAGGCGGAAGCCGTGGCGTTCATCCAGTGCGTGGGATCCCGCGAACCCTCCAGACCGTATTGTTCCAAGATCTGCTGTACGGCGTCCGTACAGCAGGCCGTGGAACTCAAGACCCGGAAGCCGGACCTGAATGTGTACATCCTGTACCGTGACATGCGGACTTACGGGCAGCGGGAAGAACTGTATCGGAAAGCCCGGGAACTGGGCGTACTGTTCCTGAGGTACGACCTGGAGAACAAGCCGAAAGTGAGCGCCGGTACGGTGCAGGGGAAGGAAAAACTGCTGATTTCCATCCGGGATCACATCCTGGGTCGCACCATTCAACTTCCGGTGGATTACCTGAATCTGGCCACGGCCATCGTGGCCAAGGCGGATTCGGATGTCTTGGCCAGGTTCTTCAAAGTGCCCTTGAATGAGGACGGGTTCTTTCTGGAAGCCCATATGAAGCTGCGTCCGGTGGATTTCGCCACGGACGGTGTGTTCGTCTGCGGCCTGGCCCACTACCCCAAGCCCATGGAGGAAGCCGTCGCGCAGGCTCAGGCGGCCGCCGCCCGGGCTTCGCACGTGCTTACGCGGGAATTCGTCGAGGTGGAGCCCACCGTATCCGTAGTGAACCAGGATCTGTGCATCGGCTGCGGGTTGTGTGAAACGTTGTGTCCGTTCAGCGCCATACGGCTGATCCAGATTCAAGGCAAGGGGTACCGGGCCGAAACCATCTCCGCTTCCTGTAAGGCCTGCGGAGTGTGCGCTGCGGCCTGCCCTCAGAGAGCCATCGACATGTACCATTTCCGCGACCGGCAGATCATCGCCGTGTTGGAGGCCGGCGGAAAAATGTGAGCGAATGACGGATAGGACAGGGAGATACTGATGAACGACGTGTTTGAACCCAAGATTGTCGCCTTTCTGTGCAACTGGTGCGCCTATGCCGGCGCCGATCTCGCGGGCGTGTCCCGGTTCCAGTATCCCTCGAATATACGGGTCGTCCGGACCATGTGTTCCGGCCGGGTGGATCCCGTGTACGTGCTCGAGGGACTGAAGAACGGCTTTCAAGGAGTGTTTGTCTTCGGGTGACACATCGGCGACTGTCATTACCTGGAAGGTAATGTATATACCGCGAAACGGATGCAACTGGTGGAGCACCTTCTGGATTTTTCCGGAATCGGGAAAGACCGCGTACAACTTCGCTGGGTCAGTGCGGCTGAAGGCCAGTTGTTTGCGGATTATGTCAGGGAGCTTACGGAGGTGATTCGAAACCTGGGCCCCTTCGACCCCGAGGAACATCGCCTTTCACTAGCCGCGGCCTGCGGAGCGGTCAATGCGCCCAAGCTCCGTTGGCTGGTGGGTATGGATCGCTATCTTATCGAAAAGGAAAACGTGTACCACGAGAAAGTGGATCCCGAATTCTACCGGAACATGCTGCGTGCGACGTGTGAGGAAGAGTACCAGAAAGCCCTTATTCTGGAAATCCTGAAGCAGGGTCCCAAGACGGTGCGCGATATGGCCGCCGGGACCGGGTTGCCCGTGTATACCGTTTCTCTCCGATTGAACGATCTGGAAAGAACGGGATTGGTCGAGTTTCGGGAATTACACGGGTCGTCGCCCGTTTTTGGATCGTTGGCCGCTTGAAGCCCAACGACCCGGATCGCGTTTTTCAACGGCCGGTTAAGGATTGCAGAAACAACCCGCGGAATCGGTTCCGGTCCGGATGCTCTCGGGATGCGAGGAAGACGGACTGCGGCGCCCCGGAACCCGCGGTTTGAGAGAGGAACTCAATGGCGACACAAAACGAACAGGTTAAGTACGGCTCGGTATTGGTGATCGGCGCCGGAGTGGCCGGAATGCAGGCATCCCTGGATCTGGCCAACTCGGGGTATCGAGTGGTGCTGGTGGATCGCTCTCCCAGCATCGGCGGTATCATGGCCCAACTGGACAAGACGTTTCCCACCAACGATTGCGCCATGTGCATCATCTCCCCCAAGTTGGTGGAAGTGGGCCGTCACCTGAACATCGATGTGCTTCCCAACACGGAGGTGCTCTCCCTGGATGGAGAGGCGGGACGATTCCAGGCCCACCTGAGGAGTTATCCCCGGTATATCAATCCGGACAAATGCACCGCATGCGGCGACTGCCGCAAGGTATGTCCGGTGAGCGCCGTGAACGAATTCAACCGCGCTCTGGACCGAAGGGAGGCTACTTTCATCAAATACCCACAGGCCGTGCCCCTGGCGTATTCCATAGATCGGGACGCCTGTATCGGCTGTGGTTTGTGTGAAAAAGTGTGCCTGGCCGGGGCGGTGAACTACGCGGACACCGCGGTGGAGCAGGATGTCCAGGTGGGTGCGGTGATCCTGGCGTCGGGTAACGAGGTCTTTGATCCCGCCCGATTCGAGACGTACAACTACATCCATTTACCCAACGTTGTCACGAGTCTGGAATTCGAGCGTATCCTGAGTGCTTCCGGGCCGTACAGGGGCCATCTCATGCGGCCCTATGATCGGGAAGAACCGGCCAAGATTGCGTGGCTGCAGTGTGTGGGATCCCGGGATGTCAACCGGTGCGACCATTCCTATTGCTCCGCCGTGTGCTGCATGTATGCCATCAAAGAGGCGGTCATTGCCAAAGAGCATGCCCATGGAAACCTGGATACGGCCATCTTCTTCATGGACATGCGCACCTATGGGAAAGAATTCGAGCAGTATTACAACCGGGCCCGGGAAGAGCACGGCGTACGGTTTATCCGTTCCAGGATCCACAGCATAGAACCGCACGGGGAATGCGACCTCACGATCAATTATACCGATGAAGGCGGCGAGCCCAAGAGCGAAGTGTTCAATATGGTGGTGCTGTCCGTGGGATTTGAAGTGGGTGAGGATACGCGCCGGCTCGCCGAACAACTGGGGATCGAGTTGACCCGCCATCATTTCGCGCGGACAGACCCGTTCATGCCCGTGGCTGCGTCACGCCCCGGGGTATACGTGTGCGGGACCATCCAGGGCCCCAAAGATATTCCTCAGTCCGTGATGGAGGCCTCCGCCGCGGCGGCGGCGTGCAGTTCTTCCCTGAGCGACGTCCGCTGGACCCGGATGAGGACCAAGGAGACGCCCCCGGAACGCACGGATCTACAGGATGGATCCCGCATCGGCGTCTTCGTGTGCAATTGCGGCATCAATATCGGGGGGATCGTGGATGTCCCCGCCGTCCGGGAATACGCGCGGAGCCTACCCGGCGTGGTGCACGTGGAGGATAACCTGTATACGTGTTCCCAGGATACCCAGGTCAAGATCTCCAAGGTCATCCAGGAACACAACATCAACCGAGTGGTCGTTGCCGCATGCACTCCTCAAACGCACGAACCCATGTTCCGGGAAACCATTATCGAAGCGGGTCTGAACAAGTACCTGTTCGAGATGGCGAACATCCGGAACCAGGATTCCTGGGTGCACATGAAGGAACGCCGGGAAGCCACGGAAAAAGCCAAAGATCTGGTTCGGATGGCCGTGGCCCGGGCGTCCCTGCTCAAGCCTCTCGCGGAAAAACCTTTGGACATCAACCAACGGGGTCTGGTGATCGGAGGCGGGGTCGCCGGCATGAACGCGGCGCTGAATCTTGCCGGCCAGGGGTTTGAAGCCGTCCTGGTGGAAAAGGAGAAGGAACTGGGAGGGCTGGCCCGGAGACTCCACCGTACCATCGAGGGAATGGATGTGACGGGATATGTTCATGGCCTTGTGGAACGGGTACAGGCCAACGACAAAGTGCAGGTGTACCTGGATGCCAAGGTCGTGGGCTTCAGCGGGTACAAGGGTAATTTCGTCGCGGAAATCACTTCGGGCGCCGGGGGTGAGCGAATCCGAGTGGAGCATGGGGCCGCCATCGTGGCCACGGGGGCTACGGAATACCGGCCGGCCGAATTCCTTTACGGCGGCCATTCCGGTGTGATGACCCAACTGGAACTCGGAGATCGAATCCATCAGAACGGCGACGAGGTTTCCCATTGGAAACAGGTGGTCATGATCCAATGCGTGGGATCGCGCAACGAAGAGAACCCCAACTGCAGCAGGGTCTGTTGCCAGAGCGCCGTAAAGCATGCGCTTCAACTCAAGGAAATGAATCCGGCCATGGAGATCGTCATTCTGTATCGTGACATGCGCATGTACGGGATGCTGGAGGATTACTATACGGAAGCCCGGCGCAAGGGCATCCTGTTCTCCAGGTTCGATTTGGATCGGGTTCCCGACGTGTCCCTGGACGGAGACCGTCTGAGTGTCGTTTTCGTGGATCACGTACTGGGCCGGCCCATCCGGATGCGTCCCGATGCCGTGGTGTTGAGCGCGGCCACCATGGCGGCGAAGACGGAAGAACTGGCCACCTTGCTCAAGGTCCCCCGAAATGCGTTCGGGTATTTCATCGAAGCTCATGCCAAACTCCGCCCGGTGGATTTCGCGTCGGAAGGCATCTTCCTGTGCGGTACGGCCCACAGTCCCAAGCTGCTCAGTGAAAGCATCGCGCAGGCCCTGGCCGCCGCTTCCCGGGCGGGGACGTTCCTGGCGGACACGGCTCAGACGATCAGCGGGGTAACGGCGCACGTGGATCCCAGCCACTGTGCGGCCTGTCTGGTGTGCGTCCGGAGCTGCCCGTACAACGTGCCGCAGATCAACGAGGAAAACGTGTCGGTAATCAACGAAGCCTTATGCCAGGGATGCGGCACGTGTGTCGCCGAATGTCCGGCCAAGGTGATTCAATTGGCCCATTTCGAAGATGAACAGATCGGGGCTAACGTAGACGCCGCTTTTTAGGAGTTCAAGCATGGAACCTTTCGTACCGACGATCATCTCTTTCTGCTGTAATTATTGAGCCTACTCGGCAGCGGACCTGGCAGGTTCGATGAGACTACAGTATCCTCCGAACATCCGCATCGTTCGGGTTCCCTGTACGGGCCGGGTGGATCAGATTCATCTGCTGAAGGCCTTCGAAGACGGGGCGGACGGCGTGTTCGTGGCGGGATGTCTTGAAGGGGATTGTCATTATTTGCAGGGCAATATACGAGCAAGAAAACGTGTCAATCGCGTCAAACAAATCTTAGATAAGGTCGGTATCGGAGGGGGGCGGCTGGAGATGTACAACCTGTCCGCCGGTATGGGACCTAGGTTTGCCGAGATCGCGCGTGAGATGACCAAGAAAATATTGGAACTGGGACCGAGCCCTATCCGGCTGGTCAAGGAGAAGGCGAAGAAAGGCGCCGAGGAGGTGGCCGCATGATCAAGGCAAAAGGCAAGCCGTTGGATGATATCATCCGCATGGTGGAAGGATACAAGAAGATCCTTATCGCGGGGTGCGACGGGTGCGTCACGGTGTGTGAGGCTGGTGGTAGAAAGGAAGTGGAAGTTCTGGCTGCCGCGCTTCGTCTGTATTTCGCTCAGAAAGACGCCGAGGTGAAAATCGACGAGACTTCACTCACGCGTCAATGCGATATGGAGTACCTGGATGTCCTGTCGGACCGGATGGGCGGGTACGATGCGGTGGTTTCCCTGGCCTGCGGAGCCGGGATCCAGTATATGGCGGAGCGATACGCGGACAAGCCGGTGTTTCCCGGAGTGGACACGTGCTTTATCGGGGTCTCTTTGGAGCGAGGCGTGTGGGGGGAACGTTGCCAGGCTTGCGGCGCCTGTATCCTTGCGGATACGGGAGGCATTTGCCCGGTGGCGCGATGTTCCAAGCGCATGTTGAACGGTCCCTGCGGAGGTTCCTCGAAGGGCAAGTGCGAGATCAACCCGGAAGTGGACTGCGGTTGGCAGTTGATCTATAATCGCTTGAAAACGCTGGGACAACTAGACCGCTTCGAATGCCCCGTGGATCCCAAGAACTGGGCTACCAGCCGCGACGGCGGACCGCGCAAGTTGGTGAAAGAGGACGTAAGGATATGAGTACGACCACATCGAGCAGACTGGAAAAGATGCTGGCGGCAGGTCATTTTGCCGTAACTTCCGAGTGCGGTCCTCCGCGGAATTGCGACGGCTCGGTGATCGAACACAAGGCGAATCTGATCAAGGACTATGTGGACGCCATCAACGTGACGGACAACCAGACTTCCGTCGTACGGTTGTGCAGCCTGGCCTCCTGCATCCGGATCAAGCAGATGGGAGTGGAACCGGTTCTGCAGATGGTCACACGGGACCGGAACCGTATTGCCATGCAAAGCGATATCCTCGGCGCCGCTTCTTTCGGGATCAATACCATGCTGTGCCTGACGGGGGATCATCAGAGTTTTGGAGACCATCCCAACGCGGCCAACGTGTTCGATCTGGACTCCATTCAACTGATTCAGACCGTGAAGATGATGCGGGACGAAGGCCGCCTGTTGAGCGGCTTCGAGATGAAGGTGCGCCCCAGGATCTTCATCGGGGCCGCGGCCAACCCCTTTGCGGATCCCTTTGAAATCCGCGTGCCGAGGCTGGCCAAGAAGGTGGCCGCCGGGGTACAGTTTATCCAAACGCAATGCGTGTACAATGTGGAAAAGTTCAAGACGTGGATGAACCTGGCGCGCGACAAAGGGCTGCATGAGAAAGTGGCCATCCTGCCGGGCATCACGCCCATGAAAGGAGTAGGTATGGCACGGTACATGCAAACCAAAGTGGCGGGCATGGACGTGCCGGAAGAGATTATTCAGCGTCTCAAAGGGGTTCCCAAGGAATCCCAATCGGAGGAGGGGGTCAAGATCGCCGTGGATACCATCGAACAGCTCAAGGAAGTGGAGGGGGTTCGAGGCTTCCACATCATGGCCATCGAGTGGGAAGAAAAAGTCCCCGAAATCGTTGAGCGCGCGGGCCTGTATCCCAGACCGGTGGTGAACGGCAATGACGGCGGATCCTGCGCGACCTACTGACGACGGAATCGAAGCGGGTTGAGGCCCTGAATATCCCGAAAGGGTTCTTTCGGGATATTCAGGGCCTGTGGGTATCGGCAGGAAACAGGATTGCGGAATGAAACCGGTTGATCGTTCCGGTGTCAGCATTATTCAACCTAGGAGCTTTAAGTATGGAAGCCATTGAAATCAAGAGAGAAGCCGGCAGGCTGCGGGCGAATCCGGCATGGGCGGACGTGTGCATGACGTGCGGCACGTGCGCCAGCGGATGCCCGGTGACCGGTGTTGACGGACTGGACCCCCGAAAAGCCGTGCGCATGGCGGCCTTGGGACTGGAGCAGGAACTTATCGATTCGCGGTTTCCCTGGGTGTGCACATTGTGTGGCCGATGTGAATACGCCTGCCCGGCGGGCGTCGAGATCCTGGCCATGATGCGTACGGCCCGTACATTGCGGGAACGCGATAAAGTGCCGGGTCCCATCCACAAAGGGGTGGTCATGTGCCTGGAGCGGGGCAACAACTTAGGCATTCCCAAGGACGATTTCTTGTTCCTCCTGGCGGAGCTCGGGCAGGAATTGGAGGATGATGGATGCCCCGGCTTCTATGTCCCGGTGGACAAAGAGGGAGCCAACTTCCTGGTTACCATCAATTCCAAAGAACCCTTCGGCGAGCCGGACGACATGAAGTTTTGGTGGAAAATCTTCTATGCGGCGAAAGAAGACTGGACCACCACGAGCGAGAACTGGGAAGGCGTAAATTGGGGGCTTTTCTCCGGCGACGATGAATCCATGAAGACCATCGTGGGCCGGATTGTCCAGCATATGAAGGACTTGAAAATACCGAATCTTCTCTTACCGGAGTGAGGACACGCCTACTATGGGACCAGGTTGGGTCTCAATAAGTGGTTCAAGGAAGAGATGAAGGAGTTCAAGATCTGGTCGGTGCATGATCTCATGAAGCATTACATTGAAACGGGCCGGATCAAGGTGGATCCCAAACACATCCATGAGCGCACCACATACCATGATCCATGCAACTACGCACGGAAGTCCGAAAAGGCGTTCGGCCACGGCTACTACGAAGAACCCCGCTGGATCACCCAGCAGTGTGTGACCGACTACGTGGAGATGACGCCGAATCGGGCGAACAACTTCTGCTGCGGAGCCGGCGGCGGTGCATGGGCCATGCCGTATGAGGAAGAACGTATTTATTATGGCCGCAAGAAGGCCGAGCAGATCAAAGAAACGGGCGCCGAGGTAGTGGTGGCGCCCTGCCATAACTGCCGCGACCAGATCATGAAGAGCCTCACCAAAGAATTTGACCTGGGCATTGAAACGCTGTACCTGTGGGAACTGGTGAGCAATGCCTTGATCTTCGAGCCCTGGTCGGACGAGGAGGTGGAAGCGGCCCACCAACTGCGGGACGCGCAGTTCGAGAAGTTCGGCATCGAGTTGGAGGAAGAGGAGGAAGAAGAGTAACCGCACTCTTCCCAGGTTCATCGCGGCGCGTTGATAGACCGTATTGCGGGCGGGCTGGTCAAAAATGATCAGATGCAAGGCGCGCGAATCCTGAGGAATGAGGCGTACATATCGTACGCCGCCATGACGAAGGATGAAGCGCAACACGGCAGATCGCGTTTTTCAACAGCCTGATAAACGGTATCCGGCCCGAAAGGATACAGGCTGGATACCGGAGGACCGCGCCGGCAAGCGGTAGCGGCCGAAATCGCCGGTTCATCGAAGGATGAGGCCTCCGAAATCGGCTGATATCAGCGTCCGGCGAGGTCCAAACACGGATCCGGCCGGACTCTGCGGCGGGCGGCTTGGAAGGCATCCGGAGCAGGGCTGGATGGCCGGTTATTGTTCGGCCGGGGGTAGTCAGGTGCCCCATTTTTATGTACATTTTTTGGTGTAAACAGTAGAACGCACCGGCCTGTAACCCCGACCTTCAGGAAAGGAGATCGGAACACCATGAGCTTCTATACCTTCGTCGAAGGCCCGCTCCTCTGGATCGCAGGGCTCACGTTCGTGATAGGCACCCTGATTCGTATCGGTCTCGTCCTGGTGGTGTCCTTCCGAACCGACAAGATCATGTACGAGCATTTCCGGTGGAAACCCGTCCTGAGCACCTTCTTCCGCTGGCTGTTGCCCCTGAACAAGGATGTCGCCAAGAATCCGGTATTCACCCTACTCGTGTATGTCTTCCATCTGTGTTTGATCGTAGCGCCCGTCTGGTATTCCACACACATCATGCTTTGGGAAGAGTCCCGGTTCGGGTGGTATTGGACACCCATACCGGACCGCTGGGCGGATTGGATGACCCTCATCGTCATCGGTATCGCCGTATTCTTCCTCCTCAGGAGGATCCTTTCTCCCAGCGTCCGCCTCATCTCGACCTTTGCCGACTATGCGCTCATCGTGGTCACGGCCCTGCCTTTTGTAACCGGGTATTTCCTGACCCACGGCGCCCTGCAAGGCGTCGCCTTCCTGGGAGAGCATATGCAACTGCTGCATATGCTCTCCGGTGAGTTGATGCTCATTCTGATTCCATTCACCAAATTATCTCATTTCGTGCTCTTCTTCTTTTCCAGAGCCGCCACGGCCGTGGAATTCGGTCGCAGGGGATACTCCATGTAGGCTGTGATGAAGCTGCACCGCAGAATATGAATAAAAAGGACGGAACCATGGCTCAAGAAATCAATCCTCAGGCCATTATGGAGTTTCTTAAACCCAGAATGGGCATGCGGTTTAAAACCTGGATGAACATATGCACCCATTGTGGATTGTGCGCGGATACCTGCCATTTCTATGGTCCAAGTGGAAATGATCCCAAGATGGTTCCGGCGCACAAGGTCCGATTCCTGAAAGACCTTCTGAAGAAGAAGGGCCGCGTGGATCGAGCCTACCTCGAACAGGTGTATGACACCATCTACCATGAATGCAATATGTGCCGGCGCTGCAGCTTGTACTGTCCCTTCGGTATCGACATTGCTTCACTCATCTCCCTGCTCAGAAGCCTCTTGTTCTTCCAGGGAGTAGCGCCCGAAGGACTTCTCAAGGCCACCGAAAACTACAAGGTTTTCGGAAACCAGATGGCAATGAGCCAGGAAGACTGGCTCGAAACGTTGGCCTGGTGCGAAGAGGAAACGCAGGAGGAGTTGGTGGGACTCGAAATCCCCGTCGACAAGCAAGGGGCCCGGATGCTGTACACGGTCAACGCCCGGGAACCCATGTTCTATCCCCAGGACATAATGGAAGTGGCCAAAATCTTTCATGTGGCCGGAGAGGACTGGACGTTCTGCAGTGAATCCGGCTGGGATGACACGAATCTGGCCATGTTCTGCGGAGATGTGAAGACGGCCCGAAGTATTGTGGAAAATACGTTCAAGCAGGCCGATAAACTGGAGGTGCGCCACGTCGGCGTTACCGAATGCGGCCACGCCTACCGAGCCCTCCGGTATGAAGCGCCGGGCTGGTTGGGATACAAGCCGAAGCAGGAAGTGATTCACTCGGTGGAGCTGTTCCACGACTACATTCGAGACGGCCGGATCAAATTGAGACACAAGCTGAAAGAGCCTACCACGGTGCAGGATCCCTGCAACGTGGTGAGAAACGGCGGTCTGGCAGAGAAGAACCGCCGGCTCGCCGAGTATCTTTCCGAAGATTTCCGTCCCATGAAACTGCAGGGCAACTACAACATCTGTTGCGGCGGCGGAGGCGGGGCCATGCCCATGGGCGGGGAGATGCGGAAACACCGCCTCAAATCCGGAAAACTCAAAGCGGAGCAAATCCGGGAAACCGGGGCCAAGGTGGTGTTTGTGCCCTGCCATAACTGCATTGACCAGATCCGGGATCTGTCCAAGGAGTACGACCTGGATGTGAAGGCCATTCATTTCAAGGAAGCCATTTGCGAACTTATGGAAATTCCGGATGAAATGAAACCGCCGGAAGACGAGTAGCCGGCGCCGTAGCTTGTCTTGGCGTGGGGAGCCCGAGCAGAGAGGGGATCACAGCGAGGAAGCGTTGTGGAAAAACTATTGCTGGTGGACGACGAGGAGGGTATTCGCAAAGTCCTCGGTATCGCTCTCCGGGACTTAGGCTACGAGGTGTTCACCGCCAAGGACGGACCAGAAGCCCTGCGTGTTTTTCAGGAGGAGCGACCGCCCATCGTGCTGACGGATATCAAGATGCCCGGCATGGACGGCATCGAGTTGCTCCAGAGAATCCGCGAATCGGACCCGGACGCGGAAGTCATCATGATCACGGGACACGGGGATATGGAGCTGGCCATTCGCAGCCTGAAACTGGACGCGGGCGATTTCATCACCAAGCCCATCAACGACGAGGTCATGGAAATGGCCTTAAAGAGGGCTTCGGAAAAGATTGCACTGAAAAAACAGTTGCGGGAGTATACGGAAAATCTGGAACATCTGGTTGCTGAAAAGACGAAGAGACTTCTGGAGGCCGAACGTCTCGCGGCCGTGGGACAGACCGTCGCCGCCCTGGCCCATGCCATCAAGAACGTGGCCGGAGGGCTTTCCGGAGGGATGTTCGTCTTGGAGAAGGGCATCGAACGGGATAACAGGACGTATTTGAGCCAGGGTTTTGAGATGATCCGCGGCAATGTGGGCCGCATCAAGAACATGGCCATGGATCTCCTGTCCTATTCCCGGGAACGGGAGCCGGATTGGAAACGATGCCACCCGAACCGCCCGGCCGCGGATGTGGTGGAACTCATGAAACACCGAGCGCGGGAATTGGGCGTCTCCCTGGAGACGGACTTGGACGAAACCCTGATCGAGGCGTGTCTGGACCCTGAAGGAATTCATCGCTGTCTTCTGGACCTCGTGACCAATGCCCTGGATGCGTGCACGGAGTTGGGGTGCGGCGAACGGGAACCCAAAGTCATTGTCCGATCCAGAAGGGTTCCGGGATGGGCCGTGGAATACCAGGTGATGGATACGGGGTGCGGCATGGAGCCGGAAACCAAGTCCAAGATATTCCGGAATTTCTTCAGCACAAAGGGCTCCAAGGGAACGGGATTGGGTTTGATGATGACCAAGAAAATCATAGAGGAACACGGGGGAAGGATTTCGGTGGAAAGCGAGAAAGGAATGGGAAGCCGCTTCATCATACGACTGCCGCAACGCGATTGTGGGCAAGATTCGACCACACATTGAGATTCAGGCGCGGTTATGGCTTTTCTAAGACTGTCGAAAGGATCGACTTCGGCGTTTTGCTCCGTTCCTTGTCGGCGCCCCGTTCTTTATCTACGCATCCTCTTGCAGGACGCCGCCTTGCGTTGCGCCGTCTTCCATCCGCTTGTCGGCGACTCCGTGTCCAATGGGCTGCCCAAGTAACCTGTGGAAAAGGAATGAGCCATGATAAACTATAAGAACATATTATTCTGTACGGATTTTTCGGAAGATGCGAATATCGCATTTCTCCACGCACTGGATTTAGCGAAGAAGTATAATTCCAAGTTGCATATATTGCATATCCCACATTCACCTCATAAATATGCCAGGCATATTGTAGACGAGCACGTTCCTGAAGGAAAACCCGACGGGCAGGCGTTTTTTGATTCTGAAGTGGAAGCCGAGGCCCTTGAGGCCCTGAAAGCCGAATATGGAGAACGTCTTGGCGACTTCACGAATTATGTATATGCAGTACGATGTGGTGCACCGGATATCGAGATAGTGCGTTATGCACGGAAGAATGCTGTAGATGCCATAGTGATGGGCGCCCTGGGTAAAGCCGAACAGGATCGCCTGGAACACGGCAGTACCGTTTCCAATGTTTCAAAGTATGCGCACTGCCATGTCATAGCCATTCGCAATCCCGCAAAGCGTTTTACCTTGCCGGGCGAACTCTATTGAAGTCATCGCATGCATACTGAACTATTTGAGGAAACCGTTTTTGGAGATCGAGCAACATGGCGAAAAAAGTGTTAGTTGTGGACGATGAGCTGGATGTGAGAACTTTTGTAACCACACTACTGGAAACCAGTGGGTTCAAGCCGTTGCCCGCCGTGGACGGAATCCAGGGCCTTGAAATGGCCAGAGCCAAGAAACCCGCCTTGATCATCCTGGACGTGATGATGCCGAAGGAAAGCGGTATCAATATGTATCGGGAACTGAAGAACGATCCGGAACTCAAGAGCATTCCCGTGATTATGCTTTCGGCCATGTCCAGGAAGACTTTTATGCATTCCCTGGATCTCCTGGACCGGTATAAAGGAGAGGAAATGCCCGAACCCGCGGCCTATATCGAAAAGCCGCCCGAAGCCGATGAACTGCTGGACGCCGTTCAGAAAGCCTTGAATCCGGAATGAGCCGCCGAGGAAACCGGCCGTGGATCCTGCAGGGTGCACGGCCCGCATCCTGCGGATACGGGTAAGAAACCGGCAGACAGCCCGGAAACGCCGGTTCCTCCAATCCTTTGTTCTCCTGTTTTGGCCCCGATTCCACAGCCTCCACGCCCCGTTGCCGGGGAAAGAGCGGGGGCGAAGGAAATCTCACCTGCCCGCTCGACTCAGTATGATCCCCACCGTCTTTGAAAGAATGACAAAGTCCAGGGACACGGATCGATTCTTGATATAGTACAGGTCGTGTTGAAGTTTCTGCATGGTGTCCGCGGGAGATGCCGAATGATACTCCCCCGAGACCTGGTCCCACCCGGTGATGCCGGGTTTGACCAGCATGCGTTCCCGGTAGAAGGGAACGGATTCGGCAAGCTCCTCGATAAGTTCCGGGCGTTCCGGCCTGGGACCCACGAAACTCATGTCGCCACGGAGTATGTTGAGTACCTGGGGTAACTCGTCGATGCGGGTCTTACGAAGAAAGGACCCCACCCGGGTGATGCGCGGATCGTCCGGCAAGGTGGGGGACTGATCGTTGCCTTTTTCCACCATGGTTCTGAACTTCCAAATGTGAAACGGTTTGCAGTCCTTGCCGCATCGCTCTTGTCGGAAATAGACGGCGCCGCCGTCGCCGCATCGGATGAGGAGCCCGATGAGCGGCCACAGAGGCAACGTGACCAGCAGCAACCCCAGTGCCAGAATCACGTCGTAGCTCCGCTTGAAGAGGTCGAACCAAAACTGGTCTCCCTCGCTCAAATTCTCCAGGAACCACATCTGGTTGATCACTTCTATGGGTATCTTACCGGTCACATATTCATAAAAATGTGGAAGCGTGACGAAATTGACATGAAGAGGCAGGCAGGAGAACAAGGCGTTGCGCAACGTTACCGATGTATGGGGATTCGAACTGAGCACCAGTGTATTTACACGGTGTGTCCGAAGCAGACTTTCCAGATCCGGAACGCCCCGCAGCCTGGGAACACCCTCGAAAAAGGGCCCGTCCCCTTGCCCGTCGTCCACCACGAGAACCACCTCATATCCCAATTGCGGATTGGATCGGAGTTCCTGGATGAGATGTCCGGCCGTGGGGTTCAAACCTACGATCACCACCGGCCGCCTGGGAACATATCGCATGAGCAACCAGTAATAGAAACGGCGCCATAACAGAAACGACACGGTGAATAATATCAGGAACAGGGCCAGATTGGTTATGGGTTGAATCCGGATGGCCATGAGGTGGGGGGCCACGTAGAAGTACAGGATGCTCAGCAGGCCGAGAAGGAGGATGGTCCGAACGGACTTCTTGGTGAAGCGGACGGGGTCCGCGGCCAGGCTCAGGTCATAGAGACCCGCCAGGAAGAAAGCCGGGATCCAGAAGACAAAAAGAAGCGTGAAAGGCAGGATGTGCTCCTGCCAAGCGATTTGGAAGGTTGAAAATCTCGGTCTCAAAAGGACGGTAAAATACAGCGCCGCGTACAGGATGCCGATATCTCCCGCAAGCAGGCTGAGGCGCTTCAATATGTTCAGTCGATTCAGTTTCATTGCGGGCGTTGCGCTGGGTTTGCAGGTTTACCGAAAGGACTTCCCGTCACAGAAAGATCCGGGAGCGCGCTTTGCCGTCCGGTATTTCGGCAGCCCGCGGGAAAGCCCGGGATAAGCGGAAGGACCCGTCGGACATGCCGAACGTTCCCCTGTTGCGCCGCCCAGGGCGAAGTACTCGGCAATTCCCGCGAAAAGCGTCTCTGTGCGTTCTTCACCCTTGCAGCCTTCCTGCAACCTCGGTATGCTCATGGCGATGTTCGACTGAGATTTCATACCGTTCCTGACCGGATAAAGCAAGAGTGGGGAGCATCATTTCATTCGATCCGAAGCAGTCTGCGCCGCAAGGGAACCGCCTGGGCACCCGCCTGCCGGAATGGATACTCGGCCTGACGATTCTCCTGGCGGGCACTTGGCGGTTTTCCCTGGACTATTGGATCGTTTTGGGGATGCTGATCGGGTTTGTGGGCGTGCCGGGTTGGTGTCTTATCGAGCTTATCTTTCCGCGATTGGAATGGGATGCGTTACGGCGGATTTGCCTGGCTTTTGCATGCGGGTTGGTGTTCCTGTGTGTGTGGTTTCTAGTGAGATCGTATTTCATGGAATCCGGAAGTGTCGGTGGGACGGCCGCGGCCCTTGCGGGAACCATAGGCCTTCTGATGGCCTGCGCCTTCTTCCGGATGATGTCTGCTCGGAGACGGTTTCGCGTTCCGGATTTAGGGGCATTGCCGCGCATGCCTCTGGTATGCGGGCTCATCCTGAGTCTGCTGCTGCTGTTTAACGAGCATTCCCTCCTGCTCACTTCCGACAGCCTGGCCTATATTCCCAAGATGCAGGTCTGGGCGGAAAAGGCGCAATTCAGCGAAGAGCGTTTTGAAAGTGTTCTCGACTTCCTGGGTCGGACCCGGTTGTATCGGTCCGCGATCCAGCCTTTCTTCCTGGCCTTTGGAAAGGTTACCGCCTCCGTACAATACTTGATTCTGGTTTCCCTTTGGGCCCCCTGCATTCTGTGGTCGTTCTACGCCTTCGCCCGCAGCCTGCATCCGAATCGGACTTTCGGCACCCTGGCCGTTCTGTTCTGTATGGTTCATTTTGGGGGAGTGTGGTTCAACTGGATCCATTCGAACTACTCCTGGCTTACGGCATGGATGGTATATTTCACGGCCACGGCCCTGATCTTGGAACCAGGCGGTGAGCAGCCGTGGAAGAAGCGGATACCGGCAGGGTTTCTGTTGGCGTCCACCTTTCTCATCCACGGATCGCTTTTTGGCGTGGCCCTGGCGAGTATGGGCTTGTACCTTGTCGCCCGGTGGTTATGGATCCATCGCGGAAGCAGGATCGCCGGAATCGCGGGACTACTCTTGGGTTTGCTGGTCGTGGGGTCCTACCTGGCGTACCTGCTTCACATCACGGGATTTTCCGTTCCCTGGCTGAAACAATGGGTCCTGTTCGACAAAGGAACACCGATAAGGGAACTGGCGCGACCTTTTGGCGCCGGATATGTAGTGGACCCCGTCTCCGTTCCCATCCGGTTCCTGGGACTGTGGGGCGGACTTGCGTTGGCGGCGGCTCCCCTGGTGATTTGGCGTTACCGGGACACCTTGAGCATGGATACCCGCGTGTTCCTGGTGTCCAATCTGTATGGTCCTCTCTTGATTCTGTTCAATCCGATCCTCGTCACGGCCCTCGTGGATCTTACCGGGGGGCGCTGGGCGGGTTTGGATCGCCTGTGTTTTGTGATTCCTTACATTCCTGTGCTGGCGTTATTTGCATGGTATTCCATGAGTCGGCGGACTCCGGGTGTGGGATTCCTGTCCCGTCGACTCCTGACCGGGCTGATTCTTCTGATGATCGTCGCAGCGGGTTTTTCCGTCATCGTGTACCGCTCCCTCATGCTCATGCCCATGGACCTAGGGAGGCGTTTGCAGCCGGCCTGGATCTCCTGGACCGGCTTCGACAAGGGACCCATTCGATACGATCACACGGCTCTGATGCACACCCTGTTTTTCATTCAGCGGGAGGCGCCCCCTTCCGCCAAGATCGTCACGGATCCCATCACAGCGGAACTGCTGCCGCTGTATGTGTCCAATCCGACGACGGAGTATTGGCGCATCGGGTTCATGGAAAAGGACATGCTCAAGAGCCGAAACGTGAAGATCCTGAGCCCCCTGTGGAGCATCCGAAAGACCTTGCGGGAGCTGGACAGGATGGGCGCGCGTTATGTGCTGGTCAACAACTCCATGGACGGCGCCATGATGGAACACTATTTTGGATCCCTCCTCGGAACGGGCTCCAATCCCTTCGATGTGGCTAAGTTCCTCGAGCATCCCCGGATGTTTCGGCTTGTTTACCGGGAGAATGAAGTGTACCTCTTTGAGCGGATCCGACCGGTGGAGTCCCGGGGCAGCCCCGTCAAGTGGGACGTCTCGATGGAGGTCAGACCCGGGTGATCCGGAACGAATCGATAACCCGGAATGCGTATACTATGGCCCTTTTGCCGGGAAAGCACGGGGTGCGGAATGGTTGAACTGGTGTCGGTGGTGGGGGCCAGGCCCCAGTTCATCAAGGCCGCCATGCTTTCTCGAAAACTTCGAGACCTCCCCGGCATCCGGGAACGGACCATTCACACCGGGCAGCATTACGATGAGAACATGTCCAACGTGTTCTTCCAGGAACTGAACATTCCCGGGCCGGACGCGTATTTGGGGGTGGGTTCGGGACTCCATGGCGCTCAAACGGGTCGCATGCTGGAACGCGTGGAGGAGATTCTGGTCAACTGGCATCCGGATTTGGTGCTGGTGTACGGGGATACCAATACCACTCTGGCCGGAGCCCTGGCCGCCGCCAAGCTGCATATCCCCCTGGTCCACGTGGAGGCGGGGCTCCGATCCTTCAACCGGAAAATGCCCGAGGAAATCAACCGAGTGGTGGTGGATCACATATCCGACGTGTTGTTTGCGCCGACGAAGTCTTCGGCCGATCAGTTGGTCCGGGAAGGTATCGAGGTCCACCGTATTCATGTGGTTGGGGATCTGATGTTCGATGCGGCCCTTCATTACGCCGCTGAAGCGGAGCGAAGCGGTACGATTCTGGATCGATTGGGGGTCCACCGAGGTTGCTACATTCTCGTGACCGTCCACCGTGCGGAAAATACGCTGGATTCCCGGCGTCTGGCTGTTCTGGCGGAGGGACTTCGGTCGGCGTCCCGGTACAAGACCGTGGTGTGGCCTCTTCATCCGGGGACTCGCAAGCGGCTTTCGGCTTTGGGAATTCGGCTGGACACGGAATCCGACCTCAGATGCATCGAGCCGGTGGGATACCTGGACATGTGCCTGCTGGAGAAATGTGCGGCCGTAATCGGCACGGATTCGGGAGGGGTTCAAAAGGAGGCCTATTTCCATGGCGTCCCGTGCGTCGTGTTTCGAGAAGAGACCGAGTGGATGGAACTGGTTCGAATGGGTTGGAACCGATTGGCGCCTCCCCGGAGTGCGGAAGAGATATCTGCGGCGGTTCTTTCCGCCACACGCCCTGAATCCATGGGGGGATACCCTTTCGGAAGGGGCGATGCCGCGGATCGCATTGCACGCGTGATCCGGACACGGTTTGTGGAACCCCTCCACGGGACGAAGGCGTGACGGAAGAAACGAACGGGAAGGCCGGAAGGCCGCCGGGAGACTTCTGGGGCCACGTGTTGAACCTGCTCGGCGGAGCGGGTTTGGCCATGGTGGTGAACTTGGGGGCCTATCCCTTGCTCACCCGGCTCTATGTTCCGGAAGATTTCGGGCTCCTGGCTCTGCTGTCCTCCTTCGCCGGCCCGCTGTCCGTGGTGATGTGCCTGGGATACGAACCCGCCCTGATGCTCCCCGAATCCCGCAGCCAGGCCCGACAGTTGCTTTCCTTACTCCTGTATATCGCATCGGTCCAGCTTTTCGGCCTGTTGCTTTTGTTTTTCTGTTTTCGAGAGCCCTTATCCGGGTTCATGAATCTCCCGCAGGCGGCTCTGTGGGTTTGGTGGATCCCCGTGGCCGCGCTGTTTCTGGCGGCGAACCGGATCTACGAATTCTGGGTGTCACGCCTCCGGCGGTTTTCCCTGACCTCATCGGCTAGAGTGGTGGGCTCCTTCGCCGGCATCGCCGCCAAATTGGGATGGGTGGTTGCGCTGGGAGGGGGCGCACCGGGCCTATTGGCGGGTTTTCTGCTCTGCGAGGCCGGCAAGGTTCTCACCGTGCTGATCCGACTGGGACGCAGCGGTTTCCCGGTATGGGTTCCTTGGCCGCCCGTCAAAGAGTTGCTGAATACGTATCGGAACCTGCCCCGGTTCCATCTTCCGTACACCCTGCTCCTCAGTCTGATGCCCTTTCTGCCTTTTGTGGTGTTCGCCGCCTGCTTCGGACCGCGCCAGGTGGGCTTTTTCAGTTTGGGATGGCGCATGGTGGCTGTTCCGATGGAGCTGGCCGTTCTTTCCGTATCCCAGGTCTTCTATCGACAATCCGTGTCGGAAGTGCAGGGTCAGGGAAACCTGGCTTCCCTGACGGAAAGAACCGCCGCGCGTCTCATCGTTGTGGGCCTGCTGCCGTTCAGTATGCTGATTCTCACCGGTAATCGGCTTTTTGAACTCCTTTTCGGCACTGCGTGGGCCGACGCCGGGATGTATGCCCAAATCCTCGCCCCGGCCCTGTTTGTGCAGTTTGTGAATGTCCCCCTCATCCTGTTCAATACCCTGGGGAAACAGAAGCAGGGTCTCATCTGGCAAATCGAACTGATCGCTCTCGTAGGGTGCGTATTGGCTCTGGCCGCCTATGTCGGGTCCCCACGAATGGCCGTGTACCTGGTGAGTCTTGGGCTCACGGTATCTTACGTGCGCCTGGCCCGATTGAATTTCCGGCTTTGCGGAGCCAGTTGGCGGCGGGTTTTCGTGGAAGTCCGGCAGGAGTTCCGGCGTCTGGTCATCTTGAGGAAGCGCCGATAAAAGGTTTCTCGATGCCTTCGAGAAGTCTCCGGTATAGCTGGGACACTTCCCGGAAGCGGGCCTGTTCATCAAACGCCAGAACACGGGACCGAGCCTGCCCGGCGAGTCTCCGGGCGAAGTGGGGCTGTTCCAGGAGTCGGGCCAGGGCGTCGTGCAATGCGCCGGGATCACCCGGCGGTACCAGCAATCCGCTGTGGTGAGGCTCGATGACACGGGGAACGTCCCCCACGGAGGACGCCACGCACGGAAGTCCCGAGGCCATGGCTTCGAGCAGCGCATTGGGCAGGCCCTCGTTCAAACTGGGAAGGACGAACAGATCCGAGGCATTGAACACCCAGGGCATCCGGTGGTGAGGCACGGGCCCCAAGATATGGATGCGGCCTCCTCCGGACACAGTGCGCTTCCAACGTTCCAGGGAATCGCGTAACGGGCCGTCGCCCGCGAAAACCACCCCAAGTTCGGGATACGCGTGAAACAAGGGATCCAGGGCCTTTTGGAGATCGGGCAAGCCCTTGGACGGCAAGAGACCGCCCGCGTACGCGATCAGGCGCTGGGATTCCGGAAGCCCCAGGTGTTTCCGCGCCATGGAACGATCCCGCGGTTGGAAGCAGGTGAGGTCGATGCCGTTGGGAATGACCGCGATGGGCCCGCAGGTCGGAGCCAGGGTTTTCATGTCCCGCGCCAGATCATGGCTCACGGCCGCCAGGCCATGGGCCCGGCGCAGCACCCATCGGGTAAGCATGCGGGAGATCACATTGCGGCGGCCGGCCGTATGCACGTCGGTTCCCATGGCGTGCACCAGGACCGGCACTCCCAGAATTCTTCCGGCGCAGATGCCGATGAGTCCCGGGGGAACCACCCAGTGGACGTGGATCAACGCACACGGGTATTGACGTCCCACCTGGATCGCGCATCGCAATCCGCCGGCGAGATAGACGGCCAAGGGGCCGTACGGAGGAGTGGTTCTTTGAATCAAGGGCCGGTTTCCTGATGGAAACGGAAACCGGAACACACGGATATCCCGTTGATCTTGTTCGAACAGGGGGGATGCACGGTAAATCCTCGGAGTCACCACCAGGATCGGGTACCCTTGGTCCGCAAGGCCCAGGGCCATTCTTCGGACGAAATGTCCCCGAAAGGAGTCCGGGAAATCCGGATACCCATTGGTGAGAAACATCACTCGATGATTCAGGCCCGGTTGCATACAGAGCGTGTATCCTCTGATTCCTTGTCACCCATCCGTCGTCGATCCGTTCTTCGCCGGCGCGCCGAGATTCTGCCGGGTTTGCAGGGAAGCGCCGCTTCCGATGCCGGCCGACGGGGGAAAGGCTTCACCGGGACCACAGTGCGCCCCGCTCGTTCCTAAACCGTGCCTGCCGGTGAGGAGGAGCCGGAGTTCCAGGTTTTCCTTCTGAATTCTGTAGATTTCCTTCCGGATCAGGGAAATTTTGATGGCCAGGAAGCCGAAGGAGAGCATGATCAGGCCGGATACGCTGAGAACGGCCACCACGTTCATCAGAGGTCGGATGGGGTTCAATTGCGCCCGGAGATACAGTACGATCAGATAGAGTCCCAGGGCGATACCGAGGAGCAGGAGGGTCAGCCCGATGAGGCCGAACAGGAGCATGGGTTTTTCCATGAACGAAAAAACCAGGTGCGAGGCCGTGGTACGGGTCATCTTGGCCTTGGATTTTCCCTTCTGCCTACGGGTGAGGACCGCGGGGATCTCTCTCACCACCCGCCCTACGGCCAACGCTTTGGACAGGATTTCCAGATGGATTTCCTTTCCCGGGGATTCCAGTTCCATGGAATCCAGCACTTCCCTTCGATAGGCCCTGAAGACGCAGGTGATGGTGTGGATGTTCTGGGACAGGGTCATCTGCAGAAAGCGGTTTCCCAACCGGCTGACGGCATGGCGGAAGAACGGCACCCCTTCCACACGCCCGCCTTTCATGTAGGGCGACGCCAACACCATGTCCGCCTGCGGGTCCTCCCGCAGGATTTCGATCATTCGGATCATATAGGACGGGGAATAGCTGAGATCCGCGTCGGTGGAAATGATCCATCGTCCGAGGCTTGCGTTGAAGCCGGCGCGAAGCGCCGCTCCCCTTCCGCGGTTGGGCGTGTAGGAAACGATTCGGACGAAGGGGTGCTCTGCGGCCAGACGCTGGAGCGCCTCCAGGGTGCCATCCGTGCTCCCGTCGTTCACCAGAACGAGTTCCCAGGGGATGCTCAGAGGCTCGATGGTCGCCTGGATGCGTTCGAGCAGTGAGGAAGCGTTTTCTTCCTCGTTGTACATGGGGACCACGATGGACAGTTGTACGGTGTGACCGGATGTCATATGAGTTCCTTTACCAGGCCGTTGAAAAACGCGATCTGCCGTGTTGCA
This sequence comes from uncultured Thermodesulfobacteriota bacterium, assembly GCA_964597345.1. Lineage (GTDB taxonomy): Bacteria > Desulfobacterota > Desulfarculia > JACQYL01 > JACQYL01 > CAZQXK01. The sequence continues at coordinate 1,748 of CAZQXK010000024.1, read as the reverse complement.
CTTCATCCTTCGTCATTGCGGCGTACTGGTTGTACGCCTCATTCCTCAGGATTCGCGCGCCTTGCATCTCATCGTTTTTCATCAGCCTGCCCACAATACGGTTTATCAACGGGCTGTTGCGCGGGTCGGGGTGTCCGTGGGAAGGCCGGATCGATCCACGAGCGGACGGCTCTCTTTCATGGCGAAGAGGATTCCCGGCCGCTTCTAATACGGCCCCGAGCCGGTGTCAACACGTTCGCCCCTCGGCTCCGACATCAGCATGCCTTTCCGAAAAGCCGGGTTCCATCGAACTCCGACACACGCACGCGAATAAGCCGGTTCGATGCAACCTCCGCCGCCGGAACGTATACCGGCACGTATTCGTCCGAGTATCCCCGGATCAAGCCGTTCTCCCGCTCCGCTCCTTCCTCCGCCAGGAGACGAACCGTTTTCCCGATCCAGGACCGATAGTATGCGTACCGTTTTCTGCGACCGGATTCCAGGAGAATGCGACTGCGTTCCTTCTTCTCCGCCGGGGATACCTGGTCGGGCAGGTCGGCCGCCGGAGTACCGCTTCGCCTGGAATAGGAAAACACGTGGAGATAGGAGAGAGGCAGGCTCTCGATGAAACGGAGTGTGCGTTCGAATTCCCGTTGGCCTTCCCCGGGGAATCCCACGATTACATCCGCGCCGATGCAAACCTCGGGCAACATGTGTTTCAGTGTAAGAATTCGGTCCGCGTACTCCTCGGGCGAGTAGGGTCGATGCATGGCTCTCAGAATACCCGGGTCTCCGCTTTGAAGCGGAACATGAAAATGAGGAGCCAGCCAATTCCCCTGCCGCACCAACTCCACCAAGGCGGGGTCCAATTCCGCGGACTCGAGGGAACTCAGGCGGATCCTGGGCCCGGGTTGTTCGGAGGCGATACGGTGCAGCAGGCTGAGCAATGTGTGGGTTCCGGGAAGATCGCGACCGTAATACCCGAGGTGGATTCCCGTCAAGACCGCTTCCTGCACCCCGGAGGCCCCCATACGCCCCAGCTGGTGGAGCACTCCTTCCGGCGAAAGACTCCGGCACGTTCCCCGTGTGTAAGGAACCACGCAATACGTGCAGAAGGATTCACACCCGTCCTGGATTTTCAGGAACGCCCGGGTTCGATCCATGAGTGTGCAGGCATGGAGTTCCTCCAGGGGGAGACGCCTGTGGACGCCTCCGGTGTGCTGCACCGGCGGAGCCTTCGAAGCGGATCCGGGGAGGTGATCCGGCAGGTCCCGCTTTTCCCGGTTGCCTAAGAGAACGGTCACACCGGGCCATTGCGACGCCTCGTTCGCAGAAATCTCGGCGAGGCAGCCCAGTACGGCGATGGGAGCGGAAGGCGCAATCCGGTGAAGACGCTTCACGGCCCGCCGGCATTCCGCTTCCGCTTTCGAGGTCACGGCGCAGGTATTCACGATGGCCAGGGACACCGGTTCGTCGGGAAAACGCCCGATTACCCGATAGCCCGCCCGGGTCAGATCCAAGGCCAGGGACGCCGATTCCGCCTGGTTCACCTTGCAGCCGAAGGTGATCAGGGTCGCCGTGGGAGATGGATGGGCTGGAGCGGATAGGAGTGTGCTCATGCTATTCCAGCCAGCCTCCTCCCAACACGGTGTTTTCTTCATAAAATACCGCGGCCTGTCCGGGGGTCACGGCCCGTTGCGGGACCTCGAACCGAATTCGCGCCCGAAAGGGATCCAGGGGAACGACTTCGGCGGGAGCCTCCGTACGTC
>CAZQXK010000023.1:0-43804 GCA_964597345.1 uncultured Thermodesulfobacteriota bacterium | reverse complement strand
GAAGCCGCCCATGGGTTGACACCGCGACAACGCCAATTGGGGAAATATCGCCCCGGTGAAGGCGTCACCGGGAAGGTGGTACAAACCGGGCGGGCTCTGGCGGTGCGACGGATTTCAGACGAGCCTCTGTTTTTGAATCGCACCGGAGCCCGAAAAAACCTCGCAAAAAGCGACATATCCTTTATCTGTGTGCCCATCCGGCTGGAAAACGAAATCATCGGAGCCTTAAGCGTTGATCGGCTCTTTGCCTCAGACGTAGCCATGGAAGAAGACATTCGGCTGCTCTCCATTATCGCCTCCATGATCGCTCAGGCGGTTCGGCTCCGCCAGTCCATGCTTCGGGAACGAAAACGACTCATGGAAGAGAACTCCCGTCTCAGGGAATCCTTAAGGGATCGATTCAAGCTCCATAACATCATTGGAAACTCAAAACCCATGAGGGAGGTATTTAATCTCATTGCCCAAGTCTCCGATAGCGACACAACCGTATTGATTCTCGGTGAAAGTGGTACCGGAAAGGAACTTGTGGCGCATGCCATTCATTACAATAGCTCCAGAGGCTCCAAGCCGTTTATTAAGGTGAACTGCGCCGCCCTCCCCGAAACCATGCTTGAAAGCGAACTGTTCGGTCATGAAAAGGGTGCTTTTACCGGAGCACTTTCCCGGCGTTTGGGCCGCTTCGAGATGGCTCATGGCGGCACCATCTTTCTGGATGAGGTGGGGGACTTCACCGCGGCCACGCAAATACGACTCCTCAGAGTCCTCCAGGAGCGTGAATTCGAGCGCCTGGGAGGAAATAGGACGGTCAAGACAGACGTACGTGTGATAGCCGCGACGCACCGTAATCTCGATATCCTGATGAAAGAAGGGAAATTCCGCGAAGACCTCTACTACCGTCTCAATGTATTTCCGATCCATATGCCCCCCCTGCGGAACCGCAAGACGGATATTATGCTTTTGTGTGATCACTTTGTGGAGAAGTATGCCGGGCTGACTCACAAGAACGTCCGTAGGATTTCGACCCCCGCCATAGATATGCTCGTGAGTTATCACTGGCCGGGTAACGTGCGCGAGTTGGAAAACTGCATAGAACGGGCCGTCTTGTTGAGCGACGATCAGGTCATCCGGTCCTCAAATCTGCCACCCTCCCTGCAGACCGCCGAAGCCAGCGGCACAATACACCCGAAATCCCTCCCGGCGACATTGGAAACCGTGGAACGGGAACTCATCATGGATGCCCTCAAGTCCGCTCGTGGAAACAGGGCCAAGGCGGCAAGAGCATTGGGGATCTCTGAACGCCTCATGGGACTGCGGGTGAACAAGTACGGCATCAATCCTTCTTCATTCCGTACCTCACGGTAGTTTTTTTCGCCCTAATCCTACGATTTTGTATGACCTCATTGAGGGATGCCCGCGACCGTCTTTCCGCGAAGGCCGTAATTCCTGGGGCCCTCCATGCCATGAGCCTCCGGCTGATTCTCTCCGTTTTCCTGGCGCGGAACTTGCCAAGAACATACGCATTTCCCCTTCCCCGAAACCGCATGCAACGCCGCAGGCGGAGCCGGGCCGGGGCGTTATCTCGAATGTTTTGAGGAAAGGAGAATGCGTTATGAGGCGTATGTACATCATGTTTCTGTTTTCCTGCTGGGTTCTGGCGGGACTTGTCCTGTTGGGAGGAACCACTCCGGCGGCTTTCGCCCAGGAGGAAGAAAAACCTTGGTCCGTCACGCTGGATGCCACTTACGCAACCAAGTACATTTGGCGCGGGTTCGACGTATACGATGGAGACGGAGCCTTCCAGCCGAGCCTCGATGTCTCGTTATACGGTTTCGGTCTGAACGTTTGGGGATCGTTCGCCACGAACGCAGGCCACGAAGATCTGGACGAGGTCGATTTTACGGCGTATTGGAACCATAGCTTCTTCAGTGATAGGCCCTACGCGTTGGACTTCTATCTGAATTACATCTACTACGATTTTCCCAACGTAGACTCCGAACCCGCCGACACTCAGGAGGTGGGAGGCGGAATCGCACTCCCCAATATACTCGCTTTTGGTTCGGTGAGCCTGACGCCCAGCTATTACCTCGGCTACTTGTGGAAGGCCCATTCCGGAGGGCCGGAAGACGGGTATTTCCATGTCCTCGGGTTGTCGGCGGATATGGAGCTTGCCGCAATTATTCCCGGATCGGATGGAACAGGCGTCAGTTTGTACGGAGACCTTACCTATAACAGTGGGGCTTTCGGTGTGGAATCCGGATTCAGTCACGCCACAATAGGAGTTTCGGCAAACGTTGATTTCGCAGGTCTGTATATCAGCCCGTCCGCGAATTATCAGTTCTCAATGGAAGACACGGTGAACGATGAAAACGATGCATGGTTCACCATAAGCATCGGACTCACCTTCTGATTTCATGAGAAAACCTTCTCCCGGGATACCCTGCACGCGCTTTCCCGGAGCAGCAAGATATTGCATAGACGGTCGGGTTCCAGATACTCGACCGTCTCACCCCATCAGGCTGTTGAAGAACGGTTTATCGACGGACTCATAGCCAATCGAGTCCCAGGTATGCGAGTCTCCCTTTCCGTGGAATCCCGGTATCCCGGTCCCATCCCATAGCCTCGTAATAGAGATTGAGTGCGTCATGGAACTCATCGCGACACAGCCTCATTTCAGAAGGAGTCCCGGGCTCCAACGGCTCGAAGAGCCGTTCGGGAAGATCGTCGTACTGGGTGGTGAAGCCCTCCCGAACGTTGAACATACGTGCCATTGTAATAGTGCGTTCGCCAAGCTCCATAAGTTCGTACACACTGGTATCCCAGCCTATAATAGCCTCGACGGCTTCGGCCAATAATCCAAGGGTGAATGCCGTATAGGGAACCGCAGCAAAGTTGCATACACCCAGAGAATTATAGAAGTTCCATATCTGTTGGGTATGGACAAAGTGTCGGACCTTCTGCGGCGTCAAACCGAAAGCGGTCACGGGCTCTAGCACACCCGCCGGGTTCATGGATTTCAACATGAGATTTTCCGTCAAAAACGCCGTGTCATGCGGAGCCTCGATGTGATCCGCGCCCGTGGGGGATGTGGCGTATCCGAGCGCAACCCCGTGTTTGCCTCTAGGATCATGCATGGGCAGCTCTTGACCCTTAACGTGAAGTGCAAAGCGTTCGGCTCCTCTCCCTATGGTTTCCGCCGCAAGACGCACACCCTCCGCAAGAACATCGCCGAACCCTTCCCGGAAAGCGATCTTCTGAATCATTTCCACCATGGCTTCGGCGTTTCCGAAAGCAAGGTCCAAGCCATCTGTCTCCGTCTCGGACAGGACGCCCTTTTCCACACATTCCATGGCAAAAGCGATACAAGCACCCGTAGAAATGGTATCCAGCCCCCAACGGTTGCACAATTCATTTCCATAAGCCACCGCTTCGAGATCTTTGACCCCGCAAGCGGATCCCAAAGCCGCGAGCGTTTCATACTCCGGGCCGCCGTATTCGGGTGATACGGAATATTTTCCCTTGGCGCTTACGGAACGTTTACAACGAACGGCGCAGGCATAACAGCCTTTAGACGATTCCAAAATGGTCTCGTTGACGGCTTGGGCCGAGATGTTCTCCGCGCCTTCGAAACGACCCGCCTGGAAATTGCGCGTGGGAAGAATCCCTGCTTTCTGCAACGCCATGACAAACATGGGGGTACCGTACTTCTTCAAGGACTCTCCAAGGGGAGACGGCCCAATCCGCTCCACCAGTCGTCTCGAAAGCATCCGGACCCGTTCGGGCTCCGCCATGGGCAAAGCCTGCGTCCCCCTCACAGCCACGGCACGCAGGTTCTTGGACCCCATGACGGCGCCCATGCCCGTCCGTCCATTGGCGTGTTTGAGTTCGTTAAGCACGCAAGCGTACCGAACCAGACGTTCTCCGGCGGGACCGCACTGGGCCACACGAACCCTCGGATCTCCCAATTCCTCTCGGATCCATGTTTGAACTCGGCCGGTATCCTGGCCATGGAGACGAGCAGCGTCCCGAACCTCGGCCCGGCCGTCTTTAATCCAGAGATACACCGGCTTCGGTGACACTCCTTCAATGATTATGCCGTCGAATCCCGCCCTTTTGAGTTCCGGACCCCAGTAACCGCCGGCCTCGGCCTCACCAAAAGCTCCTGTGAGCGGAGAACGGGCCGCCACGGTGTATCTCGTCAGGCCGACCAAGGGAGCACCCGAAATCACACTGGACATGAAAACCAGCCGATTCTGAGGCCCCAGAGGGTCCATCCCCGGCACATGATCTCTCAGCAGGAAGTACAGAGACATGGCTGAGCCGCCCATGTATCGGCGATATGTTATCTCCGGGGGATGCTCTTCCCCGAGTTCACCTGCAGTCAGGTTAACTCGTAATATCCTGCCATGAAATCCTCCCGGCAAATCATACTCCTTTTCTTACGGTTCGGTTCTATCAGCCCGTTGATAAACGGTATTGCGGGCAGGCCGGCGCAGAACGACGAGATGCAAGGCGGGCGAATCCTGAGGAATGAGGCGTACCTACAGTACGCCGCCTGCCTGTGCGTGAGTGCACGCATACAGGTGCGACGCACGGGCAGAAAGGATGAAGCCCAACACCGCAGATCGCGTTTTTCAACGGCCTGCTAACCTTTACAGATCGGTCATAGGTCCACTATACGAAAACGCAGTATGGACCGAACTTCCGGAGACCGGCACATAAATTAGAAGTAGCATACCGGAGGACATGGTGCAACGGCCCTGTGGTTTCAAATAATGCGGATGAACGCCGCCTGTTTGCTCCGGAAGAGGACTTTCTCTTTCTCTGGAGCGGGATTTGACGATTCTCGTTTCATACAATACGATGTGCTCGGTCGGGTAAGGTAGCGGTGAAGTTCTGGTCCTTGGAGAGATATTTAGGGCATTGGGAAAACTCGTAGGTAGGGTTCTCGGCACGCCGGACGCGACAACGCTCCACCACCTGGCCTGCACCGGGGCCATGTGTCTCTCACGCAATCCAATGGGCTCCAGAGGTATATTTCTGTCCCTTGACTCCCTGGGAGATCAAGCTTCTGGAATGTGAACCGAAAGTGGGTGGGTTCTCGATACACGATCTCTCATGAGGAACCGACATGACCGCAAGTCTGCTTCGAGACATGGTGATTGTGCTGGGACTATCCGCCGGCGTAGTCTTTTTGTGCAACCGTCTACGCGTGCCTTCCATAGTCGGCTTCCTGGTGACCGGGGTATTCGCTGGTCCATACGGGCTCAGTCTTCTGAGCTCCCCCCATGATATCGAACTACTCGCTGAAATCGGCGTGGTCCTTCTTCTGTTCACCATTGGAATGGAGTTCTCGTTCAAAAAACTTCTGGAGATTAAGAAAACCGTTATCCTGGGCGGATCCCTCCAAGTAATGGGCACTATCGCCGTCTCCGCTCTCTTATCCAATTTGCTGGGTAAGGATCTGGGGACCTCCATCTTTTTAGGATTCCTGATTTCCCTCAGCAGTACGGCCATCGTCCTGAAACTCATCCAGGAAAGAGCGGAAATCGATTCGCCACAAGGACGTACTTCTTTGGGGATCCTGATCTACCAGGATCTCATCGTGATACCCATGCTTCTGGTATGCCCCATCCTGGCCGGTACGGACGAAATCACCCTCCATTCAAGTCTCAGCCTGGTGGCCAAAGGGCTTCTTGTCATCGCAATCACCTTCGTGAGCGCCAAATGGGTCATGCCTCGAATATTACACCTGGTTGCAGTCACCCGCAGCAAGGAGTTGTTTATTATCACTATAGTGCTTACCTGTCTCGCCGTAGCCTGGCTAACTTCCTTCGTAGGCCTGTCGCTGGCTCTGGGCGCCTTCATCGCCGGGCTGATCATCTCGGAATCCCCATACAGCCACCAGGCCATAGCCAACATTCTACCGCTCAAAGACATTTTCACGAGCATTTTCTTTGTATCGATCGGGATGCTCATGGACGTTCGGTTCCTCTCGGAAAATTTCGAGACGGTGGTGCTGGCGGCGATGGCCATCTTGCTTCTGAAGAGCCTTACGGCCGGGATGGCCACCGTTTCCATCGGCCTTCCCATGCGGATCGCCCTCCTGGTGGGTCTGTCTTTGAGTCAGGTGGGCGAATTTTCATTCCTTCTCTCCCAGACCGGGATGCGAAACGGATTGATCGGAGGCGACGATTATCAGTTGTTTCTGAATGTTTCCGTGTTGACCATGTCCCTGACCCCCGCCATGATGGGTTTAGGAGTCTTCTGGTCCCAAAAACTGCCCCGGGGTTCTGTTCCGGACATGTATCTGAGACTGCGAGGAACCCATCGGGAGGAACTCCGCAATCACATCATCATCGTCGGGTTCGGTGTCAATGGGCGCAACGTGGCCCGGGCGGCCAAAGCGTGTTCCATCCCCTATGCCATCGTGGAAATGAACCCCTGGACGGTAAGAGAGGAAAATGCCAAGGGGGAACCCATCATTTACGGTGACGCCGTGTATGATGCCGTCCTGGAACACGTGGGTATTCACGAAGCTCGTGTTCTGGTCGTCACCATTGCGGATCCGCCCGCCGTTCGAAGAATCGTGACCAGCGCCAAGCTTCTGAATCCCAAGGTGCATATTATCGCCCGGACACGCTTTCTCCAGGAACTGGAACCCTTGCTTCAACTGGGCGCCGACGAAGTGATCCCGGAGGAGTATGAGACGGCAGTAGAAATATTCGCCCGCGTGATGCGTCGGTTCCTGATTCCTAAGGAAGAAATCGACCGATTCGTAGCCGAGGTTCGGTCCGAGGGATATGAAATGTTCCGGGCCTTAAGTTGCCTTCAAGAAGTCGGCCAGGAACTCACCAGCCTGCTCCAGCAGGTGGATATTGAAACGTTTCGAGTTCAGCCGGGATCTCGGGCCCAAGGTAGGACTATTGGGGAACTGGAGCTGAGAAAGAAGCACGGGATCACCGTTCTGGCGGTGCAAAAGCAAACGGGACTGGTACCGGATCCCGGAGCGGAAACGATATTCCAACCCGGGGATCTTGTCGTCACCATGGGAGACTCGGGTAAACTGGCTTCCGTAGCCGGAATATTCTACGGTTCAGCCGACCGCGCGTGCTGAAAAGTCGCCGGAACCACCACTTCATGTTAGTTACCAGGATACACCCGTAACCTCTATATACATAACGACTTATTTACCTTAGAACGGGTCCATTTGTTTGTACGGTCGAGAGCAGAATCGGCGTAAGGCACAGCCCGGATAGGCTTCACCCTGCAACTTCGGAAAACATTATATCGTATACAGGCATCATGGACCTGATGTATGGTATCGAGAGTTGCGGGGCGCCCTCGTACATCCCACATCGAAAGATCCGAGGTGTCCCGCCACGAAGAGGATGGGCAACCGCCCCCCGGTTCCGGCGGCCGTTCCTATAGCCGGCCCATGAACAGCCCTGGAGAATGTATCCACGGATTCCATCTCCGTTGGGAAAGGAGGATTAGATGAAAACAGCTTTTGGTATGTTGTCGTTCCTGATGGCGATTCTGTGGACCCTGTCTGCATTGGCCGTCCCCGACGGCATCTGGAAGGATGTGACCCCGGGGACGCCCACGGATCATTACGCCATGTATATTCAGACGTACACTGAGGACTCGGTGGTTGTGATTTTGCTGGACAACTCCGGCGAGCATGGACCCCAACGCTTTTACGCATTCCTGGATTCCGATTACATAGACGGGATCGACGCCTGGGAAGTCGGTGGCGCCGACGCGCATCTGGATATAACGAACCTGGAGGCGGACATTGTTTACAATGCCATCTTCACGGGAGGGGATGTTTCGAGTGCACTCGAACTGTATCGGTGGTTCGAGGCGCCCGGTTCCACTTTTTCCTATCTGGATGGAATCTATAAGGACGCTCCCCCGTTCGAGAATACTCCTTTTAATATGTACCTCCAGACATACGATCTCGTGGAGCCGCCTTCCGCCATCGCGGTCGTCACTTCGGACGGCGGGATTACGTATTACGCCTTTCTGGACCCGGATCTTACCGACGGATTTTCGGCGGAAGACATTTTGGGATCCGGCGCTGAGCTGCAACTCGTGTTCAGTGACCTGGATACTTCCGACCCGGCCTTCGCCGCAGGAATAGATCCTATGAGTGTGAATGACTCGTCGCACTTTGTGTTGCACGTTCCCGACGGTTCGGAAATAACCGGAAACCTGTACAAGTGGTTTCACTCACCGGCTATTGAGGAAAGTTATCGGGGATCATTCCTTGCACAATGATTCCGTGCCTGCAAAGCGAGGCATTTTCCGATTCTTGTTGGATTCAATCGTAAGATAGGAAGCAGGAAATAGGGTGCCTGTCCGCGGGATCCCCGAACCATCCTGAAGCGCTTACGGTTTGTCCCCGAATCGCCGTAATTCGCTGGAAGGCGTTATCACGTTGGCCCGTCGTTTGTCGGCGGTGTCTCCTATTAGCCCATTGATAAACACCATTTCGAGCGGGCGGGGTTGAGTCCTTCGGACGTGTTCCACCGTCATGCTCACGGCTCCAAAATCCTTTTCCACCCTACCCTGCAACAGTACGGCCCGTTCAGAATCCACATACCGGCAGAACCGCCGAAACGCTTCCGGAAAAAAGACCGTCTCGAAGATCCCGGTTTCGTCCTCGAAAGAAACGAATTCCATGGGTTCCGCCCGGCGGGTGAGCACCTCTTTACGGGTAACCGGCCAGCCCAGCATGCAAACTCGTTGTCCCACATGCCGCGCCATATTCATTCCGAGGACTAGGCGACAGGCCGGCGATTCCTCCAGGGCATACAGCTTTATGGGGTGGACAGACAGTACAAACCCAAGTGTTTTCAACTCGTGCTCCAGGCGTTGCTGAAGGGAGAACTCGGGAAGGGCGGGAATCATCTGGCGAAATAAACTTTTTTTCAAAAACCGCGGTCCTCCGCGGGATCGCCGGAACCATGATTCCACGGCCCAGCGAACCTGAGGACGGGTGAGTAACCCTCCCAGGGAGTCCAATGCTCCACTGTTTACCAGAATTCCCGCGTCCGAGGGATCCAGTTCCACCCGCATCACGAATTCCTCGAGTGTTGAAAACGGACCGTTCCGCGCCCGTTCTTCCAGGATGGCTTCCAGGGCTTCCCGACGCATGTGCCGGAGTTGCTCGAACCCCACCCGGATGGCATCTTTTCTCCCCTCGTACGCCCATCCGCTTTCATTAATATCCGGCCCCAACACTCGGATTCCCATCCGGCGGGCTTCCGAGATATAGGCAAAACGCGTATAATACCCTCCCCCGTTATGCATTACGGCCGCCATGAATTCCGCCGGATAATGCACTTTCAAGAAAGCGGACTTGAAACTTACCAGAGCATAGGAAGCGGAATGGGGCTTGCAGAAAGAATATCCCGCAAAGGATTCGAACATGCCCCATACCTCCTCCACCACGTTTTGCGAGACGCCCTTCGATGCGCACCCTTGCTCAAATTTCCTCCTATATTCTTCCAGGCGTGTTCGACTCTTTTTGCTCAACACTTTTCGGAGTCCGTCCGATTCGGCCCAGTCCCATCCGGCCAGGGCCATCGCCGTTTGGATTACGTCTTCCTGATACACGAGAATGCCGTAGGTCTCGGATAAAAGAGAGTCCAGTGCCGGATGGAGGGGTTCATAAATCTCTCCGTGCAAACGGCGTACGTAGTCTTGGATATACCGGTTGGCGGCAGGACGGATGATGGAAGAATGGATGACCAGGTGTTCGAAATCGCCCCGGCCCGTCTTTTGCTGAAGTCGACGCATTGCCGGGGATTCGACGTAAAACACCCCCATGGTATTTCCCCGCGCAAGCAAGTCCACCGTGGCCTGATCCTCCAGGGGATTCAACCGGGCGTATTCCAGGTGCATTCCGGTGTTGCGCTCCACCGCGGTCAGGGTGTCCCGAATCACTGCCAAGGAACGATTGCCTAAAAGGTCAATCTTTACCAGGCCTCCCTCTTCGGCTTGATCCTTCTCCCACTGGATAATCCGCACTCCCTTGGCGCTCCGCTGTACGGGCGCATACCGCGAAACCCGGTCCGGCGCCAGAATGACCCCGCCGCAATGCGTGCCCAGATGGCGGGGAATCCCCTCCAGGCGGGCGGCCCATTGCATGATTTCCGGCCAAGGGGGATCCAGTGAAACTCCCTGAAATCTGGGATGCCGAGACACCCGCTCATCGATACGCGCCGGATGGGTCCAAGCGCCCATATGCCGCGTCACGGCCTTGATCTCGTCCGCCGGGATTCCGTATACCTTGGCCACTTCCCGGAGGGCGGCTCGGGCTCCGAAACCGATGTGGTTGGACACCATGGCCATGCGATCCGCCCCATGGGAAGCGGCCAGTTCTTTCAAGAGTTCATCCCGCTCATCCCATGGAAAATCCACATCGATATCGGGATAGTCTTTTCGTTGAGGATTCAAGAACCTGCCGAATACCAGCCGGTGCTGAACGGGATCCACATGGGTGATACCCAGGAGATAACCGACCAAACTGGCGGCGGCGCTGCCGCGACCACAGTGAATAGGGCGGCGGGCCACCAGGTCCGCCACCACCAGAAAATAATCCACGTATCCCTTTTCACGGATGAGTTCCAGCTCTTCCTCCAGGCGCGTTTCGATCCCCGGCTCGTCTCTTCCGTAACGCCATCGAATACCCTGCCGGCACCGATCCGCCAGTAGCTGGAAGTGATCTTTCTCCTGATCCCGGTAACAGGGGAACACCGTCCGAAAGGATCTCCAGTCCGTACGACATTCCCGTACCAATTCCATAGTATTGGCCACGGCTTCCGGACAATACGAAAAGCGATCTTCCATGGCCTTGGGAGGCTTCAGCCACTGCTCCGGGGAAACCAGTTCGGAAGGAGGAAGCGTACTGAACGTACAATTCAAGTCGATGGCCCGGACCAGACGATGCAGGAGATATCCGCCGGAATCGGTGAAGTGCACCGCATTGGTCACCACGGGAGAGAGATCCAGGTCACGCGCCAGAGCTAATGTCTTACGCGGTGAATTCCAGGCTGTAAGTTCCACCCAGCACTCGGCTTTCCCTCGGAGCACTGTGAGCACTTCCGGGTCTGAACTCAACACGGCAAGGTGACCGATGCACGAAGGAAAATCGGCTCCAATGCAATAGCCTGGTTCCATATGGCGGCGGGTCAGGAGCTCGTTGAGTGCTTCCAACCCCTTTTCGCTCTTAACCAGAACGACCATGGATTGAGCGCCGGTGTTCAACACGGCGCCGATTACAGGGCGGATCTTATATCGCTTCGCCGCTTCCAGGAAGGGCATCAGGCCATACAAGCCGTTGGTGTCCGTCAAAGCCAGTGTGTCCATGCCGGCCAAGGCCGCTGCGTGGCACAAAGCTTCCGGAGAACTCACCCCCCTCAGGAAGGAGTAGTGGGAACGTACGTGCAGATGAACAAAAGACCGACTCATCGTTACTTCTCAACACTCCGATGAAAACACGGAGACAAAGGGCTTGTCCGATCCGGGAAAATCCTCCGGGTTCCGGGAAAGAGCATCCACGGGAACCGTTCGCCCCCAGGACACCGCGTTTCTCCCGAATCGTCTGCGGATTCGATCCACAGCCATCTGAAGAGCCATGCCCCTCTTCCGGGAAGGGTCTTCCCAGGGAAAGAGAGGCATCTGATAAAAAGGCTGCTCGAAGTCGGAGCATTCCAGGACCAAGCGCCGGATCGCCACCCGTCGTTCCATGGACCGAGCCAGCAGGGGACGAACCAAATGAAACAAAGGGCGGTCCATAAACAGGACTCTTCCAGGGAGGCCAAGAGCGTGTCGTGCGCTGCTTCCGTCCACATATCGGACTTCCAGCGAAATCCGCCGTGGACGGCGGTTATGTACACGCAGAAGCCATGCGGCGTTTTCCACTTCCTGGAACAGGACGCCTTCCAGCCGCTCCCGATCGATCTCCCAACGATCCAGGTTCCGAACCAGGGTTAGACGAGGAACTTCATGGAAGGGAACCACCGGAGTTGTATCGATACCCCGAGCGAACTCCGCCAAGCGGACCGCCGATTTTCCGAAAATAACCGAGAGATGTCCCGGCGGGATGGCGGCCAGTTGGCCTACCTTTGAGATATTGAATTCCGACAGACGGGACGCCGTAACCGCTCCCACGCCGGGAAGCGACGTCACCGGTAGTGGAACCAGAAACGAAGGCTCTCCGCCGGGAAAGATCCGGCACAAATCCCCGCAAGCGACGGAATGAGCAGCGACCTGGCTTATAAGCTTGTTGGCGGCCAATCCCACCCGTCCCTCCAACCCCGTCCGGTGTTTCAATTCTTTCTCCAAACGACAGGCCAAATCGTCCGCCGCTCCCCATAGACATTCCGTACCGGTTACATCCACAAAATACCGGCCCGGTATCGGGCCTTCCACTTGAGGAGAGAATCGATTCAATAGTTCCAAGACGGACTGGTGACATTGCCGGTACCACAATCCGTCCGGAGCAATCGCGTGAAGTCGTCGACACAACCGCCGGGCATGTTCCAGGGGCATTCCTTCCCGAAGCCCTTCGGTTCGGGCGACAGTATTGACTCCCTGGATCACCGCCCGGGTCCCCGACCCGGTAAGCACCAAGGGACGTTGTTTCCATTCCGGGTTTCGGGATTCTTCCAGGACCGTACAAAAATCAGGAACATCCAGGTGAACAATCCGGCGTCGAGCTTCGTCCATGTGTATCTCATGGGAATTGGAGAGTCATCTCTTGCGAAATGTTCGGGTTCGATAGTGGCGGAGTAATCCCACCACGACGCCCACGATCTCCACGTCCTGGGCATTGGAGTGGATGGGTTCCATTCGGCTGTTGGCCGGCCTCAGTTCCACCTTTTCCCCATATTGATACCATTTCTTCACAGTGGCTTCCCCTCGAACGAGGGCCACCACGGTCTGCCCGTTTTCGGCTTGAGACCGGCGGCTGATGATCAAGATATCTCCGTCGCGTATTCCTTCCTCGATCATCGAGTCTCCTTGAACTCGAAGAGCGAAGTGTTCCCCATTTCCCAGGAAGCTTTCGGGAACGTCCATAGTTTCCGGCAGTTCCACAGGTTCGATAGGAGTTCCGGCAGCCACCCATCCCGAAAGGGGTATGGAAACGGCCCGGTTGGTAAGGGGGATAAGATCGATGGCCCGTTTCCGATTATCCCAAGGGCTCCGGAGTACTCCGCGGCGTTCCAGTTGACGGAGATGTTTGTACACGGCGTTCAGCGACTGAAATCCCAGGGAACGCCGGATCTCTTCATAGGAGGGGGCATGCCCGTACTGCAGGATGTAGGCTTCCACGAAGCGATATACGCGCATTTGGGCCGGGGTGAGTCCCATGTCGAATCCGTTCTCCTTAAAATGTGTTGGCCGTGATTCACACTATAGGTGAAGGAAAGGTGAAAGTCAAGCAGCCTTCCCATCTCTCATGCCTGTACCCGTCCATAAGATCTTGAATGTCCTCACAGGACTACGTATGCTTTCCCTGTTTGCACAGGATCGCGGACCACACCCACAAAACCGTTCATCCAATACGTATTCCCGCTTCAAGCGAACATGATCACCGGAGGCAAACCCGCATGCATCGACCTGCAACTCAACTCAAAAAGTTCCCGGACCGGGACTACATCCTCCAGAAGATTCAAAAACATGTGGGAGAAGGCGTCTCCCCCGACAGGCTCCGCATCATCACGGACACCAGTAATTTCTTCCAAGTGGATTACAACGACGTGGTTTGTGCGGGCGGCCGAGCGTATCTCGTTCGAGGCACCGCACGAGAAGGACGTTTCGGACTGGATGAAGAACCCAAGCTATGGGTCAAGCGCGCCATAGATCTGGAATCCGGCGAGCGGAAAATCATCAAGCTGGCGTTTTTCGAGCGCTTTGAAGGAAACGTGGGAAACGTCCATTTCTGGTTTTACCGGAGTCCCCGAAAGGAGGCGCGGATCCTGGAGTTGGTGCGGAGCCATCCTTATTTCATGCAGGGATTCGCCGTTTCGGATGATAAAGATAACATTCTGAGGGTCTTGGATTTCATTGAAGGCCCCCCTCTTTCATCCGCCATCTCCGACATTCCCGGTCCTCACGAGGCCTACTTCTTCGAGCGATTGCCAGGGTTTATGGATCAACTTATGGAAGCCTTCACCGCCATCGGGTTTCTGCACAAAAACCAGGAGGTACACGGAGACATCCGAAGGGATCATATCTTGGTGGAGCGAACCTCCGGCCGGTACGTGTGGATCGACTTCGATTACGCGTATCGTACCCCGGAACACCCTTTCGGCTTCGATCTTTTCGGTCTGGGAAACATCCTGGCCTACGTGGTAGGACGGGGAGACATCACCCTCCCACACATTCGAAAGCACCAGCCGAATCTCTTAGAGAGGCTCACGTCCGCGGATTTTAACCTGGCCTGGCCTAACCGGGTCATGAACCTCAAGAAAGTGTATCCCTACATCCCGGACTCTGTGAATAACGTACTCATGCATTTCGCACAGCGTGCGGAAATCTATTATGAGTCCGTCGATGAGCTGCTGGAGGATCTGAACAAATTCCGGAACACTATTAGCATGCTGTAGCTTCAATGGATCTCAGCATCTCCAAGGAAAAGGAGTCTTCATGGACAACTCGCGGAACATTCTGGTATGCGTGGACGATTCGGAAAACTCCCACAGGGCGGTTCACTACGTCGGAAACTTCCTGGGCGGGGCCCCCGGATACCGGATCACCCTGCTCAGCATCGTTGAGGATCCGCCCATGGATTTCTTCAAAGACGATGCGGATCGCAGCCAATACATTGCAGGCAAGCAGGAGGCCATGCAGCGAAGTCTCGGAAAAGCCCGAGAGGCATTACTCGAATATGGTTTCCCTGAAGAATCCGTCCAAATGAAGATCTATGTGAGGGCGTGTCCCAGCATGGGACAATGTATTTTAAATCACCAATCCCAGGAAAACTTCGGAACCGTAGTGGTTGGACGAAGAGGCATCAGCAAGTCGGAAGAGTTTCTATTCGGCAGCATTTCCAACACCATCATCCACTATGCACGCAACTGCACGGTCTGGGTGGTGAACTGAGACGGAGCCGCCTTTCCGAAGCCGACGCTCCGTCCCTATTGGCTGCAGCGGGTGCGTCAGCCTCGAGGAACGGATCCAGGACGGCGCTCCCCGCTAGTCCAAATCGCTCAGCGAATCGTCCCCGGAAGAAAAACGGGTGATTCTCAGAATACCGCGGGCCACGAAGGGGGTGTTGTCCTCGAACACACCGGAGATGGACGCCGAAAAAAACAACGTACCGGGTCCCGGCCCTTCAAAAGGTGCGGCGACTTCCTCCATCGGAAAGCACACGGTGAATCGAGGGGCGTCTGTCGGCGGCATATCCTGGCCCACACAGGACGCAGGGGTCGGCCGCAGCATTTTCTGCTGGAGATTTAATACGACGGAGGATTCACGCACTTGGGCCGCCTTCTCAGGGCTTCCGAATTCCACCGTGCAAAGAAACACTTCTCCCTTCTCAACAGGCAATCGCAGTTCGGACGGGGAAAAGCGTGCCGGATACACATGAAGTGATTCCTGAGACACCTCGTCTCCGGAGCCGTCCTCACTTCGGGGCCCCGGTTCCGGCGGGGTCGTCACAATAGCCACGAGAAGCTCTTCCAGGCGGTTCACGGTGTCCGAAATGGACCGGATCTGTTCCTGAATGACAATCTGCCTGGAGCGGATGTCTTCAAGGTCCTCATACAGGGGATCGAATTGTCCTTCCAGCATACCTACATCTGAATCACTCAGTGCGGATAAACTTGGGATGTCGATGGACGACGGATAGCGGTCCCCCATGAACAGGGAACCGTAGCCATGGAACTTGCCGGTTTCCCCGGCCGTGATACGGAGTATCAGCACATCGCCCGATCGTGTCTGGGTTTGCGGTCCCCGCCGGGCGCTCGAAAATAGACCCGGTCCTCTGCTGTATCCCAACCCCTTGGGCCACGAAGCCAGAACCGTTTCCGAACCTCCGCTTTGGAGGAGCAGCTCCACGGATGCATGCACACTGGCGCCGGAGAGGTTCTGGGCGTATAGGTTGAATCCATAGAAGTCGCCCATCATCCTTCCCGTAAGAATCTTTCTCCATTCCAAGCGGTCCCCAAGGCGAATGGCAACCTGGACGGTTTCCCGGCCGGAGGAACGTTCACTCAGATGCCCTCCGGGAGTCAGGTAGAGTCTCGTGCTGGAAGCCCCGCACACGTCCGGGTGAACCCACCACCCCCCCAGTAAGGAGAAAACAACCAGTCCCAGGACCAAAAGCACTCGCGGACACGGACTATGTTCCCTATTCTCGATCATTCAGAACTCCTTACGTTGAAAAGGCTGCCTTCATCGACTCTCCTCGGCGTGCGGTTTACTGTATGGGGGTATCTCAAACCCCGCCTGAAACAGGGAGTGGGTCAGTACTTGTTCAGGCAGGGAGACGGGAAGGACCCCTTGATGTTTATCATAATAGAGGCGGATCTGTCGGATCAACGCCTTCTCGACCGCTTCGTGGGCCGCCCACCCCACCAACTGACCCAATTTACAGTGACCTCCGGCACATCGAACCACACGACCCGTGCCCGAAATCACCACCACCTCGTCCGTCCCTGTTCCCGTAGCCCAGGCCCCCGGCGTATAGGAGCTTCGTATGCCCAGATCCTGCAGCACGGCGGTCTTGGCTTCCGTAATGGTTATGATGGATCGGGCCAACTCAGCATCTCCCAGAGAAACATTGGCAATAAGAATAACGTTGATGGTCCCGGGTTGCGGACTCGATGGGACCGAATCCTTCCAGCGATCCTGTTTTCTGAGTTTACGGGGAGCTTCTTGCTGATCCAGCCAGTCCCCATA
Source organism: uncultured Thermodesulfobacteriota bacterium (assembly GCA_964597345.1). Lineage (GTDB taxonomy): Bacteria > Desulfobacterota > Desulfarculia > JACQYL01 > JACQYL01 > CAZQXK01. The sequence goes on along the minus strand of CAZQXK010000023.1, from coordinate 26,887 downwards.
GTCCGTTCCGGTGCGCATGGCATTGGTGTGGGCGCCGGCCGTAGCCAGCGCGGCGACGCTGACTCCATCATAGGAACGGTACGCAACACCCAACGCATCCAGATCCGCCCCTGTTGACAGCCGTATCAAATCCTCCATGCGAATCCCCGTCTCCCGGGCCAAGGGTTCGAAGGCTAATCGGGTGTAGTCCTGATGGTGACGCTTGTGCAAGACATCCCATAGAGACACGGGAACCTCATGGTTGGCCGCCGTATCCGAACGCCTTAGACCCTGTGAGGTGGATAACATCCAACGGGGCTCATGGAATCGGATGAGAAGAGTCTTCAGCACATGCACCCCCTCCAGTTCCAAGGGATACTTGTACACAACGGCGGACGCCCCGAGATCTTCGGGCAGGAGTATATCTCTCTTCTCCATGGGAGAAGCGGCCCACGATCCCACAGTCCACAGGATGACTAAAACGAAACCGATCAGACGGCGCTTTGCGTCCCGGCGATTCCGGGTGGCTCCCATTTATTCCTCCTCGACCCTCGGGGGGGTCATGCATTTCGAAACAGCCAACGAGGCAGCCAGGCGCTCCGCCTCGTCAAGCACATTTTCCAGGATGGCCAGTCCCTGATGCCAAAATTCCTTTTTAGACAAGCCGACTCCAAAAGGTTTCAGCAGATCCTCCGGAGAAGCGCTGGACCCCGACTCAAGCAGTTTCAAGTACAAGGGCACGAAGGCGGACCCCAATTCGCCGTATCGTTGAATGAGGCCGAATACAAGCAACTCACCGAAAGCGTAAGCATACACGTAACCCGGCGAATGGATGAAATGGGGAATGTAAGACCACCACCAGCAATACTGATCCGAAAGCCGCACGGAATCACCGAACATCGCTTGTTGGGTTCTCATCCAGATCTCCGAGATCCGCTTGAGAGAAAGCTCTCCTTGGGTCCGGCGCGCATGGTGCGCCTCGTCTTCAAAACGGTACATGGATACCTGGCGGAAGATCGTAGCGATGGCGTCTTCCACCCGACTGCACAGCAGTGCTAATCGAGCGGCCGGATCCGCAGTTTGAGCGAACACATGTTCAAATACCAGGATTTCGCCGAACACGGAAGCGGTTTCGGCCAGAGTTAGAGGAACCTCGAAATTCAAGAATCGCTGACTCCCCGTCAGCACCTGGTGTATTCCATGCCCCAGTTCGTGGGCCAATGTAATTACATCCCGATACCGCCCCGTATAATTTACCAGCACGTAAGGGTGCGCGCCTGGAACCGTCGCGTGGGAGAAGGCCCCGCTCCGTTTGCCGGGCGCCACGGGAGCGTGAATCCACCCCTCATGGAAAAATCTCTTGGCAATGGTATACATCTCCCGGGAGAATGCACCGTATGCTTCAAGAACGATCCTCCGGGCCTCCTCCCAGGAAAAGGTCCGATCGAAAGAAGTGCATAGAGGCGCGTAACGATCGTAGTCTTCCAGGGAGTCAAGCCTCAGGAGCCTCCGTTTGAGTGAGTAGTAGCGGTGGACGATATCGAACCGATCGGTCACCGCCGCGGCCAAAGCATGGACCCTCTCGTCCGAAATCTCGTTGGACAAGTTGCGGGATCTCAGCCAGTGCGGGTACTTTCGGACGCGATCCGTTATGCTCTTTTCCAAGAGGACTGAGTTGAAAATATGGCCCAACACGTGAGACATGGATTTCAAACCTTGAGTCAAGTCTTCGGCCGCTTGCCTGCGAATTGTCCGGTCCGGATCATACAAATCGGCAAGGACCTCAGAATCCGTGCGGCGCTCTTCTCCGAACCGCAGGTTCCCCATGACTTTGTCGAACAAGGTCTTCCAAGCCCCTACACTGGTGGGTTCCTTTTCGGCCAGAATCCACTCCGCTTCCTCGGAGAGCCTGTGGGCTCGATACCGCCTCAGGACGTTCAAATAATGGGAATATTCTGAAAGAGCCGGATGTTCAAGCAGCCATAGAACCCGGGATTCATCCAGGATGATCCATTCCCGTTCAAAGAACAAGGTCTCCCGGTGCATAATGCTGTCGAATTCCTGGGCGGACTGCCAGAGAGCGCCGGCGTCGGGGTCTTGAGTCCGGGTGCAGAAATTGAGGTAGGCGTATGAAACAAGTTTCTTCCACTTCTCCTTAAGATGCTCCCAATGCCGCAAGGCGTCCAGGAGTTCTTCCGGTTCCATTTCAGGTATGCGTCCCTTATATCTGGACGAGAAGAACCGTGCTTGGGCCAAACACCAAGACTCATCCTGGATCCTCGATGAATCCTCGGCACACTGATAGAGGTCTTCGAGTCGCCATACGACTTGGCCGGCGCCGAATGAATCGGGATCCATGGGCATTTCCTCCTGAAACTAATCATGCAGTCCACAGCTTCTTGAAATCAATACCCATGCAAGCCGCCCTTGCAATTCCATGATCGAAAGGTTAAATTTGAAAATAATGTCCTTGAGGTTATCTATTGGTTTTCTCAATATTATCGGCTTCTGTTTATCGGCTGTTTCGGTAAGTCGCAAAGAATCGTGGCGCCGTCAAAACTCGACCCGATCGAAGCCGGAGTGTGTTTCAACGACTCTATCGCCTATGAGAGCGCCATGAATATCTCTCTGGTATTCCCACCCTTCCATCTGGAATCCCTGTACAATCTCCCGCCGTTGGGGCTCATTCGCCTGGCCGGAGTACTTCGTCCGTTTAGACATGCCATCAGGATTTTGGATTTTACACTGTCCCTGAGAGTGGGAGCGCTTCCGATGGGGAAAACCCTCTACGAAGAATGCGCACGGCAAATCCTGCAAGAGGAACCTCAAGTGGCGGCCTTCTCCGCCCAAGGCACCACCCTTCCTGCGATTCTCCAAATATCGAGAATATTGAAACAGCTCAATCCCGAGGTTCATGTGATTCTCGGGGGACATACCGTGTCCTGCGTGGACGTCCGGATTCTGAACCGGTACCCTTGGGTGGACTGTATCGTGCGAGGAGAAGGAGAGGCCGTTTTGCCGGAATGGCTTTCAGCATTGGAGAATGCCTCGGGTTTCGAGGAAGTGCCGGGGATAACCTACAGGAAAGATTCCTCCATTCACAGAAATCAAGATCGGGACCTCATCGAGGATTTGGATTCATTGCCGCTCCCCCCGTATGAATACGTGCCGCCACTCAGCGTATACCGCGAGGCATGCGGTCTCCCTAGTAGCATCGCGATACTCGAAGTCGGGCGCGGGTGTCCCCATCGATGCGTGTACTGTTCCGAGTCCGTACTTTGGCGGAGAAAGAGCCGAAGGCATTCGGCAAACCGAGTGATCCGGGAGATGGAACACCTCTACGTGAACTTCGGCGCCGAGTGTTTTCTGCTGGCCTACGATCAGTTTACCTCTTCCCGAGCGTTCGTCACGGAGTTCTGCCGCTCACTCGTCGATAGAAACCTTCAGCACCTTCCCTGGTACTGCATTTCCAGATTGGATACCGTAGACGCGTCCTTACTGGAGATCATGCATCAAGCCGGCTGCGAATCCGTGTGCTATGGGATCGATTCCGGATCTGCAAGAACGCTGGCCTTCATCCGGAAAAGCATCGATCCCGACGTGTTGTTTAATCGCGTGGAGGAGACGACCACCCAAGGTATCATTCCTACCCTGAGCTATGTAATCGGGTTTCCCGAAGAAGAAAAAGAGGACGTGGACGCCACTTTGAACCTGGCTTTGCGGACCGGAACCTTGGGCAGTGTGAATACCCTGATACAGCTCCCCACCGTACTCCCGGGAACGGATCTTCACAAGAACTACCTTCACCGGCTTGTACGGGAGGTAAACACGTATTTTGCCCTGGGTCTGGAATTCGATCATGGGAATCGTCTGGAATCGGATGAGCGGCTCATCGAATCCGACCCGGAAGTATTCAGTTGTTTCTACAACATACCCTGTCGAGGGTTCTCTTTGAAGGATTTGGAGCTCCTGAGCACACATTTCCCCGGTATGCTGATAACGTATCCTAAGTCGTTTCTCCTATTGTGTGCGGAAACGGCCGGATCCGAATCGAAACTGTTCTTCCGATGGCTCAGCCACCTCGAGAATGAAGGCGTCCCCATCGGGCGGCCCTGCCTGGTAGAGCACTACCCGATCCGGTTCCCGGATTTCGCGTCCCGGATCATGGAAAACTCTCATTCATCTTCACGACCCTACTTGTTTGAGGTCGTGCGTTACGAGACACGATGCCTGGAGGCTGGATCGCAGTCCGGCTTCGGAACATCCTTCGACATAGACCTGCTCGGGTCCGCCGCGTTTTGCCCCAAACGGAGTCCGAGCTGTATTGTAGACGAATTTGCATATCCTCTTCCGGACATCGTGGCCGAATTCAAGATAGGCCGAATTCCACAAGACATTTCCGAACGGAAAACGATCCTTGTTTTCAAACAGGACGGCTACCGGTTGGAGGTCATGGAGGTGAACGAATTCGGGAAAGATCTACTGAAGCTCTGCAATGGGTCGGCAAGGCTGGAGGAACTGGCAGCGGCTCTCTACCTCCGCTATGGTTCCGGCCTGCAGTGGGACCAGTTCACCCAACACTGCAAAGATGCTTTGTCTTTGTTGGGGCAGGCGGATTTGCTTGAATCTCAAGAAGAAAGAACAGGTTGACGGAAAGGAGGTGATTTCATGCTTAAGATCAGGAACGTGGAGACCAAAAAGACGTCTCGTCCGGCGTGTCACGGGCCGGCGTGTCACGGGCCGGCGTGTCACGGGCCGGCGTGACCGACCGAAACCAGCCGGAGTCCTTAGAGAATTTGCCAGGCTGGTGCAAAACGCGATCTGCTTCGTCGCGCTTCATCCTTCGTCATTGCGGCCTACTGGAGTACGCCTTGTTCCTGAGGACTCGCGCGCCCTGCATTTCATCGTTTTGTGCCGGCCTGCCCGAGATACGGTTTATCCACGGGCTGTTACAGTTCCCTGAGGACTCTCACGACCCGATCCCTCCCACGGGGAGGTACCCTCGTCAAACGATCACGGGGAAGAAGGGCCTTGCGACAGGACTCCCCCTTCCCACCGATTACGGTGGCGCTTCTCGGATTCCGCAGGCGGCTCGTGCCCCGGAAGGACGCAAGGAAATGGAAGCCGTTGACGGCGCGTCAAGTTCCGCCGTCCTACTACATCAACGGACTCGCCCCACTCACTCAAGCTCCTTCAGAAGTTGGGGATCCAGGTTCCCAAGATATACCTTGCCGTTGACCACATACGCTGGAGTTGCATCGATACCCAACCGGGCGCCGAACAAAATATCCCGGGATAGATGATTCAAAACCTCGGATTCCGACAATAGCGGGATCAGTTCTTCAAACCTCAGCCCGGCGGCCTGAGCCATTTCCCTCAGGGAAACCTCCGTCTTCTCCAAATCCCTTCCAAACAATGCCTCGTGCATTTCCCAAAATCGCCCCAAACGAAGGGCCGCCAACGCCCAGACCGCCAGATCGCATCCGCCTGAATGTATGGACTCCTCCACTTTCGGATTGCAGTTGCGATCCAAAGGGTAGTGCCGGACGATCAACTTCACGGAATCCGGATGATCGGCCAGAATACCTTTCAGAAAAAAGTGAGCCTTGCGGCAGTAGAAACACTGGTAGTCCGTGAATTCCACAATGGTGAGCTTCGCGTTCTCGGCGCCGATCCATGGATAGCCGTCTTCGGTGACGCCTTGTTGGAAGTGGGAAAAGGATATCGTCGACGGCACTTCCCAGTAGGTGGGATAAAAAGCCAAGCACGCAGCGGCCGTTATGGCGAACGCCAAAAGGCCGGGCCGGGAGACTCTCGCAACTCTTCGGAGAAAACGAAGATCTTCCAGGAAGCCGTGCCGGAACAGCACTCGTCGTCTCGATCGCATCGCCATGACGAAGAAGAACACCAGCAGATTGAGCGCATACGTGCCGAAACAGATCACACATTTCGACCGTATAAGAAAGGTGGACACCGCCGCCAGGCTCACACTGACCAGCACGAACAATGCGGTTAAGACATAGACCGTCACCCAAATTCTCCGGCCTGAGTGGTCGTACAGCATCCCCAGAAATGCCAGGAAACCCAGAAAGCCGTATCCGAAAATCCCCCAGACGGCGACCGGAACGCCGAGAAACACGGAATATCCACTCTGGGCCACCGTATCGCAGTTGACCGCCTTTGAATAGGCGCAGAAACTCGAGTAACCGATCATGGTGTGGACGGCATAGTGTAAGTAGGCCAAGTACACTGAGGCCCCGATACCCGCGGCGGCTATTAAAATAACGAGAAGCCAGGGTGTCGGGGAAAAACTCCAGCGCGGAGCGGTGGTTCGATATACATGCATAACCTGGGACCTTAAGAGATCGTTGAAAAACGCGATCGGCGGGCACACTGTTGGCGTGAAGCTTCATCTTTCGTCATTGCGCCGTACCGTGGTAGACCTCATACCTCAGGATTCGCCACTCCGAGGGCGTGGCTTGCATCTCACTGTTTTGTACCGGGCTGCCCCCAACACTGATTATCAACGGGCTCATAACGGCGCACTACTTGTCGACAACCGAGTGGAAAACAGCGATTATCTCGTGTTCGGAAGTTGCTGAGACGAGGAGCCCGGAATTCATCTCGGTGACCGGACACTCAGGCACCTCATCAACCGGCTCCCAGATGAAACCGACCTCGATCCTGCTCGAAAGCGTCAAATCGTTTCAAATCACACGCGTATTTTGTACCCTGTGAAGGCCGCCGATTCCGAATCAGGGATTCCCCTCTGTATCACTCGCTCTCCATATTCAAGCCCAGCTTCTCGAGTCGATATCGCAACGAGCGAAGATTGATTCCCAAAAGATCCGATGCCTTCCTTCGATTCCCATGCGCCTTCTTCAACGCCTTAAGTACCAGGTCCGTTTCGTAACTGGCAAGGACTTCGTCCAGATTGATCCCTCTGTCAGGAATTTCTTGCACCAATCCCTCCGGAAGGTTCCCTTCATCGAATCGCTGCTTGTAGTTGGACAGGGTCATGCTGTCGGGCAACACGATGTTGGAGGTTTCCAGAGCCACTGAACGTTCTACAATGTTTTCCAACTCCCTTACGTTTCCCGGAAAATGGTACTCCTTGAGGATTTCGAGGGCATACGAAGAGATCTTGCGAATGTTCTTCCCCTGAATTCTCGAGTACTTCTCAAGGAAATACTGAGCCAGTAATGGGATGTCTTCCTTCCGGTCTCTTAGAGGAGGCACCTGCACGTGGATAACATTCACCCGGAAAAAAAGATCCTCCCGAAAATGGTGTTCAATGACTTCTTTCTCCAGATTTTTGTTCGTAGCAAACATGAACCGGACGTCCACGGGATTCTCCTGGGAACTCCCCAGCGGCTTTACGGTTTTCTCTTGAAGTACCCGCAAGAGTTTTACCTGCATGACCGGAGACAGCTCTCCCAATTCATCCAAGAAAAACGTACCGCCGTGAGCGCTTTCCACCAACCCTTTCCGATCCATAGCGGCTCCGGTAAAAGCCCCCCGTTTATACCCAAAAAGCTCGCTTTCCAGAAGGTTCTCGGGGATCCCACCACAATTAAGTGTTTGAAACGGGCGATTACGTCTTGGACTATGCTCATGAAGAGCACGGGCAATCAGCTCTTTTCCCGTACCGCTTTCTCCTGTGATGAGGACGTTGCTGTCCGTACGGGAAACGCGTTGGATCAGTTCATAAATCCTGCGCATGCCGGGGGACACGCCGATGATATTACCAAATCCTGTCTCCGTTGACGCATCCGTGGAAGGCAAGGCGGCTTGTTTGCCTTCCCGGACCATGTCCCGAATAACTTCCCTGAACCGTTCCGTGTCGAAGGGTTTGGGAAAGTAATCATAGGCTCCTTCGCGCATGGCTTCCACCGCGGTTTCAGGAGACGCATACGCAGAAATCATCACCACTTTGGAGTCCGGCCGAAGCTTTTTGGCTCTCCGGAGCACCTCTAAACCGTCCACCTTCTGCATTCGGATATCTGTGACCACGATGTCGAAGTCGGCCGCTTCCAGTTTCGACAGGGCGTCCATTCCGCTTCGAGCGCACTCCACGGCGTACCCTTCGCGGCTGAGAAGGATTCCCAGGAGTTCTCTCATACTATGATCGTCGTCCACTATCAGGATCCGGGTCATGGCGAGTCCTCGCCCACGGAATGCAGGGCCTTGAAATCACTACGGGGTCACATGAGCAAACGAACGCTCTCTGGGGACCATCTCAATATGGGTCTCCCTCGGTTCGCCGGGGAAGTCGAATGACGCGCCCCTTGACGACCGTCTGCACGCTCCGCCCCTGCAATGTCATACCGTCGAAGGGGGAATTCCTCCCGAGAGACAGGAAGGACCGCACGTTTACTTGATAACGCGCATTGGGATCGATAAGGGTCAGGTCCGCGGGACCGCCCACACGGATACATCCGCCAGGCACATTCAGAATTCGGGCGGGATTCGAGGAGAGTAGGCGGAGGGCCTGAAACAGGTTCAAGACACCTTCGTTGACCAATTTCAGAGTAAGTCCGAGGATGGTTTCAAGCCCCACGACGCCATAGGCCGCGCGCTCGAACTCGACCTCTTTCTCCAAAGACGAGTGGGGCGCGTGATCCGATGCAACGACGTCGATGGTTCCATCTTTAAGGCCGCCACGAACGGCTTCCATATCTTGGGCCGTGCGCAACGGCGGATTCATTTTTGCTGAAGTGTTATAACCGTCCACAGCTTCGTGGGTAAGCGTGAAGTAATGGGGAGCCGTTTCAGCCGTAACGGAAATCCCTTGCTCTTTGGCGCGACGAATAAGTTCTACAGAAGCCGCCGTGCTCACGTGGGCGATATGCAATCGTGCCGAAGTGAGCCGCGCCAGCGCGAGATCCCGATACACCATAATCTCTTCCGCCTCGGCGGGGATGCCGCGTAGACCGAGTCTGGCTGAAACGCTTCCCTCGTGCATGGAGCCGTTCCCGCTAAGGGTCGGTTCTTCGGCATGAGAGATGATCGCCCGGTCAAACACACGAGCATATTCCAAGGCCCTTCGCATCATTTGGGAACTGGACACAGGACGCCCGTCATCGCTGAAGGCGACCGCACCCGCTCGCAGAAGATCGCCGAATTCGGTCAACTGCTTTCCCTGAGAACCCACGGTAACGGCCGCCACGGGGTATACCTCGGCAAATCCCTCCTCCCTGGACTTCCGCAGTATATAATCGGTAACCGCCGCATGATCGTTCACGGGAATGGTGTTGGGCATACAGGCCACCCCGGTGAATCCTCCCGAGGCGGCGGCCATGGTCCCTGTCCGTATGGTTTCCTTGTATTCTTGTCCGGGCTCCCTCAAATGCACGTGCATGTCTATCAGGCCTGGGAAAACCAGCAGTCCTTTGGCATCGAGGATTTCCACCTCTTGAGTCCGCATCAGCGCATCGACTTCAGCGCCCTTCAAAAAAGACTCAATGATTCCGCCGCTGATAAGAAGACCCGCCTCTTCCAACCGTTCGGAATCGGCATGGACCAGAATTCCGTTCACCACCGCCAATTTCACGTGTCTCGGCCTCCCAGAAGAAGATACAGCACGGCCATGCGTACGGCTACGCCGTTGGTCACTTGATCCAAAATAACCGAGTACGGGCCGTCCGCAACTTCGGGATCGATCTCCACCCCCCTGTTGATCGGCCCCGGATGCAGGATGATCACGTCCTTTGGAGCCTTCCGAAGTCTATGCCGGTTCAACCCGTACTCCCGGGAATACTCCCTGAGTGAAGGAAATACGGGATCCTGCTGGCGTTCCAGTTGAAGGCGAAGCATCATGATCACATCCGCATCCTCAATGGCTTCATCCAGTCTATACGTGACCCGAATGCCCAGTGTTTCGGGTTCGGGCGGCAGCATGCAGGGGGGACCAGCTACCGTAACATGGGCCCCGAGCTTGGAAAACGCCAGTATGGCGGATCGCGCCACACGGCTGTTGGCAATGTCTCCGACAATGGATATGTTCAGACCGTCCACCCGTTTCTTGTGATCCAACACCGTCAATACATCGAGCAAGGCCTGAGTCGGATGCTCATGAGAACCATCTCCCGCGTTGACCACGGAAGTCCCCACACGATCGGCCACGAACCGAGCCGATCCCGCCATGGGATGTCTGAGGACCAGAACATCGGGTCTCATGGCCTCCAGGTTCCTTACCGTGTCCAGCAATGTTTCTCCCTTTTCCATACTGCTGGACGAAGCGGATAGGCTGACCGTATCGGCACTCAGCCGTTTTGCCGCGATTTCGAAGGAAAGACGGGTCCTGGTACTGGGCTCGTAAAAGAAGTGAATCACCGTTTTTCCACGGAGTGTGGGAACTTTCTTAATATCCCGTAAAGAGATGTCCTTGAAACTGTCCGCAACATCCAGGATGACCTCGATTTCCTCCCTGGAAAGATCCCGTATGCCCAGCAGGTTCCGCTTGCTGAAAGCGCTCATACGGTCCCCGACCCATACAAAAAGGCCCCCCTGCCTGTCAGCAAGGAGGCCCGCTCTTTGGTTGGCGAAAAGGCTTCCATAATCGGTCTATTTCCTCAACATTCTGAACTCGGAAACCCAGTATCAACTTTGATTCCGGGAGTCAAGAACCATGTGGAGAGCGCGTATCCGGGTCCGGATCGTATCTCGCCGCCGAGCGTTCGTTGGCGGGACATTCAATAAATGCGCTTAAAAACCCTCGAAGCATGAAACTCCATGGGACGAAAAGTCCAGGAGCCATAAATCAGAAATGCCTTGCCCAAGAGAGATCTTTCTTCCACGTATCCCCAAAACCGGCTGTCGTAACTGTAGTCCCGGTTATCACCGAGCACGAAATAGGATCCTTCCGGGATGGAGATGGGGCCGAGATTGTCCCGCTGTCCCGTGCTGAGGGAGTGGTCCATGTGCGAGGCATGGGGATCGGGGTAAGGGCGATCGTTAATGTAGACCTGCTTGTTGATGATCTGGATCCGGTCTCCAGGAAGCCCGATGATTCGTTTAATAAAATCTTTGGAAGGCTCCACGGGATACACGAAGACCACCACGTCCTCTCGTTCAGGGTTCCCAAACCGGATGAGGGGTTTGTTCACGAACGGGACCTGGATGCCATATTGCATTTTGTTTACCAGTATATGGTCTCCCACGATGAGGGTCGGGCGCATGGAACCGGAAGGAATCTTGAAGGCCTGCACGAAGAAGGTTCTCACGATGAGGGCAAGGATGATCGCCGTGATGATCGCTTCCGCGTACTCTCTGGAGGTGCTCTTGGACTTGTGATCTCCCCGGTTCCCGGAGGCGGGGGACGTCTGGTGGGATGTGCTCATGGCTTGGGAATCCTTGTGTACTCCGCGTATTAAGACCGCGCTCCTGCGGCGGCGGAGTTCATTTTAGAGGGGGGCTCGGGGTTTGGCAAGCGGAAAATAGGATTAAGTTACATTTAAGTTGATACTAGTTATATATAATTTAAAAAAAACTTGACTTAATTATAAGAAGTGTATTTAATAGCGTATAAAACGTATCACTCCATGGGCGGAGGAACCGGGGATGCAGCAAAACAGGGTTAAGGCTGCGCGAGAACGCCTCCTCATGAGCAAGGCGGAATTGGCGCGGAAAGCAGGTGTGTCGCCCATAACCATTGACCGCATCGAAAAAGGATTCAGTTGCCGCATGGAGACCAAACGGAAAGTTCTGCTGGCTCTTGGGTACGGCCTGGAAGACCAGAGCCAGGTGTTCGGAGAGAAGTAGTTGGCCTTTTCCCTTCGTTCCAAGAAGAGCCTTGTGGGGCTGGACATTGGTTCGCATACCATCAAACTGTGCAGTCTTAAGATGGGGAACCGGGGTCCCGCGTTACTGGATTTCGGAATGCTTCGCCTTCCTCTGGATCAGGACTTCCTGGACCCGGCGGCCCACAAGGAACTCATCGCCCGGTATATCCGCACACTGCTGGACAATCTCAAGCTCTCTCCCAGAGAGGTGGCCACTTCCATCTCAGGCTTTTCCGTCATCATAAAGCAGCTGTCCCTGCCCTACCCCACCAAGAAGGATCTGCTGGCCAATATCCAATGGGAGGCGGAACAACACATTCCTTTCGGGGTTCAGGATGTCACCATGGATGTTCATGTGGTGGGCCGCAACCGGGACAAGGAGGACCATACCGACGTAATACTGGTGGCGGCGAAAAACGAGCATGTGCAGGCCATTGTGGACTTGCTCCGCATGGCCAGGCTTTCCGCCGGAGTCATCGATGTGGACATGTTCGCACTGGAAAACGCCTACGAGGTGAATTATCCCTACGAGGAAGGTTGTATCGCGTTGATCGATATCGGTGCAAGCCAACTCAAGATCAATGTTCTTCGGGATGGCATCTCCGTCTTCACTCGCGAAGTTTCCCAGGGAGGAAGCCTGATCAATCAAAAGATCCAGCGCCATTTCAACGTGGGGGCGGTGGAAGCGGAACACATCAAGCTGTTTGCCAAAGCGCCCCAGGGACGGGAAGCCGGTTTGAGGCAAATCTTTGAAGAAGCGGCCGTTGCTTGGTCCTTGGAAATCAAACGCGCCTTTGACTTCGTGATCTCTTCCAACGAGGAGATCCGCATCCAGAAAATCCTGTTGGCCGGTGGATGTGCTCTGACACCGGGTTTTTCGGACTTCCTGAAAGGTCGAGTGGGGGTCCCCGTGGAATTGTTCGATCCGTTTCTCGGAATAGCCTGTGATCCCAAACGCCTGGACCCCGACTACCTCCACAGTGTAGCCCCCTTGGCTGCCGTCAGCGTGGGGTTGGCCCTGAGAAAGGTGGCGGACAGTTGATTCGGATCAACCTCTCACCCAAGAAGCTGGAAAAGAAGAAGGAAAACCTGCGTCTGCAGGTATGGATATTCGTTCTGACGCTGACGGTCGCCGCGGCCTCGTGCTTCTGGGTGTATACCAGCACGCACAAACAGGTCCGGCGGTTGGAGCAGGAGCGGGACCGGATTCAGGCGGAAAGCTCGAGACTGGCTTCCGTGATCAACTTGAGCAAAAGCATTTCCGAACAACGGGTACTGATCGACAAGCGGGTCGGCTCCATACGCAAGCTGGACGAACGGCGGGCGCTCCCCTTCCAACTGCTCGTTGCACTTCGCGTGGCGCTTACCGCGACGGAGCCGGAGACCCCTCCCGGAGAAGTCTCATCCATAAACGTCGCTGAAAGGACCGGGCTTCTCAAGGAGAGAGTGTCTCTTTCGGTGTTGGAGATCGCCAACTACCGGGTCTCCATCGAAGGGTACGCCACGGACAATACGACCATCACCCAGTACATCAAACGCCTTAAAGAAATGAATGCGGCTTCCCTTGAAGAACTCCGGTTCGTGAGGGACTTTGCCGCTTTTTCGTCTGTCCGAGGCGCCGACGAGACACCCGAACCGGTCTTTCGATCCGTTCAACTGGCTCATTCCACACTGAAAACGGTGCCTGTAACTTGGGAAGGTATCACGATACGGGGCCAGAAGGCGGCGGAATTGGAGGCCCGTGAATACACGGGCGCCAGGCGGGTTTCGCCGGAAGCCACCGTTCGCTTTCAAGGCCTCAAGAGTAACGAATCCATGGAAAGTTTTTTTGATCGCTTCGGCCGCGAATATGTCCGAAACCAGCAAAGATTGGCGGGATATGCCGAGCAAATGCGGGAGGAGTTCGCCCGGAGAGTGATGAGCTTTAAGATTGCGTTTTTGCTCAACGAAAAATTGGCGGACCGGGAGCAATTGATGAGCTACTGCGATACCCCAAGTTGTGAACAGGCCACAAGTGTTGCGGCCGGGAACGGAGACGTAGGCTCGAAAACCACTAAGTCCAATGTCAGGTAGGCCATGCAACCCAATATCATGCACTTGCTTGATAGGCTCACATTATTACATAAAGTGCTGATCGGATCAGCAATTATATTCCTATTGGTTGTTGGATTCTACTTTGTTATATATACCGGGCAAACTGCCGACATACGGTTTCTTAAGCAGGAGATCGAGCGGCTCCAGTCACTCAACAAGACATACTCACAACGGCAACAGAACATCGAAATAGATAAGGCTTGTCTGGATGAGCTAACCTATTGTTATAATAACATATCAACAATGTTGCCCGAACAAGGAGAGACCAACAAGTTAATGGGGGAAATTATACGAAAAGGTAAGGACGCAGGACTCGAATTTCTTTTTTTTCAGGAATCCAACGAGATTAAAACCGAAGTTGATGACTATGCAATAATACCCATTACGATTCATGTTCGAGGATATTTTTTCCAGATTTATAACTTCTTTCAATCCTTGCTCGACAACAGAGGCAGGCAGAGTTTCAACCGGATCGTTACCATTGAGAAAGCTACTATCAAGGACGGCATCCCCAGCGAAGCCGGTATTAGTCTCCGGGCCGAAATTCTCGCCCGGGCGTACCGTCATTTGACGGATCAAGAAATCCGGGAACGTCAGGAACAGCTTAAGGCCGCCGACACCAAGAAGAAGAAAAGATAACATTTATATTTACGTTGGGGTTATTGCAGGAGTTGCTCGCGTGGTCATACTGTACGGGAATATGCACTGGCGAAGTCGCTTCGACAGTTTAGTGATCGGCGTGTGCCTTACGTTCGCCGCCCTTCTCCTGGTGATCGCCGGAGGAACCCTACGGGTCGCCGTCGCCCAGGAAAGCGGATCCTCCGCCTTGGTCCCCCGTGACGTGGACCCGTTCAAGCCGTTTTTTCTTCCCCTTCCGCAGGCCCAAAAGAAGGAACGTGTTCGACGCGAGCAGTCCCCCCTCACGGAGGTGGAACTCGCCCAACTCCAGTTGGTTTCCATCCTGCACGAAAGGACCGGTTCCGTCGCGGTATTTGAAAGACCCGACAAACGAACGTACCCTATTCGGGCCGGAGAAGGCATCGGCGCCAAAGACGGCGTGGTCTTGTTTATATTGCACGATTGTGTGGTCGTGCGGGAATCCGATCTCTACGTCTGTAAATGCACCAGCGCCACACTGGAGGAACAATGCCCCTCGTGCATCCAAACACTGGAAAGACGTGGATATCTCGACTTTGACAGTTTTGAATCCGATCTCTTCAAAAGAGCCGTCCAGTGCGACACCAGGGAGCCGGATTCTTGGACCGCCAAACTGTATGGGTCCTATGAACAGGTCCTCTCCCATATATCCAACTGCGATGAAGTCGTGGATATCACTATACCGGTGGTTTCCCCTTATTACCGTACGGAGTTGTTCTGCGTGTTCACGCCCGGAGTCGAAACCCTGTGCCGACGTTACCCGGACTTGTGCCGGAAATGCTTGGATGACTGTACCTACTGCCTGCAAAGGTTGGATGATTTGGAATGCCTGGGATATGCCCTGGAGATTCATAAGGGCAGACTCCAGGAAAAACTGGAAGAGGTGCGATAATGTTGGGGCGAATCGGCGTGTTTGTGCTCGCCGGACTTCTGGTCTTCGGCGGACTCTCTTGCGTCCAGGACACTTCCCACAAGAAGGCCGAAGAATCTCTGGAGACCGGTTTCATTAAAGGTTTTGCCGTGAGTCAAAACCCTGCGGGAACCCAGTTCCTGATTCGAAGTGATGCACCTATTCGGTATACCGCGTACTCCATGCGCTCTCCCTTTCGGTTACTCGTTGAAATCCCGGATATGAGCGTTCCTCCTTCACTCATGGAGCAGCCTGTGCCAGGCGGAGGTCTCATCGATCGTGTGGAATTGAAGACCTTGGACACCAAAGGCAGGCGAAATTTATTTCTCACCCTGTTTCTCAAGGGACCGGTGGATTACGATGCGTTGACCACCCGAGAGGGATTGGCGTTCACTTTGAAAACGGTTTCCTTGGCGTCGGAGCTGCCCCAAACAACTTCCCTCAAGCCTGAGGAACCCACTGTGAAGCCCTCCGGGGAAACTGCGGCTCAGCCCGTTCCACCCCTGGAACCCACCCCCGTCGAAGTCCGGTGTGAGCCGGATCGCGCAGATCGTTTGGTCTGCAGAATCCAATCATCGAGGCGGTTCCTGGAAGTCAAGAGTTTCTCTCTAAAGGATCCGGAGCGCTTGGTGGTGGATCTGCAGGGTGTACGCCCCCTGACACCTCTGGAAACCTTGGCTGTGGAACGCCCTGAACTCAAAACGGTCCGTGTTGGCGGACACCAGGACAAAACGCGGGTCGTTTTCGAGTTTCCCACCGGAATGCTTCCCAGCACGGAGATGGAGGAAGGCGCTGATTACGTTCTGGTGCACTTTCGGACACCGGGCAAGCCTACACCCGAAACAGCCGACTCGATGGCCTCGATCCCGGTTAAACAAACCGAAAGAAGCGTTCCCGACTCCCTTCCGTCTCCACGGCCGGTGACTCCGAAAAGAGAGGATCCCGGAAAACCCTCTCCGAAGGCCCTCACTTCATCCGCCGGCGACCCGGCAAGAGACGCCGCACCTGCAGCGCCCTCTTCCGTCTTCATACCCTTCGCTCCCGTATCGGGCGAGCCGGAGTTCGAACCCATGGACGCCCTGGGCGCCAACGTCTCCATTCTTTCCGGGAAATCCAATACCTATATAGGCTCACCCATCACCATCACCATGCGTGATATGGACATCAGGGAATTCTTCGACTTCCTCGCGGATCATATCGTCAAATATCATCCCAGGGAAGGCCGTATAAATTTCATTCTTTCGGACAATGTTCAGGGCCGGATAACCATGAAACTTATAGATATACCTTGGGACCAGGCCTTGGACATGGTATTAGAGGCACATAGACTTAGAAAATTACTTCGAACAAACAATGTGGTTTGGATAACAACAGAAGACGACCACAACAGAGTTCAGAGAGAACGAGAGCAGGCCAAGCTTGATCATATTAAGTTGATTGCGGAGCAGCGCAAAGCATTTGCAGACCGACTGCGCGAAGAACGAAGGGCTACAGCACAGCATGAATTGAAACGCGCCCAGGAATTGAATCGGTACAGCTATATACCTGTTAAGTATGCCGATGCGGAAATGGATATTAAACCGGTACTGGAAGAACTGCTTACCACCTATTATGTAGAAATATACAAAGACTTGTATGGAGCTGCGGAAGGGGTCGAAATCAAACCTCCGGGAAGCGTCCAGGTGGATAAGAGGACCAATACCGTTATCGTCTACGCGAATCCAGAGGTGATCGCCAAATGCGAAGAAGTGGTGGAAAAGCTGGATCAGCCTACCAAACAGGTACTCTTACACGCTCGCATCGTGGAAGTTCGTTCAAACTTTGAACGCGAATTGGGGATTGCGTGGGGGGGACGATATCAGCGCTTCGATGGAGCAAACACGACGGGTGTGTCGGGAGCGGCATCGACGAGTTCCACCAGCGCGGATACCGGCGGCACGGGAAGTTCCATCCCGAACCCCGTGGTGGACATCCTCCCTGTGGGGACCGTGACCGGCGGATTAGGGGTTAGTTTCGGCCGCATCATCGGTGCTTCCTTATTTGAGCTGGACGCGCAACTCCAGGCCCTGGAAAACGAAAACAAGGCCACCATTATCTCGGCTCCCAAGGTGGTTGCCTTGGACAATTCCGAAGCCGTCATCGTTCAAGGGCAGCAATTCCCCCTGATTACCCGGGATCGGGATAACGCGCTTCACGCCGTGTACCGGGACGCCGCTCTCAAGCTCATTGTGAAACCACGCGTAGTACCCCATAGCACGCGGATCACCATTTCTATCAACCTGGAAGAAAAGCAGATCGTTCCAGGCTCTGAAACCCGAAACATCCTGGGAAATCCAACTCTCCAGACCAAGGAAGCCAATACGGTCATGCTTATGAACAGCGGAGAGACCATGGTCATCGGCGGCATTACCTCCCACAACAAAGGAGGGGCCCAGCGCCGTGTCCCGTGCCTCGGAAACCTTCCGGGCATCGGTTACCTGTTCAAAGCCGATAGCAAGACGGATGAAAAACGCGAATTGCTCATGTTCATTACACCTACCCTGGTCGAGTACTCCCCAGACCTGGAGGAATCCGAACCCGGTGCCCGCAAGAACACCGGAAGTTGAGAAGGAGTTCAACTTCATGGCAAAAGTGGTGAGCCGATTCCTGGTAATGCGGATTGTCGCGGCGTTTCTGGGCATGGGCGGGCTTGCGGGATGGGCAGGCGCCGAAGAGACGGAGTACGTGCTCAAGAAATCGGATCAGTTTTTCGGAACCATTATCTCCGGTACGGAAGAGAAGTACCTACTCGGGCCGGGCGACTATGTGGTCACCGATTTGGGTACCGTGAACAAGAAGGTTAGAACGGGCGGCCGTTTCCATGTATTTCAGTTGAATCCTTTTGTTCCCAAGGACAACTCCGGCCGGCGTTTCTTCGAGCGCCTGGCCGAAGTGGAAATCGTGAAATCCTTCGATGAGAAGTCCGTGGCGCGGATCATACGAACCAAGAAGGAACTCAATTTCCTCTTGGAAGAGACCTTTTATATGGATCCCGTCGACTTGTTCCCCGCGGAAGGCGTTCCTTTGGAGGAAAGGGACATCACTGGAGACGTACCGCCCATCGGGGAAGACGGAATCGCTCTGAGGGAACCGACGGAACCGCCCTTTCCGTCCGAGCCGGCCGCTCCCCTCGTGGATCGATTGCCGGGAGAACGGGAAGCATACACCTCACCGGAAGACCGCTTCCTTCGGGAACTCGTGCATTTTGCATTCGACGATTCGGGCCTTACCACCGAGGCCATGATTGCTCTAAAGTTTAAGGCGCGCTTCCTGCTCGAACAGCCTCAGAGAAGAGTTCTTATCGAAGGCCATTGCGACGAGCGAGGCAGCGTGGAGTACAACCTTGCCCTCGGACAGCGCCGTGCGGAAAGCGTCAGACAGTATCTTCTGGACTTAGGCGTCTCCCCCGATCGCATACGCTCCGTGAGCTATGGAAAGGAACGCCCCATCGATTCCGCGCACTCCGAAGAAGCCTGGGCGCGGAATCGCCGTTGTGAATTTCGTTTGGATCCCTTCCCCGTTGGGAACGGAGATTCGTGAAAAATCAGTCATGGAGTAGAGCTATGAAGCGAATCTCAGTGTTGCTGTTTGTGGCGTCGGTGGCCGTTCTTCCCTGGCTTCTTTCGTGCGGTGGAGATTCCAGCGGTACGCCCGGCGTCGAAGGTCAGTGGAATCCCGTGTTCGAACTGGTGACACCCATTTATTGCGACACAAAGGATCTCAATGAGCCAGCCATCAACAATGAGGTGGACGCTTATTTCGACCCTTCTCCCTGCAATCCTGCGGATCCCGGCAGCCCTCCGGAAGTCTTCACAGACCACAAGCTGTTGATCCGAATGTGGAACGCGGATTATCCCGGTAATCCGGGCTCGGCGTACCCCGTCACGTTGACCCGCTTTCACATCGACTTTCGCCGCCCTGAAACCGCGGGGGATACGGCGCCCATCCTGCCGTCGGTGGACAGGGCAATGACCGTAGGTCTGCTGCCCGCGAATCTGGATGATCCGGAGAATCGACCCGCGCCGACCTTCATCCTTTTGGACTTGGTGGATCTCGCCACCAAGGATGACTTCCGGAGGCAATTCGATACGGGTGAGCGCATACCGCCGGATTTCCCAACACGCTATACGGCCGTGGTCACCATGTACGGGTCCAGTATCGTGGACAAGAACTTGAAAGTGGTGGTGACCGCGGATTTCACCATCGGGAATTGGGATTATTGCCACTGCAATGACTAGAAATCATCATAGGAGATCGTTCGATGAAAGTTCTTAAGTGCGCATGTTCCGTGTGGCTGGTTTTGATTCTGGCGACACTTCTTTCATGCGGGGGTGGTGGTTCATCCACGGATCCTTTCCTGCCGGAACCCGGAGGCAAAGATCCCGCTGACGTTCTCCTGGGCGTTCGTTACGGAATTTCCAACCTCTCGGCTTCCCAGTCGAGCACCATCTTCGCCACAGTCATGGATCAAAACGGTGACAAAATAAAAGACGGGACTCCGGTTCGATTCAGGATCTCACCGGATCCGGATACCACGGGATTTCGGTTTCATAACTCGGATACCGTAGTGGATTCCAACACCGTCAAGGGAGTGGCGTCCGCTATCCTGACCCATGTGGGACCGTTGACCGCCCCCAGGTTCATGCAGGTTCATGTATCCGTCCCCGGATTCATCCAGGTGTTCCGCACCGTGGATGTATTTTTCTACAGCGATCTCGCCACGTCATTTCAACTTACCCTGATACCCGAAAAGGTGACTCTCCGGGGAGATGGGGTCGATTTCACACGGATCACCGCGCGGATCGTGAACACGGCAGGAGTGCCCTTTGCAGGCGCCGAAGTAACATTCGCCGCGGATCCGGTATTCGGAAGTTTTCAACCCGCCCTGGGTGGAACGTTTTTTACTCCCACCCTTTCCACTACCCGCATCACCAACGAGGAAGGAGTCATTGCTCTCAACTACGTCGCCGGAAAAACGGACAAGCCTACCACGGTCACCATCGCGGCTTCCGCCACCCTGGTGTTTTTCGTGGACTCCCTTCCCCTGGGTCAAATCCAGGTGGCCTTATATCTGGCGGATATGCTCTCCTTGAATATAAACGCCCAGGAGCCGGGAAGCATCAGCGTTCAGGTGGATCCCTCGCGCATCTTCGCCAGTGTGACGGGAGCCCCGAACGTGCCGGGGGAAAACGAAGCGCAGGTTCTGATCCGGGCATTCGACGTCACCGGGAATCCCATGATCGAGGGAACCGTGGTCAGCCTGGAGTCTGTAAATAAGGCTTTTCCGGAAAGCAGACTCGGCCTTTTGCCGGCCTACGCCATCTTGGGAAGCGTGAACGTTGCGGGTACCGGTCAAACGGTTGAAGGGGCCGCCCTGGTGCAGTTTTTCGCTGAGGGCGAATCCGGGGTAGCCGTGATCCGCGCTTCCATCGGAGATGTTTCGGGCTCTGCCGAGATTGAGATTTTCGATGCAAATCCTCTGCAAATTGAATTGGTGGCCAGCGATGAAGACCAACCGGCCACCTTCCAGTGGCCCATCACCGAGTGTACTGCGGCCACCCGCACCTATCGGGTTTCCGGAGGATTGGCGGATTTGGGCCAGGGTACCTACGTTTGGGAAGTGACCAATATATCCAAGTTGATTGAAGTGGATACCTCCCCTGCCAACACCAGTACGGCGACCCTCGTATACGACGGCAGCCCCATCTACTACCTGGATGCAGGAGAATTGTCCACGGTGAATATGGTCATCGCGGTCACGGACACCGCTACGGGAAAGATCCGCAGATTCTCCGTCGCCGTGGTGGTTCGCGGCATGGATGTCTGCCCCCCCGGTGGCGACGCCGGAGACAGCGACTTGGCTCTCCAGGCGACCCCCGACAACGCGCGTCTCACCGTGGGATCGGCCGCTCAAGTGAATTTCGAAGCCACGGGCGGTGTTCCACCCTACACATGGACCTTCAACCGCGGTGCGGTCACTTTGAGTGATATCACCTTTGTTTCGTCCATTGATCAGGCCGTGCTGGTTTACAATGGCGCCGCCACCACGACTCCGGGCGTCATGATCGTCACCGTGACGGACGCCCTGGGGCACAAGGCCAGTGCTCTGGTAGTCCTGGCCAAGGGAGCTCCCGGCGCCCTGGTGGGTTCCATGGAGATTACGCCGGATACGATACAGTCCGGAAGCGAAGCCGTGGTGCGTTTTACCCTGGAGCATTCGGACGGCAGCCCTGCTTCGGGTACCGATGTCGTCTTTGAAATCGTCAACCAGACCCCGGTGACGGATACCGAGTTTGTGGCTCCCGCCACCGGGACAACCGTTGCCGCGGTCACCGATGCCAATGGTATCGCGACGGCCGTGGTTAAAGCGGGTGAAACCACCGCCACCATGAATGTTCTCATCCGCGCCACAGCGGATTCCGTGAGTGTAACGGAAGTATTGACCGTGCTGGTAGGCGCAGAGATCTCAGGAACCCTGCAGACGGCTCCGGCAACCGTGGACGTAGGCGGTGAAGTGGTGGCCCAACTCACCCTCAATGACAGCGAAGGAAATCCATTACCGAACCAAAGCGTGCTGCTGGAGATCATTACTCAAACCCCGATCACCGATACCGAGTTCTTGTCGCCGTCCACAGGTACATCCATCCCGCTGACTACGGATGTCAACGGAGTCGCACTTGCGGTGATTCAGGCAGGAGACACCTCGGATACCACCAACATCATCCTCCAGGCAACCGTAGGCTCCCTGACCATAACAGACGTCTTCACAGTGGTGCGGGGCAACGGCAAAGTGGTATTCAACTTGAACGAAAACCCCACGGTTCAGATCCCTGGGGATCAGGCTCCGATAACGGTCACCTTCGTGATGGCCATAACTGTGCAAACAGACGACGGCAACGGCAATCCCATCGCCAATCGTGTTCTGTCGGTGGAAGCGCTGCCCGACTTCACCTCAACCAGTGTGGACAGCACGGATCCCAGCATACTGGATCCCGACGTCCTCAGTTTGCTCACCGATGACGACGGAGAAACCGAATTCGTCCTGCGTGTCACCATCACCGGAGTCGCCGCGGGCGCGGGTGAAACCGTAGCCATCGGGAACCTGGTATTGTCCGGGAGCATTTCTCCCAGAGCCGGAGCACCGGATATCACGGGGACCGCCGCTGTCATCTTCAGCGCCGTAGGGCTTGCCCCTTAATCCTGAAACGATCGCGCAATAATTAGGGAGGCCTCCGCAACAAGCGGGGGCCTCTTTCATTCAATGGAGACGGTCCAGCGGAGATACGGAGCGGATTTCCGTGGAACAGCGGCGGATCAATGGTGGGGATTCGGAGGAACAAGCCCCCTTCGGTCTTGACGGGTTTGCTTACTGCCTGAATTTCGGGGATCTCGTCAAGCTGCTGTCCGGGATGCTACGTTACGCGCCAAAGAGAATCTTCTGACCCCAAACGCGAATATCGAACCGGCGAAACAGTCGGATCCTGCATTGAGGAAAAGCGAGGAAATAGGTTCCATCTTTATGCACCAGGCGTATGTCTTTTTCATCGACGGCGGATGGAGGGTGGCATGAGCCGACGGACCATACCAACCCGTGGCTCAGTAAGGACGTTCCCGGATTAAGCCAACGGTTCAGCCAGTTCTCGGTGCATCGGAGAAAATGCCACAGACGGATCGGAGTCCAGGAAGTCCGCTCCAACAAGGCCTCATAATCGGAGTTGGAAACCAATCGAGCAGGTGGAGTCGGACTTGCCTCCGGCTGAGGTCTCCGTAGAGCCGAACCCCGAGCAATACGGTTCATAAGAGGCATCAGCAGGGCTTCGGTCAATTGGACCATCTCGCTCCGCGAGTCTCTCCAATTGCGTCCCGGCCAGAGACGGTAAGCGCCCGCCGCCAGAATATCACCCGTATCCATTCCGGCATCGATATAGTGAACCGTAACACCGGGGTTCAGTTCCATATCGTACGCCATCCAGAAAAAAGGATTGGGGCCCCGATAGCTGGGCAACAATGCAGGATGAATATTCACCGAACCCAAAGGCGGCAGACTAAAAATATGCGCGGGCAGAAGCGGAGCGGCATATACCACCAATAGATCGGGAGACCGATCACGCACCCAGTCCGCCACGCCCGGGGACGTGACGTCGAATGTCCTGAGATAGGGCAGCCTGTTCTGCCGCGCAATGGTATCCCAAGAACTCGGGGAACGCCGAACACGAGAATAGGTGATCCTCATCCGATAACGCATCTTTCGGCGGTTTCCCCATGAGTTCATGAGGCGGTGCGTCTGCACCATTCCCACCAGGCGATGACCGGATCGACGGATCATCCTCGCCAGTTCCGGAAGCCCGTTCCCCATGAGAACAATATCCAGTTTCGAACGCATAATCGCTTGATCCGAGCAACACGAGGCGACTTCAGGCTGTTGGTCAGGTGAACCGTTTCCGTATCTCGTGGTTTCCCGCAGCCGTCTCAGAGTTTCAAGGCGGCCTTGTATCCCGCTGCGTTGCCCAAGTCAAAAGGAGTCCCCTCCAGTTCAACGGCGAAGAGGCTCCCCTTCCGGATCAGATTCTGATGAATGGGGACATCGTCGATCTCACCCCCCGGCTTGGACGGTTTCGATGCTATGAGATCGAAGTAGCGCGGACTGTAAATACCCCCCCCGAAACCTTTGGGCTGCCTCCGACCGGAAAATCGAGGAACGCCGGGGGCCTTATCTGAAAGAGCCCGCACTTTGAACAAAGGGGGCTCGAGCGGGGTCACGTCCAGAAGCCCTACGTTTCCAAACTCATGGGCGCGCTGTCTCTCCAACCAAAAGAATCCGATCATATCCACCGGATGTGCTTCGTACATCCGAATCAGTTGCCGCAGAAAAGGCGTCTCTGAATGCAGGTAACAATCGGGCATGATCAGTGCAAAAGGCTCGTCTCCCACGAAGTCATTCGCAAGAGATACGGCGTGAGCCACCCCCAAAGGCGCGTGTTGCATCCGGAAATGGAGATCCACTCCTTGGAGAAGGTGCAGGAATTCCGGGTCGGCGCCGCTGTCTTCCGGAAGTCCCGTATCTGCACCCATAAGGAAACGTCGAATGATTTCCTTCCGAGGTGAGAGGATCACCGTGATTTGAGATATTCCCGAGGCCACATGCATCTCGACAGCCCTTTGGATCATGGGCTTGCCTCTTACGGGAAGCATTTCCTTGGGCAGGATACCAGCCAGACCCCGGACACGGGTCCCCCGTCCCGCTGCCGGAATCACGGCTCTTCGAATACGCGCCACCCCCACATCCTTTTCCGTAAAGGACACCCGGCTCCCCGGACAATCCCAAACATGCCGTTGGGAAGAGGAGATCCTGAACAAGACGCCGAACCGACCGGGAATTCACCGCGCAGCCGCATGAAGGTCTCCGGTCAGGAGGAACCGGCTCTCACCCTGAGCCACCAGAGATTTGTCCTCCGACAAACGGATTTCCCCTTTAGCCTCGATGACCCGCTTCTTCCTTTGATCGATCCAGCCGGAAACATCCAGCGGCTTTCCGATGGGAGCCATGCTTCGGAAGCGGATATTCAGGCGGGCTGTCAGAGCCTTGCCGGCATGGTGAAAAACGGCGTGAGCCATGATTTCGTCCAGTAGCGTGGAAACAATGCCGCCATGGGCGATCTCGGACCAACCTTGAAAATGCTTACTCAGAACAATCCTGCAGAAGGCTCTATCCGGAGCGTATTCGACCCGCATTCCAAGTCCGATAGGATTCCTGGTTCCACAAGCAAAGCAGTAGGAGTCGTCGCTCAAAGAATTTGACGTATCCACGCGAGTTGTCGCACCTCCTCGCCGACAGGGCTTTTGAACTTGAACCGAACTCTCGGTTTTGCTTTAAATAGTGCAACGCTTCGGCTTTGTAAAGGAGGTCCCGCCTGAGAGATGAAAAACCGCGTCCCTGTCGATTCCCTTGGCGAGCCTGGATCGGATGATCGCGAGATAAGCGGGAGGAAAGAACTCATAGAGCGTTTGCGCAAGGGAACAAGATACGTTCGCCTCATGCGCCCCGCGATCCTCGGTGACGGAATCGATTCTCTGGAAACCGGTGAAAACTCATGCTTGTTGGAAAAACACCGGGATGCCGCAGAGAAGGGTCGCCTATCGGTGTTTGTTCCAGCCTCCGGCGCTGCCACACGCATGTTCCAGGACCTGATCCGGATGCTGAAAATGAACTGTACGGAGCGCGAGGCACAGGAGCATTTCGAGCACTTCAAAAGGGATTTGCAGCGCTTTCCGTTTTTCTCCCCTTTGGAACAAGCCATGAAACGAGACGGCGTCAGCCTCCCGGAGAAAATTTCCCGAGACGAATGGCGACCGATCCTTTCCTATCTACTGACGGATCAAGGTTTGAACTTGGCGGATACGCCCAAGGCCTTGGTCCCTTTTCACAGGTACGGGGATACCGTCCGGACTCCCTTGGAAGAGCACCTGGTTGAAGCCTCTTCGTACCTCAGGGATAGGGAAGGCGTATGCCGTCTCCATTTCACCTTTGCTCCAGGGCGCCTGTCGTCGGCCCGGCAGTTTCTAGAAAACGTGGTACCCCTATATGAAGACGCCTTGAACGTCCGCTTCAGAATACAGTTATCCACCCAGGATCCAAGCACGGACACCCCGGCTCTCTGTCCGAACGGCGAGCTATGCAGACTCACCGACGGCACCCTCATGTTGAGGCCCGGAGGCCACGGCGCCCTGCTCGAAAACCTTCAGACCAGCGAAGGGGACATCGTATTCATAAAGAATATCGACAACGTAACACCGGATCACCTGAAGCCCCCGGTAATTCATTACAAGAAGCTTCTCTGCGGTCGATTTCTAGAACTGGAGTCGGAGCTGCGAAGATGTCTTCGCATTATGAGCCAGCGGAGATTACTCGCTTCCGAGTGCGAGGAACTGTTTGAATTTGCCACAGGGAAGCTGCATGCCTCGATTCTTCCCGATCCATCCTCCATGAACCGCGACGAAACACAGCGGTTGCTCCTGGAGTATCTGAATCGACCGCTTCGAGTCTGCGGCGTCGTACGCAACCAGGGGGAGCCTGGTGGAGGACCTTTCTGGATCCGGGAACCCACCGGGAATGTGTCGCTTCAAATAGTCGAATCATCGCAAGTCAACCACATGGAACCCAAACAGCATGATATCTGGCATTCCGCCACCCACTTCAATCCGGTGGACCTCGTGTGCGGGCTCCGGGACTGGATGGGGCAACCGTTCACTCTCAGCCGATACGTCGATCAGGAAGTTTGCATCATCACCGAGAAACACCATGAAGGCCGGCCGATCCGGGTGCTCGAACTCCCCGGACTCTGGAACGGGAGCTTGGCCATGTGGCACACCGTCTTTGTTGCAGTCCCCGTATCCACCTTCAAGCCTGTCAAAAGGGAGGAAGACT
>CAZQXK010000022.1:0-44142 GCA_964597345.1 uncultured Thermodesulfobacteriota bacterium | reverse complement strand
ACATCTTGGAAAACGTCCGGAACACCACCAGGTTGGGATATTCCCGGATCAGCTCGATGCCGTTGGGATAGTCTTCCCGTTCCACGAACTCGAAATAGGCTTCGTCCACCACCACAATCCGGGATCCGGCTACTCGATCCAGGAACCCTCGCAGCCGGGCTTTGCTCCAGTAGGTCCCCGTGGGATTGTTGGGATTGCAGACGAACAGGATCTTGGTCCGATCATCGATGCGCGCCAGCATGCCTTCGTCGTCGAAGCCATACTCCTTCAAGGGAACCAGCTCCGCTCGGAAACCGGAAAATTCGGCCACCCATTCGTACACCGCAAAGGTCTTGTCCGCCGTGACAATGTTGTCTCCTTCCCGGCAGAAGGCCTTGATCACAAAGGCGATGACTTCGTTGGCCCCGTTCCCCACCAGGACCTGATCCGGGTGCAGCCCGTGGATACCGGCAAGGCGGCTTCTCAGATGAAAGGAATCGCCGCTGGGGTACACCGCGGCGCGGGGCGGCGGGAAACGTTCCAGAACCTTCCGGGCCTTCGAGGGCGGTCCCAACGGGTTTTCGTTGTTGTTCAGCCGAAGGATTCGGGAACATCCGTACAGCTTCATCAACTCGTCGTCGGGCTTGCTCGGAACGTACGCCTCGAACGCCTTGACATGGTCCGGGACCAGTCTGTCCAAATCGAGACCGGTCATTGCCCCGCCCCGTCTTTCCGATACTGAAACACCACCAGATCCCCCTCGCCTCCATGGGGAATCACCAGCCTGGGCTCGAACCCGCCGTCCATCAACACCGGCGCCAGCTCCGCCTGCCGCGCCCTGCCCGTGTCCAGCTCGAACAACACCTGGGACACATCTTCACCCTGCAACAGATCCATGTGGCGGGACAGGTTTTCAGCGGCATCGGCGCCTTCCCAGAGAGGGCGCAACGTGACCCGGCCGTGGGACCGATCGAATTCCGTCGAAAACACCGAAAAGGGGGAACGCTGTTCCCCGGCGGGTTCCACCACCTGAATGGAACGGCCCAGATAGAGCCGGTCGTACTGCGCTTCCAGGAACCCCCGCAGGCGCGGGTGTGACCATACCCACCGGCCCGGATCCTCCTTCAGTTGCCGGTACAGTACAGGCTGCGGCAACGGGGTTCCGGAGGTCTTCCGACGGATCAGGGAACCCAGGGACTCCATGTACCCGGCGGGAACGCCGGACGTTCCGTATCGGCATATCACGCCCAACGCCTCCGTGCGGCCATGCTTTCCGACGCATGCGTCCAGCAGAGCCCGGGCCACCGAACTTCGCTCCGCCGCATGGAACACGTAAGGGCCGAAAATCTCCACCAGCCCGGAACCCTGAGAACGCCATGCCATTCCGCCCCCGATGCCCGAACCCTTATCCCGCGCCGCCAGGATGCCATACTCGCCGCAGGCCGCCATGTCCACGAGCTTGCCCGGAAACCGGAATATCCCTGGAACTTCCGAAGCCGGGAAAAACCGGCACACATGGGAGGCAAGCACCTTGACTTCTTCCGGGTCGGGAGAAATCACCTCGAAGGATTTGAGAGGAATGGGATCCGGGCCGCTTCCAGGAACCGGTTCCTCGGGATAGGCCTTCTCCTTGGTGAGGAGCAGATGCATCCCCCGGGGAGGACGCTCCGAAATCTGCAAATGATCCACGGACCGGGCGGCCAGGAGCAATCCCAGGTCTTCCAGATCCGGTTCGCTGTCCGGAGACCATCGGGCCGTCAGATTGAACGCCCTCATTCGTAAGGGTTGGACCGGAAGCAGAACGGACAGCCGGACGCAGTACACGCCGTCGGAACACTCCGCATCGAGCGCCTGGCCGGGATCGGCCAAAGGAGTCAGGTAGGTGAAAAGTTCCTCGGCCGCCAGCACCAGTTTCAGCGTCTCGCCGTTTCCCATGCCGAAGGCCCGAGAGGCATGTTCCACCATGGAGGTAAATGCGGGCAGGAACAGGGGATCCAATGGAACACGCAGGGTCAGGGTCTTTCCGGACACAGTCATGCGGACGTCTCCTTCAGCCAGATTTCGGAACGGCGCTTCCCTCAAGTCAAGTTCTTAACAGCCCATTGATAAAGACCATTCCGAGCAGGCTGTTCAAAAACAATGAGATGCAAGGCGCGCGAACCCTGAGAAATGAGGCGTATATGCAGTACGCCGCAATGACGAAGGAGAAAGCGCAACACAGCAGATCGCGTTTTTCAACGGCCTGTGAATAAAGGACCCCACCGGATCTAAACGATATGCAATTCGCAGACCTTTCGAAAGTGATGACCGTAAATGGAAAGCGTGACGGCCAGCGGAAGCAGTTTCGGTTTGCGGAACAGGGTCCAGATCAGCAGGTACCAATACTGAAAGCGCTCCTTACCCAGGATGCCGAGCCGTATCCCGGAGCGGAAGAATGCCAGAAATCGCTGGAAATCCATGGGAATGGAAATTTCCGGGGACTTCAATTCTCTGAGAACGGTTTTCACTCTCTGATAATAATGCTTTGGAGAATAGATATGGCACATAATCTGTTGATACCATTCCGAAAGCCGATCCAGTCCCATCTTCGGAATGATATTGGTCGTACCGTCCACGTTATTTCCGGAAATCGCACCGATCACTCTATTTTCATCCTGGAGCCGTTTGAACAACCGGGTTCCGGGAGGAGCCTGAAGCAGGCCTACCATCGCGGTTACAATACCGCTGGTTTGAATGAATTCTATGAGCCGCTCGAAGGTTGAATGCGTATCACTGTCGAACCCTATGATAAACCCGCCATGCACCTGGAGTCCGGATCGCTGTATGATACGGACGCTTTCCAACAGATCTCTGTTCCTGTTCTGTTTCTTGTTACATTCCGTAAGGCAGGCTTCATCCGTGGATTCAATTCCTATGAAGACGGAATCGAATCCCGCCTTGACCATCATAGCCATGAGTTCGGGATCGTCCGCCAGATTGATGGATGCTTCCGTATAGAACGCGCACCCCTTCTTGTTCCTGCGCCATTGAATCAGTGCCGGCAGGAGTTGTTTTTTCAAATATCCCTTGTTTCCTATGAAGTTGTCGTCCACGAAGAAGATGTTCCCCTTCCAGCCCGAATCGTACAGAACATCCAATTCCGCGATCACTTGA
The DNA here is from genome assembly GCA_964597345.1 of uncultured Thermodesulfobacteriota bacterium. Lineage (GTDB taxonomy): Bacteria > Desulfobacterota > Desulfarculia > JACQYL01 > JACQYL01 > CAZQXK01. Next base: position 41,010 of record CAZQXK010000022.1, on the reverse strand, counting down.
TCGGAGGTTTTTATCCGGGACTTGCGGCCGAACAGGGTCGTCACGTTGCAGAAATCGCAGTCGAAGGGACATCCTCGGGAAAACTGGATGCTCATGGAGGCGTACTTCTTTATGCGGATCAGCTCCCAGGAAGGAACAGGAGAAGCATGCAGGTCGCAGAAGTCCGACGCCCGGTAGACTCGTTTAGGATTCCCCGCTTCCAGGTCCTTCAGGAAGGAGGGCAATGTTTCCTCCGCTTCGTCCAGGACCAGGTGGTCCACCTCCGGGAAGTCTTCGGTTTCCATTGTGAAGAGCGGGCCTCCCGCCACCACGGGCACGCCGGCGGCTTTGCAGCGGCCGATGACCCGTCTGGCCGAGGTTCGCTGAACGGCCATGCCTCCGATGAAGACCAGATCCGCCCACCGGAGATCCTCGTCCGAAAGCCGGGTCACATTCATGTCTATGAGACGCTTGGGCCACGACCCGGGCAGCAAGGCCGCCACGGTAAGCAACCCGAGCGGAGGATGCGCCGCTTTCTTCCCGATGAAGGTCAGGGCGTACTTGAAGCTCCAGAATGTGTCGGGAACCTCCGGATAAAGGAGCAGAACGTTCATGAATGTTCCTCCATACCGCAAAAAGCGGGGGAAAACGGCGTGTAGAAATCCGATGGGGTTCCTCCGGAACAAAAGACCACGATGGATTATGCACCACCGGCGGCGGGTATTGCAAGCGGCGGGGCCATCCGATCCCTTTAAACCAGACGGAAGACGTGTAGGTTGCCGGGATCCGCAGGCGGACAATTCGCTTTCGCTCCGGCGATCCACCCATCCCGGCAGGCCGCAATACCGTTTAACAACAGCCTGTTAGAACAAGTCCCCTATGGACAACGTATCATACCAGTGACGGTAGAGGGCAACCCAGCGATAGGCAATGGCCGTCACCAATTTGGCCCGGCATACCCGGTACCTGTTCGCATCGGCCAGATACGTATTGGGAAACGTATCCGAATCCGGAATAGACTCTTTCCAATACGGCCAGTGCATTTCATCGATAAAGCCGGCTTTCCTGATTTCCGCAGCCGTGTGCATTCCATAATCCGCACAGAGCTTGCCGCACTCGCCTCCCACTCCGGAAAGCTTGCCACGGAGCGCTTCGGCGCCGTCCCCGCGACGGAGTTCAAGCGGCCATGCCCGCAGATTGCCGATAGATCCATGCCACTCTCTGATCAGAGCCGGGACGGACCGTACATAATAGACATATTCTTGAGGGTGGATGCGCTCCATATCCCAGGGACGATTCGTTCCTTCCGACTGATCCCGACTCGACGGGTCGTGGTTCGGATACCATTGCAGCAGATAGGGTCTCTGAGCATACAATACCAATTCCTGTTTCGTCCGCAGAGCATCGGCCAGTTTTCTCCAGCCCTCGAGATGATCGTGCTTTCCGTCGAGATCGTTTCTTTTTTCCCAGAATGCCAAATGATTCGAGTACCAACCCTCCAATTTGATTTTCTTATGAAAGGTCCCTGAAAAATTGTCCGACCAGTTCCAATGTTCCCATAGTTCGTCCTTAGGAGGATGGAAACCGTAGGTTTGCGTCAGGGATTTATCCACCGTATCTTGCAGAACTTCGGGCGGAATCAGAGGAATGAGCTGGATATCTCCCCGTGAACTCAGTTGCAGGCAATCCCGAAGGCATCCTTTCGAATAGAACACGGATACATCGCCTGTGGAGGCATTCAGGCGTTTCCACAACGTTTGAACGCACTCGCCCGGCTTGTTGGAGAACCACGCCAGGGTCGTTACGGCGCCCAGTAATCTCCTCTGCGCTTCGCCGGTCAGGGACAGTGGATCCTTTCCGGCCCGCAGCATCCGATGAAGCCAGGCCAGGAACAGGAAAAACGTGTCTGGAGCGCGCTGAGGCAGTTCCGTTGCAAGCACGGGAGGAAGTCCATGATCCCCTGTGCCGGGAGCGGCCGTCAATAGCTTATACGCACTCTCGAAGAGCTTTCGGGCTTCATTTTCCTGTAGTAATTCGGTTATTTCCTTTCGGAAATCGGGATACCGCGAATCCGCCCCGCGGATCAAACGGCGAAATCGAGCCACGTCCGGAGCCACGGGCAATACCGCGCTGTTGCGTGAGATCCCGTTTTCGGCCAGAACGAGTCGTGACAGGAACAGCACCAGGCGAGAAGGTTGCATGAAACCTTTACTGAGGCTCTCTACAAGTTCTTGGGCTTCCGGCCGGATGGATTTCAGGATGGAGTAGTTGAGTTCCTCCCCGTCCACCGGGGTTCCTCCTCGATTGATCCGGTCGAACAGGGTCATCAGGGGATCATTCCGCTCGGATCCGTCGGCGCGATCTTCCGGACCGTCCGCAACCGTTTCTTTCGGGAGAACCAGAGCGGGAATTCGCACACCGGGAATCCGGGTATCATCCCCCTGGATGCGGTTCACTCCTCGAGCGATACATTCCATGTGCTCCGTCGGATTCTCGAGTCGTTCCTCCAGGAGCGCCCTGTAATCTCCGTATCTCCCTTCCAGCCTTGGGGACGACTTCCAATAGCGCAACCTTTCCAGATTGCCGCGTAAAATCTCCCATACCCGATTTCCCTCCGTCCCAATGGCGTCCATCAGAAAAGGAAAGGGCACCGGCGCTTTGGCGTCCCAGGGCCACACATGGGAGAGAGGAAGCTTGCCCGCGGTAACACGGTTCGGTTCGTCGCTTCCGGAGCGTTCCCACGCCTCGCGGTAGGCCATGAGCGCTTTGCGGCACTGGTTCGCCTCCAACCGTTGCGCGGCGTGGTCACGACGGTATCCCCAGGGATGGGATCGCGTCACTACGCGAAACACAAATCGACGTTCATCGTTAGTGCCCGGCGGCTCCAAATCCACCCACAGGGCCGCCGTCGCCGGGTCCCGGTTCGTTTTCCAGGAATCCAGGAAGCCCACGGCAATGGCATTACATCGCTGTTGTCCGTCGAGCAGGTGGTATTCCGGAAACGTGGTCCGCTCTCCCATCCCGCGGGGTTGATACGCAAACGCATGCGCCCCCCGTTCCTGTCGATAAGGCGCCAGCAGGAAAGAACCGACAGGAAATCCGCGCAGCAGTGAATCCCACAACGCCTCCACTTGACTGGGCTTCCATACCAAGCCGCGCTGGAGGGCCGGCAAGACGACCCGGCGGAACCGTGAGCCGCCGACAAGCTCTTCGAGTTGCCAGGCGGCTATTTCAGGGACTTCAAACAACAGCGCGCTAGGGTGATTCTTCGCCATGGTTCGCCCCCTCAAACATGTGACATGCCCCGCATTCGGCCGGTGAACACCCGTGAGCGGCGCGGCGTGCACCCCGCATGAAATCCGGCGTATATGCCGCCCCGCATTGCCTCTTTCCACAGCCCGCCCGCATTACCGTTTTCCAACCCGCCGGCGCGACTGGAGAAGGGCAAGGTCGTTCCGTTCAATTACCCCGGGACTTGCTTCACCGGTCTTCCCATCGTTCACCTTCCCGTTCTCCCTTCTGCAGAGCAGATATGGGGATACAACCCGATCAAACGCTCTCGAAGGTCTTCAAGGTTGCTCGACCCCGGACTTCCGCCCAGGCGCCAGAGGGCCATCCGATTCGGCGCATCGCCGCACAGGAGAACCGCAGGCCTGCTTAGAGGAGGCTTCCAGTCCTCGTGCGCCAGCACCCAGGCGTCCTCCACGGGAACCGGTTCCCTGCCGCTGTTGAAACTCCTGAATTCGACATCCGGCAGGACCCACTGAAAGGCATGATAAGGCCTGTTATCCCGCTCGTCGACATCCCGTTTCCGATCGTAGGCAACGATCCCCGTGTTCGGCAGTGCCCGTATCACCTCCGCCATGCGGGTCCGGAACAGAATCTCGTCCTGAGTCTTCATGATCTTATGGGCATACGGAACGCCGATCAGAAGAAACCAGACGGCCGCGGGAACCGCAGCGATTCGAAAAGAACGCAAGGACAACCCGGTCATAAGGAGGGCGGCGGCGGGCCCCAGCAGTCCGACCACGGGCAACCAGCCCCACATGTCCATGTGTCGGAGCCCGTGTAAAATGGGAGCGAGCCCCACCACGTTCACCGACACGACGTGGCGTTCCACCGTGCCGGCGATGCCCGCAAAGCCCCAGGCCAACGCCGTCATCACTCCGCAGGACACCAAACACAGCCGAAGCTTTCGGGATCTTGTCAAACCCGATCCCAGGAAAGCGACTCCAAAGCCGATCCACAGGGCAATGAACCCTTCGTTATACCGACCGTAGATGACATGATCCCCGCGCGACGGGTTCATCATTTTGAGAGCCGACGCCGCCAGTATCCCACCCGATGCGGACAGCAGGAAGACAACCCATTGAAAGCCCTTGTCCCTGAGAATGTTCCCCAGTCCCCGTGTGTGCGCCAAACCCAGATGCATCGCATAGACCAGACCCAAAACGGCCAGGCCCAACGTCGCCGAACTCAGATACCACGCCTGTCCGAGGAGATTCTCAACGTACCGGAGGCCGCCGCCGGAGTCCGAGACGGTCCGGAGCATACCCATTACCGCGTGCCCGGGGCGTGTCCAACCCAGCGCCAGCAGATGCCGGTGCGTGAGAACCACGGCCGCCGTGGCCGCCGTTGCGGCGCTGATGCCGGAAAGACAGGACTTCCAGGAAAGGGCGCCCAACAGTCGGAGTAACAGCAGCGTCGCGACGACCAGGGGGATCAACGGCAAGGCTCTTGGATGGATCGCGTACAACCCGGCGCCCAGGAAACCGAAAATTACCGCGAACCGGGGCGTGTCCCGATCCAGAAGTTCACCGAAAACAACCATCAGACAGGCGAACACCGGAATAAACAGATTCTCGGACCACGCGAAGTTGGTCTGGGCAAAAAACGACGGATACAAGCCGACCACGAATGCGGACAGCAACGCGGTCCTTCGCTCGATAGAGAAGTGACGGTGTAAAAGCAGATATACGGGGACACATAGAGAACTCATGAGAAATGCGTTCATCCACATGATGCCGGCATACAGTGTGGCCGGGTCCCGGAACAGGCGGATCAGGGGTGACAGCACCAGGGAATAGCCGAAATGATAATACGGGGAGTTTCCGAACCGGGGTAAGGGGCCGCTTCCCGAGAGATATCGGGCAATGCCGATATACGCTACTTCATCCAGGACGATTAAAGGGATCGTCCGGAAACAACCGGTCAACCCATAGAATAGAAACAGCCCGCCCCAAACCAAGACAAGGCCGTAGCGTCTTTTACCGACCATTTCGAATCCGGGTCCCCTCGGAGTTCGAAATAGCGCACGGGATGCGGATTCCATACGATCCAATCCTCAGTAGTGCATGCAGCCTGAGTGTAGCGGGGTATCTCCTCCTTTTCCATAGAAAACGTATATACGTTGAAAAACGCGATCTGAGGTCACGCCGACTGCGTGACTTGCATCTCATCGTTTTGCACGGATCTGCCCGCAATACGGTGTATCCACGGGTTGTTAAGGGGGAACACCCTTTGGCGGGCGTGTTCCCCCGTTGATTATTTCTATCTCCTTTTTCGGCGGGTCCACCATGCCGCGACCCCAAACAGGCCGAAGATGATGGACAACCCCATGAGGGCTCTCTCGTAACGGCCGAGAGAAGATCCGCCGGCCTGTCCCTCCGCACGGTAACGGCCCGGCAGCAGATCTTCGCCTACCGGAACCTCCATCTCCAGGCGGTGGCCCATTTCGTCGTCCACCACAATACGCCAGACGCCTTCCTGGTCCGGGGCAAACCGGAAGCGGCCGTTTCGATCCGTGCGCCCCGACTGAAACGTGTAACGACTTTCGGGCGCGGACACAGTGACCTTGGCATAGCTCATGGGCTCTCCGGTGTCATACAGGGCTCGTACCCCGATTCCGCCTTCGGCTTCCAGGACTCCCAGGACCCCATGACCGTATGCGAAATCGGGAAACCCCGCCACGACGGAGATCAGGAGAACGATCCATACACCGAGTTCAACCCCTTTCCTCGCCCGACCCCTCCAGCCGCAGCGAGAGGTCGGGCGGAATGCGGAAAGCCGGCGAATCATGCGGCACATCCTCTCTCCCCCGTCAGAAATCCACGGATAACGTCAGGTACACGGACAAGGGCAACGCGGGCGAATAGGTTTTGTTCGCGGCGCCGCTTGTGTAATCCGCGTACTTCTTATCCAGAAGGTTGATGGCATCCAAGGCCAGCATGTACTTGGTCTTGGCGCCGAAACGATACGAAGCCTGCGCATCCACCCGGTACCAGGAATCGCTCGAGAAGAGATTGGCATTGTCCGTATAATACCCGTCTTCCCAATGATAGCGGATACGTCCGCCGAAACCCGACGGCGGCGCATATCCCGCCTCCAGGTTGACGATGTGTTCCGGCACTCCCTGCAGGGTCTTGCCGTTGAAGGAAACACCCCCCGCCTCATATTGGTCGTAGGTGGCGTCGATATAGGCGTAGTCCGCTTGCAGATAGCCGTATTCGAAGGCATAGAACCCGGCTTTCACTTCGATGCCGTCCCGGGTGGTTTTTCCGACGTTTTCATATTCATCCGTTTGCGAGTTGTAGATGAAGTCCTTTTTCGTTTTCAGACGGAATCCCACGATTTCCGCCATGGCCCAGGGAACGGGCCTGGCCCTCATCCCCAGTTCGTACTGGGTGCGTTTCTGGGGATCCCAATGATCCTGCCGGAAGGCGGCCTGCTCCGAAAAGCCCGGAAGAAGCGCAAAACCCTCGCTGTAATTCCCGAACAGGTCCAGGCGATCCTGGAGCAGGGTGAGGATGAGTCCCCCCTTGGGACTGAAGATCCGCTGGTTCTCCATGAAGAACTGGTTTCCGTCATCCAGGAAATCCTTCATGGATCCGGAAAACGCGTCGAACCGCGCCCCCAGAATCACTCTCAGGGGTTGAACGACCTGATAGCCGCCCTCCGCATAGACGCTGTAGGTCTTCATGTCGATTTCGTAATCCCAGAACATCTCCCCTTTTTCGCGGCCGGTACCGGCCAGAAGTCTCCACCGCTTCCGGGTATCGTCTTCCACCAGAAGATCGGCGCCCGCCGTGAAACGGAGTTCCCGGTCCAGAAATTGACCGAGGTAATTGTAGCTCGCCCCGGTGCCGTACAAGAACCGGTCAAAAACACGGAGGTTCCCCACCACGGCATCGGGAGCCAGTCCGGCGGGATCATTGGCGTACCACCGTTTGAATTCCTGGTCGTAACTCCAGAAGTAGAACAGGGCTTTCGAATGGGCGGTAAGTTGATAATCCAGGTCGATTCGGCCTGAAATGCGCTTCTTACTGCCTCCGTTCGTTTCGCTGACCGCCTTGGTGGGATCGCTGTCGAATTGCTCCTGGCTGATGTATCCGGGCGCATCCCAATCCGAATTGAATCCGCGAACACTCAGGCGCACGCTCAGATCGTCCGTCAATCGATAGGTGATCCGGGTGGCCGCGTTCAGCTTGTTCCAGTCCGAGTTGTCCTGATATCCGTCCGTGTGGTAGGCCTGTATGGAATACACATGATCCCACTGTTCCGTCGAGAAGCCTCCCACGAAGTTCGCCTCATAGGTATTGTGACTGCCGTATTGCAGCGTGATCTGGTTACGGTCCACCTGCTTTTTCGTATAGAAGGCGAGCACCCCGGCGGAAGCGTAGTTTCCATACAGTGCGGAAGCCGGGCCTTTGATCACCTCCACCCGTTCTATTTCATAGGGATTGATGATATTGGTATCCGCATATCCGTCCCCCTCGTTCAACGGAACCCCATCCAGAAAAATAGCCGTGTTGGGTCCATGAGAGTTGCCGGAAAACCCGCGCATGATGAAGTTGGACGCGGTCCCTCCCTGCTTGTACTGGTCGATCTTTATGCCGGGCGCCAGAGCCACGATGTCCAACGGCGTGATGTACACTCGGTTTACGATGTCCTCATGGCTCAGGATGCTGGCGGAAGTGACCTCCAGGTTCTTGCTGGTCACCTCCCCACGAACCACTACCTCTTCGATTCGCACGATATCTTCTTTCTTTCCCGGCTTCGCGGGAGCGGGTTCCTCCCCCCAACCCGGAGCCGGAATCGCAAAGACCCATATCAGCGCCAGAAAGACAGCCCGAATCAACGGAGCACCTTGAAATCTATCTTTTATGTGCATCGTCTGTGCTCCTTAACCTACGGGATCCGGAAAGTCAGGGCGGCGCCGAAGCTGTATTGATCGCAGACCTCCGTGTCGGGAAACGTATCTCGATGACCCGCCGTCACGAGCCAGGCGCCGGGATGCAGCAATCGAATGTTCGCCAGACCCTCCGGGTTGGTCTTCACGGCATAGGCGAACACATTCTTGTCCGACGAGAATCCCGCGTACGTGGCGAGGAGTTGTGCGTAAGGCAGCGGGCCGCCTTTGTAGAGTACCTTTACGGGCAGCTCGTCCCCGGCGGACAAACCCTTCGGGTCCTTGAGCGGAACGATCTCGAGATCATGGCCCAGGGGTTCGGACACTACGGAAGATCCCGCATGCTCCACATGCAGGATCGCCTTGGCGAACTTGGCCGAATAGGTACAGCTGATGACGTCCTGGAGACCCTGCTTGGAGCGTCCGCTCTGATATCCCTCGGTGGTCTTTGTCCAGAAACGGCCCTTCGTGACGGCCGTGGCCACGTAGGTCCCCGGGAGTTTGGCCGCCTTACAGGTCCGGCGCCCGCTTTCGGTCCCCTGTTTCAGTTCGATGCGTTTTCCCTTTGGATCCAGGAGAACCATTTCTTCCAGATATTCCTCGGGAAGATACTCCGTCCCGGGAAACTCATGGCCGTACACCAACGCCAGGGTGACATCGGAACCCGCTTCGGGCGCATAGTTCGTCGCTTCTATCCACAGATCGTGAGCGCCCGCCCGTGTGACGAGCACTCCTGAAATCTGCGCCATGCCTATACACAGTACGACCACTCCCAATACCATTGCATAACTTCTCATAGGTCACATTCCTTTCCCGGCCCGCAATGTTGTTTGTTCACGGGCTGATTGAACAGGCCGGAAGCCGTTCCGGCCCTGCCGATACGTTGAAAACGACGGGATTCTCGGGAGGAATTCGACGGGGAGCATACGGCGCCGCAGAGTCCGTTGAAGACCCGGCCCACGCATGGTATGCTTTGAGCCCGAAGCATCCTCTTCCCGAGGGGCTTCCACGGGAAGGCGGCTGGAAACTCTGGCGGGAATCTGCCGTCTTCCCGATTCGCTTTTACGGTGCATGAGGCGGTATCGAATCCGCACTCGACGTCAACCCGCATGCACCCAAGGATCCGCTTCGGCATCACCTCCTTTGGTCTTCCCCCCGCATGGCGGGACGTTCACGTCAATTCAAACAGTATGGCGACCTCCAGCGCAACCGGGCCGCTGAACAGCTCTTTCGGCGGCCTGGGAAACGGAGACGCGGCCTTGACGGCCTCGATGGCCGCCTCATTGAGGATTCCGTGGGTGGACGGCTCCACAAGATCCACCTCGCCGACCCTGCCATCGGATTGAATGACAAAGCGGACGATGACCCTCCCCTGAAGCCTGCGCTGAACGGCGGGAGGAGGATATCGCTTGTTCTTCTCGATATTCAGCCGAACCTGAGTGAAATACTCCTCGGACGTCCCGTAGGCGGACACCGTGGGAGGAGCCGCTTCCATGGGTATCCAGGGCGCCGCCGTCAGCGGGGGGGGCCGGGGCGTTTCGTGCCGGACCACGGATCCCTCCAGACCGGCAGGCGCCTCGGCCCGCATGTCTTTCAGACCCGGAACAACCGGACCTGCTGTGGCTGAAACCGGAGCCCCAATCGTCGGATATCCCGTGCTTCCTCCGCTTGTCAGGGCCGCCGGGCCGGTGGAATCCGTGGATACCCCCCGGGGAGGAGCCGAAGGAATCGCTATACCCCTGGGAGCCCAGGACACGGCGGACGCAAAAGGAATTTCGGGAGTCTCGGGCTGAGCAGGGGCTTTTGCCGGCGTGGGAGGCGCCTCGTCCGGAACATCTTTGAGATCCGGAACCACGGGACGCGGAGGCGTTGAAACCCGTGTGGGAACCGGATCGGTTATGCGTTCCGGAGCCGGAGGTTCCAGACGCATGGGAGGTCTGGAGATGCTGCGGACCGGAGGTCTTTCCCGTTCGCGCATTTCCAGCTCGATATACACGGTCGAGCGGGTTTGGTACAGGCCGGAAATGCGCGCGAAAATCAGCACATGGACGCCCATTGAGATCAGGATGAGCAGGGCGAGCAGCCGATTGGGCTGTCTCTGACTGAGTAAGGACATGGGACTTCCCGGTCTTCAAGGACGGTTCTCGCTCGTCCGCTGCAATGCTCCGGCGCCGGTATCCGCGCATTCACCCAACCGATGCGAATTCCAAATCGCTGTCACGTCAATTCAAACAATATGGCCACCTCGAGTGTAACCGGGCCGGTGAACAGTTCCCGCGGCGGCCTGGGAAACGGAGAAGCGCTTCGGACGGCTTCGACGGCCGCTTCGTTCAGGATGGCATGGGGAGACGGTTCCACAACACCCACCTGGCCGGCTCTCCCATCGGATTCGATGACAAACCGTACGATGACCTTCCCCTGAATTCTCCGTTGAATGGCCATCGATGGATATCTCTTGTTTCTTTCAATTCTCAGCCGCACCATGCCGAAGTAGTCCCCGGAGGCGCCGTAAGCGGAAACCGCAGGCGGAGCGACTTCCGTGGGAGCCCAAGGAACGGCGGTCAGTGCCGGCGTCTCGGGATTCTCCGGCTGGGACAGGGGTTCCACCAGCGTTGCCGGCAGCTTGGCATGACTATCCTTCAGATCCGGAACGAAGGGACGCGGAGCCGCCGGAACCCGGGTGGGGACAGGGGCCGCCGTGGGATTGGGAACCGGGGGATCGGGCCGCCTGGGAGGCCTCGGAATGCTGCGGGCCGACGGCCTTTCCTGCTCCAGGACTTCCAGCTCGATGTACGCCGTCGAACGGGATTCGTACAAACCGGAGATACGCACGAAAATCAACGCATGCACGGCCAACGAAACCAGGATCAGTATTCCAAGCAGCCGGTTGGGCGGTCTCCGGCCTGATTCGGACGGTTTTCTTCCCACGTTTCAAAGTTCTTTCTCGGTGGCCAGGCAGAGTCGTCCCGCACCGGCCGCTTTGGCCACATCCATGACCTGAACGGCCTTGTTCAACACCACCGTACGGTCCGCCTTGATCACGACGAGGCGGTCCGGGCTCTTGCCGATTCGCTGTTTCAAGCCGCTGAACAACTCGTTAAGGGCCACTTCCCGGTTCTCCAGGTACGCGCGTCCCTCGGCGTCCACATAGACCGTGAGTTCCTGTTCCGTCTGTGGCTTGGTGGCCTGAGCCTGGGGCAACTTGATGTTGATTCCCTCGTCCACCATGAAATTGGTCGTCAACAGGAAATAGATCAGAAGCAGGAAAACGATATCAATCAGCGACGTTAAGGGCGCTTGTACGGAATACCGGGGACGCTTCTTGCGATGGACCAGCATGGTCTAACTCTCCTGTTTCCCGAAGAGACTTTTCAAGAAGAGTACGGACCCGTTTTGAAGACGCGCCTCGTATTGATCCACCCGGCTGGTGAGATAGCTGTGGGCCACCATGGTGGGTAGCGCCACGGAAAGCCCCAGGGCCGTAGTCAGCATGGCTTCCCAGATCCCTCCAGCCAAGACGGCGGCGTTGACCTTTCCCCCCATCTGCTGGATCACCATGAAGGCTTTGATCATGCCGATCACCGTCCCTAACAGACCCAGCAACGGCGCAATATTGCCCGCAGTGGCCAATGCCTGCAGATATCGTGACAGCCCCCGGACTTCCTCTTCCACGGCATGCACCAGTACTGTCTCCAGTGTCTCCCGATCGTGATTGATCACCTCGATCCCCTGAGTCAGAATGCGGCCCATGGGCGAACGGCTCTCCTCAGCCGCTTTTCGAGCGCCCGCCACATCGCCCGCCTTTAGCGAGGCCGCCACGCGACCCGCCACGGCTCCTCCCCGCCTCCCCAGAACGGCAAACCGAATGGCGCGTTCGGCAAAGATGGCCAGGGCCAGCACCGAACACAACAAGATGGGCGTTACGAGAACGCCGCCCTTGGCTAAAAAGTCCAGCATGGATTCCTCCCAACCCGATGTCGAGCATCGGGGAATTCAAAATCGTTTCTCGATATCCGCCACGCCGTCGGAATCCAGATCCTCGCTTCGGGATATGACGGCTTCCGAGGCGTCATAGAATTCCCACAAATCCGGCTTTCCGTCTCCCGTGCGGTCTTCCTCCACCCGGACCACGCGACCCTCTTCATAGAAGAACCAGGTATCCGCCCGCCCGTCACCGCGGGTGTCCTTCTCCGCGCGAACCGCGTCGCCGCCCGCATCGTAAAACCATGTGAGATTCAGGCGCCCCGCTCCCCCGTGCGCTTCGCGGGAAAGCACCAGGCGTCCTTCCTCGTCGTATTCCTCCACCCGCACCCGGTGATTTCCCGTTTCATCGTACAGTTCCATGAGTCGAATCACGTCTCCCGCATAGGCATAGCGGGCCCGGGGCCGGTTATCCCCGGGGCCGGTCACTTCCGTCACCATGGACCACTTGGGATCATCGAACTTCTGAACCGTTTCAAAGCGGCCGTCTCCGTCCGTGTCCCGGTACATCCGAACGCGTTCACCCCGTTCGTATTCGGTTTTCAGGTCCACCCGGCCGTTATGGTTACTGTCCTGCTCCGTCAAAACCAGTTTTCCGTCCCGGTAGGTCTGCCAGGTATCGGGACGGCCGTCCCGGTTCGTGTCGACGACCGTTTTCGCAACGTTTCCCCGCCCGTCGAAATGGATAGTCGTCTCGGCCGTTCCGTCGCCATCTTCATCCCGGCTCTGGGAAGCTGGCCGGCCGTTCCGGAACAGAGTCACCGTATTCATCCGTCCGTCTCCATTTTCATCCACTTCCATACGAACCGGCTCCCCGTTTTCGTAGCGGGTGATACGATCGAACTGTCCGGAATGACGGGTGTCCTCCCGAAGGAGGCGCGGCCGCCCACCAGAATCGAATTCCGTGAATCGATCCATGCGCCCGTCATGGTTGGTGTCCTCTTCCCGCAGTGTCGGTTTCCCCTCCTCGAGTTGAACAACGATGTCGAACGAACCGTCGCCGTTGGTATCCTGGCGTTCCAGGACGGCCAGACCGTCCCGGTATTCCGTCACCACATCGGGTTTGCCGTCACCGCGGGTATCCCGCTCCTGCCGGTATACTTCTCCATCCCGATAGGCGCGAAAGGTCTCCATCTTCCCATCCCCGCTCAGGTCATGCCGGCTTTCGAAAGGCTTCCCGTGTTCGTCGTATCGCACATATCGGTCCACGCGACCGTCCCCGTCCTCATCCGTTTCCTGCTCATACGGCACGCCGTTTCGATAGACCTGCCGTACATTGACGCGACCGTCCCCCGTTGTATCCCGGGTCACCAGGTGGAGTTCGCCCTGTTCATACTGCTGGACGGTGTCCATTCGGCCGTCCCCCGTGCTGTCCCGCTCCCAGGAGAAGATCCGTTCCTGGGCATCGAATCGGAGAATGCCTCGGATTCGCCCTTGTTCGCCCCACGTTTCGTGACGGATCCGCTTGCCGTTTTCCAGGTAATCCTTTTGATTGATGCGGCCGTCTCCCGTAGTGTCCCGTTCCAGGCGCACCAGCTTCCCGTTTTCGTAGTACTGGAAGGTGTCCATGGCGCCATCGGCGTCACTGTCCACTTCCAAACGCACCAGTTTCCCCGCCGCGTTCAGGTGCGCGATTCGATCCACCTTGCCGTCGCCCGTGCTGTCCTCTTCCACGATACGAGCGGCTTCGGCCCCCATCGCGGCCGAGCCGAATGCTCCCCACCCGAACAGGAAAAGAATCCCCATAAAGAGACACATGCGTTTCCGCAGCGATCCATTCCGTTTCCTATCGACCACGGGCTACTCCTCAAAAAAAAACCACGAAAACCGGGGCCCTGTCATCGAGCCCAAGCCTTCGTGGCCTGATCTATTCTATTTAGAATGTCTAACGGATGGGAATTATCCCATAACAGGCCGTTGAAAAACGCGATCTGCTTTCACGCCTTTGGCGTGACTTCCTCCCTCGTCATTACGGCGTACCGCATGTACGCCTCATTCCTCAGGATTCGCGCGCCTTGCATCTCATCGTTTTTGACCAGCCTGCTCGAAATGCGGCTTTTCAACGGGCGGATAAACCCCTTCAAGGGGCCCATTTCGAGAGAGGTGATTACCTCTAATAACCCCTGTTGTCAAGCACAATCCCGTCATGGCAAGGATCCCACCAGCCGGAGACCCTGGTGCATGTTCCGGTTCCCCGGGGTGTTTCGATTCCGATCCGTCGACCGGCACGATCGGGCCGCATCGCTCCAGCCCCCGCCGCGGACGATCCGGGTGGTCCCCGCGGCCACTATCGGGTTGTTTCGCTCGTGCTTCGCATAGGCATCCATAAGATACCCGTCCTCGCACCATTCGCGCACATTGCCGCTCATATCATAGAGTCCCAGCCCGTTGGGGGCCTTCCGCCCCACCGGATGGGTGGACCGGCCGCTGTTCACGCTGTACCAGGCCAACGCATCCGGATCGTTCCCGCCGCAGTATCTCTCGGGTTTGCCTCCGCTCCGGCAGGCATACTCCCACTCGGCTTCCGTGGGAAGTCGAAACATCCGGGCGCCTTCCCGCCTGCGATTCAGCTCGGCGATGAAATCCTGGGCATCCTCCCAGGACACGGTCTCCACGGGATAATCGTTTCCTTTCCGGAAACGCGCCGGCGTTCTGCCCACCATGGCGCTCCACTGGCCCTGAGTCACCTCGTAGCGCCCCATCCAGAACCCGTCCACGCACACCTCGTGCACGGGGGATTCATCCCGCCGGCAATCGACGGCCCAGTCTCCACAGCCCATCTCAAAGCAGCCTATGGGGACCCAGAGAAATTCCATACCCGTAACCGGTTCCACCCATCCGATGTTCACGGAGGCTGTGTAGGACGCCTTGTCCGGTCCCTGGAATATCACGGAAAGGGGAACGACCTGCCCCGTCTCCGTAACGGCCAGCGTGACGACGGGCGTCAAGAAACTCGGGTCTTCGTGAAATCGCGTGGCCTCCCTCCGATCCGGTATGGTCAGCGATCCCAGCAGGCGCAGCGGACCTTCTCCGTCCGGAGAAGTGAACGGGCTGTCCTTGAAATCGATGACAATATCAAAACGACCGTCCTGGGGTGAATAGCGCGGGGCGCTGAAGTCCACCCGGGCAGGGGAAACTTCCAGCCTTCTCCCTTCGTGCTCCCGAGATTCCTCGCCGGAAGACGATTTCCGCTCCGGCGACCGATTCAGTGCCCCAGAGGTCCATGGGGCCCCGGGGCTTGCGGCCTTCTCCATAGCTTCGCCGGTCTCCCGGAGGGTTTCCGCCGCGTACCCTTCAAGACCCCAGAAAACGATGAAACAGATCATCCAGCACACACCGAGGCCGTACAGCCGGGGTCTCTTCATGTCGCCGAGCCCTCCCTCTTTCCGTTCTTCCGGCTTCTTTTCATTGCATCCGGCGCCGGCAGCCGCTTCCACCGCTGGGCCGATTCGGCTTCGTCTGGGGACTCCCGGCGCAAGAGGCGGTTCCGGACGCCCATTCCCCACGGGACGATGTCCACGCGAGTCTTCCCGTATCAAGGCTTTCTCCAAAATTACCAGAAAGCAGGCT
The DNA here is from genome assembly GCA_964597345.1 of uncultured Thermodesulfobacteriota bacterium. Classification (GTDB taxonomy): domain Bacteria; phylum Desulfobacterota; class Desulfarculia; order JACQYL01; family JACQYL01; genus CAZQXK01. The sequence goes on along the minus strand of CAZQXK010000022.1, from coordinate 25,292 downwards.
GCGAGCGCAATGAAAAGGGGTGTTCATCCCGCCGGGGACCCCGCGCATCGCGGGTTTTGTCCGCGCACATCCTCCGGGGAACCGGCTGTTTTGGAATGCCGATGCAGCGGCCCGGACGGGCTCCCGACCTCCGGCCGTTCCCCGCCTTACCGTTTTTCCGGAACTTGGGACAGGATGTATTCGGACACGGCCGTGATGGTCAAAGACGGGTTCACACCCAGGTTCGCCGCCACTACGGAACCGTCCGCCACATACAGATTCGGATACCCGTGGATCTCCCCGTTGAATCCCACAACGCCTTCTCGATGCGTTTCCCCCATGCAGCATCCTCCCAGAAGATGGGCCGTGGTGCTTGCATTCAGAAGAGCTTCCGGCAGGAGGCTCAAGGGAAAGCCGTTCATCTTTTGAGCCAGGCGCCGGGCTACTTCATGGCCCAGGGCTATATACGACGGCGCCTTTTTCATACCGGGGGGAAGCGACGAATTCATGCTTCTGCCTCCCAGGCGCCACCAACGGGGCTTGTACTCCAGATTCAGATGGTTTTCGTGGGTCTGCATCACCAGGAGAATGGAACTGGAGGCCGCCTTGCCCAGGGGCCACAATAGGATGAGAAATCTTACGGGATGGGCCGCCACGGTACCCAGAAACCGTACGGCCCTGGGCGCCTTCCCCCCGCCGTCCGTCATCAGGGTGGCCAGGTTGCACAGCACATCGGATCCCTTGTTGTACCGCACGATTTCCACATGGGTACTGTCATCCGCATAGATCCCCGAGGTAATGGCCAGCTCCTCGTTCCAATTCACCGTTCGGTCCCCGGACCGGACTCCGAGGATGGACTCCGAATTGGTCCGCACCCTATGGCCCAGGCGATCCGACAGCCCCGGCAACAAACCCCGGCGCCTGCACTGGAGCAGAAGCTTCACGGTGCCCAGCACGCCGCCGCTGAACACCACTCCCCGGGCGGTAAAGGTCCCGGGAGCGTGTCTCAACCCCGTGGACGTGCGGGTATACACCCGGTAGGCCCCGTTCCAGGGCCGGACCCCGGTGACCTCCGTCTCGGGAATGATGACGGCCCCCATGCTTTCCGCCAGGTACAGATAATTCTTGTCCAGGGTGTTTTTGGCCCCCACGCGGCAGCCGACCATGCAGGCGCCGCAGAAGGTGCAGCCTGTACGCTCCGGTCCCCGGCCTCCGAAGTAGGGATCCGGGACGGTCTCCCCGGGGGACCCGAAGAACACGCCCACATCGTTCACGTGGAAGGTGTCTTTCCCCCGGATTTCCAGTCCCACTTCACGCAGATACGCATCGGCCTTGCCTGTCCGCGGGCAGGTCACCGCGCCCAGCATGGTTCTTGCCCGCTCGTAGAAAGGCGCCAGCCTGTCCCACCAATCCCCGGGACCCCATTCGGGTCTCGAAAAGACCTCCCGCGGGGGGACCAGCAGCTGGTTCGCGTAGATGAGGCTGCCTCCCCCCACGCCGCCTCCGTGAAACACCAGGACATGCCTCAACTGGGTGAGCATTTGGGGACCGTACAATCCCACAGACGGCATCCACAGGTATTTGCGCAGGTTCCAGTTGGTCTTGGGAAAGTCTTCGGTTCTCCAGCGCTTTCCTTTTTCGACGACCGCCACCCGATAGCCTTTTTCGGTGAGGCGCAGGGCCGAAACGCTGCCTCCGAAACCCGAACCCACCACGACAAAATCGTAGTCGCACCTGGCTTGGACATTCATGGAGACCTTCCGCGAAGTTACCAGGCTGTCGAAAAACGCGATCTGCTGTGTTGCGCTGAATCCCTCGTCGTTGCAGCGTACTGTATGTACGCCTCATTCCTCAGGATTCGCGCGCCTTGCATCTCATCGTGTTTGACCAGCCTGCTCGAAACACGGTTTTTCAGCACCTGTTAAGGAAACATACATGGGGCCGGTTTCCGCTTTTCCTGATTATAAGAGATGGAACCGGCGGATGTCGAAAAAAAGCGGCAACATACAGCGTGCGAAGTCACGGCGAACGTCCGCCGCAATGTCCTCGGCATGTATGGCAGACCAACAGGGTCGCCGGCGGTCTGATGAAACACGACGAGATGCCGGGATCCGAGCATCTTGATAACCGAATACTACGTGCGCCGGAGCCCGTGAGGAGGGGGATGAAGCGCCGCGAATCCAGCACGACTGCAGAGTCTGCTGTAGCCATCCTTACCGACTGCCCAAGGCACTTCGGACCAACGGCGCAAACGGAATGTCGGATGAAAGGCGGTGTATGCTTTCGGTGTTCAAACGACCCAAGCTCCCGTACCGGTCCGGCTTGGAGCGATTCGACCCGCCCATGATCCGGTAAAGACGATCCGAGGAAGATGGCCGCTCATGGTGGTGAGGTTCTTGACGAACTCTTCGCGACTGAAAGAATGGATCTGCGTCAGCCCGCTGGTATGCACGAAAACCCTTCGGACTCCTGTGATATTTCTCCTCAAGATGTCCAACAGATCATTCGCCGTATTGCCGTCAAACTCACCTACGAGCTTGAGATGGAGACTGTCGCTGTTCTTGTGCACCAGTATCCGCATATTTGGCGCCATTGGGAAATCTCCTGGAATGTTTGCCGGAACAACGGGGTGATTCACTCCTCGAGATCCCGCGGCACCCCATTTTCGGTACCGGAACGTGTTCGGAGGAAACCCGGCACATCGACTCAATCGGAATGCGAAGCACGTTCGATTCCAGCGGCGGCAAAGAAGGGGGAGGGCGAAAAGGGTTGCATCAGCTCCCGCCATCCCTTTCGGGAACACATTTGATGAACCCTCATGCACTGCCTGTCCAAGGCGGTCATGAGGGCTTATACGATTTCAGGAAAACCCAGCCGTTAGAAAGCATTAGGAATAATCCAGGTCATTTCGCGGTGGTAACCGCCGTCTCCGAACCTTCCAAACCGGATACGGTTACGGTCCCCGGATTGCTTCCCACTTTCCTCACCTGGATCGACCAAGTCAGGCTTTTCTTGTTCCATTTCATGGGGCCGTAGCCCTCCAGCCGAAGAGCTGCACCTTGCCCCAGGGCGCTTGAAGCCTCCACGCTCACTGTGTCCTGCTTGGCCGTATAGGCCGCCGTAAGGATGTCGATGGTAAGGTCGTAGCCGTTGCAGTCCTGATCGACGCCGTCATGCTTGATTTCCAGCGCCCCCGGATACACGGAAGGATCGCCGTCATCGCAGTCCTGAATTCCGCCGCAATCCGCTTCCGCATAAAATCCGTCTCCATCCGCATCCGTACACAACGGCCCCTCATTGAGCCGGGCATAAGCCCCCATGACATCAATTAACCCGTATCCGTAAGCCGTATCCGGTCCGGCGGGCCCCAAATCCAAAGCGGACTGCTCGATGGCCTGTTCCAGCCGGGATACCCCGGTAGCGGGAAAGGCCGACAGCAGGAGCGCCATGACGCCCGCCACATGGGGGGCCGAAAAGGACGTTCCCGATACGTAGGCGTAGGAATCCGGGAACACGCCGCCGAAGGTGCGGTCCGACGTCCTCACGCCTTCCCCCGGGGCCGTTACGCCGGGGAACACCCCTTCGTGGCATGCGGAAGGTCCCCTGCTGCTGAAACCGCTCACCGTGAGGGATGCATCCACCGACCCGACAGAGAAGCTTTCCGCATAGTTCGCCGGGCTCACACTCGTGTACAACGCAGGCCCCTCGTTTCCGGCGGAAAACACCACAGCGATGCCCGCGGCTTTCAACACCCCGACATCGTACTGGAATTCGGTGATGCAGTGGTTTGTTTCGCCCAGGAAGCTCCAGGAATTGTTCACTACGTGCGGAGCGTCGGCCGTGTACGGATCCCCGTCCGGATCCAGGAGCCATTGGAACCCTTGATGAATGCCGCTCAGCGTGGCATAGCCCGCATCGTTGAATATCTTGACCCCTATCCATTGGGCTCCGGGGGCCGCGCCGATGGAACTTCCTCCGGCGTCCCCGCCCACGACGAGTCCCGCCACCCGGGTCCCGTGGCCGTGGGCGTCATAAGGAACGGCATGTTCCCCGTTGGGGTCGAACCAACTGTTGGATCCGCCGCGATACCGTCCCTGGAGATCCGGGTGGTACGGGTCCACCCCCGTGTCCACGACCGCCACAACGACTCCTTGACCCGTAAAACCGTAATTCCAAAGGTCCGAAGCCCGGATCGCCTGGATGTTCCATTCGGCCGGGGCCTCGAAGCCCGAGCCCGAATCGGGGCCAGGAATCGCCTCGTCCAACCGGATGCTTTCGATCCCCGGCAGTTTCGCAATGGCCTGGATAACGCCGGGCCGCGCGGTAAGCGCCATGCCGTTGATGATCCAGAGGCGGGTAATGTTTTTGGCCCCCAGGCTTCCGGCCAAGGCATCCAGGGCCGCCTGGGATACAATCGCCTTATCCTGGAGGGCCTGGATCAGCTCGGCCCGCCGCACCTCCTTGTCCACGTCCGTGAAGGCGCCCACATCCACCTTGTCCGACAAGGTGACGATCACCGGGATTTCCGCGGCGGGATTCGAAAACTCCGGCAGGGATAGAAGTCCCGGCGCCGGGACTTGGGCCCGCACGGCGATGCCGATGCCCAAAATGAGCAGCAGGCAGAGGCCTATGGAGACCATGCATTTCTTCATGTCGGATCCCCTCTCTTTCATTCCACCGTAAGATGTTCCGCTTTGAACTCCCCGACGATTATGGACACATGGTCACCCCGTTTGACGAAGCGGCCGGGATTCGCGAAGAGCATGAAATAGTTGCGGTTGGGTTCGAAATTCGACGACGCCCGCAGGGGCCCCACCTTCGGCGGGGCGGGCACCATGAACTTGGCTCCCGTTCCCTCGTGGAGTAGATACGGTTTGACGGACCGGTTGAATACGGGGCGCGCTTTTTCCGGATCCAGAACCCGGTACCGGAAGTCGAGCATGTATCCTTCCGCCGTCAGACGGATGCCCAGGACTTCAATCCCCCAGCGTTGTTCAAAGGTTTGTCCAGCCCCTGCGGCGGGCGCCGGAGCCGGTTCCTCCGGACCGGATGCGAGGCCGGGCAAACCCACCAGGGCCGCCCAGGCGCACATCAGGCAGAACCACCGCAGGAAGCGGCGGACCAGGCCCTTGCGGGGGACCGCGTGGGCGGCTTCCCCGGCCCGCCTTCCATTCCTTTCGTTTGGGCGTCCCCGGGCTTCATCCGCCCGGGGACGATTCGTTGAAGGGCTCATTTTACTACGTTGACCCGTACGGTGGCCGTGTTGGATACGGCCCCTTCCACATCCTTGATGTTGTATGTGAAGACGTCCGTACCCCGGAAGTTCTTCTTGGGAGTGAAGATAACCCCACCGGTCAGGACGCTTACGCTGGCGCCTCGAGTGGGCTGAGTTACAATCGTTATACTGTTGGGATGTATGGTATGGTTACCGTCCGCATCCGTATCATTGGCGATGAGATCGATGAACACGGGCGTATTCCGGGCGGTCTCCGCATAATCGTCCACGGCCACGGGCGGCGTGTTCACATGGGCATGAATCATCAGAGTCACCGTGGCCGGATCGCTCTCCAATTCACCGTCGGAAGCCCTGTAGGTGAAGCTGTCCATGCCCGAGTACCCCGCCTCCGGCATGTACTCGAAGGAGCCGTCCGTGTTCAGTGTCAACATACCATGGGCAGGCCCGCTGTCCCCTACGGCCATGAGATGATCCGAATCCACGTCCGTATCGTTCCCCAACACGCCCGGAGCAACCACGTGAAGCATTTGTCCTTCCATGGTCTCGTACGCATCGTTCACGGCCACGGGTGCATCGTTCACCGGCGTCACCAGGAGGGTTACCGTAGCCGTATTGCTCGGTTGCATCCCGCTCACGGCTTTGTACGTAAAGAAGTCCGTACCGTTGAAATCCGGGTTGGGGGTGTATTCGAAAGAACCGTCCGCATTCAACGTCAGGGATCCCGCGTGAACATCGGTCACCAGCACCGCCGTCAGGTCCGTTCCCGTGTCGTTGGCGAGTACGCCGTCGGATACATTAACAGTGAGGGTTTCATCCTCTCCGACGGTGTACAAATCGTTTACGGCCTCGGGTACGCCGGCGCCCGCGGTTACGTCGAGGTACGCCAGCATACCTCCGTTGGGGGCGCCGCCGCTCGTCAGGCATAAAGCCCGGTCAAACAGGGGGTACCTTTTCGCCTCCTGGGGCGTGAAAACGGCGTCCGTCGTCTTTCCCGCAGGTAGAAGCACGGAGTACTGTTCCTTGGGATAAGAATATACATTGCCGTCCTCGGAAACGATCTTGAGGTACGAGCCCAGCAGCAGGGGCACATGGGTTTTCAGACCGGCGTTCAGGAATCGCAGGAGGACCTGCTCATGCAGGTACACGCTCATTATGGGCGCTGCAGCCGAGTAAGGCTCGCCGTTGATCAGAAAATACCCGGGTTTATACTCCAGCGTGCTGGGATACGCGGGGGTGCCATACGTGCCTGAGGCCACCGCATCATGCAGCGCGGGGTCGATTTCGCTGTACAGCAGGATCACCTGGTTATCGTAGGCGATCCCCGCATAGGCCTCTCCGGCCGCCGCATCCTTCACCATTCCCCCGTACAGGCCCATCTGGACCTGAACCGCCGGGTGAGTCCCGCTGTGATACAGGTACGCACCGGGTTTCAGGTTGTTCCACGTATACGTTCCCGTCCCTGCGGGGGCCGTTTCCGTAGTGAACGATCGGACCCTTTCCCTCCCCTGGTCATCCGTAAAACGGACCGGGGAAAGGGAGGCCGCCTGTCCGGGGATCACCAGGGATATGGGTACGGGCAGAGTGTTGTGCAGATGGATGGTGAGGGTCGGATCCGCGGGGTCCACCACCAACAGGGGACCGGGAACCGTCGCATCCGAACCTTCCGATTGGGCAAAGCCCCACATGACCACCTCGGTTCCATCCGGCAGGGTTTTTGTGAACTCTTTGGCCCACAAATCGAACTCCACGGCAAAGGAGGACCCCGCCATCATGGAGACCGCCACCAGCACCGGAAGAAGACGTTTCAAATATCTAACCCATTTCTGACGAATCATGGTTATTCCTCCTCGTTTCAGTGCATCGGCGCACCGGGCGGGTTGATAACCAGCATGGTCATCATTCCACCGGGAAAGATGTTGTAGTTGGACATTTCTTTTTCGGTGTGGGAGTGCCACATGTAGACAAATCCCGCCGAAGGATTGAGGCCGCCTTCGCCCGGGGGCAGCGCCGCCTGGCTTCCCAGGAAGGGACTGCCGCTATAGAAGCCGCCGATGGTGAGGTCCAGCAGTTCCGGCAGAACCACTGGAAAGGGTTTGTTATGATCCGCGCAGTACTCATGGGTCAGGTCGTCAAATCCATCGCCGTCCCCGTCCAAGCAATCATGCACGAATTCCGGCCCATCCGCCGCGGTCCCGTAGATGTCCCAGCCCAGGTCCTTGCCCGTCCATTCAAAGATCTGGTCCACGGTTTCCCCGGGCACGGATTGGGTGGTGAACAGGACTACCTGCAGATCCGCTCCCGCTCCCGGCGTACTTTCCAGCAGCCTGCCGTTCCGCGCGATGATCCGGGCGTGATTCCCGTGATAGTGGAACGGATGCAGGTCCCGGCCCCCTCCGATAATGCGCATGAGGAGCTTTTCGCCCGGGTACATCATGGGCATGCAGTTATAGGGTTGCGTAGGGAGCCATGGGGTCGAAGGGGACGCCATGGTATCCGGCGCGCTGCGCCCGTTGATGAACCAGTAGTTGGGGAAATAATCGGAAAGGTAGTCCGTGTTTTGCAGGGCCGCCGCGCCCTGGAACGCCACCGTTTCATGAATCCGGGGGTCCATTTCGCTCAAGAGAAACAGAACCTCCCGATCGTAGGCCGAATCCGGGTGGGCGTAGGCCCTCGGGACGGCATGGTTGAATCCATACGGCCGCACGATGATGGCCCCCACTATCCCCATCTCCACCTGGAGCTCGGGCTGGGTGCCGCTGTGATACAGGTAGGTCCCCGCATGGGTGGCGGTAAAGGCGTACCTCACCGCGCCGCCGGGGGACGCTTCGAGAGTGAGCAAACCCGGAGCCGTGGGCGCACTCACTTCTTCCGCCGTCACGGAATGCCCGGGGAACACCAGGGACACGGGTACCGACAGTTGGTTCGTTAAGGTCACCGTAACGGTGTCCCCCTGCTGGAGAATGAGGGTCGGAGCGGGATACTGGGCCCGGCCCGACCCGTGGGCCAGTCCCCAGATCAGGGGACTGCCGCCGTCCGGCGTATAGATGTGGTCCGCCTTGGCCGTAAGCTCGAACGAGGTCCCCGAAAGGCCGTCGATCATGGCGTGGGAACGGACGGCGAACACCAGGAAAAATACGAACGCAAGGTACCATACAGGAGGTCCTGCATGCTGGTTCCTGATTCGGTTCATGACGACCCTCCCTCTTACTGGATGACGATTTCGGTCATGATTCCGCCGAAATCTTCCGTATGGTTGCTCAAGAAGTTTAAGTTCGTGGTGTACAGGAAGTAGGTCCCTGGACTGACTCCGGTCGTGTCCAGGATCACGTCCGCCGACTCGCCGCCGCCCAGGGTTATGGAGTTCGTGGTATAGTACAGGCTCTTGCCGGCGGTGACGCCTCCATCAGGACTGGGTCCCCGCAGCAGCCGGGCGTTCATCCCCACCACCTTCATGGGAAGGCCCAGGGCGCCCAGGGTGAAAAAGTCCGTCACACTCACGTTGGAGATGCGCAGCAGGATCTTGTCCCCCGGATCCGCCTCGATGAGGGTGCTCACCTTCTGGGAGATGCGCCCGTCGGGGTACATCATGGAGCCGGTTACGGGCTCGCCGTCTTCGTCCACCGGAGGGAGCAGCGGATTGGGATTCACCGTGTCCGGGTACCCCCGCCCATTGATCAGGGGATACTTACCCCTGAGTTCCGAAAACAGCAGAGGTTGAGCCCCCTCGTTCGCATCGTGAAAGTCGGTATCGAACGTGGCCATCTGAACGGGATAGTCCACGTCGTAATACGTGGACCCGTCTCCGTCGTTGTAGGCGTACGTATAGCCCGCCTGATGGATGAACGTGCCGCCGTTCAGGTTCAGCGGCGTCCCATGGGGCAGTTTGTTTTGCTTGGGCCGTACATAGAGGTTTCCGATCATTCCCATTTCCATGTGTTCCAGCGCCTCCACATGGCAATGGTACAGGTAGGTGCCCGGCTCCGTGACCTTATAGTAGTACGTCAAGCTGGACCCCATATTAATGGATATGGACGCATCGGGCACCCCGTCGAAGATGGACGCGGCCTGAGGAAATCCATGCCAGTGGACCGTATGGGGATCGAAGAGATCCGGCCGCATATCCATGCCCACATTGGTGAGGGTCAGATAAAACTCGTTCCCCTCATCCAAAACGATGGTCGGCGCCGGAGACTCTCCGGCAAGCATACCTTCGTGCATGGCCATGTCCGGGAGCACCCCGGTTATGTCGGCGAACCCGAACATGTACAGGGCGGGCCGGTCCGTCATGCGGACGTATCCGTCCCCTCCGGCCAGGTGCATGCACCGGACGTTGGGGTCATAAGCGGGATTCGCCTGGTTGTTGGGCAGTAAAGGATCCGGTACGGCGTCTCCGTTCAGGTCCCCGGGACACTGGACGTATACGATGGCCCCGGAAGGACCGGCTCCTGCCAGGGAGACCAGGAAGGCCGCCAGGAGTGCATAGAAAACGGCTTTCATCTTTTTCATAGCGTCACCTCTGATCGGGTCTTCATCCGCCGGGTTCGGTCCCGGCGGATGAAACCACGTCTTGAATTACGGCAATACTTCGTCCGCCCCGATGTCCACCCCGGATCCATGCGGTCGTGTATCCCCGTCATAGTCCCACCCAAGGTCGGCATAGGTCTTGACCAGATTCACGCCGGCGTCCCGGGCCGGGGACCCCCATTGGATGTGATAGTCGCCCCGGTATACCCAGGCCCCACCCTCGAGTTTGGTCTCGGTCAAAGGACCGAACCGCACTCGGATGAAGTTGCCTCCTTCGTCGAAGGCCGGCGGAGCCGTGAGCGAGGTGGTGGCTTCGGGCATGGTGATGGTCTGGCCCCGGTCTCCGTTGAAGTATCCAGACAGCACCGCGGGATCATCATCCAGGTTGCTCGCGTGGTACCCTATGGCGTCCGTGAGGATGCAGTACCTGGGATCCAGGCTCCGCGGCACGGCCGTGCCCAGCACCGCCAGGTCGTCGTATACGGGCGTATCCGGATCGGGCAGAAGCCCGTATACCGGCGGTGCGCCATAGGGATCTCCAAAGAAGTAGAAGGAACGGTTGTGCCGGATGATGTTGTTCACCAGTTCCGGGTTGGAGAACTCCCTGTAGGGAGCCACCTGGTTGTTGTTTCCGAACGCCGCGGCGAGTCCCGCGCTGTGGGCGTAGGACACGACGCCCGCGGGTTGCGGTATGGATTCGTTGGGATTTCCGGGCAGGAAGGCTTCTCCCGCGGTGGCCGTACTGTCGTTGTTCATGATCGTGTTATGAATGACGGCCGTCAGGGCGGCGTCCTGCAGGGAAAGGGCTCCCCCCGCCAGGGCGGCGACGTTGTTCACGATCATGTTGTTCAGGACGTCCACCCGGTGCCACTGCTTCGGATTGTTCTTGTTACCGTCCACATCCAGGCCGTTGACCCGGAGCATCCGGATACCCCCGCCGTCTCCGGCCCCGGCGGCGTTGCCCTGGATCAGGTTGGCGATCACCTTGACGGATCCGGCGCCCGGACCCAGCGATCCGGGCCCTCCCAGTCCGGGCATGCCGCCGATGAAGATACCGCCTCCAGATACGGTCCTTCCCTGGTTGAAAGATTCATTGAACAGGATCCGGTTTTCGGCGATGACCCCCTGGTCACTGAGACCCAAGTGTCCGATCCCGCCTCCGTCCCCCAGCGTGAAGTTTCCGCAGATGAAATTCCCGGTCACCGCGTAGAAATCCGAACCGGTGCACAGGGAAATTCCGCCGCCGGCGCCGCCTAACCCGCCGTTCTGGGTGATCTGGTTGCCGTGAATGCGGATATGGTCGTTATAGCCGTTCTGGTACTGCAACCCCTGGTTCGTTTCCAGGATCAGCGTGGGATGGCCCACACGGATACCGCCGCCATAGAACCCGTTGTTGTTCACGATGCGGTTGTTTCCGATTTCGAGATAGTGGGCATAGCCGTTGACCATGATACCGCCGCCGTGGTCCGCTCCCATGATGGTAAAGCCGTCGATGCGGGCGTTGGGGCTGGATACGTTTTTCACCTTCACCAGGCCGAATCCGCCCTGGTTCGTGTTCCGGTCTTTGGCGAGCACCAGGATGCCGGGACCTTCCTCTTTGAAGAGGGTCACGGGCTCGATGCCGCCGAAACCGATTTCCTGGGAGGGAAGCAGATCTACGAATCCCCCGTTGATCAGGGTCTCGATTTTGGCCCTCCATTTGGCCAGTTTCTCGGCCGGGGCCTTGACCGCGTTGATGGTCGTGGATCGGGCTCCCCAGCCCTGCAAGCGCACGGGCTTCCACATGATTATTAGCTCTTCGTAGTTGCCCGGGGGCGCCAGGATGAGGCTCCCCGGAGCCGCCGCGTCAATGGCGGCCTGAATGGAACCTCCGGGAGAAACCACGATGGGGGCAGGGCCGCCTACCGTCACCGTGACTCCCGTCACCGTGGATTTTCCGTTGTCCCCGCGGGTGACCACAAGTTGGCCTGTGTCCGCCGACGCGGGCACCGTGGCCACGATGGCGCCCGGAGTCCAGGACGTCACCGTCAGGGGCGCGCCTCCGAGGGTCACGACGCCTTCAACATTCCCGAATCCGAAATCCCGAAGGATCGTCTTGGGAGTGAATCCGTCCGGACCCTCGTAGGCGGGATTCGGAACGCCGACCGTGCCCGCGGACACAATACTGATCGGCTGGTTCGCTCCGGAAACATAGGGTCCTGTGAGACCTAAGTTCGTAACGCGGTCGATGACGGGAGTTCCGTCGGGAAACTCACAATCCAGGGGATACTGGTCCGGACCCGCAAAGGCCGCCACGGGAATAACCGGCGTGTCCAGGTACGTCGTTGTCCCCGGCATGTACTGGAAGGTGTAGCAGAATTGGCTGTACTGGCGGTTGAAAAATTCATCGGGGATGTATTGCCCCGGGTTGGCCGGATCCGGCTTCATGGGGCTGTTCAGGCACACCGTAATCATGTTCGGAGACATGCCGCTGGGGTTGGGTTGATTCGTGGTGTAGGTGGACGGCACGAGCGCGTTGTACACCCCGTATTCATCCGAATAGACCCGGGAAATTTCCCGGCCGGTCCAGTCCCGGATGGAAATGGGAAGCCAGGGAGGCGCGTACTTTTCCCCGAAGGTGGGGGCGTTGGGATCGAACTCGTTGGCCGTGTCGTCCAGCACGAAGCCCATGATGTGGCCCGCGACGGGCGCTTTGGTGAACAGGAAAAAGTCCGCCGCGGCATTGGAACCGTTGCTGAGCGGGACCAGCTTGCAGTCGCACAGGGGCGCCGTCTTTCCCTCGACGTAAGGGTAGTTCGCCGGGTTGGGGATCTCGGCGTCTTCGAAGAGGGTCAGATACTGTGGAAGCTCGTGCGGCTCGCCCACGCAGACGGGAGGCAGGAGCAAGGGGCTGGGGACATAGTCCTCCCCGAAATCCACGTTCTTGTCTTCTTCCTTGACGATCTCGTATCCCGTAGGCGGGATTACCTGCACGACATACCTCCCGGGAGAAAGCCCATCGAAGGCATAGCCTCCGTCGAACACGCCGGGACGCACCTGATTGAAGTTCCGGAGCCCGTCGTAGCAGTCCGTGGGCACTCCCCGAAACTCAAATGGGTCTCCGGGACAATCGCTGGGAGGGAAAGCATCCCAACTGTCCGTGAAGGTGGTAGCCACCAAAGCCCCTTTGCTTTGGGTTGCTTCGTCCCATTCGTACAACTGGACTTCCACATTGGGGATGCCCGGTTCCCACGGTTCCGCCACGCCGTAGCGAGGATCGTTTTCCGCCCGGGTGGTGGAGTAGTAGACCACTCCGGAGATGCCGCCGTTTTCATCGGGCTCGTAGGGCTTCTTTCCCCACTGGATCACGCTGGTCTGGCCCAGAAATCCCTGAAAGGCCTGAGTGAGCACGGGACCCGTCTCCGTCCGGTAGGGCAAATACCCATTGTCCGGCTGAAGCTGCGGATTCAGGATGCCCCCGAAAGACCAGGGGTCACCGGCGCCGATGGGGCCTCCTTCGTCCACCACCACGGTGACTCCCGTGGCCTTGAAGCGCGCGTAGTCCACTTCGGCCACCAGCCAGGAGAAGAAGGGAAAGACCTCGTCAAAGGGAACGAATCCGTCCAGGTCCGTAGGCATGGACTGGTACACGGTGCCGTTACGCCATCGGAGGTTCACCAACATTTCAGGAATCGGCGGTTCGCCCGGATCCCAGAACCCATTTTCGTTTTCATCTAAGAAAACGTAATTGTGCAGCGCCGTGAACCAGTTGAACACTGGAACGTCCCCCAGCTGGCAGGTTCCGTTGGGCGTGGCGCAAGAACCGTCGGGGTTCACCGTGAGTCCATAGAAAGCGAAGATCAGGTCCAGGTTGTCATCCCAGACCACCAACTGGTAGTTGCCCGGAGGCACATTGGGAATGGTGAACGTGCCGTCCGAGTTGCATCTCTTTACAAAAACCCCCCGGCCTTCCCCCACCGCCAGGTCGTTCAGGCCGACCCACGGCGTGGTATGTTCGAAGGGAGCCCCGTTGTAAAACGCGTAATCGGGCGGTCTCGACAGGTGGTTGTTCACCACCTGGCCCGTAATGGTGCTTCCTCCCGTGAGCACGGTGGCGTCGTACATGGGCCGCACGAAGCCGACGAATACGTGCCAGCCCGGAGGCCCGAACTCCTGGAAGTAGGGAGGCTCGTTGGCCTTGACCCACGCGTCGATGACCTTGGTGCCTTCGATGGTGGAGGTCTGGACCCACCCTTGACCCGCGGGCGGAACCACGATGACGCCGTACTTCCCCGGGGCCAGGTACTTGATGGTGGCCAGCCCGTCGGCGTCCGTCAGAATCACGCCGGTCCCCATCTGGAGCACCTTCGGAGAGCCGTCCGGATTCAAAACGAAGTTACCGGAAGCATCCTGCTGATAGGTGGTTCCCAGGGGGTTGTCAAAGGCGTCTTTCATCTGGGTGCCCGCCGAGATGCCGTACATGCCGCCGGCGTCTTCCAGGATGATGGAAAAACCTTGCAACCCCTGCTCTTCGGGAAGATCCGGGGCGTTGTTGATGGGCTGGGTGTCCTCAAACACGAAGATGGTGATTTGGGCCGTGGGCAGGGGAAGTTTGTTCACGTATACCGTCACAGTGGATGCATTTCCCTGGAAAGAAGCGCCTCCTACGGAGTAGCTTCCCGCCGTCTTGGGAAGGACGGATATGAAATAGTGCTTCCCGGGGTCCACCGCTGGAAAACCCGTGGCTTCCTCTCCCGAAGCCACCACGGGCATGTAGCTCTGGTGGAAGCGCACCGCCAGGGTGTTCGCATCGGGAGCGCCCGGAACCACCCGATACGTGGCGTCTTCCTCCAAGACCCACCGATACTCCGTCACGGGGGTGGTGGCGCCGTCCGGATTCACGCCCACCACATTCAACGTAAACGCTTCCGCGCTTGCGAACAGGAAAAGACTCATCAACATGAATAAACACAGAATCGGAACGGTCCTCCTTGCAACTGAGGGGAACCTCCGTCTTGGAACGCCTTTCATGGGGCTTCCTCCTTCTTTAATCATTGTATCCATTCATTCGACCCTATCGGCCTTACTTTGCATGTACGTTTTGTATAGAATATGTCATGATACCTCCTTCGTTTTAAATGTCTAACTGTATTACGCTATATATGCATACCAAAAGCACACATCAAAGCTTATCAACCACTTTTATATACCATTAACCCATTATTCTCTAATGCATTTACGATTTGTGCCGCGCTGACAGGCTTTTCAAAACATATATCGACTCCACATAATTTAGCGGTTCTGTAAATTGCGTCGTCTGGCGTTCCAGTAATAAGTATATATAATGAGTTCATCCATTTTTGTTTCAATGCGCTTATTATTTTTATGCCGTTCAGTTCGTTTATATACAGATCGACTATTATAGCATCATACGCTTTTTCCATTCCAAGACGTATTCCATTATATCCATCCGTAGCCACATCCACCTCAACATCTCTTGACGAAAGGCCTATCGCTAGCGCAGTACAAATGGAAGGCTCGTCATCCACGATCAAAATGCGGAGCATGTTTCTCCATCTCCATTCTTGAGTTTTGCAGACCGCCTTGTGCCATGGATAAAGGCAGAAACTATGCCAGGACCGATCATACGGGCCGCAGCCCTAATAGTTCTTGAAATATCCGAGAGTTAGAGCATGTACCGGAAGCAGCTCAAAGAAAACGCCGGCGGAAGAGCGCAGAGGATATGCGAATACTGTCAAGCGGATCCGACTTAAAATGGAGAAATCACCTTGCAACCCCGCGTCTCCCAAGCGGAGCAGGTATTGGAGATTATTGTCATGCAGCGATTACGTCTCGGGAGAACGGCCTGGTGATGGAAAATGATACGCCGCCCCGCAGGCGCCCATCGCGCTTTTCATGGACCTGCACGGAAAAGTAGGGGGAATGCGTTCTGGGGAGCATGGCGCACCCCGCGTCCATGGCATTCTGGCTGGTTCGGCTTTCTGGGTTCAGGAATTCGGATGGGAATAGGCACCGCTCAGGAGATCGAGCAACCGGAGCTGAAGTCTTCAACTCCGGTTGCATGGATCAAATCCAATGGGTGAAAAAAAATGGTTGTTGTCGGATGAGCCGGTTGCGGGGCGTTCGATTACTCTCGCACGAAATACCCGTCGGAAAGGGTTTTCAGAAACGCCGTGAGGTTATCCCCATCCATCATGAAATTGAAGCGTTGCATCACGATTCGATTCTCGTCCACCTCGGGTGCGGGAAACAGGTCGGGATCAGGACCCGTGCCTCCGCCGTCACCCCCCCCGCCGCCCATGCCTCCATTGCCGCTCCCCATACCGCCTCCACCCCCCATGCCATCCCCCATGGTATCCATCATGGTATCCATCATGGCGCGCCACGCGTAGAAGTGGATGATGCCGTCCATCGCATCCAGCGATTTGAAGAATCCGTTGTGTCCGTACGCTTTGACGAATCCAGGGTAGGGGCGCAGGTCCACGTTGCGCAGCGTGGGTGTCTTATGTTTGCCCATTTCCGTTTCGTATATTTCCGGGGGAAAGTCGGCGCTTTTGAGAAACTCGCCCAGGCCGTAGTCCACCCAATCCAGGCCGTCGGGGTTCCACTTTTGCGGCATGAAGTAAAACGGGTTATCCGGATTTTTCGGAATGCCCAGGTTGTGATAGCTGAAATCGGTGAACAGGGGATACCCGGCGGAACCCGCCTTAAGGGAGTGACATGAGGCGCAGTTGCCCCGGTTGGGATCGTTGAAAATGGCGAGGCCCTTGAGTTCGTTCTCGTCCAGCCCCAGGTCTTGATAGTATTCCCAGCGGGCGGGATTACCGCCTCCGCCGCCGCCCATACGGCCTCCGCCTCCGCCGCCGCCCATACCGCCTCCGCCGCCGCCCATACCGTCTCCGCCGCCCATGCCGCCGAGAATGCCGGCAGCGGTGATCTGTGTAATGTCTTTGCCCGCGGCCTGGGCGTTTACCCAGAACAGGTCAAATTTGGAGGTAAAGGGATTGACTTCGGCACTTCGTTCATAGGCCGCGATGGAATGGGCGATGAGTTCGTAGGCGCCTTGCGGATCTTTCACGCAGTCGAGGGAACCCGGCCCCCAGACCGCTTCAAAAAGCGATGCATAGTCCGATTGGGCCACCCGAATGCATACCTGGCGTTCTCCCGGCATGTTCATCTCCAACGGGTTCAAGAAAGGCCCCATGGCCTGTTCCGCCAAAGGATCCCCCAAGGTCCAGCCCGTTGCACGGCCGTCCCAGAACATGCCGCCGATCCATGCGCCCGACCCGTTATCGTATGCGGCGTCATATTCGAGTAAAGGGCTTTCTCCCGCATACGCAGCGGTGGGAGGTTTGCGATTGCCGAAGCGGCTGGGTACGGCCCCCGGCTCGACGGCGCCGGAAGCGTTTATCTCAGAATCAGGCCCGGTGAACCCCACTCCAGGATCGTGACAACTGGCGCAGGATTGAGTTTGATTTATGGACATGCGCACATCGAAGAACAGGGCTTTCCCCAGCATGACGATATCGCCCGACTGCTGAACCGGTTTCTTGGCCAAAGCGGAAGGGTGGTGCATACCTCCATAGAGGCTGTAACCCACTGCAAGCATCGCTAAAAGATAGATGGCTCTTCTCATGAATACTCCTTTCGTTCACTCACAGTTCCAGGAAGGCCTTTCGTAAAGGGAGCCGCTTCTGCACGAAAGGCGCTTGTCTCACCGGCCTACTGAGGGGCGGATAGAAAAACAATGCCGGCCCCAGCCGAATGCGAATCAACGGTGCTGAGCCTACCGCTCGGCATGGGTTAGGGCAGGAAATATGCCAAGAGTAATTACGCGGGTCACAGCTCTAATAGTTCCTGAAATATCCGATCGTTAAGGTATGTCTCGGAACCACCTCAGAGAAAACGGCGGCGGATGAGCCGCAGGGGATGTGTGAATACTGTCAAGCGAATCGGACTGAAAATAGAGAAATCTCCTTGCAATCCCGCATCCGGCAAGCGGAGCACCGGTTGGAGACTATTGTCACGGAGGAGACAGGACCCGGCGGAAGACAAGGTGAATACCGGGCGGCTTCTTCAGGGGGGCGCTTCATGCAAGGAGATTTCGGAAGGTAAGGGTACCTGGCGGGAACGTACGGGAGAATGCGCCCTTATTCCCGCAATCCGTATTTCTTCATTCGGTATCGGATCTTGTGCGGAGGCATGTTCAAGAGGCGCGCCGCCTCCAGGACGTTTCCCTGGCTGCGCCGCAGACCTTCCTGAATAAGGCCTTTCAAGAGCCTCGTGTAATCCAGTTCCTCTCCAAACGAGTCCATGCACAGCGGGCCGGCGTTGGCTCGCTCCCGCTGAAGAAAGACGAGATGATCCGCCAGGAGGGTGTCCCCTTCTTCGAGCAGCACGACTCTCTCGATGGTATTCCGGAGTTCCCGCACGTTCCCGGGCCATGGATACGAAAGCAGCGTCCGTTTTGCTTCCATCGAGATCTTGTTGAATTTCTTTGCGAAATTCCGGCTGTACAGCGACAGGAAATGTTCGGCCAGGGGGAGGATGTCCTCGGACCTTCCACGCAAGGACGGGAGTTCGATCTTGACCACGTTCAGGCGAAAATACAGGTCGCCCCTGAAATGCCCTTCGTCCACCGCGGTCTTCAAGTCCGAATTGGTGGCTGCGATGATGCGTGAGGAAACCTGAATCGGCCGCGTCCCGCCCACTCGGTAAAAGGTGCGGTCTTCCAGCACGCCCAAAAGCTTGGCCTGTGCGGCCAGGGACATAGAGCCGATTTCATCCAGAAAGAGCGTGCCGCCCGCCGCTTCCTCAAACCGTCCTTTCTTGCCTTCGTTCTTGGCCCCCGTAAAGGCGCCCCGCTCATAGCCGAACAATTCGCTTTCGAACAGGTCGTGGGCGATGGCCGTACAGTTCACGGTTACGAACGGACCCGGCATGTTCGAATTACTGTAATGGATGGTTCGGGCCAGTACCCCTTTTCCCGTTCCGCTTTCCCCCACGAGCAGCACCGGCGTATAGGGGCTTCGGGCCACCTTTTCGGCCATCTCCACCGTGGACCGCATCGACGCGCTCATTCCAATCAGGTCAAATCGATACCGTTCAATATTCGGCTGTTGGATATGTCGAATCTGATCTTTCAACCGTCGTTGCTCAAGCCCGTTTTGTATGGTCAGCAGGACTCCCTGAGCATCGAGAGGCTTGACCAAATAGTCGTACGCTCCGCGCTTCACCGCCTTCACCACGGTCTTCACTTCTTCCACGGCCGTGATGATCACGATGACTACGTCCGGGTCGGCCTGACGAAATTGCTCCATGAGATCCAGACCATTCCGATCGGGAAGGCCGATATCCAGCAGCACCAGGGCCGGCTTTTCCTCTCGGCAGGTCTGTAACGCCTCGGCCGCGCTGGACGCCGTTCGAACCGCATAGTGTTCTTCCAGCATCATTTCCATCGCCGCCAGAATGCTCGGCTCATCATCCACAACCAGTATGGTTTCCGCCATGTCTATTCCTCCGCCGGGAGCGGAAGTTCCAGGGTGAATACGGAACCCTCCTGCGGATTGGATTCAAAGTACAAGATCCCGCCGTGACGCTTGGCAATTTGGTGGCTTATGGATAATCCCAGACCGGTGCCCGTCGGCTTGGTGGTGAAAAACGGGTCAAACACCCTTTCCTTGAAAT
This sequence comes from uncultured Thermodesulfobacteriota bacterium, assembly GCA_964597345.1. Taxonomy (GTDB): domain Bacteria; phylum Desulfobacterota; class Desulfarculia; order JACQYL01; family JACQYL01; genus CAZQXK01. The sequence continues at coordinate 5,866 of CAZQXK010000022.1, read as the reverse complement.
CCATAGGAATACCGGGCCCTGAGTCCCGAATTACCACCATCACCACTTCCCGGCCATAGTTGAGAGCGGATGTCCGGACACAGGTGGACAACTCCAAGTCTCCTCCGGAGGGCATGGCTTCCACGGCATTCTGAATCAGGTTGTTGAGGACTTGCTGGATTTCGATGGGATCGCCCTTGACAGGAGGTAACGCATCCGACAACGAAAGCTTCAACCGAATACCCGTACTCCGCATTTTCGAATGCCATAACTTAAGCGTGTCCGTGATCAGAGAATTTACAGATACTTCTCGGGATTCGGTATTCGCATGCTTGGCAAAATCCAATACGCGCCGGATGATGCCGGTGATTCTCTGCACGTTCTCCTTGATTTCATTCAATATTTTCATCTCCTGATCCGTACGGTCAAACTTCTCGGGATTGCAGAGAATATCCAGAAAGAGGCTGATGCCGGTCAGCGGATTGCGAATTTCGTGTGCGATTCCACCGGAGAGCTGGCCCAACGACGACAGCCGGTTCGCCCGGATAAGCTGTTCCTCCACTTTCTTTCGATCGGTTATATCGCTTATGCGGATAATGGAGCCCTTAAGTCCCCCGGAATTCATCCCCACCGGATAGATAACCACCTGCTCGAAACGATCGGGGACGCGGATGGATCTGCGTTCATAAGTCGAATATTCGCCTTTGAGGACAATGGCGGACACCGGGCACCCTTCACAGGGTGTCGGACTCTGCCTGAACGCCTCGTAGCACGGCTTGCCCACCGCTTCCTGATAGCCGGACAGCCCGTAATAGTTCAGAGCCGCTTCATTCAACATCTTTACGATGAGATCTTGATCCATCATCACCAGGATATCCTGAATGCCGTCCACCACGGTCTTGAGCATGACCTTGGACTTCCACATGTCGTTTAGGACCCGCTGTTCCCGCGTCACGTCACGAACCACCGAGAGACTGATGCGCCGGCCGGTCGGATCCGTTACCGCATCGCAATCCAGCAGGACGTCCATGATGCCGCCGTCTCTCCGGACATACTGATACGGAATGTTCCGGACCCGCCCATCCCGCCAGAACCGTGGAATAACCGCTGAAAAGGCCCGCTCCGCCGATTCGGGCGTCATGAGGAAGTCCGCCTTGCGCCCAATGACTTCTTCTCTCGAATATCCGGTCATCTCCAACCATGTGCGGTTCACATTGCAGATAAAGCCGTTCTCGTCGATGCTGTGCATCATCACCGGAGAAAGCTCATAGATATGCCGAAATGTGGCCTCTTCGATCCGGAGTGCCTCCTCCGCCTGCCTCCGTCTTTTCATCTCCCCTTCGAGACATGCCTTGCATTGTTCGAGTTCGCAGGTTTGAACTCCCACCCGAAGCTCCAGTTCGCCGCAGGTCTTCCGAAGGGCTTCGCGGGCTCGTTCCAGTTCCCGTGTTCGATCCCGCACCCGAACTTCCAACTCGCCGCGCAGATTCCCCGCCTCTTCCCGGGCATGTTCCAGGTATTTCGAGACGCCGGCGATGTGTCCTTCCAAGAAGGACAGCTCGTCTTCACGAGGATGCGGGGAGAGGAGTGCATAGGATCCCTCCATCTCCATGGCGCTTAGGTCTTTTTTGAGTCGCGCTATCCGGGACACGACCACGCGTTCGAAGAACGCCAGGAGGGCCAGGCAGAACGCCAGTGCGCCACCAAGGAGCGTTACGAGGAACATCCCCTCCTTCCCCCGGCCTTCCCGGTAAAGGGCCCGCGGCAATTCCATTTCCAGCAGAAACACGGAGCGGCCCCGGAGATCTCTCACCAGCGTGTATCCGCCTGCGTTCCGATGAGTCCGAGGCTCGACCTCGGCCTGCATACCCTGGAACGCAGGGGCGCTTGCGGAGCCTACAGGAAAAGAGTTCGAGGGTTCGTGTACAGCATGGACGGTCACAGGTATATGGGCGGCAAGGACCGTGCGGCGAATATCCTCAGGCTCCAAATAGTGTCCCACGATAAGACAACGGTTCCCCTTTCCATCCTTTTTACCCACCGTAAGAGGCCGGGACGCCATGACCAGAGGCCCTTGTTCGGCCAGTAAGATCCCATTCATCCCTCCGCAGGGGCGCCCGCCTCCCTCCTGAAGACCCCTCCCGGCGCAACACTCCAGCACCTCCGGCGGAACGGGGCATTCCTCTCGTCTTTGGGCGTCCAAGGCCCAGTCGAACTCCACATCTCCCGATTCATCCACGATCAGGACCAACTCCGGATGAACAGGAGATAAGGGTGTCTCCAGTAACTCGGCAGCCATACCGGCCGGTTCTGCATCGGCCATGATCCGGTACCGATGATTGGCGAAAACCTGTTCGGCGGCGGTTCGACCCAAGTTCTCGAGCTGAACCAGAAACTCGTCGCGAACATGTTGAACGGTAACCTGTGCGTATTCCTTATCGAGTGTTACAAACGGATCGGTCAACAGGAATCGGCACGCGGCGTAGATGAAAACCGTCAGGCAGGCCACCGTCGAGCCCGCAAACACGGCGATCTTCCGGCGCAATTTCATACGAGATCCTCCCCGAATTACTTATACGAGCAAATACAGGGTACGGATCCCTGGTTGCCGGGATCCTCATTCGATCCGGTTCCCTTGCTGTTTCCCCCGGGAAAGATTTAACGGGGCCGCGTGGATCTCGCAAGCGTGTAGGAGATATGCTGCTTCTGAACGATAGGGTATGCAGTACATGGAACCGGTCTCCTCTAAACCTCTACTTTCCGGGTTACCCTCGTCCTGTTTGTTTGTTCCCGGCGCCGAATTCGAGCATCGGAGGGTTCGCACATTCTGCTGGATCTGTAGGGTTAGGATTATCATGGGTACCTTTTTGAAACGACGTCAAGGGGAGGTATCTCCCGCCGAACAATCAGCCCCGTCCAACACGCGCATACGCAGCGATCGGGTTGCTTGTTTCTTTCATGGAAGGACGTTGTTCGTTCTGAACAAAAGTTTGTGCATAAGGGAAATCAGCGTCGCGCTTCTCGCCGCCCTCCCGTTCGCGCCTCCCCATCCGCTCCGGCCCAAAATCGTCTCCCGCAAGAGAAAAAATCGTCCTTTGGACGATTCCACATTTTTCACCGCCTGTGGCATAAGGCATAATATGACCCGTGAAGGATGCGGCGCCTTCTCATTTTCCGTACGCGGTATTCGGGATTCCGCGCGTCTCGATGCCGCACCGGAAGAGAAAGGACCGTCTTGGGAGAAGAACTCGGCGGGCCCTTCCAGAGAACCTCCCCTACCAGGGGCGGAACGGCTTCCGAACCCACCAGATCCGATTTTTCAGCATAAAAGGAGAGAGAGTTCACTATGACCGAGCTGACCCCCAAAGAAAGAGTTATGCGGCTGTTTCGCAAGGAACCCGTGGATACCATGCCTTTTTTCAGCGGAATGGGTATGGTGCTGCTGCCGGCCATTCAGAAGCTGGGCTACAAGTTCCCCCAGGTGCATACGAGCGCCGAAATGATGGCTCAATCCGCCATTCTGTCCAGCCGCATGTTCGGCTTCGACTCCGTGGTGGTTCCTTTCGACATGACCTGCGAGTCCCAGGCCATCGGCAACAAGATCAGCCTGTATGAAAACTCCGAGGATATTCTTTATCCCACCATTCCTCAAAAAATGTGGACCACCATGGATGAGGTGGACATTCCCAAGAACATCATGGAACTCGGCCGCATGCCCATGGTCATCGAATCCATGAAGATCTGCAAGAAAGAGGCGCCGGAACTGGCCCTGGGCGCCTGGCAATTGGGGCCGTTCACCATGGCGGGACAATTGCTGGAACTGGACGTTTTGCTCAAGGGCGTCTTCAAGGAAAAGGCCCGGGTGGAAGCCACGCTGGACAAGATTACGGACATGATCATCCGCGTCGGCCAGGCCTATCAGGAAGCCGGGGCCGATTTCATCACCCTGCGGGAGATGGGCACCGGAACGGACCTTCTGAGCCCCCGAACGTGGAAAACCACCATCCAGCCCCTCATGCGGCGGATCCTGGGCGCCTGGAAATCCCCCAAAGTCCTGCACATCTGCGGGGCCACCGACCTGATCATCGAAATGATGGCCGACTGCGGCGCGGACGCCGTCAGCGTGGACATCAAGAACAACCTGGCCGAATCCCGCAAGAAACTGGGTAACGACGTGGTGTTTCTGGGCAATTTCGACGTGTTCGCCCTGCCCTGCAAAGAAGAAACCACCGTGGAACAGGCGGTGGCCGCCATGAAAATCAACATCGACGGCGGCGTGGACGCCGTGTGGCCCGGCTGCGACCTGTGGCCGGACATCAAGGAAGAAAACATGCGCGCCATCGTCCAAACGGTTCGCGAGTATGGGCGCAAACCCAGCCCGGCCGTGGGCCGATTGAACTGATCGCCGAAACGTCCCGTATCCTCCAAGCGGGTGCAACCCTCCACTACCGTCCCGCGGAGCTTACCGGCCCCGCGGGACGCTTTTTCCCCTCTGTCGCTACGCCTCACTGCTCAGGATTCGCCACGCCAACGGCGTGGCTTGCATCTCATCGTTTTGTGCGGCCTGTCCGAAATACGGGTTATCCACGGGCTGGTATGCAGAAACCGAGGTCCCAACGGTATTCCACGGAACCCTGTTTCACTTGACAGGACGGTCCCGGACCACTATATTCCCTTTTAACGATATGGCTTTGCTTGAGGAGGCCTCATGCGGGAGTTCATCCAGGTGATGAAGGCCCTTTCCGATCCGAATCGCGTCAAGATGGTGAAGCTGCTCCAGCGAAGAACGTTGTGCGTGTGTGAAATCCGGGAAGCGCTCGGCCTGGCCCAGTCCACGGTGAGCAAGCATTTGAAGATATTGGAGGAGGCCGGGCTGGTGACGTATTCCAAGGAAGGGCTTTGGGTGAATTACAGGGCGGCCGACGGCGCCAAGAGCCCGTACGCGGCCAACCTGCTGGCGAATCTGATGCACTGGCTGGAGGCGGATCCCGAAATGGCCGCTTTGGCGGCCCGTATGCCGGAGATCCGGCGGGAACGCATCTGCGGCGGAGGATCGCCGGGTTGAAAATAGATCGTTGTATGACCACATTACGATGAATCGACGGCCCCGTGGAGCGTGCTTCAGCAGCCCGTGGATACACAGCCTGTTACGGGGCGGCTGTCGTCCGACGCCCGCCGCCCGGGAGACTCAACATGAAACAGCTCGAAATCGAATGGCGTCACTTGGACCAGGATGGAAAGACCTGTGACCGTTGCTCGGACACCGGCGAAAATGTGCGCCGGGCGATTCAGTCCCTGGCCGACGATCTCGAAGCCCTCCAATGGCGCGTCACCTTCAAGGAAACCCGGCTGACGGAAGCCGATATCGCCGAATCCAACCAGATCTTGTTGAACGGCATTCCCATCCATGAGCTTCTGCCCAATGCCCGAACCTCGGAGAATTGTTGCGCCTCCTGCTGTGAACTGCTCGGCGCCCCGACTCTGTGCCGGACGCTGGAATACCAGGAACGAACCCACGAGGCGATCCCCGCTTCCCTGATTCGGGAAGCCGCGTATCAACGGATCCATCAACAGAACCGGTAAAGGAGTAATATAATGGAAATCAAGGTGTTGGGCCCCGGCTGCCCCAAATGTCTGCAAACGGAGAAGATCGTACGGGAAGCCGTGGCGGAAACAGGCGTCGACGCTTCCATTGAAAAAGTCGCCGACGTCATGAAAATCGCCCAATACGGCGTGTTCGGCACACCCGCGGTGGTGGTGGACGGAAACGTCAAATCGGTGGGTAAAGTACCCGGCAAAGAGGAGGTCAAAGCCTGGGTGAAGAAATAGAAGGCGGTGGATGAACCCGGAAACGGGAGGCAATCGCCCCGTCGCGCATCGGTTTTAA
>CAZQXK010000021.1:0-44219 GCA_964597345.1 uncultured Thermodesulfobacteriota bacterium | reverse complement strand
TCGGAGCTTTGGCGGCGCTGCTGGCCAACGATATCGTGTGCCTTGCGGTGACTCCCGTGCTGGTGGAAGGGTGCGCGCAACGCCGGCTGGATCCGAAGCCTTTCCTTCTGGCGTTGGCTTGCGCGGCGAATGTGGGTTCCGCGGCCACTCTGATCGGAAATCCTCAGAATATGCTCATCGGACAAGCCTTGAATCTGTCCTTCGCGGGATATCTCCTGGATGCACTCGTACCGTCCGTCGTCGCTCTAGGGATCACCTGGTGGGTGATTCTCCGGCGGGTCCGAGGCCGCTGGTACCGGAGCGTCGCCGTTCCCGTCGTGGAGGCTCCTCCCTTCAACGCCTACCAGACGGGGAAGGGGATTGTGGTATTGAGTGTTCTTATGGTGTGTTTTCTGGTTGCGCCCTGGCCGAGGGACGTAGTGGCCCTGGCCGCGGCCGGTGTCCTTCTTACGAGCAGGCGCATGGCGTCACGAAGCATTTTGGGGCTGGTGGACTGGCAACTTCTCGTGCTGTTTTCGGGGCTGTTCGTGGTGAACCATGCTCTCCAGATTTCGGGAACGCTCGAAGTGATGCTCGAATCGTTGCGCTCGATTGGCGTGAGTCTGCGGGAACCGGGCTGGCTGTTTGCGTCGGTCGTGGTTCTTTCCAATCTCGTATCGAACGTCCCCGCGACTATGTTGCTGCTGCCCGTGGCTTCCCATCCTCTGGCGGGACCCATACTCGCCCTGGCGAGCACCTTCGCCGGCAATTTGCTCGTGGTGGGCAGTATTGCCAACATCATCGTGGTTGATCAAGCGGAACGTTTGAATATCCGGATCACATGGAGCGAACACGCGCGTGTGGGGGTTCCGGTCACGCTGCTATCCTTGATGGCGGCGGCCGCGAGGCTCCGGCTCATGTTCTAGGAGGCCGTTGAAAAATCCAATTCGGGGTTACGCCTTCGGCGAAAGGCTTCATCCTGTCTGCCTGTGCGTCCCACCTGTCTGCGTGCGGACACGCACAGGCAGGCGCAGACAGGCGTCATTGCAACGTACCGTATGAACGCCTCGTTCCTCAGGATTCGCTCGCGTTGCATCTCATGGTTCTGCACCGGTTAGCCCGCCTTGGTGCTTGTCGGCGGGCTGCCGGAACCGGGTCGGTGCAAGTCCGACCCGGCGCTCCCGGCGTTTCCCGTTGCCGCCGCGCGTATCTCGTTCCCGCCACGCGGCGCCGGGAGGCCTCATCTCGGACGGAGTTTCCCGCCCGGGGATTGCCCGAGTGAGGAGCGATGCGGCGGATCCGAAACCATTCGGCGATCCGGGACAACCCCTTTGCCGTGGAGCAGCGGCGCTTTCCCATGGGGAAGAGGGAACGAATCCGTATTGACAATCTTTCCGCAACCACCTACAGTTTCACGTTCATCCCTAAAGGAAGGGAAAAGAAACCATCGAAGGCCCGGTTCGCGCTTTTCCGCGGTGCTTGATCGTCTGCGGTGAAACGCCGGATAAGGCGGGGTTCTACCCTGAAGCACGGTGTTGGAGTTCCGAAGAGGGTGGCGGGAGTGCGGATCCGCGCCGATGCGGCGCGTGTGTCGAGGAGGAGGAAACCAATGACTCATCGCATCCATAATTTCAATCCGGGACCGGCCGCATTGCCGTTCTCCGTGCTGGAAGAGATCCAGGAGGAATTTCTGGATTTCAGAAGCGGCGGTATGTCGATCCTGGAGATCAGTCACCGGTCGAAGGATTTCGATGCGGTGATCGAAGACGCCGAGGCTCGCATCCGGCGCCTTCTCCGTCTGCCGGCCGATTTTCATGTGTTGTTCATCCAGGGTGGGGCCAGCATGCAGTTCGCCATGGTTCCCATGAATCTCGCCGCGGAGAACCCCGGAGTGGATTATGTGGATACCGGCACCTGGTCGAGCAAGGCGATCAAGGAGGCCCAAATCCTGGGACGACAGGTGAATATCGCCGCATCCAGCAAGGATCGGGATTACGCCTACATTCCCGATGTCCTGAAGCTGGATCCCGGGTCCGCGTATGTCCATATCACGAGTAATAATACCATCAAGGGCACCCAGTGGCGGGTGTTTCCCGATACGGGCGCGGTTCCCCTGGTGGCCGACATGTCCTCGGATATCCTGTCCAGACCGTTCGACGCGGCTCCCTTCGGGGTGATCTACGCCGGGGCTCAGAAGAACGTGGGGCCGGCGGGTGTTGCTTTGGTGCTGATTCGTGAGGACATGCTCGGCCGCTCCCCCCGGAATGTCCCGGCCATGCTCCGATACGGCACCTATGCGGAAAGCAGGTCCCTGTACAATACACCCCCTGTTTTCAGCATCTATGTGGTTCAGCTCGTCATGAAATGGCTTGAGGAAACCATGGGCGGACTCGAGAGGATGGACGCCGTCAATCGAGAAAAAGCCGCGCTGCTGTACGGGGTCATCGACGAGTCGGGCTATTATCGGGGCACGGCGGATGTGAATGCCCGCTCTCTGATGAACGTCACGTTTCGACTTCCCTCGGAGGAACTGGAGAAGAAATTTCTGGCCGAGGCCGGGGAGAACGGGATGGGAGGGTTGAAAGGGCACCGCAGCGTGGGAGGATGCAGAGCATCCCTATACAATGCCGTGGAGTTGCGTTCGGTGCAGGCTCTCGCTGAGTTCATGAAGGATTTCGCACGCAGAAACGGTTGATTTCAGCCGGTCGGATACCAGCGGCGCCACGGCTCCCGTGGCGCCGGAGCGCGGGTGTCCCGCTGGTCCCCGAACGCCTCCAGGCTCTTTTCGTTCCCTGTCCTATTGCCCGCAGACACCCTGCCCGCGTCTTCCGCCGACCCCCGGATCAGGAATTTGTCCGAGGTTCGGGTGCTCCATTTTCGGGGATGGGACGCGCCGCTTCTTTCGAACCGAGTACCTGATGGAGAAGGATCGTGTTCCGGAATGCGGGATAGGGGCGGGTGTTGGGGTTACCGGGTAGCAAGCCGGGATTGGGAGGCTTTCCCGGAAGGATGAACACGCGGGCGGACTTCACGGCAACGTGTCCGGGTGTTTGGGGCAAGGGGCGGCGGATGCGGTGTCATGGGACATCGGATGTGATCCGGCTGTTCCCATGTCGAAGAGAGTGTCTGTGGGGAATAGTTCTTGACAAGAACCCGACGTCGATACTACTAGAATCTTTTACCTTGTTTGAGAACACACAAATGAAAGTGTCCACCAGAAACTTTCCCGTTCAAGGTCGCGAGATACGGTTCTTGGGTCACCCGGGGGATCCGTCCCAGTCCCACGTGCACGGCCCCGTTTCAGGCCGGATCCGTGTGGACCGCTCTGGGGAGTACTTCCTGGTTCGGGGTGAAGTGAGAACCACCCTGCATCTTCAATGCGGCAGGTGCCTGGAGGACTATCAGAGCGCTCTCGATCTGGATGTGCAGGCCACCTTGGTGGCCGCGGATACTTTGAACGTCGTGGTCAAGGACAATCTGGAACTCACTTCCGAAGATCTGGACATCACCACGTTCGAGGGGGAAGAGTTCGACTTGATCCCCATCATCGAGGATCATATTCTTCTGGCCGTTCCCCTGAAGACCTTGTGCCGTGAAACCTGTGCGGGTATATGCCCCCATTGCGGTGCGAATCGGAATATCGCTCCCTGCCGGTGCGGGGAAGAGCGGCTTGACAGTCCGTTCGCCGTGTTGAAGACGTTTACTCCCGTATCCAGCAACTGAATGCCGAACCAAGTTGGAGAACATCCATGGCGTTGCCGAAAAGAAGAAAATCCCATTCCAGGCGAAATATGCGGAGGGCGCATGATGCGCTCAGGCCGCCTTCGCTTTCCCAGTGCCCCCAGTGTGGTGAATCCAGGCTGCCTCACAGAGCGTGTCCCAGTTGCGGGACCTATCGGGGTAGGACGCTGTTCGAGACCGAATGAGCCGTCTTTCCAGGCCCCGACTCATAACGTGTTGTGACGGATACCCAGCCTGATGGAAAAGCCATCCATTCGAATTGCCGTGGACGCCATGGGAGGCGATTTTGCGCCGGCGGCTCCGGTGGAGGGGTCCGTATGGGCCGCCCGTGAGTATGGACAGCCCGTGGTGCTGGTTGGCGTGCAGCGGGAGATCGAGGAAGAACTCGGTCGTCTCTCGGGGGTTCCCCGTTCGCTGATCGAAATTCAGGACGCGCCCGAAGTGGTGGGCATGGATGAGCCGGCGGCCGCGGCCTTCAAAAAGAAGAAACGGGCCTCCATTCGGGTGTGTTTTGAACTGGTTAAGGCCGGATTCGCCGATGGGGTGGTCAGTGCGGGGAATTCCGGAGCCACCATGACCGGTGCGGCTCTGGTCCTGGGTCGCACCGTGGGTGTGGATCGTCCCGCCATTGCAGGTATTTTCCCTACGTTGAAGGGCTCCACGGTGGTCATTGACGTGGGCGCCAATGTGAACTGCAAGCCGCAGAACCTGTTCCAGTTCGGGATCATGGGGGATATCTACGCCCGGGACGTCTTGAAGATTGCCGAACCGCGCGTCGGACTGCTGAATGTGGGGGAGGAGCGCATCAAAGGGAACGAACTGGTCAAGCAGGTCCACGAGTTGTTGAGCCGGACGGACTTGAACTTCATCGGAAACGTGGAAGGTCGGGACATTTTTACGGGAAGCACCCAAGTGATCATCTGTGACGGATTCGTGGGAAACGTCTGTCTCAAGCTCACGGAAAGCCTCGGTTCCGTGTTTTCGACCATGTTGTTGACCGAGATGCGGAAAAATTGGACCGGTCGTGTGGGTCTGGTTTTGGCCAAGAAGGCGATTGCCCGTTTCTATCGGAAGCTGGATTACACCGAACACGGGGGGGCCCCTCTATTGGGCGTCAACGGGGCGGGTGTGGTGTGTCATGGGGCGTCACCGCCCAAGGCCCTGAAGAATGCCATACGGGTCGCGATCGAATTGGTTCGCATGAAAGTGAATCAGAGTCTGGCGGAAGGATTGGAGGCCTTCAGTCTGAAGCATTCCTGAGGGGCCGGGTATGTAAGGGGATCGAGAACCTTCAAGGAGCGATGCATGGATTATTTCTTGTCTGAAGAACAGGTGATGATTCGGGATCTGGCCAGACAGATCGCGGAGACAAAGATCGAGCCCGTTCGAGCGGAATTGGATGAAAACGAGACCTTTCCCCATGAAATCATGAAGAGTCTGGCCCAATCGGACTTGTTCGGGATCGTCATACCGGAGTCCTATGGTGGGCTGGGCCTGGGTTGCCTGGAAAACTGCCTGGCTGTGGAGGAATTGAGCCGCGGCTGCTGCGGCGTCGCCACCACATTCGCCGCCAGTGGGCTGGGAGCGTACCCCATTCTCCTCTACGGAAACGAGATGCTCAAGCAGAAGTATCTTCCCCGTATCGCCTCCGGCGAATCGCTGGCCGCGTTTGCACTGACCGAATCCACGGCGGGAAGTGATGCGGGCGGCATTCAGACCTCCGCGGCGGCGGAGGGTGACCACTACGTGCTGAACGGCGCCAAGCAGTGGATCACCAATGGGGGAGAAGCGGACATTTACAGCGTGATCGTTATCACGGATGCGGCCAAGGGGGCCCGGGGGGCAAGCGCCCTGGTGGTGGAAAAGGGGGATCCCGGCTTCAGTTTCGGCAAGAAAGAGAGGAAGATGGGCATCCGCGCTTCCGTCACGAGGGAGCTCGTTTTCGACGGATGCCGCGTACCCCGGGATCGGCTTATCGGAAAGCAGGGGACGGGTTTCCTGGCCACCATGAGGACTTTTGACTCTTCGCGTCCCGGTGTGGGAGCCCAAGCCGTGGGTCTGGCTCAGGGTGCATTGGATGTGGCGGTCAAATACGCCAAGACGCGGATTCAATTCCAGGCCCCCATCATCAGTTTTCAGGCGGTGCAGCATATGCTGGCGGACATGGCCGTTTCCATCGAGGCGGGGCGCGCTCTGGTGTATTCGGTGGCCCGATTCATTGACGGCCATCCCAAGGGGGATGTCTCCAAGGCCAGCGCCATAGCCAAGGTGTTTCCCACGGACATGGCCATGAAGGTGACTACGGATGCGGTCCAGATTCTCGGGGGATGCGGATACATGCGTGAATACCCTGTGGAAAAGATGATGCGGGACGCCAAGATTCTTCAGATTTACGAGGGGACCAATCAAATTCAGCGGAATATCATCGGACAGGCTTTGAACAAAGAATACACCCGCCGGAAATAGGTGACGGATGATGCACGTGGTGGTTTGCCTGAAACAGGTCCCGGATACCCGAAACGTCCGTATCGATCCCATTACGAACACGTTGCAGCGAGAGGGAGTGGAAAGCATCGTCAATCCCTTTGATCTGTACGCTCTGGAAACGGGACTTGGAATGAGGGACCGGACCCGAGGTCGGGTGACCGTTCTTTCCATGGGACCTCCCCAGGCCGAGCAGGCGTTGCGCGAGGCGTTGTCCTACGGTGCGGACGAGGCTGTGTTGCTTACGGATCACTCGTTTGCGGGCGCGGATACCCTCGCCACGGCTCGTACCCTGGCCGCAGGGATTCGTCGGCTGGGCGACTTCGATCTGATCGTGTGCGGTAAGCAGGCCATCGATGGAGACACGGCCCAAGTAGGTCCCGGACTGGCCGAGAAGTTGGGCGTTCCTCACGTGGCATTCGTGAAGACCATCGAGTGCCTGGAGGAAGGAAGCCTGATCGTACATCGTATGATGGACGACGGGTACGATCGGGTCCGCATTTCACTCCCCGCCCTCATCACCGTGGTCAAGGAGATCGGGGAACCCCGGGTGCCTTCCTTCAAGGCCAAGGTGCGGGCACGGAAACATCCGGTTCAGATGTGGCGCTTGCAGGATCTGGGACTGTCCTCCAACGATGTGGGGCTTACGGGCTCCGCCACTTGGGTGGAGCGTATTTTTGCCCCAGAGCCCAGAGGAGGGCGGGAACTCCTGGAAGGCGACTCTGCTCAACAGGCGACCGCATTGCTTCAGCGACTGAAACAGCGCCGGGTCGTCAAGCTCTCCTGAGGCATTCCGGAGGGTTCGCGCCTTGAATACCACCCCCCGGTCATCGCCATATGGGTTGACACCGCCTTTGGCGGCATGTAAAAGTCCGTCCGAAATCTCCACCCGGAAGGAATTCTTTCCAAGCAAACAGGCATCCTATGAGTATCTCTGTTGACAAAGAGAAATGCACGGCCTGTGGGGAGTGCGTCGAGAGTTGCCCCTTCGGAGTCATTGAGATCCAGGGGAACACCGCGGTCATCGGGGACGGGTGTACGCTTTGCGGCGCCTGCGAGGAAGTCTGTGCTTTTGAAGCCATCACCGTCGTCCATCGGGAAAAGGCGATTGGAGTGGATGCCGGATATCGAGGTGTCTGGGTATTCGGTGAGCAGCGGTGCGGGCGTGTGGCGGATATTTCGTTGGAACTGCTGGGAGAGGGCGGGAAGCTCTCGAACCTTCTCGATGAGCCTCTTTGCGTGGTGATGCTGGGCCACGATATTTCCGACGCGGCGCGGGAACTGACTCGGTATGGAGCGGATCGGGTGTATTGTGTGGATCATCCGGACCTGACCCACTACGAAGAAGACAGTTATGCGGATGTTTTGGCCCGCCTGATTCATGAACATAAGCCGTCGGTCCTGGTGATGGGAGCTACTTCCATCGGCCGATCGTTGGCTCCGCGACTGGCGTCCAGGCTGGACACCGGTTTGACCGCGGACTGCACCGGGTTGAGCATCCGTGAATCCGATCGTGTGTTGCTGCAGACCAGACCCGCTTTCGGCGGAAACATCATGGCCACCATTGTATGCGCGGACAGACGACCTCAAATAGCCACCGTTCGTCCCAAAGTGATGAAGCGCGCCGTGAGACGGGAAGACCGTACAGGCGAAATCGTTCCGGTACCCATGAATGGATTTGAGAACCGGGGACGGGTGCGCATTCTCGATATTGTGAGGGAAGTGGACGAACGGGTGAACCTGGCGGAAGCGGATGTCATTGTGGCCGGAGGCAGGGGGTTGAAGGAAGAAAAGAATTTTTCCTTGCTTCGTGAGTTGGCCGATCTTTTGAATGGAGCCGTGGGAGCCAGCCGTGGCGCAGTGGACGCCGGGTGGATCGGCTACGCTCACCAGGTGGGTCAGACGGGCCGCACCGTAAGTCCCAAGTTGTACATTGCCTGCGGGATTTCCGGCGCCGTGCAACATCTCGTGGGCATCCAGTCTTCCGACGTTATTGTGGCCATCAACCGGGACCCCAATGCTTCCATCTTCGACGTGGCGGACTACGGGATTGTAGGGGATCTGTTTGACGTGGTGCCTGAGTTGATCGCGGAAATCAAACGGGAGTTGGGCCGCTGAAAAGTACCCCGCCGGGACGCGGCGCGCGTTGGGTCCCGTGCGGTGGCGGGAGGGACCGACGAAGCCCAATGGGAGACGGAACATGGTGGAAGCGAAACGCCGAGTGGTGCTAGTGACCGGAGGATCCAGAGGTATCGGAAAGGCCGTCGTACTCGGATTTGCGGGTCCGGAAACGATCCTGTTGATCAACCATTACGACAGGGAACCGGACGCGGCGGCGGCCACGGCTGCGGAAGCGGAGGAATTGGGAGCCACGGTTCGGGTATCGTATTTCAACGTGGCCGATACGGCGGAAGTCGCCGATCATGTGGGCGCCATGATCGATGAGTTCGGCCGGATCGACGTGCTCATTAACAATGCGGGTATCACCATGGATTCACTGTTTCCTCGTATGAAAGAAGAGCAATGGGATCGCGTCTTGAATGTGAATCTGAAGGGGGTATTCAATTGTTCTCAAGCCGTGGTCCGAACCATGATGAGGCAACGTTCCGGCAGTATCGTAAGCATCGCATCGGTGGTTGGCGCCACAGGGAATGCCGGACAGGCGAACTACGCCGCTTCCAAAGCCGGGATCATGGGATTTACCAAGTCACTGGCCAAGGAGCTGGCGCCCCGGAATATCCGGGTGAATGCGGTGGCACCCGGGTTTATTGATACGGAGATGACCCGGGATCTGCCGGAGAAAATCAAGGAAGGCTTTATGCAGGCCATTCCCATGGGTCGAATGGGAGTTCCCGAGGAAGTGGCGGATGTGGTGCAATTCCTTTGTTCAGACCAGTCTCGGTATATCACCGGCCAGATCATCCACGTCAACGGCGGTTTATACTGATCGTGGATCGGCCCGCGTGAAACGCAATCTGCCGTGATGTTAGGTAGAAAGTCCCATTGTTGATCATTCAAAAGGGGGAAACAGGATGTCGTCTGCAGCGGATAAGGTCAAAGAAATCGTGTGTGAACAGCTGGGCGTTGATGCGGCCGATGTGGTGGACGATGCATCGTTCGTGGATGACCTGGGAGCGGATTCACTGGATCTTGTCGAGTTGATCATGGCCATGGAAGAGGCGTTCAACATCGAGATCGCCGATGAAGACGCCGAAAAGATTCGAACCGTAAAGGATGCCATCGAGTATATCCAGGCCCACCAGAAATGATTTGGGCGACTATGAGGATTGTCTCGTGACAAAACGAGTGGTTGTAACAGGTTATGGCTTGGTCACACCGTTGGGTGTGGGAGTGGAGGAAACGTGGGAGAGTCTCTGCGCCGGCAAGAGCGGGGTCACTCCCATCACCCTGTTCGACGCGTCGGGGCTCAGATCACAGATAGCCGCCGAGGTGAAAGATTTCAATCCCGAAGACTTCCTGGACAAGAAAAGCGTACGCCGCTTGGACCGGTTCATACATTTTGCCATTGCGGCCGCCCGGATGGCCGTGGAAAGCGCGCGATTGGAAATCCCCGGAAACACTCCGGAGCGTGTGGGCGCCTATATAGGGACCGGGCTGGGAGGATTGCAGTCCATCGAGTACTATCACGAGATTCTTCTGAGCAAGGGGCCGAGTAAGGTAAGCCCCTTTTTCATCCCTATGCTGATAGGCAATATGGCTCCCGGGCAGATTTCCATCCTTTTCGGCGCCAAGGGGCCCAATCTGAGTATATCCACGGCCTGCGCCGCCGGATCTCATGCCATCGGAGAGTCCTACAAGCTTTTGCAGTCGGGTATGGCGGATGTGATGATCTGCGGGGGCAGCGAGGCGGTGATCACCCCCCTGGCGATTTCCGGATTCAACGCCATGAGGGCGCTTTCGGAGCGGAACGACGATCCTCCAAGGGCGTCCCGTCCCTTCGAGAAGAATCGGGACGGCTTCGTAGTAGGCGAGGGAAGCGGAATCATGGTTTTGGAGACTCTGGAACATGCGCTGGCCCGCAATGCCCACATCCGCGCCGAGCTTATCGGCTACGGCCTGTCCAGCGACGCCTACCACATGACGGCGCCGGCGCCCGAAGGGGAGGGTGCGGCCCGGTGCATGAAGTGCGCTATCGATTCCGCGGGAATACAACCCGATCAAGTGGATTACATCAACGCCCACGGCACTTCCACGGACTTGAACGACAAATCGGAGTTTCAGGCGATCCGGAACGTCTTCGGAGACCATGTCGCGCGAATGCCCGTAAGTTCCACCAAGTCCATGACGGGGCATCTCTTGGGCGCCGCGGGCGGGATCGAAGCGATTTTTTGTGTGCTTACCATCGAGCGGGACATAATCCCACCCACCATCAATTACATGGAGCCCGATCCGGAAATTCTTCTGGATGTCGTTCCTCATCAGGCCCGGGCGGCGCGCATCGAAGTGGCCATGAGCAATTCGTTCGGATTCGGCGGCACCAACGGGTGTCTCGTGTTCAAACGCTGGTGCGGATAGGTGGGGCAGGGGTTCTTTCCCCGTTCTGAACGGCGTCTTGGTTCGGGGCTGCCGAAGGGTGTTCGGCGGAGCGCCGACGCGATGACGTTCCAGTCTCCCATCGGTTCGCTGTGGCGATGTGAATCCTTACAGGGGAAATCAATGGTGTCGAAACCGTCCCAAGGAACTGTGCGAGGGCGGATGAGCGTTACATTTTCATGGGGATAGCCTGGGGAATATGGAACATCTGAAACATTCGGATCCGGAAGTGGCCCGCGCGGTGGAACAGGAGATGGAACGTCAGCGGAAAAAGCTGGTTCTTATCGCCTCGGAAAACTACGCCAGCAAGGCCGTGCTCGAGGCTCAGGGCACGGTCCTGACGAACAAGTACGCCGAAGGATATCCCGGCCGCCGTTATTACGGCGGATGTGAATTCGTGGACCGGGTGGAGACGTTGGCGATCGAACGGGCCAAGCACCTGTTCGGCGCGGATCATGCCAACGTTCAACCTCATGCTGGCTCCCAGGCGAACATGGGGGTTTACTTCTCCGTGCTCCAGCCCGGCGACACCATCATGGGCATGGATTTGAGCCACGGAGGACATTTGACCCACGGCAGCCCGGCCAGTTTCTCGGGTCGGTTGTTCAAAGTGGTTTCGTACCAGGTGGATCCGGAGAGCTATCGTATCGACATGGCCCACGTTGAGCGCCTTGCCGCAATCCATCGCCCCCGACTGATCATTGCGGGAGGGAGTTCCTATCCCCGGTTTATCGATTTTGCGGGCTTTGAGCGTATCGCGCGCAATGTGAATGCATTGCTGATGGTGGATATGGCGCATTTTGCGGGACTGGTGGCCGGCGGAGTGTACCCTTCCCCCGTGCCCTATGCGGATCTGGTGACCTCGACGACGCACAAGACGCTGCGGGGGCCGAGAGGGGGATTTGTGCTGGCTCGCGACCCATACGGCCGGCTGGTGGATCGGCACATGTTTCCCGGCATGCAGGGTGGTCCCCTCATGCACGTGATTGCGGCCAAAGCGGTGGCCTTTCGCGAGGCCATGCAGCCGGAATTCAGGGAATACACGGCCCAGGTTGTCGAAAACGCCCAAGTCCTGGCGGAGGTGCTGGCCCGAAATGGGTTGCATGTGGTTACCGGTGGAACGGACAGTCATTTAATTCTCGTGAATCTCTCGCCTACGGGTCTCACCGGAGCCTTTGCGGAGGACGTACTGGATCGGGCCGGCATGACTCTCAACAAGAACGTCATCCCTTTCGAACAAAAGGGCCCCAACAAGACCAGCGGTATTCGGATCGGAACCGCCGCAGTGACCACCCGTTTTATGAAGCAGGCGGAGATGCAATGGATAGCCCTGCGTATCATAGAAGTGTTATCCAATCCCGAAGATGAAGCCCTGATCAAGCGGGTCCGTGAGGAGGTCGAAGCATTGTGTGATCGATTTCCCGTTCCTTGAAGAACCGAGTTTAGCGCCCACCCTCCCGTGATACCTCTTTCGGCCGGGGTTTGTTTCGACGGCCGGCCGATCTTGTGAGAGCCCTTCCATGTGGAGTGATTGTCGTGAAATGTCCCTATTGCGGCCATGTCGACAACAAAGTTATCGATTCGAGATTGAGCAAAGATAGTTTGGCCATTCGCAGGCGCCGCGGTTGCAGCCGATGTGGAAGGCGGTTTACGACGTATGAACGCGTGGAAGAGATCCTGCCCATGGTGGTCAAGAAAGACAATCGAAGGGAGCCGTTCAGCCGTCAGAAGATCTATGAGGGAATCAAGAAGGCTTTGGAGAAACGACCCGTCAGTGTGGAGGTGATCGAATCTTTTCTGGACGAACTGGAACGGGGGCTTCACGAGAGTCAGCAAAAAGAAATTCCCACCCGGGAAATCGGGGAGCGGGTTATGGCCAGGCTCAGGGAACTGGACGATGTGGCCTATGTCCGGTTCGCCTCGGTGTATCGCCGGTTTGCGGACATCAACGAGTTCATGTCGGAATTGGAGAAGCTGGTGCGGGAACGTAATCGAAAGGGGGAGAATGCCGGACCCGACAGCGGATAGGGAATTCATGACCCTGGCTCTACGACGGGCCTGCAGGGGATGGGGGCGAACATCGCCGAACCCCATGGTGGGCGCCTTGGTAGTGCGCGGTAACCGGGTGGTGGGCAGGGGCTTCCACGCCTATGCCGGAGGACCCCATGCCGAACGGATTGCTCTGGAAGAAGCCGGTGATGCGGCTCGCGGGGCTACATTGTATGTGACTCTGGAGCCGTGCAATCATTTTGGGAAGACACCCCCCTGCACGGAGGCGGTCCTAAAGAGTGGAATTCGACGGGTGGTAATCGGTCAGAAGGACCCGAATTCTCGTGTGCAGGGAGGTGGCGCGAAACGTCTCATGGATGCCGGAATTCAAGTGGACTGCGGTATCCTGGATTCCGAGTGCGCCCATCTGAATGAAGCGTTCACCGTATTCGTCACCCGGAACCGACCCTTTGTGGCTCTGAAGACGGCGGCCACCCTGGATGGGAAAACCGCGACGGCGACTGGTGATTCCCAGTGGATTACCAACGAGCGCTCCCGCCGGTTCGTTCACAGACTCCGGGCCGCTTCGGATGCCATCCTGGTGGGGATGGGAACCATAAGAGCGGATGATCCCCGTCTGACGTGCCGGTATTTCCCAGGCCGGGACCCTCTGCGGGTTATTCTGGACAGTCGACTCACGTTGTCACCCGACCGGCGGGTTTTTAACAAGGAGTCTCGCGCCGGATTGCTGATTTGTACCTGCCGAGGAGCGGATTCCGAGCGGAAACGCCTGATGGAGAGAATTGGCGCCGAAGTGCTCGAGGTGGAAGAGCGAAACGGACGAGTGTCGTTGAGCGCCGTAATGCGGGAACTCGCCGCGCGGGACATCACATCCGTGCTTATCGAGGGAGGCGCCGAGGTGAGTGCTTCCGCGATAGGCGAAGGAGTGGTGGACAAAGTGTATTTTTTTTATGCTCCGAAGATTCTGGGAGGTCCGGATGCTCCGGGAATGGTGGGGGACCTTGGGATCCGCAGGATCGACGGCTGCCTGAACGTGCGTGGTTTAAGAGTCCGGCGGTTTGGGGAGGATGTTCTTCTGGAAGGGTATCTCAGAGCGCCGTGACCATCGAGAAAGGCGGGGCAAGGATTCCGTGTTCACCGGACTGGTGCAGGGAGTAGGTCGCGTAATCCGCGTCGTGCGGAATGGACGGGAAGGGATTCTCGATGTGGATGCGCCCTTTCTCAGGGACCCGGAGTTGGGGGAAAGCATCGCACTCAATGGCGTCTGCCTGACGGTGTCGGCATTCCGGGGCGCCGGAGTGGAGTTTTTCGTGTCGGGCGAAACCCTGGCGCGGACGACCTTGGGATTTTTGGCTCAGGGAGACCCAGTCAATCTGGAGAGAGCTCTGAGGCTCTCGGATCGTCTGGGCGGGCACCTCGTGAGCGGGCATGTTGACTCCATCGGCACGATCCTGATAAGAACGTCCAGTTCTAGTTCGATCCGGCTCAGGGTGCAGATTCCGAAAGAACTGACCAAGTTCTTGGTCGTCAAGGGCTCCGTGGCCTTGGATGGGGTGAGCCTGACCGTGAACGAGTGCGGGCCGACCTATTTCGAAGCGAACTTGGTCCCTCACACGGTGAATCGTACTACGCTGCAATTTTGCAGGGAGGGAGATCGGGTGAATATTGAAACGGACCTGATCGGAAAATACGTGGAACGCCTGCTCCGACACGGCGGAGGGGCTGACGTCAAACCTCATCCGGGCGGGCTTTCTCTGGAAAGCCTGGCGAAATACGGATTCGTTTCACCGTGACGATCTCCATCTGCGGAAGTCCGGGGCCGGGGAGCCCAGAGGCAGGAGCCGACGGGGTATCGGCGTGTTGACAGGAATCCAGGACTTTCCGTCGCGCGGGTTTCCGGGCGACGGAACGCGGTAGATCCTTTCAGCGTCAACAACCGGATCCGAATTGAACGCGAGGCTTAGTGTCATGCCGGTATGCAGCATAGAAGAAGCCATTCATGAGATACGCCGGGGCCGGATGGTCATTTTGGTGGATGACGAGGATCGTGAGAACGAAGGGGACCTGACACTGGCCGCGGACAAGGTGACCCCGGAAACCGTGAACTTCATGGCCAAGTATGGCCGGGGGCTCATCTGTCTTTCTATGGCGCCGGAAATGCTGGACCGGTTCAATTTGCCGCTGATGGTCCGAGACAACCGCTCTCCTTTTCAAACCGCGTTTACGGTTTCTATAGATGCCCGAAACAATCCCCACAACAGCCAGTCCGCGGCCGGACGCGCGTACACCATTCGAAAGGCCGTTTCGGAAGATCTCAGGGAAGGGGATTTGAAGGTTCCGGGGCACGTGTTTCCCCTGCGAGCCCGCAAGGGGGGTGTACTCGTTCGCACGGGCCAGACGGAGGGATCCGTGGATCTGGCGCGGTTGGCAGGGTTGCAGCCTGCGGGAGTGATCTGTGAGATCATGAACGAAGACGGTACCATGAGCCGGATGCCGGATCTGGAAAAATTGGCTCAACGATTCGAGCTCAAGATCTGCACGGTGGCTGATCTCATTGCATACCGCATGCGAAACGAACGACTGGTTAGCCGTGTGGCCACGGCGATTCTTCCCACGCCTGCCGGGCGATTCAAATGCGTGGTGTACGAAAACGACGTGGACGATCACCAGCATTTAGCTCTCGTCAAGGGAGAAATTCTGCCCGGAGACGAAGTGCTGGTTCGGGTTCATTCCGAATGTCTCACGGGAGACGTATTTCACTCGTTGCGGTGCGATTGCGGGGAGCAGTTGGCCGAGGCCCTGAACAAGGTTCAGGCGGCGGAAAAGGGCGTAGTGCTGTATATGCACCAGGAGGGGCGGGGTATCGGCTTGATCAACAAGCTTAAAGCCTACGCCCTTCAGGACGAAGGCAAGGACACGGTGGAGGCGAACCTGGAGTTGGGATTCCAGCCGGATTTGCGGGACTACGGTATCGGGGCGCAGATTTTGGCCGACCTGGGTGTGCAGAAGATGCGGCTCCTTACCAACAATCCCAAGAAGATTATCGGGTTGGAGGGATATGGTCTGACGGTGGTGGAGCGGGTCCCACTCACGGTATGCCCGAATCCGGTGAACCTGAGATATCTCAAAACCAAGTGCGCCAAACTTGGCCACTTGCTGGATGTCTAATGGACGAGGTGGTTATGCCCAGAGTATTGGAGGGGTACCTGCAGGCCCAGAACCTGCGTTTCGGAATCGTGGTCAGCCGGTTCAATGATTTCATCACGGCGCGTTTGTTGGAAGGAGCCATGGATTCTCTCCTGCGGCACGGAGCGGACGAAGGGTCCATCGATCTGGTCCGGGTGCCGGGGTCCTTCGAGATTCCGCTGGTGAGTCGCAAGTTGGCCGAGAGCGGCCGATACGATGCGGTGATCTGCCTGGGAGCAGTCATACGGGGCGCCACTCCCCATTTCGAGTATGTGGCTGCAGAGGTCTCCAAGGGGGTGGCCGCGGTAACCCTGGATACGGGCGTTCCCGTCATATTCGGCGTTCTCACCACGGATACCATTGAGCAGGCGGTGGAACGGGCGGGAACCAAGTCCGGAAACAAAGGCTGGGGAGCCGCGCTTTCCGCCATCGAAATGGCCAACCTGATGAAACAGCTGTGATGCTTCATGTCAAGCCGAAGAAAGGCTCGCGAACAGGCCATTCAAATCCTGTTTCAAATGGACGCCTGCAAACTACGGGCTGTGGAGGCGTTGAAATTGTTCGAGCTCTCTTTCAACGCCGGCAAGCCCCTTACCACTCTGGTTCATTCCCTCGTTATGGGGGTTTCGGAACGCCGGGAGGAATTGGACCGGAAGCTTGAGAGCCACTCGGAGAACTGGCGTCTGGACCGCATGTCCCTTGTGGATCGGAATGTCTTGAGAATGGCATTGTACGAACTTCTCCATATGGAAGAGATTCCCCCCAAAGTGTCTCTGAATGAGGCGGTGGACTTAGGTAAAAAGTTCGGTGGAGAGGAATCGGGATCGTTTATAAATGGTATTCTGGACAGTATCTACCGTTCTCTTAGAATGGACTCCACGTGGACCAAGAATCCGGATGAACCCATGAAACGGAAATGAGACCGATGGAACGAATCTATAACCCGCAGGAAATTGAGAAGAAATGGCAGAAGCACTGGGAGGATGGAGGGTACGACCGTGTCTCGGAAGATCCGTCCATGCCCAAGTTCTACCTGCTGGAAATGTTCCCGTACCCTTCGGGAAAGATTCATATGGGTCATGTGCGTAACTATACCATTGGAGACGTGGTGGCCAGATACAAACGCATGAACGGGTTCAACGTACTGCACCCCATGGGATGGGACGCCTTTGGCATGCCGGCGGAAAACGCCGCCATCGAGAACAAGATCCATCCCGCCGTCTGGACCCGGAATAACATACGGACCATGAAGCATCAGCTCAAACGGATGGGGTTCAGTTATGACTGGAGTCGGGAGTTCGCCACCTGTGACCCGGATTACTATCGATGGGAGCAGCTTATCTTTTCGCGCATGTATGAACGGGGGCTGGCCTACAAGAAACGATCCCTGGTGAACTGGTGTCCCAAATGCCAGACCGTCCTGGCCAACGAACAGGTAGAGAACGGCTTTTGTTGGCGCCACACGGATCAGGAAGTGATCCAGAAGGAAATGGACGGCTGGTTTTTCAAAATCACGGAGTATGCCGAAGAGCTTCTGGAATGCATGGATCGGATGGGGGGTTGGCCTGAACGGGTCCTTACCATGCAGAGAAATTGGATCGGGAAGAGCCATGGCGCCGTGGTGCGTTTTCCCAGGGAGGATGGGAGGGATCCTATTCAGGTATTCACCACCCGCCAGGACACATTGTACGGCGCCACGTTCATGTGTCTTGCACCGGAGCTGGAACTGTCCCGAGAAATCGCCCGGGGAACCGGCCGCGAAGCCGAGGTGGACGCGTTCATTGACCGCACTCTCCGGGTGGAATCCTACCTGAGGACTTCCGACCAGATGGAAAAGGAGGGGGTGTTCACGGGGAAGTACTGCCTAAACCCGCTCACAGGGCTTCGAATGCCCATATATGTCGCCAACTTCGTCCTGGCCCACTACGGGACCGGGGCTGTCATGGCTGTTCCCACCCATGACCAGAGGGATTTTGAATTCGCCCGCAAATACGGCCTGCCTCTGGTGGTGGTAATTCAACCCGAAGACCGGGTGCTGAGTCCGGACACCATGAACGAGGCCTACGAAGACGAGGGATATCTGGTGAACTCGGGGCCGTTTGACGGATTGCATAACGTGGAAGCCCTGGACCGCATCGCCGAGTATTTGGAGGAGAAGGATCTGGGGTTCAAGACGGTGAACTACCGGCTGAGAGACTGGGGCATCTCCCGGCAGCGCTTCTGGGGAGCCCCTATCCCCGTCGTGTATTGTCAAGGCTGTGGCATCGTTCCCGTTCCGGATCGGGATCTTCCCGTGGTGCTTCCCGAGGACGCCGAGATGGGAGAAGATGGACGATCCCCGCTGCCGCTGCTTGATTCCTTCGTTCGGACGACCTGTCCCAACTGTGGCGCCGAGGCCCGGAGAGAGACGGATACCATGGATACTTTTGTGGAATCGTCCTGGTATTTCGCCCGATTCGCCTCCGCGGATTACGACCGGGGTCCACTGGATAGAAGCCGCGTGGATTACTGGATGCCGGTGAATCACTACATCGGCGGTATCGAGCACGCTATACTCCACCTGCTCTATTCGAGGTTCTACACCAAAGTAATGCGGGACCTGGGATTGTTGGCTGCGGACGAACCGTTCACCAATTTGCTGACGCAGGGGATGGTGTGCCATGAAACCTATCAATGTCCGGTCCACGGATATCTTTTCCCCATCGAGGTGAACGATCAGAAATGTCCCAAATGCGGCCGCCCCGTGATTCTGGGTCCCAAGGTCAAAATGTCGAAGTCCAAGAGAAACGTGGTGGATCCGGAAACATTGATCGGACACTACGGAGCGGACACGGTGCGGCTGTTTTGTCTATTTGCGTCGCCGCCCGAAAGGGACCTGGAGTGGAGCGAGCAGGGAGTCGAAGGCGCTTATCGGTTTCTGAATCGAGTGTGGCGCTTGGTGGTGGATCGGGTGGAGGAATTGAAGTCCGTGTCCCCGTATGCACGGGATGTGACCCTTGATGAGCCTCTCAAGACGTTGCACCGCAAGAGCCATCAAACCATCAAGAAGGTGACGGACGACATAGAAGACCGGTTTCACTTCAATACGGCCATCGCGGCAGTCATGGAATTAACCAACCAGATCAACAAAACTCTGGAAGAAGCAGACTCATCGAGTGTCCTGGTCCAGAAGGTGACGGTAGAAGCCGTGGAGGCGCTCCTGGTGCTTTTGTTTCCGTTTGTGCCTCACTTTGCGGAGGAACTCTGGAGTATTTTGGGTCGACCCGGAGAGCTGAGCCGCCGACCCTGGCCGCGATATAATCCCGATGCCGTGCTGGCCGATGAGATCGAAGTCGCCATCCAGGTAAACGGCAAGCTGAGAAGTCGAATTCTGGTGGCCCCGGACGCGGATCAGGACCTGATCCGTCGCAAAGCCATCGAGGACGAGCGGGTGGAGAAATGGATCCATGAGAAAACCATCCGAAAAGTCGTGGTGGTGCCCGGGAGGCTGGTGAACATTGTGGTTTCCTAACATGTCCTTCTGCTGTCGCGCCGCTTTGGTATCAGGGATCCTAATGCTTTGCGCCTGCGGATACCGACTCCAGGGAGGGCCCGGAGCCATTCCCCCGGATCTTCGGAGGATCGCGGTGCCGGTAATGGACAACCGAACCAACGAGCCTGGTTTGGAAGCCGTCGCTACGAAGATTTTCATCGAAGAGCTGAATCGACGGGGAACCTTTGATGTAGGGCCTACGGAGAAGGCGGATGCCGTGCTTCAAGGGAGTATCCGCCGCATACAGACGTCCGCTCTTTCGCACGGCCCGGACCGTCATGCCGTGGAACGTCGCGTCGTGCTTACTCTTTCGCTGGAACTGACCCGCACGGCGTCCGGGCAGACTCTCTGGAAGGTGGAGGAGATGGCGTTTCAGGAAGGGTATCCGGTGTCCACGTCGGATCCTGTGACCACGGAGTTCAATCGGCAGGCGGCGCTTCGAAAGATCCTGCAGAATCTGGCGGAGAAGATGGAAGAGCGAATGTTCGTGGGATTCTAATTCGTCTTTCGTCTTTGCACACCTTCCTCGCAGTTTCCACAAAGAACCCCCTCCTACGTCCCGTCCAGAAACGTGTTTCCCTGTTGGTTTCTCCGTTTCTCCGACCAAGGCGGCTTTTTTTCGTGGTTTCGGGTCGTCACAGGCGTCCCACCGCAGGAGTTGGGCGCCTGCCGTATTCGTGCACCGTCCGCACCATGGCTGCCATATTCTCCGGCCTCATATCGGGCCACAGGTCCGAACCAGGCCACACGGCGTCCACTCCAGCGTCGATGATCCCCCGTATGGCGGACTCCGCTTGTTCCACCGTTGTCTCCGGCTTGCACGGGAGGTCGTAGACGTCGAAATTACCGAAAAGCAACCGGTCCGAGCCGATCTTAACGCGGGTTTCACTCAGATTGTTTTTCTTGTCCACCGCGAGAGCATCCGCACCACAATCCACCATCATTTCCACTAAGGCGTCCGTCTTCCCCGCGATATGAAGAACTTTGGGGGAAGGCCATGCATCGAGAATCCGTGTAAGCCTGGGCTGGATCAGGCTCTTGAAGAGGCGAGGAGGCAAAACATCCCCGGATGCGCTTGGTTCACTCAGAGTGACATAGTCCGCTCCCGCTTCCAGCCAGAAACGCCCTACCGCGATGACCATTTCCGTGAGCTTGTCCAGGGCGATCTCCACCTTGGACTTGGTCTTGAAGGTCGCCTTCAGGACTTCCTCCAACTCGAGCAGTTGCCCCAGCTGTGTGAAAGGACCCCTTTGCCAGACTCCCACTGGATATTGGGGCGCCTCCGCGCGGATTATTTCCACAGCCTTCCTCACCAGGGGGATACGGCCTCTTTCAAGTACATTCTCCGGTACACGCACCTCGTCCAGGTCTTTCCAGATTTTCTGGGGCACCGTGGGGAATACCACTTCGGCGGTGTCTTCGTAAAAGTTTACATGGTTCCCCAAGGCCTCGGAGAGGATGGCGATATCGTAGGGAACGACGATGCCGTCGAACTCCATCCTGCGGGTGGATGACAAGGCGGCTCGGGCCATGAGTCCGGCGTCTTGGTGTATCCGGGAAAACAGGAGCCCTGCCTCTTGCAGTGCGGGAAGCACCAGCATGGAGAGTCCGCTGAACAGGGGCATGGTATCAATGGGATCCCTCCGGAAAAGTGCGAGGACGCGTTTCTTGGAGTTCATCGCGGTCATGGCGGCCTCCTCTGAGCGTGCGCGAATCCGCAGGTAAGCGCATCGTGATTGGAGCGTTGACCTCGAAGCGTCGTTTTGAAAACCCGTGCCGCGGCGAAGACGCACCAAGACTTTCCGTGATTCACACACCTTTGCAGGGTGAGTACGTCACTCTCTTATCTGCCGGGCTGAACACGAGTTTCCACAGATTTTGGAAGGAATCAAGAAAAAAGAAAGGAATGCGCTCCTTGCCCCGTATACGCCGCAGTCGCTTCCGGAAGGGGAGGGCTGTTTCTAACGGCGCCGACCCTCGGAATTCCCAAACAACCCCGGCGCCCGGAAAGGGGGCTGTGCCGGATTCCTTTTGGGAGCCGTTTCGGCGGCGTTCCGAGGGTTGGATTTCAGGAAACCCGCTGTGACAGAGCGCTCACCTTGCGGCTGAGCCGGGATATATACCGGTCCGCTGTCCTGCGGTGCAGGACCCGCTTGGCGGATGCTTTGTGAATGCCCGCTACGGTTTGCCGGAGAGCGGATTCGGCCTCGGGTATGGATCGATCCTCTACGGCCTTGTTTACCTTCTTGATCAAATTACGCACCCGGGTCTTGATCGACTGGTTGCGTTTTCGCCGTTGCTCGTTTTGACGGGCTCGTTTCAGCGCCGATGGGTGGTTTGCCAAAATCGCTCCTCCACTTTGATAAATTGAACTGTTATTGATAGAGCAATTGCGGAAGCGTGTCAATGAAAAACGTGCGCGACTTCTGAGATCAGCGGAGTTCAGCGTGCTGCGCGGAAAGAGCCGGGAACGTTCCGGGGAGGGCGAAAAGCATCCCGAATCAGTTCCGGCTTCTTGCCTCTATCCGGGAGGATAGGACGTCATGACGCATCAAACCACGATCCGGTCCGTATTCCGAAATTCGGTGTAGGAGTGGAGAATGTACTCCATTTCACGCCAGTTGAGTTTCTTGAGAATGTCGTACGTCAGGTGATGTACCACGGATTCTTCTCTTTCTCTTTCTTCGTCGGAACATTCATAGCGTTTGTAATATTTGGAGAATCGCACCACGTGAACCAGTTCGTGGGTCAAAATGTAGAGACAGATTCCCAGGAGAGTGAGGCGGGGTTCGCGGGCAAGCGCTTCCAGTATGATATGATCCTGAAGGCAGATCAGGTAGAAATCCAGGACCCGATGAGGCAGGGGGGGGATATGTGGGTCCCGAGAGTATTTGAAGAGTTGAGCAAATGCCTGGTGAGTAATCTCATCTTCGTTAAGATGCGCCAATGTCTTGATATCATAACGTATTCTGTTCCATTCGCTGGAAGAGAACCGGAAGTGGTCGGCCGTGGCGTCTTCGGCGATATCCACGGCAGTATGGACAATGCCCAGTTCTTGTTCGCTGAACGTTTTCAATTCCATGGCACGGAGTGCGGCCGAGTCAACGCCTACCCTTCTTCAAGTCCCGAGCTTCCCTTCGAGATCGTTTGTCCGTGGCTCCACCACCTTTGCTCTTCAGGGACGTCCGGCTTGCTCCGGGCTTGGGACGAGAGGGCAGATCCCGGTCTGGATTCAGGAAGAACGAACCAGGAAGATCCCGTAAGACGGCGGAATTCTTCTTGGGTTGCTCCGAACCGGTTGTCTGTCTCAGTTCCTGGGGTTCAACGGGAGGGCCGTTCAAAAAGTTGCAGGGGACATAAGGAGCGACCACGAGATGACGGCCCGCCGCGAAAAACGATACCCCCTGGGACTGCGCCCGCTCCGCATGGACTTCCACCAGGATCGGCTCGGGATCTTTTCTTCTGCCGATTCGCAGGGCCAGTTCCTTGTCGCGGGATAGAACCACCCATGCTCCGGTGAAGGGTCTAAGGCCTTGTTCCGTCACGTGGGGCCATGAACGGGGTCTCAAGGCGATGTACAATAACTTCGGGGCCGCTACGATTTCATAAGAACCCGCCGAGGCTTCACGAGTCGTCGTGCGCATCCGCCCGTCTCGGATTTCAAATTCTCCCCGCAGGTCGTGGATCCGTATCTCCTGGAGGTGTGAAAGGCGGATGTGGCGCCAATCCGGTTCCTCGGAAAGAGCTTTCACCAGATCCTTTAACGATACGTACCCTTCCGGGTCGGGCAATAGGCCGAATTCATCCGGAGCCCGACTCAATGCGTAGAGTACCACCTTCTGTAATCCTTCCAGTTTCTGGCGGAATTTTCTATCCAAGGATGATTGATACCTCCCGCTCGAGGAAAGTTCGGGATCCGCAGGGCTCCATCGTGTGGTTTTCTTGTATCTACGCACAGGGATCGGCGGAATTCAAGCGGGAAACCCATGTTAAGGGTTCAAAAATGCTTTTGCTTTCTCCGATGGATTTGTTATATAGGTACTCGAACAGCAACAAGAAAGCCGGTTGGTGGGTTTCCGGCCGCCCAATAAAAGCAGTTCCGGGACAATGGTATTTCAAGAAAAGAACCCTTGGAACGCACGCAATCTCAGGCATGCCTCATGTAGACGTTGACGCTCGTTTCTTTTTACGCCCTGCTCGCACTCCGCCGAGCACATCTCGTCGTATCCCTTTTTTCAGCACCGTTTCCGGTTTAGTGCAGTCCACAAACCAAGTTCATAAACATGTTGGGAGCCTTGAATATGCACGGATGCTTCAAGCCTTCACCGGAGCCTGCCAAGTCAAAGCTGATTTTGGGCTTTGTGTTGTATGTGGTATTAAGCCTGCTGATCTGCTCGGATTCCTGGACTCTCTCTTCGCCTCGTAACAGCGGGGTCCCCCGCAGTTCCGTATCCGAAGAACGGGTCGAGCTGCAACACCGGGCCTGGTGGGGCACTTTGTCCGTAGCCTCGACGGAACCTCCGGCTCGGCGTTTCGGTTCCCGGTTTTACTCACGCGAGTCGGGAGGACTTTCCACCGGGTACCCCCCGGACAGCACGGTCATGCCTCCGGCACCGGCGTCCATGAGAGTGTCGGAATCGATCGCATCGAAGTCCGCCGCCGAGTTTCACGTCGACTCTCTGGAATTCCAGCGCGGTGATACCTTTTTCAATGCCGCCGTGCGATTAGGGCTGCCTGGAAACGTGGCCGCCGAGGCCGTTCGGGAAGCCCGTGGCGAGCTGGATATGCGGCGCATCGCCGTGGGAGATGTTCTCACCTTGAAGCGAAAGAACTTCGAAGATGATTGGTTCCGGTTGGAGTACGAGAAGAAGAATGAATACCAAGTGCTTATAGAACCTTCGGATGATGGATTCGCCGTTCAAAAACGTCTGGTCGCCCTGACCCCTCGGATTCATACGGTGGAGGGGGTCGTGGAGACCAGCCTTTACGAAAGTGCGATGAAGGCCGGGCTTTCTCCCGCGCTTGTGGACCGACTGGTGAACATCTTCTGCTGGGACGTGGACTTTCTGGTGGATGTGCGTAAAGGAGACCGATTCAAGATCGTATACGAGAAATGGTACCGGAAGGATTCCGCCGTGCGGGACGGGACCATTCTGGCCGCCCGGTTTACCAATGAAGGGCGGGATCTGGAAGCCTTCCTGTTCCTGGAGGAAAATGGTGAAGAAACGTATTATGATCGCCAAGGGGCAAATCTGAGGAAGCAATTTCTTAAATCGCCTCTTCAGTACACACGGATCAGTTCTCATTTTTCGCATTCGCGATTGCACCCCATCCTCAAGATCTACCGGCCGCATTTGGGAGTGGATTATGCCGCTCCGCAGGGAACACCGGTTCAATCCATCGGAGACGGAAAGGTGGAGTTTGCCGGCTGGAGGGGTGGATTCGGCAACTTCGTGAAAGTCCGCCACGCTTCGGGTTTAGTGTCCTGTTATGGTCACCTACGGGGGTTTGCGGGGGGTGTACGGGCGGGCAGACGAGTGAAACAGGGCCAGCTCATCGGATGGGTGGGCATGACGGGATTGGCCACGGGTCCCCACTTGGACTTCCGCATCATTCAGGATGGAAAGTACGTGGATCCGGTGAGGGTCCTCAAAAAGACCCCTGCGCTCCATGCCGTCGGTGAACGAAATCGCGAAGCCTTTAACAGGGTGTTGGCTCGTTATGCTCCGCTGCTGGATGATCGGAAGCCGGTGTTTACCGCCATGGGAATAATGACGCCTCCGGTCAGAATGTGGATTCTGCCGTAACGGCGGATGCAAATGCGTCGAACCATTCGGGACCCAGGATGTGCCGCCAGTTCTCGTAGACCGGGTTCATTTTGTCCCGAAACTGTCTCCGGTCCGAGAAGCTTAGATACACCACGTTCAGTCCTTTGGACAGGCACTCCCGGAGCGCATGAATTTCCTGTTGAGTCTGGTATCCGCGGTTGATGATCTCGAAATCATAGGCGGCCTCACGTAAAATGGAGCGGAACTTGGGCGCCAGCTCCTTCCAGAAAGAATTATTGATCACCAAGACCCCCAGGTGAAGAGTCTGAAAAGACACCGTCACGAATCGGTTGGTGTCTTTGAGGCTTGTGTCCGGAATCTGATCCAGTGGGATGAGCAGGGCGTTCACGTCGCGTTTTTCCAGTGCCTGTGCCAGTTCGTTGCCCCGCAGACTGCCGGGGACGGCCTGCAGAGCGCTCATGGTGTCGTAAAAGAGGGGAGATTCGGGACCATTGATGCGCAGACCCCGAAAATCTTCGGGGCGGTACAGAGGCCTGCGGGCGTTTACCACGGCGGCGCCTCCGAAATCCACCCATGCCAAAGCCGGCAAACCGGCCCCCCGGTACAAATCGAACAGCACTTCTCTATACTCCCCATCCAGCATTCTGTAGGCCGTGTGACGATGATGAAACTGAAAGGGCAGTTCCAGAACGGCTGCCTGGGGTACTAAATGCAGCGTCAAATACAACGGGATCACCGCCATCTGGATATTCCCCATGAGCACCTGCTCCAGCAGGGATCTTCCCTCGCCCCACGCGCCCTCGGGGATGATTTCAAGGCTCATGGTGCGATTGGTTCGGGTTTCCACCGCCTGCTTGAACTGGAGAAGTCCGATGTTTACTCCATGGGTGAGGGAGCGGTCGTGACCTATGCGGATCCGAATGGCGCCGGCAAAAGACGGAGGGACAACCAGCAGTCCGGTGAGGAATACGGCCATCAGCAACATGCTCAGGTTTCTATTGGGGATCATGTCGGTTCCTGATCGTTTCGAAAGAGTTGGTATTGGAACGGGCTCGACGGATTGTCGAACAGGGCGGCCGCGGTCTGCACGATGAATTCCTCATTTCACGGGATTCCACCGCATCGCGTGTCCGGATCATGACCATCCTGTCTGCCGTAAACCGGTGTAATACGGATTGTCCAGAGCATTAAGAATGATCATCGTTTTGTCAAGCGGGTACGCATTTGGAAGGCCTACAGGCGGATAAGAAGGATTCCATGGTGGTGGACGTGGCCTTGCCTGTGGCTGTGGCCGGTGCGTACACCTATCTGGTTCCGGATCATCTGGAAACCCGGGTGGAGATGGGTCACCGAGTGCTGGTCCCATTCGGTCGCCGTATGCTCAATGGATACATCCTCGACATACGGCGCGAAGAGCCCCAAAGAGAACTCAAGTTCATTGTCGAGATATTGGATCCGTTTCCCTGGTTTCCGAGAGACCTCATCCCTTTTCTATCCTGGATCTCCAAGTATTACATGTATCCCATCGGCCTGGTTATCCGTACTGCGCTTCCCACCGGGCTGGGAGTGGGAACCCGGAAATCCTACCGCCTGACTCCGGCGGGACGGGAAGCCATGACGGAAGGCGCCGCCGACCTTAGGGAGTCCGCTGTGCTCTCCCTGCTCAAACGAGAAGGAGGGTGTACCGCGCGCGCTTTGGCCGGTAAAATCTCGGAGGAGGATTTTCATTCCGTTCTTCGGAGGCTTTCGACCAAAGGATGGATCGCGTGTACCGGACGATTGAGCCGGGATGCGGTTCGTCCTTTACGGATCAAAATGCTTCGGGCCGAGCCCTATCCCGGGGACATGACTTCCCGGCAGGAGGAAATATGGAAATACGTGGCCCAGAAGCCGGAGCGACCCCGCTCGGAAGTGGCCGAGCGATTTCCCGGATGTGCTTCAACGCTCCGAACCATGGAACGAAAAGGGATTCTCCGGACGCTGCTCCAGGACGTGTATCGCAATCCTTTTGGTGAGGACGTGGCTGTGCACTACGAAATCCCGGAACTTACGGCGGACCAGGATCGGGTTCGAAGCGTTCTGAGTGACGCGCTGTCCGCCGAAGGATTCCATTCCCTTCTCTTACACGGGGTTACCGGGAGCGGGAAGACCGAACTCTACCTGAGGGCGGTGCGGGAAACTTTGGAGAGGGGTCGCACGGCCCTGGTAATGGCGCCGGAGATCACTCTGGCCGCGCAGATGGAAGCGGTGTTCCGGTCCCGTTTTGGGGATCGCCTGGCCTTATTGCACAGCGGGTTGTCCAGCGGACAACGTTTCGACCAGTGGCTCAGGATTCTCAAAGGCGAGGCGTCTGTGGTACTGGGAGTGCGTTCGGCCGTGTTCGCTCCTCTTTCAAGGTTGGGTTTGATCGTGGTGGATGAGGAGCACGATCAGGCCTACAAACAGGAGGATCGCCTGAGATACCAGGCCAGGGACCTGGCTCTGGTCCGCGGCAAGATGGTCGGTGCATTGGTTGTCCTGGGAAGCGCTACCCCTTCACTCCAAAGCTACCATCATGCTGTTCGCGGGAAGTATGCATTTGCATCTTTGCCCCGTCGCATTGGAGAAGGTCAATTACCTGAGGTACAACTAGTTGATATGGCTAAAGAAAGGCGGGGCGCTAAGCTTTCCCGCATGTTGGCGGAGAGCTTGGAGGGAACTCTCGACCGGAGAGAACAAGTCATTTTGCTGTTGAATCGGAGGGGATATGCTCCGTTGCTTTTGTGTCCAAACTGCCGAACGACGGTGCAATGCGCCAACTGCCAGGTAGCCTTGACCTTACATCGGGACTCCGGGAGTTCCGGAGACTACCTACTGTGTCACTATTGCGGATACACACATCCCTTCGAGGATCTGTGTCCCGTATGCGGATTTCATCACCTGATTCCTCTGGGCATGGGTACGGAGAAGCTGGAGGAAACGCTGGCGGAACGGTTTCCATCGGCCCGTATCGGACGTCTGGATCGGGACACCGTTGCCGATCGGAGCCGACTGTTCCAAGTGCTGAGAGCGTTTCACAGCGGTGAGATGGACATACTGGTGGGTACTCAAATGATTGCCAAGGGCCTCGATTTTCCGGGCGTGACTCTGGTGGGCGTCTTATCCGCCGACCATTCGCTGCATTTCCCGGACTTTGCCTCCACGGAACGCACCTATCAGATTCTCAGCCAGGTTTCCGGACGAGCCGGCCGACGCGAGAGTCCCGGGAAAGTGATTATCCAGACTTTCCATCCGGATCACTACTGTCTCCGACATGCCCGACATCATGCGTATCATGGTTTTTACCTGGATGAGCTGGTTTATCGTAACGAGCTGTTATATCCTCCGTTTTCCAGGCTGGCGGCCCTTCGGATCAGCTCGGAAGACCCGACCCGGTGTCGTGATACGGCCGGGGTGGTAGGCGATACGATCAAAGAACAGGCTGCCGGGGATCCGCGTGTGCGGGTGCTCGGACCGGCCCCGGCTCCCTTAGGGAAGCTCAGGGGTCGCTATCGATGGCACCTGTTGATCAAAGGGGCGGGAGCCTTGCCGTTGAACAGGTTCCTGCGGAGCGCATGGCCCCTTTGCCGGGAACTGGGGCGCCGCACGTCCACATCCGTTTCGCTGGACGTGGATCCGGCGAGCATGCTCTGAGTTTACGCTCAGAATGGCGCATGGTTTTTCCGGCCGCCCCTTCGGTAGAAAGCCCCAATGGGTTGTGAGGTGGGTTCACCCGATGAATCCGCCGGATTTCTGCATTTCCGCAAGGTTTCCGGCCGAAGGCGGTTTTTTTCGGAGGGCGGCTTGTGCACCCGATGATGATGCGATACTTTCTAAACAGTTGAAGCACAGCGCCGGATGAGTCGGAGGTCCGAAAACGCAAGCGGGGAAATCGAAGGGTTGGACTTTGTCCCGACTCATTCAGAGGGAGAAGACCATATATGGCTGTTCGTACTATCATTACCTATCCGGACCAAAGGCTGATCGTGAAAAGTGCGCCCGTGGAAGACTGGGGCGAAGAAATTCAGACTCTGGTCGATGATATGGCCGAAACCATGTACACGGCGCCCGGCATAGGGCTTGCGGCTCCCCAGGTAGGGATTAACCGTAGAGTCATCGTGTTCGACGTGGATCAGAGAGAAGGTCGGCCCGATTTGGTGGCTCTCGTGAATCCCGAGATCGTGGAGTGCGAAGGTGAAATCCTCTTCGAGGAAGGATGTTTGAGTGTGCCGGAATACAACGCCGAGGTGAAGCGGAGTTCGCGGGTCTGTGTGCGCGGGATGGATCGGACGGGTCGGCCGGTGGAACTCGAGGCCAGGGATTTAGCCGCCATCGTGCTCCAGCACGAAATCGACCACCTGGACGGTATTCTGTTTATAGACCGAATCAGCCGGTTGAAACGAAGTTTGTATCTTAGGCGCCTTAAAAAGGCGCAACAGGTGGGTGAATGAGTTTTCGCGTCGGCTTCTTCGGAACGCCTGAGTTCGGGGCCGTTCATCTGGAGCGGCTGATTCGGGAGGGCGAAGAGGTGGCTTTTGTGGTTACCCAACCGGATCGCGCCAGGGGACGGGGGCGTCTGCTCCGGCCTCCGCCCGTTAAGGAGACGGCCCTGAAGTACGGCCTGCAGGTACTTCAGCCTCGATCCCTGAAACATCCCGAGACCGTTGAAGCGATTGCTCGTTACGGTTGTGACGTGTATGTGGTGGTGGCTTACGGGTTGTTGCTTCCCACTGAGTTGCTCAAGGCGCCGGAACGGGGCGCCGTGAACGTCCATGCTTCGTTGCTGCCGCGGCTTAGGGGCCCGGCGCCCATTCAGTGGGCCATTATTTTAGGCTATCCGGTGACCGGTGTGACCACGATGCTCATGAATCAGGGCATGGATACCGGGGACATCCTTCTCCAAAGTTCCGTACCTATCCGCCCTCAGGATACTGCGGGAACCCTGCACGACCGGCTGGCGGAGGCGGGATGCGAGCTTCTGACAAAGACCCTCAAGGGTTTGAAACGCCGAATTCTGATTCCCAGCCCTCAGGACTCTTTGAAGGCGACGTATGCTCCCCTGTTGGAGAAGGCGGATGGTTTGATCCAATGGGACGAATCCGCAAACCGGATCGCCCACAGAATTCGAGGACTGGATCCATGGCCGGGAGCATTCAGCTTCCTCCAAGGCAGGCGTGTCCTGATGTACGGCGGGTCTCACGAAGCCGTATGCGGTCATGAACGTCCGGGGACCGTGGTGGGTCTCCTGGAGGGAGGGCTCCGCATAGCGGCGGGAGAAGGTTGCGTGTTGGTGCATGAACTCCAGTTGGAGGGGCGAAAACGCCTGCCGGTGAATGAATTCTTGCGCGGGTTTCCCCTGGCTCCGGGGACGGTTTTTGGGGCTCCATGAGCTGGGCCAGAAACACGGCGTGGAAGGTACTGATCACAGGGGAGCACACTCCCAAGGATCCCCGCGAACTACTCGATACCGCTTTCAACGCTTCTTCGGGCATCCGGGACGAAGAACGTGCTCTCGCCTCTAATCTCGTCTTCAGTGTCCTGCGATGGCGATCCGGATTGGATTGGGTATTGAACCGTGTCTCCAGGATTCCATTGAGCCAATGTTCGGCGGAGGTGCGGACCGCCCTTCGCTTGGGTGCGGTTCAGATCCTGGTATTGGACAGAATTCCCGCGCATGCGGCCGTGAACGAAACGGTGGGGCTGGTCAAGTCGTCGCAGCCGAAATGGGTCACGGGTTTTGTGAACGGGGTGCTGCGGACGGTAGCGAGGGAAGGTCGGTCCTTGTGGTCCTTTCCGGGTGATGAAAGCGATTCCCCAATGTCATTGGCCATCGCCCACAGCCACCCGGAATGGTTGGTGCGAAGGTGGATGGGGCGTTGGAGCCGCGCTCGCGTACTGGCTGTCATGGATGCCGACAATAGAGAGCCTCCACGCACGGTGAGAGTCAACAGGCTGCGGCTGGATCGGGTCCGAATGGGTGCGCTCTTGAACCGCCGGGGAGTCGAGGTTCGAGAGACCGCATTTTCACCCGACGGCCTCATGTTGGACATGGCGGGCCCCATAGACCGACTGGAAGCTTGGGCTACGGGCGAGATCGACATTCAGGACGAGGGGGCCCAGCTCTTCGGATACCTGGCTTGCCCCAGCCCCGGTATGCGTGTTCTCGAACTGTGCGCGGGTCGGGGAGGCAAAACGGGTCATCTGGCCCAGTTGATGATGGACCGGGGTGAAATTACGGCCGTGGACGTGGAAGCTCGGAAAGTTCGGGGGCTCTGGGATAATATGATCCGCCAACGAATCCGGTCCGTGGCGCCTGTGAGGGCCGACGCCGCGGCGCTCACACGGGAAAAACTGGGAGGAGCGTTTCCCTTGGTGGTCCTGGATGCACCGTGCACGTCCCTCGGGGTGATTCGCCGGAGGCCCGACATACGCTGGAACAAATCGGAACGCGACATTGCCCGCATGGCCATGCTCCAGCGTACCCTGTTGACGGCCGCCGCTCGACTGGTTGAGGTTGGAGGGACTCTGGTATACGGCACATGCAGCACCGAGCCCGAAGAGAATGAGGAAAACGTGGCTTGGTTTCTCCAAAGGGAACGGGAATTCAGGATACATCCCGCCTGGGAGGTGTTTCCAGCATCGGCCCGATCCCTCTGCGATGCCGGGGGATACCTCCGATGTTCGCCCGATCTGCATAATACGGATGGCTTCTTCGGTGTGCGCCTGCGCAGGGAGGGCTGATCCTGCGCCGGAGCCCGATCTGTTTCCGCCCGACGGCGCCCGCAATCGGCGGTACCGATGCCGAAGTCGTTTTCTCCATCCCTCGCGGACCGGATTTATGCCACCCGCTTCGATAGACGCTTCTGAATGACGATCTTATTTTCCAGGTTTTCGAACACCGCCACGCCGTCCGCAACGATGCTGTTGTGTATCCGAACCCCGGCGGGGACGCGCACCTCTTCCCAGACTATGGAGTTGGAAACCTTGCTTCCCGATCCCAACGTAGTTCCGGAACCGATGCAGACCAAACCCTCCAAGTGACTGGCCCCGTATCGGACGGTTTTGCCGGCGGCGACGAGAATTCCTTGATCGCAGTTCGGATACATTGCAGTGTTTTGCGAGATGTGCTCCATCCATTCCCCCTGGGCCGATGTGTAATCGCGCAGCGTTCCCAAGTCCCTCCAGAAATGGCCCTGAGCGATATGCCCTCTTACCAAGGCTTTCTGATAGATCAGTCGTCCCTGGAGTTCGCGTACGATATCTGTATTCCCTTCAGGCAATCCCTCGATCAATTCAGACTCTATGATCTGGATCCCGGTGAAGGCCATCATGCGGCAGGATGCGGCGTCGGCGGTTCCGTAACGGGCAAATCCGGTTATGTAGCCCCCGTCCACGGCCACCTGATTATACCTCGGGTGATCGTGCAACGCCATGGTGACCAGAACGCGGCTCTGTCGGTGGGCGGCCGTCAGAGCGGCCAGGTCCAGATCCGTAAGGGTGTCTCCGTTGACCACCAACAGGGGGCCTTGCAGGCCTATACTCAGCGCGCAGTTCCGAATACCTCCTCCCGTGCCCAGGATGGCGGGTTCGTGCACCAGATGGATATCCAGATTGTTCACGGGCCACCGGTCCAGAATTCGGTGAAACTCGTCGGGAAGATGATGAACGTTTACGGCCACACGGCGGACTCCATGCCGGTACAGGTGTTCCAGGGTCCACACGATCAGTGGTTTGTTCAGTACCGGGACCAGAGGTTTGGGTCGGACGAAGGTCAGCGGTCTCAAACGTTCTCCGAAGCCGGCCGCCAGAACCACGGCTTCCCGTATGGGTTCCTCGCGGGGGGACAACGAAGGCTGGCCTTCGGGTCTTTCTGTGGATTCAACCTTGTTCCGGGCGGCGGACATGAGCTTCAACTATCGCGAGGTATTCAGGAACCGCTTCTCGAACGCTTGAACGGCTTTGGGAATCTGCTTTCGAATAAAGGTTTCCCGCTCCCCGGGATGGAGTCGTCGATATTCCTCAAAGTCGGGATGAGCCTCGGTGACCTGGGGAATGCGGGGTCTGAATGTGTATCTGATTTCGTCGTGTCGCAGCACGAGTTCAACGATTGAAAACTGTTGGCATGGGAGCTGATCCACCCAACCCATGCGGCGC
Organism: uncultured Thermodesulfobacteriota bacterium; assembly: GCA_964597345.1. GTDB lineage: Bacteria > Desulfobacterota > Desulfarculia > JACQYL01 > JACQYL01 > CAZQXK01. The sequence continues at coordinate 10,772 of CAZQXK010000021.1, read as the reverse complement.
ATGCACTCGAATCGGGCTTGATCCAGGAGAAAAAGGGAGATTTCCAGCGCGTTCATCCTGGCCATACCGTCCAGGTTAAAGAACGGATGCTTGGCGTCCGGATACAACACAGCCGAAATGAATTCGTAGAAGACGTTCTCGACATCTATAACAGGGTTGAGAAGTGCAGACAAGGTCGCATCGCTCACTTCGGTGAGTCGGGTGTCCTCGGTGAATTCGTCGCGAAATCGTTCCCTCCAGCGTGCGAAACCGCGATCCGCGCATCGCTTCCACCGATATCGTTCGATTTGAATCACATCAGCCATAGTTTTCTTTGCCGGAGGCGCCTCTCCGGGAACAAGAATCGGAGTTCGGTTTCTTCTTCCCGCCCGAGGTTCCGCCTTCAGTCCGAGGCTTCCACAAGGGCGACGAGTTCCTCGGGAGCGTCTTCGAGGAATTTCATTCCGACACGGAACATGCCCCCCTCTACCGCAGTACAGTATCTGACTTCGCAGGCGGTCTGCAGGATGTGTTCCCCTAAAGCGATTTCCATGGTGATTTGGGCGCCGGGGGGCATTTGCTGAAACATTTCCACCGCGACACCCCCTCGAGACACGTCCAGGGTGCGACCCACATTGAAACCGCCGTCCGGCTCCAAAAACCGGGGATCCGTAGCTGTTAAGTGCATCGCCTGGATGCGCGTGTGTTTTCTGCGTTCATCCATGATCGTCCTTTCGGGTGGAAGGGTCATGGGCGGAATGCCCGGTGAGCCTCGATAACAGGCTGTCGCAGGGACCGAATCCATCGCGGATCCGCTTCCTCCCCTCGGCCCCAAGGGCTTTGGCCGTCTTTCGCAATGGAGACATGCGATACGGGAAAACGCCGAGCATGTCGAATATCAACTTACTTTATCATATAAAGGGTTCGTCTCGAAAGCAAAACACGGTGATCCCGGCCGTCCGGTGTTTGGCTTCGAGGGTGTCTTTTCAGGGAGTGGGGCGTCCTTCGGTGTTGTCCGGCGGAACGGGACAAGAACATTATCAAAACAGATAAGTCCATTCGTGTCGTCGGCGCGTGAGGTCTTCGAACAACAGCCACTGTCGATAAGCGCGGGCGAGGTTGTGATCCGCCCGGGTCGCATATCGCTCGGGATCCCATGAAAAAAACCGTTCCTCGAAGTAGTCGATGAGATAACGCATACCCAACTGAAGGAACATAAGGGGCAAAGCGAGAGTTAGAGCCTCTCGTTCCATGGGTTCCCAAGCGGGGGCGGTGTGCAGGTATCCGTTCCAGCCCGCGGAAAGGAGGTCCGTGCGAAAATGGGGGCCCAAGGGTCCGGTCTTTCTCCCGCACCAGGAACGAAACGCATCGGCCATCTCCATGGGATAGGCGCCCGTCGCGAAGGTGTCGAAGTCCACCAGGGCCGCTACGCCGCCATGTTCGTTCCACAAGAAGTTCGCCGCCTTGAGATCTCCGTGGATGCGTCGCCGTGGCAACTCCGTAGGGAGGAGATATTCCGGGAGAGCACGACGGAAGCGTTCCCGGAGGTCTTTGACGCGGCCGGCTTTATCGGGCCGCATTGCCGCCGTACACTCCAGTTTTTCGAGCCAGGCCGGGGGATTATTGAAATCGTCCAGTCGGAACAGGGGTTCGTACTCGAAGGATTCCAGGAGCCCATGCAACCGCCCCACGGTGCGTCCCGCGGTTTCGGCCGTTTCAGGGGTGTCCATTTCGGGTTTCATGGTTCCGGGCATATACCGCATGACACGATATACTCCGGTATGATCCCGGTAGTAGGGTTCGCCGGTATCCGTAAGCAAGATAGGAGGGACCGGGAAGCCTTGCCGGATCAGATATTGCGTAAGTGCGTGGGAATCCAGCACGGTACGGTGATCGAAAGGGGGGGCGAGTTTCTGGACCACGACGGGTCCTTCGGCGCACTGGACGAACAGAGTCGTATGTATTTTTCCGCCGGGCATGGGACGCACCTGAGCAGGTTTTCCAAGCCTGAAACGGCGGAGCAGGGTTTCAAGGACGTCTCGCTTCACGTGAGTCGGATCCTTCGCGAATTTCCCGATGGATGGAATCCTGGGAACAGGGTTGTCTTATCGCCGGAAGACGGCATATAATACTACCCTGGACGGCGGAAGTCACAACCGTTCTTGGGGTTCACCCACTAATCCGGATGTCTTGGGGAGACTATGCATGGTCCCTCGGTGCGAAATCGTCACCATAGGAAGCGAGCTGCTGTTCGGTCAGATTGTGGATACCAACGCGGCCTGGCTGGCGGAAACCCTGAACCGTTCCGGCGTGTCCGTGCGGTATCATTCCACGGTTGGGGACGTGCTGGAAGACATCATACAGGTGCTTCGATTAGCCCTTTCTCGGGCCGATGTGGTCGTTTGCAGCGGGGGAATCGGGCCCACCCGTGACGATCTCACCCGGGAGGCCGCGGCATCCGCGGCGGGAGTACCGCTCCGGTTCCATCCGGAACTTATGGAAGAAATCGAGTCGTTCTTCCATCGCATGGGCTATCGCATGCCCGAAAACAACCGCCGGCAAGCATACATCCCCGAGGGAGGCAGTCCCATATCCAACCCCATTGGAACGGCTCCCGCATTCTGGATGCTGTACGATGGACGCATGCTTGTTGCCCTGCCCGGGGTTCCCAGGGAACTGAAGTTGCTAACGGAGACGAAGGTTGTTCCCCTGATCCGAAAGCGACTGGGATTGGAAGGAAAGACGATCCGGTACCGGGTACTGAAGCTCACGGGGCTGGGCGAAAGCGCCGTGGATCGCCAGATTGGGGATTTGATGCACGAGGGGGCGAACCCTTCCGTGGGGCTTTTGGCCTCCCCCGGTAATATCCGCATACGCATTTCGGTGGAAGGGGACAGCGAGGAAGCCGCCCAGGCTCTGATTCTTCCCGTCGAACGGGAAATCCGGAACCGCCTGGGTAAATTAATTTATGGTTCGGGGGAAGATACGTTGGAAGGGGTTGTGGATGCCCTTCTGGTGGAGCGGAATCGTACCCTTTCCGTCCTGGATACCGTGAGCGGCGGAGTTGGGGCCGGCCTCATGCGGGTTCCTTCCAAGCAACTTCGGCAGGCATGGGACGTGCCGTCCCCGGAAGCGATGCGGGAATTCCTGGGGAATGCGGCGTGGAGTCCCCCCCGGGGAAGGGAGGAATCGGAGAGCCAGGCTTTGGAACTGGCCCGGCGCGTGACGGAGAAAGGTCGTTCGAGCACGGGGCTTGTGCTGATGGGGTTCCCGAAAGATTGCGGTGACGGCCTCCGTATTGAACTCACCCTGTCCGTCTGGGATGCCGAAACCTCGAGGACGACCGGTTACGCCTTCGAAGGGGATCGTGAAACCCTGTATGATCGGTGCACGGTGCTTGCTTTGGATATGCTGCGCAAGACGTTGCTGGAGCTTTGACAGGCCGTTGAAAAAGACGATCCGCCGGTGCGCTCTTGGCGTGATGCTTCATCGTTTGTCGTTGCGGCGTACTGTATGTGCGCCTCATTTCTCAGGATTTGCGCGCCTTGCATCTCATTGTTTTTCACCGGCCTGCCCGCAATAGGGTTTATGAACGGGCTGTCGAACATGCTGGTTTACGGTCGGACACCGGCGCGTTCGGGCTGTATGTAATGCTTCTCCCGAGAGCGGCATTGTGTGCTGTGACCCGGCGCCGTTCCATTTGGAATCTCAAGTTCGATGTCCTGAAAAAAGGACGCTTTGATCAGCGAGCCTCGGAGCTCCTCGGGAGTCTGTTCATGAATTCGCATCGAATCGTAGACGATCGTTTGACGCTTCTGGAACTTCCCCAGACGTTGGAGGGGTATAACCGTTTCCTGGGAAGCTGGGTGTATTCCGGAGACGTGGTCTTTGTAGTGGATGTAGGACCGGCGTGTTCGGCGAACCACCTGATCCAATACCTGGAGCAAAGGAATCTGAAACGGCTGGATGCTATCCTGTTGACGCACATCCACATCGATCACGCCGGTGGTTTGTCCCAGATAATGGATGCCTTTCCGGAGACCCCGGTGATTTGCCATGACAAGGCGATCAAGAATCTGGCCCAGCCGTATCGACTGTGGGAAGCCAGTAAGGAGGCTTTAGGGCCTGTGGCGGTTGCGTACGGTGAGATGAAGCCCGTGGAAGAATCGCGCCTGTTTCCCCATTCATCGACGAGGGTTCCCGGATTGACCGGGTTGGCCACCCCGGGCCACGCGCCGCATCACGTGTGTTTCTGCTACGATACATACCTGTTTGCCGGGGAGGCGGGAGGCGTTCACTTGCCGGAGGATGATCCGGGCTACCTTCGGCCGTCCACGCCCCCTCGTTTCATCCTGGAGAAGGCGTTGGACAGCATCGATGCGCTGTGTCGCCTGGAGGACCGGCTCATGTGTTACGGGCATTTCGGATGGGCCGAATCGTCCCACGAAATGCTGAAACAGCATCGAGCGCAATTGTTGTTCTGGCGGCACCTGGTCAAGGAAGAGCGGCGCGGCGCCAAAGAGACGGACGCGTTGGAGAGTTGTCTGGAACGGCTGGAACGGGAAGATCCGTGGTTGAAAGGCCTGAAGGCCATGTCGCCAGGGGATCGGGAGCGTGAGCGGTTCTTTCTTCGCAACTCACTCAGGGGATATTTGGGGTACCTGGAGTCCGTGGAGACCCAGGAAAGCGTTTCGAGGTGATTTCCAGGTGTTTGTGGTCCCTGTTCCAGAAAGATGTTGACAAAAAGGGAAAAATTCCTAGATTGCACCCTCAAGGCGGTGTAGCTCAGTCGGTCAGAGCATGCGGCTCATATCCGCAGTGTCCGGGGTTCAAGTCCCTGCACCGCCACCATATTGTTTCGCAGGGTTCAAAAGGGAAGGGCAGACCGATGGGAAACTGCCCTTTTTTTGTGGTTCCGGCGGGGAATTCATGGGAACGCCCCGGAGTGGGCGTCCGCGGCGGCGCCCGATCCACGGAAGGGGCTGCACGGTCCCGCGCCACAAGTAGGGAAAGCAATCTCCATTCCGACGGCGTAGGCGTTCACGCGGGGGTACCGGCTTATGAAAGCAAGATTTCTGGAACGGGCCAGGGCGAGAATCGATGAGGCATCGGAGTGCTTGGAAGGGTGCCGGGGGGCCTATCTCGAAGACGTCGTCCGTGCCGTGGAAATCATGGTGGAGTGCCTCCAGTCGGGTAGTGCGGTATATTTCTGCGGAAACGGCGGATCCGCGGCGGACGCACAACATTGGGCCGCGGAGTTGACGGGGCGTTTCCTCCGGGAACGGAGGGGATTCAAAGCGTTCGCTCTCACCGTCAATCCATCCGTCCTTACGGCCGTGGCCAACGATTACGGTTTTGAGCACGTATTCGTACGGCAGGTGGAGGCCTGTTTCCGTGAAGGGGATGTGCTGGTGGCCATCAGCACATCCGGATGCTCCTCCAACGTGGTTCGGGCGGCCCGGTTTGCCCGGGAGCGGGGTCATCGCGTCATCGGAGTGACCGGGAAGGAAGGCGGGGATCTCGCCGGGACCTGCGACGTTCTCCTGTGCGCTCCTTCCGTATCCACTCCCAGGATTCAGGAAGTCCACCTGCTTACGGGGCATCTCCTGTGCGAACTGGTGGAAGAGACGCTGGCCGGCGCAACCTCTGCCCGGCAAGCCGGTGAAGACGCCGTCTGACGCCGCGCCTGCGCCGCAGCACATCCGGATGACCGGAGTTCCGGCCGCCCCGATGAGGGGTTAGGCCCGGGGTCCGGAGTTCTCCGTAAGCCTCAAAGTCCTTAGTTCCATTTTTACCCGGATACCATCCTCGATATGAGCGCCGGGGTGGGTGACAACGATTTCATCGGCCCGGACGCCGCTCAGGATTTGTGTCCACAGGCCGCTGCGACGGCCGGTTTCCACCGAGCGTAGCCGGGCGCGCCCTTCCTCCACCACGAAGACGTTCCAGTGTTCCCGGACTCGGAAGACCGCGCTGGTGGGAACATAAACGACATCATCCCCTTCCCACAGGACAAACCGCGCCTCGACGCGGAAGTTTTCACCCAGGGAGGCCCACATCTCCCGCGGGGAGGTGATTTCCACCCAAACCGGCGCCCGCCATTCATCCACCCCAAGAGCCGAAACCCGCTTGAATCCGCTGGGTGCAACCTGGCGGACACGGCCCTCCAGGGGCGTGTCCTCACCCCAGCGCTCGATGATCACCCGCGTACCAAAGCTGACCCGAACGGCGTCCATACTCAAGAGATCCACCTGCACCTCCAGATCCGCCAAATTGCCCAGCGTCAGGATCGTTTCACCGGCCTGAACGACCCCTTCGGAGAAACGATCCCGGCCCAGGACCAGCCCCTCCAAAGGGGAGCGCACCCGGAGGACCCCGTCTTCGTCCGAGGTGCGCTCGCCCTCCACGACCTCCAGCACAGTCCGAGCATTCTCCAGTTCATAGCGGGCCATTTCCACGGCGGCTTCGGCCTCACGCTCCGCGGAACGACTTCGTTCCCGGGCGCTTCGCACCCGGTCCATCTCCGAGGCCGGCGCCACGCCGCTCTCAAAGAGCTGTTGGTAACGCCGGTACTCGCTTTCCGCGAACCGGGCGTCCGCCCGGCGCGCTTCGTGGGAGGCGCGAGCCGCGTTCAGCGCCGCACGCGCCGCCGACACGCGTTCTTGGGCCTGTTTCCGGGTCCGCGGATCCAGGGACGGAGCCGGCATGGGTTCCAACACAAAGAGCGGATCGCCCTTCCTTACCGTGTCCCCTTCCTCCCACTCCACCCGGCGGAGATAGCCGCTGATGGGCGCGGACACCGGATATGTATCGCGCAAGCGGGTGAATCCCTCGTCTTCCACATACTCGACGAAATAGCCCTGTTCCGCCCGGATCGCATTTACATCGACGGGCGCGGGCAGGACCGCCACCACCACAAGGCCCAGGACGGTGAAGCACAGGATCAGGGTGGCGATCTTCTTTTTGACGCTCATACGGTTCACTCCGTTTTCAAGGACGATACCATGTCGATTCGATGGAGACGGCGCGCGATGACTGCAACGGACAGAGCGGAAGCGACCAGGATCCCTGCGGCCGCAATGGCGTAAGTCCGCGGGCCGATGATAAAAGGGAGACGGAACATGTCGCTCTGTATGGCGCGGTTCACCAAAACGGCGAAGCCGGTACCCAGGAGCCAGCCTAACGGAATGGCCGTCAGGGTCAGAAAGGCCGTTTCGCCGATGAGGATCCAGCCTACCTCGGCCCGGGTAAAACCCAGCACCCGCAGCGTGGCCAGTTCACGAGCCCGCTCGGCAAAAGCGATGCGGGCGTTGTTGTACACCACGGCAAAGGCGATGGAAGAGGCCAGAAACAACAGGATTCCCATAAAGACCAACACCGTGTCGTCCAGATACTCCCGCAGATTGCGTTCAGCCTCGGTGATGAGGCCGATGCCGGCCACCCGGGGCATCTTCCAGAGTCTGTCGAACAGCTCTCCTTCCCGGGACCCGTCGGTCAACAGCCAGGCGCCGGTGATCGCCGGGCCCTCACGCAGCGTTCGATTGAGCGTCCGGCGGTCCATGTAAGCGCTTACGCCGATGGGTTCGTCCACGGTGGAAGCCAATTCCAGGCTCAGCTTACGGCGATGCCCTTCGAGGATTTCCACATCCAGGCGGTCTCCGGGACGGACGCCCAAATAATCCGCCAGATAGCGGGTCAACAGGAGACCCTCCGGAGGCACGGGAACCGGTTCGTGGTTTTCGTCCAACAGCCGCCGCAGCTTGGGCTCCCCGTCCAGCCCGAGGATGGATGTGCGATACTCACGGCGGTCTTTGCTCAGACGCACGGGCGCGCTGCGATAGGTCTCGACATACTGCACACCCGGTTGGACCCGCAACTCGGCGACCGCGCGTTCAGGCGTCGGATCCGTGAAGGTCAGGTGCTGATCCATTTGAAGCACTTTGCCATACTGAATTTCCATCATGTACGTGACCGAACCGAACTGGTAGCTCCCCAACAGCAGAAGCGATGCGGACAAGGCGATGCCGAGCACGGAGAAGACGGCGTTGGCGCGGCGCCGGGACAGGTTGCGCAGGATGATGCGTGTGGGTTGATCGAGGAAACGGCTCAGAGGCGAACGTTCCATCCATCCTGGGGCGAAGCGTTCCGGCGCCGGAGGCCGCATGGCCTCGGCGGGTTGCCTGCGGATGGCGCTTCGAACCGCCCGCAGGGTCCCCAGCATGGACGCCATTGCGGCGATGAGCACCGCCGGTGCGATGAGTCGGGGCTGAAGGCGGAAACTTAACTCGGGGAAGCGGAAATATTCGGCGTACAGCGATGAAAGGCCGGCGGCCGCCCACGCGCCCAGGGCGATTCCGAGGACGGTTCCGATCACCACGATGACGCCGGTGAACATCGTGTAATGGGTTCCAATGTCCCAATCGCCGTGGCCAAGGGCCTTGAGGATCGCCACTTGCCGGCGCTGGGTCCGAACGATCCGACCCATCAACACGTGGAGCAGAAAAGCCGCCACGCCCAGGAACACCGCCGGTAATGCGACGGCCATGACCTTCATACGACCCAGGTTTTCGTCGATGAAGAAATGGGAAATCTGATCCTCGCGGCCGTACGCGCCCACGCCGCCGTACTTTCCGAGCACGTCGTCCAGAGCATCGATCACCGCTCTCTCGTCGGCGCCGGCCTGCAGCGTAACGACCACACTGTTGAAGGCGCCGTCCATATCGTAGGCCTGCCCCAGGGCCCGCCGGTTCATCCACAGCACTCCATAGCGCTGGAAATCGGGCAGAAGGTCCGCCGGTCCCACCTGATAGATAAACTCCGGGGAGAGCACCACGCCTGTGATCACCAATGTCTCCAGACGGCCCTTGATGATGGCTTTCAGGCGATGGCCCGGGTGCAGGCCGTGAGCCTGAGCAAAGGGCTCGCTGACCGCCACGTGATTCGCCTGGCCCGACTCCGGCAGACCCCCCTCCCGGATGTACAGGCGATTCACACGGGGCTGCCGGCCGTCCGGGATCGACAGCAGCAATCCCCGAACCGGATCGTCAAAACCGGGTACTTCCAGCCGAACGGGAGCCCTCACCCTCGTGTCCAGTTGGCCGACCCCCGGGATGTTCTCCAGACGTTCAGCGAGGCTGTCGGGTGCGCGCGTGAGATCCGCGAAAACATGGGCGAAGTGATGGCTCTGGTAGAAGCGTTCCCGGGAGAGGCTCACGGCGTCCAGAGTCGTTACGGCGATAATGAGAACCATGATCCCGGAGGCGATGACCACGGCGATGGCCGCCACCTGCCCCTTGAGCTGGAGCAGATCGCGAAGTAATTTGCGGTGTAGCGTCCTCACCATTCCAATTCCGCCGGCGGAATGCGCCGTTCGTTTACAAGTACGTCGGAAACCCGCCCGTCGCTGAGCCGGATCACCCGTTGGGCCATTCGGCTGATCACCGAATTGTGGGTGATCACCACGATGGTGGTGTCCAGTTCCTGATTGATCTGGTCGATGACCTCCAACACCTGGATACCGGTCTTCGAATCCAGTGCGCCCGTGGGTTCATCGCACATCAAGACCGCGGGGCGTTTGGCGATGGCCCTGGCGATGGCCACCCGTTGTTGTTCGCCGCCGGACAACTGGGAGGGGAAATGATCCATCCGTTCCGAGAGGCCCACCAGTTCCAGGGCTTCTTCCGGCCTCATGGGGTTGCGACAGATTTCCGTGACGATGGCCACATTTTCCCGGGAGGTGAGACTGGGGATGAGGTTGTAGAACTGAAACACGAACCCCACGTGATGGCGGCGGAAATCGGTCAGCACCCGATCGGAGGCTCCGGTGAGCATCCGGTCCCGATAGCGCACCTCGCCGCCGCCGGCGGAATCCAACCCGCCGAGGATGTTGAGCAGGGTGGACTTGCCGGATCCGGAGGCGCCCAGCAGGACCACCAGCTCACCGGCGTACAGGTCCATGTCCACGCCCCGGAGGGCGTGTATCGTGACTTCGCCCATGACGTAGGTCTTGGTCAAGCCACGGCATGTAAAGACAATTTCGGAGTTGTGGACGTTGGGAGGTGTCATGATGATCCCCGCATCCTTTTTGTGGAACGGTGGCGCGCCGCGGCGCCGAAGGATGAGACCTGCGCGGACCGCGTTTTTCAACGAACCGACAGGAGATCTTTATAGAGGATAGACGGATTGGGATCAATGAAGTAACGCCGTATCCGGCAGGGGAAGGAACCGTAACGCCGTATCCGGTCCGGTATGAGCCCTCGAACGCCGGGTGGCTGATAGTGAGTCTGAAAAGGGAGTCGCATGGATTAGACCGTTCGCGTATTCTCCGAATTCCGGAGACGGAGTGATTCGACCTGCAGCAAGAGCCCGAATGGCAAACAGACTTGATAGTTTCGTAAAAAGTAGATTTCTGTCATTTTGAGGAGCACAGCGAGGAGAAATCTCGTAATAATTATAGAGAGTTATCGTTACGCTCGAAATGACAAAACGAAGTGTTTCCCCTTTTTACAAGTTCATCAGACTTGTTTCAACGTTGGATACCGAACATAATAGAAAGAACGGAAAGCAACACAAGCAGATCGCACCGTCCATCTCTATCCTTGAAGGCCCGGCCGCCAGGGGGAACCAGAGTCCACGCAGGCCTGAGCTGAGGAAGCGGGTGGATGGTTCGTCAAGAAACGGCGACTTTCGGAGGACTTCGATCAGGACTTCGTCCATGGCTTGCAGGAGGCGCTCCCCAGTAGAGGTCCACAATTTTTTAGACACCGATGGGATTTAATTAGGCGGCCCTATCG
>CAZQXK010000020.1:0-44289 GCA_964597345.1 uncultured Thermodesulfobacteriota bacterium | reverse complement strand
CCGTCTTTTGTGGCGTGACTTTTGCTCGTCATGGGAGAGGCGAATCAAGCCGGGAGGCTTTTATGAAGACCGCGTGCCTGATACTGATGATCTGCTGGATGTTCTCCTCGGCCGGCTGTGTGTGGGTGGGCAGCACCCTCACCGGGGAACTGGGCCTGTACTACAAGCCCCCCACGGCGAAGGAGGTTTACCAGCCCAAGATTGCATCGCGCCGGAATGAGTTCATTCCGGCCGCGGAACCGATCCTGGGATACCGGAAGTATCCCAATGCATGGCGTTACTGGCGTTGATGGGCGGCAAATTCGTTTCGGCAGGATACGGGTCGGGGGAAAAACATTCCCTTACGGCTTAAGGTCCCGTGGGTCTGCCGGAGCAACCCAGATCGCGAACGTTCGGCGGCGGCCGAGAGGGAGCGTCCGGTTCAAGCCTTACCGGACCTCCGAAAGACGGTGGTGTTACCCTGCGGCCCGGCTGCGCGCCACGGGCGCCGTTACATAGGAATCCACGCCGCGGAGTCCCGCTTCATCCCTTTCAAAACCCCTCCAAATCTGGTAAGAGGACTCCTATCAAGAAGAAGGAGAGCCTTTTCCCATGCCCATGTCTGAATCTTTCACGAAACGAATTGCGCCTATTCTCAGGGAGCTGCCGGAACAGTTTGCGACCCCTTTTCACGTCTACGATGAAGTGGGTATTCGGGAGACCGGGGAAACGCTCAAAGCGGTGTTCGAAGGCGTCCACGGTTTCCGGGAGTACTTCGCCGTAAAGGCGCTTCCCAACCCCGCCATTCTCCGCATCATGCAAGACCTGGGGTTCGGATTCGATTGCAGCTCCATTCCCGAGCTGGAGCTGAGTAGATCGCTCGGGGCGACGGGTGAAGATATCATGTTCACCTCGAACAATACCACCGTCGAGGAATTTCGCTGGGCCTCGAAAGACGGCGGCTGTATCCTGAATCTGGACGACATTACCCTGGTGCGCAAGGTCCCTGCAATGCCGGATCTCGTATGTTTCAGGTACAATCCGGGTCCCCGCCGCACCGGGAACGACATTATCGGAAATCCGTTGGAGGCCAAGTATGGAGTGAGTGACGAGCAGTTGGTCGATGCCTATCGAAATGCCATGGAACGAGGTGCAAAGAGGTTTGGTCTGCACACTATGCTGTGCTCCAACGAGCTCAACTACGCATACATGGTGGCCACCGTGGCTATGCTCCTGGAGCAGGTGGAGCGTATTTCCGGAGAATTGAGCATCGCTTTTGAATTTATAAACATCGGGGGCGGCTTGGGTATACCTTACATGCCGGGCGGGCGGCCCCTGGATATCCATGCTCTTGCGAGGAAAGCACGAGGGTTGTTGGAGAGGTTCGGGAGGAAGCACGGCTACGTACCAGGGATGGTTATGGAAAGCGGCCGCTATATGACAGGGCCTCATGGCGTGCTTGTGACCACCGCTATCAACCGGAAACACATTTATCGGGAATACGTGGGGGTGGATGCGTGCATGTCGGCCCTTATGAGACCGGCCATGTACGATGCATATCACCATATCACGGTGTTCGGGAAGGAAGACCAGCCGGAGACCGAAGTGGTGGACGTGGTGGGTTCCCTGTGCGAGAACAACGACAAGTTCGCCAAGCAGAGAGCGTTGCCCAGGATTGAAGAAGGGGATTTACTCCTAATCCATGATACGGGTGCTCACGGGTATGCCATGGGGTTCAATTACAATGGACGGCTTCGTCCCAAGGAGCTTCTGTTGCGGGCGGACGGTTCCGTAGAACTCATTCGCAGGGCGGAGACGCTGCAGGATTATTTTGCCACTCTTCAGTTCGAAGCGGCTGTGTTCTCACCTGAGGCGTCGAGTTGACAGGCTGTTGAAACACGCGATCCGCAGTCACGCTTTCGGCGTGACGCTTCTTCCTTCATCATTGCGGCGTACTGTAGGTACGCCTCATTCCTCAGGATTCGTGCGCCTATCATCTCATCGTTTTTGGCCGGCCTGCTCGAAATAGTGCTTATCAACGGGCTGCTAAGGTACCCTGGGGGGGAGACAACGGTTTCCATAATCGGAAGTCGATGCAGTCGATTCGGAGGTTCAACTTCGGAGGGACTGATCTGTGAGGAGAAAGGACGAGCAGATGCGGCGGGGGCGCGGTCATCCGTACGGGACCGCGCCGATACCGGCGGGTCCCGTACGGAACGTGTTGATCGGGTGTTGTTGCAGCGCTATTCCGCTTGGGCTCTGAGTTTCTTGAAGATAGTCCATGTGCGAAGGAGATCGATAGCACGCTCCAACTGAGGATCCGAATCCTTCACTTCCCTGGGTTCTTCTTGTGCCGGCTCATCCGGACCGGGAGCCGGTTGCATGTCGGGTTCCGCGGGAACGGGGGTTCCCTTGGGATCCAGGTGGTGGAGGAGATCTCTCTCTCGCAGAAATCTTCTGGGCTCAGACGGTCTTTGAACCATTTCGGGTTCCGCCGCCGTGGCAGGTGACTCGACGTCCGGCACAATGCCCTCGGCTTGAATGGAACGTCCGCCGGGCGTGTAATACAGCGCAGTGGTCAACCGGAGTCCGGAATCGTCATCCAGCGGGATAATGGTCTGGACGGAGCCCTTGCCGAATGTTCGAGTTCCCAATATCACCGCCCGTTGGTGATCCTGCAGGGCGCCGGCCACAATTTCCGAACCGCTGGCGCTTCCCTGGTTCACCAGGACAATCATGGGGAGATCCGTCGGAACCGACAGTTCCGGGCTCGCATGGAATGTCATGTCCTGGTTTTTCATGCGTCCCTTGGTGGACACAATAATTCCGGTATCCAGAAAGGCGTCGGTCACTCGGACCGCCTGGTCCAGCAATCCCCCCGGATTGTTTCTCAGGTCCAGGATCAAACCTTTCAGTGGTTTGGTTCCGATCCCCGTTTCACTTACGGCTTGTTTCAGTTTGGAGTCCGTTCGGTCCTGAAACGCCAGAACCCGTATATAGGCGATGTCCTCACCGATGTTCTTCCACTTGACGCTCTGAATGCGGATGATGTCGCGAATAATAGGCACGTCGATGAGCCGGGCTTCGCCCTCCCGCAGAATGGTGAGAACCACCTCTTCTCCCTTGGGGCCGCGGATCAATTTGACGGCGTCCGTCAGATTCATGTCTTTGGTAATCTGTCCGTCGATCTTAATGATCCTGTCACCTGCCTGGAGACCCGCGCGATAGGCCGGAGTGTCCTCGATGGGCGAGACCACCGTCAAGGTACCGTCCCGGATGGTGATCTCGATGCCTATCCCCCCGAATTCGCCCTTGGTCTCAATCCGGAGTTCCTTGTATTCCTCCTGCGTGAGAAATGCGGAGTGGGGATCCAGCACGCGGACCATCCCGTTAATGGCTCCGTAAATGAGTTTTTGCGGATCCTGTTCTTCCACATACTTCTCTTCGATCTCGTTCAATATGGCGGCGAAGATCTTGAGCTTTTCATAGGTGGCGTTTCCCCCGGCGCTGGAGACGCGTGTGAGATGAATCGTTGAGAAGAAACCCAGGATAAGCAGCGCCAGCGCCGCGGAGCCGACCCACTTCCATGCGTTCTTGTGTCTCATCGTTGTGGTTCACCTTTCCAGCCTCTGTGGGAGGCTACTGACAAGATTCTTAACAGGCCCTTGAGAAACGCGATCTGCTGTGTCGCGCTTCATCCTTCGTCATTGCGGCGTACTGTAGGTACGCCTCATTTCTCAGGATTCGCGCGCCTTGCATCTCATCGTTTTTTACCAGCCTGCCGCATAGCGGTTTATTAACGGTTGTTAAAAAGTGCTCAGCAAACGCTTTGTGAGGCGTTCCATTTCATCCTGCGCCACCACAAGACCATACGTTCTATCGTAACCCGGATTACAAGCGATTCGTATCTCTTTGTGTTTCACGGATCTCCGGAAAACTCAAGTTCCCGCGAGCCGTCGGACTTCGCCCTCCTCGGAAGTGAGCGGAGGAAATGCGGTGTCTAATGGGCAATGCCCATGGCGGCGCGCAGTTGAGCCAGAGCGATGTTATATCGGTACAAGGCATTGTAATAATTGTCCTGAGCTTGTGACAGCAGCGTCTGGGCATCCAGCACTTCCGTCGATGTGGTTACCTGTTCCTTATATCGCTCGGAACTCATACGCAGGTTCTCGATGGCCTGCTCGATAGAGGCCTCCGTGACGGAAATATTCTGCTCCGATTCTCTCAGGTTGAGGTAGGATGTCTTGATTTCCAGAGCGATGGCATCCTTGAGCTTCTCCTCGAGTTCCATGCTCTGTTTGACGCGAACCCGGGCCTGGGAGGCGGCATAATGCGTTTTCCCCCACTCCCAGAAGGTCCAATCCAAACCCGTTGTGACGGACCAGTCTTCTTTCCCCGCGAAATCGGAACCGTCCACCTTCCAGGTGTCTCCGAACTTGTGGTAATTGAAAGACAGCGCAACGTTGGGAAAGAAACCGGAACGGACAAGCCGGACGTTTTCCTGGGACGCCTTCGTGTTCAGAAGAGCTTGTTCCATTTCCGGGCGATGCCCATAGGCCTGTTCCATGCAATATTCCAGGGTGTAATCCACGGGCGCGTATTTCAGGGCGTCCACTACGCGCGTTTCCCGGTCAACCGGAAAGCGGAGCAGGTTGTTGAGTTCCGCCTGTCGAATGCGGGTAAGGTTCCCTGCTTGTATCATGCCTTGGCGGGCGTTGGCCGCCTCGACCAGAGCCTTCAAATAATCGTTTTTGGGTGTCATACCCACGTCATAAAAGTCTTTGGCCACCTTGGCCTGTGCTTCAAAGCCCCGCACCGCGGTTTCCGCGACGATCTCGCCCTTTTCCGCCCGGAGAAGGTTGAAATAGGCCTGCTTGACGCGATAGACGAGGTTCAGTTTCTCCACGGCCAGGGAGACTTGGGCCAAGTCAATTCCCAGTTTCGCCAAATCGTATCCGGCAAGGATCTTGAACCCCGTAAACAACGGTTGTGTGAATTCAGTGGTCCAATTCCAGTTGTCGACGGTGCCCACCGGAAGTTTCCGAGGAGAATCGGGAAGCGAAAAACTCTCCAGGACGGGCGTGGAGTCCAACCGCGTGTATGCGTATCGCGTATTCACCTTAAAGAGAAACTCGGATCGAGCCATCTTCCTTTGTTCTTCAGCAGCGGTGATTTCGTCCTGGGCTACCAGAACGTCAGGGTGATGTTCTAATCCGAGCCGTATGCATTCGTCGAGCGTCAAAGGCTCCGTGGGCGGCATCGACTGTTCCACCGGCGGCTCCGCGGAGAAAGCGGTGGACAGAAAGAGGACAGCGATCAGGATCAGCGGTGGAACATGCCTTTTTCTCATGAGGACTCCCAAGTTTCTTCACGCCGGAAGACCGGGTCCCGGATGCCGGGGAACTCCTGTTGTATGCCGGGGACTTCGCAACGTCGGGTGAAAACGGGATTCCCGGCCAAACCTTCGCCGCCTCATCCTTTTCATCCATCCCCCCACAGAGGCGGACATCGCTGCGCCGCAACGGATCAATCTTTCCCATCGGGCGCTTCGCGTCTCGTCGTTGTTGCCGAGCTGCCTCCGCCCTGTCTGTCCATGGGCGATCGGACCGCCTTGATTCCGGCGATGGAAACAATGACGGAGTGTTGGTTGATTATGGACAACGAGAGGAGTGGGGTCAAGCCATTTTATTCAAAGAATACCCGGCACTTTCGCGGCTTCCGGTCCATGTAGAGTTTTGACAGGCCGTTTAAAAAATGATCTGCTTTGTTGTGCTCTATCCTGTCTGCCTGTGCGTCCCACGCAGACAGGCGTCGTTTCGGCATACTGTGCGTACGCCTCATTCCTCAGGATTCGCCACGCCTTCGGCATGGCTTGCATCTCATCGTTTTAGAACGGTCTGCCCACCATGGCGTGTATGAAGGGGCTGTCACAGCAGGCTGTCTGTCAACGGGCCGATAGGGCAGGATTTGCGCGTATCGGGACGGGGCCCTGGTTGTCGGAACCGCGGGGATGTTGTTTGCCGGAACATAATAAAGTCTCTTCTGTGTGTGGGGATTTTAGGTTTGATTCCGGTATGATACCTTGCTAAGGTCAAATAATTTTATGATTGTCGAGGAGATTGGTGCCGTATGAATCCTTTCGATGTGTTTCTGGAACGAGGTTTTGTGGAGCAGGTCACGGATGCGAACCTGATTCGCGAACTCTTCCAGCGCGGAACCGTGACGGCCTATATCGGTTTTGATCCCACCGCGAAAAGCCTGCACGCCGGGAGTCTGGTTCCTATTATGGGACTGGCCCACATTCAGCGGATGGGCCACCGGCCCATCGCTCTCGTCGGAGGAGGGACCGGCTTGGTGGGTGATCCCAGCGGAAAGACGGAAATGCGTCAAATGCTTGCCGCCGTAGCCATTGAAGAGAATGCGCAGGCTCTCAAAGCTCAGCTTTCCCGCTATCTGGATTTTTCCGAGGGAAAAGCCCTGCTGGTGAACAACGCGGACTGGTTGGTGGAGCTGAAGTATATCGATTTTCTGAGAGATATCGGAAAGCATTTCAGCGTCAATCGGATGTTGGCCGCTGAGAGCTATCGCAGCCGACTAGAGACCGGGCTCACGTTTATTGAGTTCAATTATATGCTGTTGCAGGCCTATGATTTTCTCATGCTGAGCCGCCGATACGACTGCACTCTGCAAATGGGCGGCAACGATCAATGGGGTAACATCCTGGCGGGAACGGAACTGGTTCGACGTGTGGACGGCAGGGATGTGCATGGTCTGACGTTTCCCTTGATGACCACGGCCCGGGGAGAAAAGATGGGGAAGACCCATCAAGGCGCCGTGTGGCTGGACAAGGATCTGACCTCTCCCTACGACTTCTACCAGTACTGGATCAATACGGACGACCGCGATGTGGTGCGATTCCTCAAGTTGTTCACGTTTCTTCCCATGGAGGAAATAAGGCCCCTGGAAGCGTTGACGGGTGCGGACTTGAGGGAGGCCAAGGAATCTTTGGCGTTCGAAGCCACGGTGGTGACGCATGGACGGGAAGAGGCCTTGAAAGCCCGCGAGGCGGCACGGAGTGTTTTCGACTCGGGCGAAGGCACCGCCGAAGGGGTACCTGAAACCCAGCTGAGTCGGGCAAGATTGGAAGCCGGGATCCCAGCCTATGTGTTGTTCGAGGAGGTGGGGTTGGCTGTGAGCCGCGGAGCCGCCCGGAGATTGATCGATCAGGGAGGGGGATACGTAAACGGCAAGCGCTTGTCCCACTTTGACGAATCCGTAACACTGAAGGATGCCCAGGACGGAATGATTCTTATTCGCGCCGGGAAGAAGAAGTTTCATCGCGTGCGGATCGGCGATTGATCCGGCAGTCGGTTCCACGACGAGTGATTCTCCCCGGTAACCTGCTCCTGCTATGGAAGTGGTGCTGTACCAACCCGAAATTCCTCCGAATACGGGCAACGTTGCGAGGCTTTGCGCCGCGACGGAGATTCCGCTCCACTTGGTTCGTCCGCTGGGTTTCAGTCTTGAGGATCGTTACCTGCGAAGGGCCGGATTGGATTACTGGCCGCATGTCATGCTCACTGTTTGGGATCGGTGGGACGATTTCCTGGAGGCGCGATCCACGAGCCGCAAAGTCTATACATCGGCCCGGAGGGGAATCGACCTCTTCGAGTACGGCTTCCGGTCGGAGGATTGTCTCCTGTTCGGGCCGGAAACCCGTGGATTCACATGGGACTTTGCGCCCGAGGAACACGTGGTGCGCATCCCCATGCGTGGCGAGGTTCGGAGTCTGAATCTGTCCACGGCTGTGGGAATCGTGCTGTATGAAGCCCTGCGTCAGACGGGGTATTTTAAGGCTCGTTCTTAGCAGGCCGTCGAAGAACGCGATCTGCGGCGTTGGGCTTCATCCTTTACTGCAGGTACGCTTCGTTCCTCAGGATTCACCACGTCACAGGCGTGGCCTGCATCTCATCGTTTTGCACCGGCCTGCCCGCAATACGGTGTATCAACGGGCTGTTAACATACTTTTCTCTTGCAAATTCGAACATCGAGACCTATGGTTTTGGCATATCCAAGTCTTCAGGTTCCGAGACGGACCGTACCGGACACACGGTCAACCCCTCGGTACTGAAGCGGACACACATAGCGTCGTCCCAATGTGTTTCCAGATTTCCTTCCCACTCCAACCGGAGATGCGTATCCCATGAGTTTCGGGGGCAACCTGGGCAGCTTGTCTCTCCCCAACGTGCTGCAACTCATCCATCGGGAAGGAGTGAGCGGAACCCTCCATATCCGCGGCTCGGACACGGATCTCCGGATCTATTTCGAGAAAGGATGCATCGTATACGGTGCGGGAGTGGGGAAGGAAGCACAACTGCTCCACATCATGGCGAAAAAGGGTATTCTGAGCCGGGAAGAACAGGCCGAGGCGTTCCGGTACGTTCCCGACCATGAGTTCCGACTGGGTTCCCACTTGCTCCAACGGGGACTCATCCCACTGGATACCTGGAGAAAGTTCACGAAACTCACGGTGGATCAAACCCTTCAAAAGGCTTTTCTGCTGGAGGACGCCGATTTCACCTTCCAGGTGGAACCGATTCCCGTCCCCGATGTGTACAGGGTCAACATCAACCTGATGCAGCTTATTCTGGACATTACCCGGAAAATCGATGAATGGAATTTCATCCGAAAACATATCCCGGACAAGCAGATCGTTTTCTATGTCAGTGACGTTCCGGATGATGAAAACCGGACGATCCGCTTCAACCGATCCGAATGGTCCGTGTTATCCAAGGTGGACGGCAAGAAGAGCGTGGAAGATATCGCCGGCGAGAGCGAACTGGACGAACTCACGGTGTACAAGATCCTCTACTCGCTGGTGTCTTCCGGCTTGATCAAGCGGGTGGAAAACGTCTACCTGAACCAGCGGGGAGATTTCGTCGATTACGAAGGTATTTTGACCCTGTATATGGATCTTCTCAAGATTGTCGAGCGGAATTTCAAACAGGAAATAGGTGTTCAGTTTTACACTTTCTATCATAAGTGTTTGGCTCAGGTGTCCGAATCGGGACTGCCGGTATTGGACGGGTTCGATCCGTTCAGTGAATCAACCGGAACCGGTGTCCAGCGTGTTCTGAAGCACATGGGGATGTATCCGAATTTCAAGGAGGGTAAACAGTCGCTTCTTCGGGCGTTGAACGGGCTTCTCCGGGCATTGCTCTCTCAAATGGAGTCCGTCGTAGGCACCCGACTGACGGAGGCTACCGTTCAGGAACTGGTCATGGCGGTGTCTTTTGTGGGGAAGTACCAGGCGAACTCGGACATCAAGCGGTTCGTCCTGGACGGGCTGATGAAGAAGTCCGAGAGCTGATCGTTCCGGATCGGCGCAGGACGAGGGTGTTCCACAAATCTCCCGGAGTCGGACGACGAGTCCGGTTCGGGCGGCTGAACGGAGAGGTGATCCATGGTTTTTGACACGGAAATGACCGTGCAGCTGTTCATGATCGTTATCTACCTGATCATACTGTATGTGTTCAACCGGGCCAAAATGAAGTTTCGGGGAGGCAGTATCGAGCGGGTGATCAACCTAGTGCTGATTTCCGTATTCTTCTTCTTGTGTGCGGATTATACGATCCTGCTCCGTTTTGTGCTTTCCGATGATCTGAGGTTCATCATTGAAGTGTTTTTCCGCCTGATCGCCTTAAGTGTTTTAGCCATCGGAGGTCTCCGGCTGCTGGCGATCTGAAGAGACACACAGCCGCCCACCGGGAACCCCGCTGTCCCGGGGGGTCGCGAAGCCGGATCAGGGCCTTCGTTCCATCCGTTCCAGAGCTTCCTGCGCCAGAGCCCCAACGGTACGGCGTGACGAAGTATGGTTTTCCCGCAGAAGAATCTCAGCGGGGTCGCAAATGAGAGCCTGAATACGCTCGCGGGTCCGCCCGGATCCGAGTATGCCCAAGGTCCACACCGCCAGGCCCCGCAATGTGGCGTCGGTCGAATCCAGGAGCCCTGTTAAGTGGGGTTCCGCGTGCATTACGAGTTCGGGGAACCGTCGGCCCAAGCGCCCGAGCGCCCAAACTGTTCCGCGTTGCAGGACTTCCGATTCCAGATAGTTGGCCTCGGGATCCAGGTAAGAAATCAGAATGGGTGCGTATTCACCGGCCAGACCCGCATGGCTCGCCATGATCTCACCCATGGCTTCGGGGGCCCCCCAGCCGATCCCCCCGGATTCGTCGTTCAAACTCCACATAAGTCTTCGCATCACCACTCGGGCCGATTCCGGGTCCGCATCCGCAAGGTCCGCCACGACGGAACCGATGCATCGGATTGCGTTCCACCGCACGGACTCGTCGGAATGACAGAGGAATGAGATCAGTGGATTGATAATGCGGCGGGCCGGATGCCGTTTCACTTCGGCGAGGGATTCTGCGGGGGACGGCCGTTGCAGCAGATCGAGAAGTCTTTTCTTGACAACTCGGAGGGTTTCCCTCTCAGTGCGCATAACCCGGCGTCACCTGCCATCCGATCCCCCCGGTGGAAGGCCGGGAAGCATGTAAGAACCCGCGGTTTTGTGGAAGCCTCTCAAGCATGATCTGTGGCGCGGGTCGTGGCTTCCGAGGCGGCGTCCCGGCCTAATTCCCGAGCTTGCTCCAACGCTTCCGGATGCTGTGAAATATCCCCTTTAGCCTCGATATCCCGGAACATCAATCCGCCTTCATAAGACACGTCCAGAGCGTCGAAAAAGTACTGCACCGTGAGTATCACTCCATCGAACAGCTGTTTTCCTCGGGTGGCCCCCACGGAAATCAAATAGCCTCGTCCTCCGCGATAATTTCTTTTTCGTCCGGGTGCGCGGGCCAGTCGTTGTCTGTTCCAAAGGGCCTGGGACCGATCGATGAGGGCCTTGATCTGTGCAGGTACGCCATAGAAGAAAACGGGTGCGGATACCACGATGACGTCCGCTTCCAGGAGCAGGGGGTACACGTGGTCCATATCGTCTCGAACCACGCATTCACCCGTTTTGTCACAGCCTCCGCAGGCAAGACAGCCGCCGGCGGAGAGGTCCCGCACGTACAGCCGTTGAATTTCGGCTCCGGCAGAGCGGGCCCCCTCCAAAAAATGGTCCAGGAGGATATCCGTATTACCTTTCTTTCTGGGACTTCCGTAAATACCGAGCACTTTCATGGCGTCCGACTCTCCGATACCCGGTCTTTCCGGGAAAGACTACTCCGGGAAAACCTTCTTGGAATACGACACATCAGGTTAGCGGGACGGCCATAACCCCCACAGGGGACATCCCGGACGGTGAATTGAATGCCGGCACGCGTTTTCAGGATCCGGCGATATGCTGCTTAAGCACATCGGCGACACGCTTGGCAAAGGCCCTGCATGCCCTTCGACCCTCGTCATCCGGCACGAACTGGATGTTTAGAGCGGGTTCCACCGTGTGCATACCGGTGGCCTTCAATTCGTCGAGAATCACTTTGTCCGCCTTGGGACTCCACCCGTAGGACCCGAATGCGGCTCCGATCTTGTTGGCCGGGCGCAAGCCCTTCATGTAGGTGAGGAAATCCGCCACGGTGGGGAACAGGCCTTGGTTCAACGTGGGAGAGCCTACAACCACGGCCCCCGCTTGGTGCACAAGGGTCATCACATCGCTGCGATGGCACGCCCTTAAGTGCATGGATCTGGCCTCCACTCCCTCTTGCCCCAATGTTTCCGTAATGGTTTCCGCCATGGTTCGGGTGCTTCCCCACATGGTGTCGTATAGAACCACGGCGCGCTGACAGGGCTTCTGCAGACTCCAGTCGACGTAGGATTGAATGATTTTGCCCGGATCCGTTCTCCAGATGATGCCATGGTCTGGACAAATGATGCTGAATTCCACACCCAGTTTCTGTACTCGTTCCACCAGTTTAAGGATCAGAGGAGAGTATGGCGTAAGGATATTGGCAAAATATTTGAGGGCGTGGGGCATAATCGCATCGCCGATTTCGTCGTCAAACCGTTCCAGACCCGCGTAATGTTGTCCGAAGGCATCGCTGGAAAAAAGAACCTTGTCCTCGTTCATATAGGTGAACATACTGTCGGGCCAATGGAGCATCCTGGTTTCCAGGAAGGTAAGGGTTCGCTTCCCTAAAGACAGCGTCTCTCCGTCCCGAACCACCCGATAGTTGTATTCGTTCCCGTAATGCATGGGGAGATTCTTACCGCCCATTACGGAGCAATAGAGCGGCTTCTCCTTGCCCACCGCATGCATCACGTGGGGCAAGGCCCCGGAATGGTCCGACTCCGTATGATTGCTGATGACTATATCGATGTCTTTAGGGTCCACGAGTGCACGAATTCCCTGGAGAAGGTCCTTTACGAACGGACCCTTCACGAAATCGATGAGCGCGATCTTGTCGTCCAGAATCAGATAGGCGTTATACGTGGTTCCTTCGGCCGTGGAGTAGCCGTGGAAATCCCGCACGTTCCAGTCTATGGCGCCTACCCAGTACACATTCTCAGTAATCTTGATGGGATCCATGTTACTCTCCTTGTTGGAGTGACGGAGGGGCCGGGATGGAAGCCGCGGGCGCCTCTGTTGCGGGTGCGGGACCGGAAGGGCTCTTGGGAAGGAGGATTTCGATGTGCGTTCCCTCTCCTTCCATGCTGCTCACGGATACCCGCCCCCCGTGATCTTCGATGATCCTCTTGCTCACGGACAAACCCAAACCCGTTCCGTGTTTCTTGGTGGTAAAGAACGGATCGAAAATATGTTCCAGCACATCCGTCGGAATTCCCGTCCCGGTGTCTTCCACGAGAACATGCACCCCGTCATCCGTGTTTCGGGATTCCACATGCACCCTGCCTCCCGTTTCCACGGCCTCGAACGCGTTCTTGACGAGGTTGAGGAGCACCTGTTTGACCTTGTCCTTATCTCCTTCGATGACCAGGGAATCCGGGTGGGTATTCAAAACCAGGTCGATATCCCGGGAACGGCAATCCTCCGTTACCAATGAGGTCAGCTCGGTCAAAAGTTCGTTCAGGTCGAATCTGGACAAAGACAGGCGGGTCGGCCTGTAGAGTTCCCGAAGTTCGGTAAGGAGGTTCTCCAATCGGGATACTTCCTGACAAATGATACGAAGCTTCCTGAGATCCGCCTCTCCTTGGGTGTTGGTCATGATCTGACGGGCAAAACCGCCGATCAACATCAGCGGGTTCCGGATTTCGTGGGAGATCTCGGCCACCAGTTGACCCACCATGGCCAGGCGTTCCGCCTGATTGATTCGATCCTGTAAGGCTTTGGTTTCCCTCTGGTCCCTCACGATGCCGGTAAAATAATGGTTGCCGCCGATGGTCGAGACGGAGAACGAAATGGTGACGGGGAACCGGATTCCGTCTTTTCGGGTGATCATGAATTCCGTCTCGTGGCCGATAACCTTGGCCTCTCCCGTATGAATGTAGCGTTCCACCGCGCGCTGGTGATCCGGAGCGCAATCCGGCGACAGAATGATCTTCAGGTTCTTACCGATTACTTCCTCCCGGGAATACCCGAACATCTCTTCGGCGGCTTTGTTGAAAATCAATACGATGTGGTTCCGGTCGATGGTGACGAAGGCCTCGTTGGTGTTTTCGATGGCCCCCTTCAAGATGACCAGTTCCGGCTGATCCGGCGCGTGGACGGGTTGTGTGCTCATGGAACACGACCTTGCGATAACCTACATCGCGCTTTTGGGATGCGAAATCCGCGACTCCGACGGCCGACCCTTACACAGGCCGTCGAAAAACGCGATCTGCGTCCTTGGGCTTCATCCTTCGTCATTGCGGCGTACTGTACTCCTTATTCCTCGGGATTCGCCCGCCTTGCATCTTACCGTTTTGCACCGGCCCGCCCGCAATACGGTTTATCGACAGGCGGTTACAGGGTCCGTTCCTCGAATTCCTATTTTTCCCCTCTCATCCTCGGGTCAGACGGGCCAGCTTGATCGCCAGGGTTCTCAGATGCTGTCGTTCCTCCCGTACCAGGAGATCTAGTTGACGGCGGGCTGTGTCTTCTTCCGTGGCTTCTTCCAAGGCGAGAAAGAAGAGAATGGAATCTTTTTCAAACTGAATAGCCGTCTTCAAGATGTCCTCAGGGGTAGTTGCACCGGCCAGAGCGTTCTCTGCAGCATTTCGGGTAAACACATGCATGTCCGCCATCATCTGTAGGTATTGATTCGTCTCATTTTCAGGATCCCACACGGTCTCTTTTTTTGCGGAGGCCGGAAGTCCGGATTTCAGAGATTCGAATTTTCGCTCATGTTCGGCTTCGGCTTCCTCCAGAAACCGGAGCATTTTCGCAAGCTCGGGGTCACTTACCTTTTTTCGGGCTTCACGATAAAAGTTGAGTCCATTCCGTTCGATATCGATAGCCATTTGAAGAACTTCCGCGGCATTAAAAGTGTATATCACAGCTTGACTCCTTTTCTGTCTTTTTTCCCGAACCGTCCATTCGCTGTCTCGCAAGAGATCTCTCGCCGGGTAGGCGTCCGACTGGTGGAGGAGACGAGGTTCGCTCCCTTCCAAGGGAGTGAACCGGCAACTTCTCGACGAAACCCTGTATCCGCCGGGAGTCCCAGGCATCCCAGGGGAGTCATGCGCTTTTCCGGAAAACCACTGTACCGGGCCGGCGACTGTTCCGGCGACTCATGGACGTCTATCAGGCTGCTGAAAAACGCGATCTGCGGTTACGCCAACGGTGTGACACTTCTTCCTTCGTCATTGCGGCGTACCGTATGTACGCCTCATTCCTCAGAATTCAGGCGCGTCGCATCTCTTCGCTTTTTCACCAGCCTGCCCACAAGGTTGTTTATCAACGGGCTGCTAGATCTCAGGCAGCCACCGCCGACAGCGTTTACAGCACCTCGTAACCCGCCTTCCGAATTTCTTCCCGGATCTTCTGATCGTCTACGACCCCGGTTTCCTCATAGGCGGCCTCTCCCTTCTCGAGATCCACCCGCACATTGCTCACTCCTTCGATAGCGGAAAGCACCCGGGTTACACTCTCCACGCAATGCCGGCAAGACATGCCTTGAATCCTAATGGTTTTCATGGGCCTTAACCTCGCTGTAACGACTCAATCCTTGAAATATCCGCCCAAATCCGGGCTACGGGCGCCATCCCACCGTTCAGGGAACCGCACAAAGGATGGGCCCGGCGGCGCACTCTGCATACTGTTTTTACGGGGGGTTATCCGCCCCAAGGCATCTCAGAGTATCGCTTGGTCAAGATATCCCGAAATTCCCTGAAAAACCGTTCATGCCCCTTTTCCCACCTGGAAAGCATCTCCAGGGCTTCCCGGGCCTTACCCGAGGTTTTTCCGGCCATGGTGGCATAAAACTCGCTTAAATCCCTTTCGATGAGCCAGGCCGTATTGAACACGGTTACATCAGGAACCATGGATCCTTCGATGCATCGCTGAAGAAACTCCGTTCGGGCTCGTTCATCGAAGTAGTCTGTGGACTCCAGATCCACATCCGAAACCTGAGGGATCCGAATGTCCTCTTCGCTCTGGAGATCTTGCAGGATCCGGGAAATGAAGCGGATGTGTTCTTCCTCTTCCCGAATAAGTCGCCGGAAGGCGTCCGCTGCTGCGCCGATACCCATACGTTCCAACGACGTCTTGAAAAAGCTCATACCCGTTTTTTCCTGGTTGAGTGCGTATTCAAAAATCCGAATGAGTGTTTCATGGGAGGACATGTATGCTCTCCTTGTTGCGGGAACCCACTACCACCGTTCACAGAGGCGGAAAGCGGCTCCCGGTTCCTCTCAACAGGCATTCCGCCGGAGCGGGATCCCCGTCCACGCATGGAAAGAAATCTGCACACTTGATTCCTGAACTCAGATGAATTCCCTGTTCAACAGATACCCGAGGGATTACTCCGCGCCGATTCATACAAGCGCCGTTTCGAATTCCTCCGGGTTGCTCACCGGTGACCGGCATGCGTATTGACGGCACACATAGGCCTTTACCTGGCCCGGCTCCACAGTGAACTCCGTCGTAAAAGGAGCGGTCCGGGATAGAAGCTCCCCGACCTCACCCGCCTCCTTGAGTAAGAGCACTTTGTTCGGGAGAAAACGGGTATGTACCAAGCGGAGCATCCTTTCCGCGTCTTCATGCGTTCGGTTTCCAGCGACGACGATTTCCATGGCCGGTCCCAGCATGAAGTCCAGAGCGCACAGAAAGTGGGTGTGCGCCGCAGGCTGGGCCGCAAGTTCCGCCGAAAACGCATCGGTCATCTCTTGAACCCTTTCCTCCATGCGAACGTCTCCGGTCATTCTACCCAGCCTCAGCAGGTTCAAAGCGGCCACGGAGTTACTGGATGGAACGGCCCCATCGTAAAATTCCTTGCTGCGGGAGATCAACTCCTCGTTTTCCTTGCCGGTGAAAAAAAACCCTTTGCCTTCAGAATCCCAGTACAGGTCCAGGAAGGTTTCGTTCAAGGAGCAGGCTGCTTCGAGGTATCGAAGCTCGAAACAGGTTTCGTACAGTTCGATGAGACCCCAGATCAGGAAGGCATAATCCTCCGCAAACCCCGGCGGTCCCAACACATGGCGCCTCCATGTCCGGAATAACCTCCCGTCGTGATCCCGCAGGTGTTCGAGCAAGAAGTCCGCGGAGCGGCAAGCCGCTTCCAGATGCTCGGTTTTCCCTCCGGCCTGATGAGTGCGGGCTAAAGCGGCGATCATGAGGCCGTTCCAGGCGGTGATGATCTTGTCGTCTTTCAAGGGGTGGATGCGTTGCTCCCGAATCTGGAACAGCGTCTCACGCCCCCGGTCCAAGGCGAGGCGAAGTTCATCCGGAGGCATGTTTTCCCTGCGGGCGAAAGATTCCAGAGACGCGGTCACACGGGGAATGCTGGTTCCGTGCTCGAAGTTCCCCCCGGGGCGGATATCGTAGAAACGACAAAAGAGGTCCCCGTTCTCGGCGCCCAACCGTTCGCGGATCTCTTCCGGGGTCCAGACGTAAAACTTCCCTTCCACGCCTTCGCTGTCCGCATCTTCGGCGGAGTAAAAGCCTCCCTCCGGCGAGGTCATGTCCCGGAGGACGTATGTACATATATCCCGGGCTGCGGCGGCGTAGCGAGGTTCCCCCAGGGCAAGGGAGGCTTCCGTGTAGGATAGGGTCAACATGGCTTGGTCGTAAAGCATCTTCTCGAAATGGGGCGCCAGCCACATATCGTCCACGGAGTAACGGTGAAACCCCAGCCCGATCTGGTCGAAGATCCCGCCGCTCCGCATGGCGTCCAGGGTCTTCCCGACCATGTTTCCGGCCGTATCGTCACCGTTTCGGCGATGCCAGCGCAAGAGAAAGGAAAGCTGGTGGGGGGAAGGAAACTTGGGAGCTTTGCTGAACCCCCCCCACTGGGGATCGAAGGAACGGGACAGGGCGATAAATGCGGTTCTGAGCGTTTCCTCTCCGAGTTCTTGGGTGCTTCCCCTGCGTTTGGCATGTTCCGCCAAGATTCGAGTCAATTCTTCACCGATATTGAAGAGCCGGTTCCGGTCGTTGTTCCACAGATGGGAAAGCTGGACCAGCAGATCCATAAACCCCGGTATGCCGCTCCTTCCCTTTTTGGGGAAATAGGTCCCGGCGTAGAAGGGCTTTCCGTCCGGGGTCATGAAGACGGACAACGGCCAGCCTCCGCTCTTGGTCAAGAGCTGGCAGACGGTCATGTAAATCTGGTCCACATCCGGGCGTTCTTCCCGATCCACTTTGACGGACACGAAGGACCCGTTGAGGAGGTCCGCCACCTCCTCGTCCTCGAAGGATTCGTGGGCCATTACATGGCACCAGTGGCATGTGGCGTAGCCGATGGAGATAAAGACCGGTCGATCCGTTTTTCGAGCGTAACCGAAGGCTTCATCCCCCCAGGGATACCAGTCTACGGGGTTGTATGCGTGCTGAAGCAGGTAAGGGCTCTTTTCCCGAATCAATCGATTGGGTGCTTTTTGAGTCTCATTCCGGTCCGACATGAAATTGCTCCCGGTCCCAGGGGGGGACTCTTAATGTCCAATGCTTCAGAAAACGGTGCGGCGGTCGGCGACTCGATGGGCGTATCGCCTCCGGTCTTGGGTGGCACACTCCACTGCGGTTCGACGAATACGCGCAAATCATTGCGGGATTCAGGCACCCGCAAGCCTTGTTCGTTCCGGCGATTGGAAATTCCGGAACTCGGGTTGTTCGCTTCAGGAACCGATGCGCCACGCCAAGGCCCGGTACCGTTGAAGAACCCCCTGAAAGCCGCCTCTAGGAATCTTTGTGTCGAGCTTGGCGGCCGCTGGGTCGCAGCGCGGGAATCCCTGGATGTCCATTCGCCCGTCCCCTGTACACGACGATTGTCAGGCGTTCTTCTCCAGTGAATTCGAGACCGTTTCCATGTGACGGCTCGGCCTGTGATGGCTGTTCCGGGCATGGAAACGGTCACCGAGTCGGAAAAATCATTCTTTCTCGAACTGGTCCTTGGACGCACCGCAGACCGGACAGGTCCAGTCATCGGGAACGTCTTCGAATTTGGTGCCGGCAGGCACATCGTTGTCCGGATCGCCTGCCGCGGGATCGTAAACATATCCGCATATCTGACATACGTACTTGTCCATCCAAAAGTCTCCTTCTGAGGATCGGGCGGGATTTCCGCCGTTCCTGGTGGAGCGGAACAGGTGATTATGCAGGTTCCGTCCTGTGAGCTTCAGCATCCAGTCGACACTGAGTGAAGTCCACCGGCTGTTTGCAGCCCTTGCAGGTATGAGGTCTGTTGAATTCGTCCGAAAAGATCTCGATTTCCCTTCCGCAGTTGGGACACTTGCACACAAAAGACTTGAGGTCCTTGAACTGCTGGAAGCCGGGACAGTGTTGGGGTGTACTCATAAGGCGCCTCCTTCCAAAAGTGAGTTGAAAATCCGTTGCGGTCAGATAGCTGATCAGCGACACAATTCTGCAATTTGTCGCCCGTAATCGTGGGCCATCCGCATTCCGCCTTCAAGGGCTGTGGACTTGAGCATGAGCGGACCGCCCGCCATCTTCATGTTTAGTACGTGTTTCATGGTTTGATAAATCCGTTCCGGGGCCTCTCCACTCCATCCGAAAGCACCGAAAGCGCCCCCTACCTTACCTTCGAGCCCCGACCGTTCGGCCAGGAAGAGCAGAGTCTTCATGGCGGGAAGCATTTCTCCATGATACGTGGGAGATCCGAAAATCACGGCGTCGTACCCCGCCAAGTTCGCTTCTTTCTTTACGGCGGAGGCGTCCACCACTTCGGCTTCCATTCCCGAAATCCGAATGCCTTCGGCCACGAGTTCCGCGATGCGTTGCGTTTCTCCCGTGCGTGTGGCGTACACGAGCAGGGCTTTGCCCATAGGTGTCCTCCTTGATTCCCACCCCCGTTTTCCCCGCAGGAAGTAAACGGGCCGGCAGCACACCGGAAAGGGGTTTCCCTTCGACGGGAAACGCTTTCGGCCCAATCTATTCGTCGCCGGATACTTCCTCGATTTTGCCCTTGTGCTTCGTTCCGCACATGGGGCACAGAACGTCGATTTCTTCTTCGTTGCCGATGAATTTCTCCCTGAGTTTTTCGGGACCCAAAAAGGATACGTCACCGCATGCACAGGCCGGGCATTCCGCTCGAACTTTGTATTTGCGTTTGGACATTCTTTTCTCCGATCATAGTTATTTCATGTTCAATCCTGAATTGCCGTCGGCATCCTGATTTCCCCAGGAGGGACATCAAGCTGAAATCCCCGGCAGGACCCTGAATTCCTGGTTTCGAATGCAAGAATCGCCGGAGTTTGAAGGGCCGACCGAGGGACATGGGATGGTGGATGACGAGCCGGATTTCTACCGGTTTCCCAGCCGTGGATCCACGCCGCCCTGCCCGCAGTCCGGAATGTAGCAGGAAACTTCAACGAATTCACATTTTTCCTTGCAACTTGGACACGGGTCCGGGGGAGTCGGCGCCTGAAGGGTGTATCCACACTTGGTGCATTTCCAGGTATTCTCGGCCATTGAGTGCTCCTTTCAAGGGTTGAAAGCCGGTGCTGAGCGGTATGCCCTCAGGGCTTCGGCTTTCCGGATTCGGGTTTCGGTTGTCGCTTTACGTGCAGCCAGTCCAGCAGTTGCTCGACGGTCTTGGACATTTGCCACCGGCCGCCGGCAAATACGCCGTAATCGGCGCCCATCATAGCCGACGCTAAACGCGTGGAGTTGGCGTAAAAGAGCCATTGCTCCACCCACTGTTTCTCCATGCCTTCGTTGAACAGGCCGTCCTGGGCCGAAAGGCCTCGGACCACTCCCTCGGACCATGCATCCATCATGATCCGGGTTGCCGTCAGAGTCATTTCGTTGGTGGTTTGAATACTGTGTTCGAGGCGGTGGAAATGGCCCTGTACCCACTGGGAACTGTGGCATGAAGAACACACCCCCTGCATGGTGCGCCTGCGCTTGTTCTGCTCCTTGGGATCGATGAGAAACTCGGCTGCCGGCTCCCCTGTCAGTTCCGTGGGCAAAGGCAGGCCGGCCCGGTTCCGGATGATGGTGGTGTCCGGATTCTTGGGCGTGGGATGTGCATAGATCAAACCAAAGAGCCGCCATGCCTTGCGATCGTTTACACGATGTGTACGCTCTGCGACTATGTCTCCGTCCGAGTTTACCACCAGGCTGATATGGCACGCGGCGCAGGACGGGGCCGTGAAATGTTCGCCCACGACCCATGGCACGGACTGCAAGTCATAGGCGTGGTGAGTCGCGGCGAATACGGCGCCGTGCTTGCTGGCGGAGTAGACTTTGTATGCGGGAACGTCGGGACCCTTATGGCATTTGGCGCAGGCATAAGGATTGCGTGCGACTTCGATGGAGAACTGATGCCTGGAATGGCAGGGAGTGCAAGCACCCTGGCTGCCGTCGGGATTGACACGACCCACGCCCATGTTGGGCCACCCAGAGAGAATCGGAAACTCCATTTCCCCCTGGATGGTGTTCACTTGCCGGAAACCCTTCACCTCTACCACTGTGCCGTGGCAAAACAAGCAGGAATCCTCGTTGGAAAGAGGATCCTCAGCGCCGAGGATCGTTCGACCGTCCGTATACCGAGTCACGGCATTGATGGACTGCACCAACTCGCGGAACAGTTGGTTCTTCATCAAGTTGTGGTGGGCGCGAGACATGATGTTCTGTCGATACTGTTCTTCTTCCACCGGATGGCAGGTGGCGCAATTCCGGGGGGTGACCACCGTATGGACGGGATACCCGTTGTGTGGGAAGGTGTCCTCATGGAGGGGCGGGCTCAGCGTATGACACTCGGCGCAGCCCACCGTGTTCCGAGTCAACTCCGGGGGAATGGATTCCCCGGACATGCGTTTCCGGATCGAGGGAAGCTTCAATGCTTCCGCTGGGGTCACGCGGGCGTGGCGGCTGCGTTTCCAATCGGCTACGATGCCGGGTGTCGCGGAAGCATGGCAGGAGATGCATTCCTCCGTGGCCGCACTCATGGGAAATGTTTCCGGCCAGGCTGCGTGTCCCGTCAGCAGAAAGACGCCGAGGCAAACAACCATGCCCGCGGCAAGGGGCGCAGGTTTCCTCACGGGGTCTCCTCTCTGGTGGATCCCGGACCCGCCAGGGGTTTAAACATCTTCTTGGTGGCTCCGCAAACGGGGCAGATCTTTCCCTCCGGAAGCTGTTCGAAGGGAGTGCCTTTGGGAATGTTTCCCTTGCGAAACCCCTTTTCCGGGTCATAGATAAACCCGCAGTTTACGGTTTGGCACTGATACATCTCTTCAGGCTTACCCATGCGCCTCTCCTTCGGCCGCGTCGTAACGCCGTCGGTCCTACTTTTGTGCCGCCCGATTCCCGGGCTTCACATTCCGACAACAAGCGTGTCGGAAATCATGTTAGAATGATCCCTCCGCCGTGTCAAAACCTGTTCTTCCGGGTGCTCCCGGAAGCGGTCCGGTTATCAAAGATAAGGATTTCCCCAACAGACCGCAGCCCGGAATGGATTCGCAATGAGCATGAATCCTTCCGGACCGCAGGTCCATGGTTTGAGCGTCTTCATGGATGATGTGCGCGGCTGGAATCCGAGTTCCTGACCAGGCCGTTGAAAAACGCGACCTTTGGTGTCGGGCTTCCTCCTTCGCCATCGCGGCGTATTGTATGTACGCCTCATTCCTCAGGATTGGCCCGCCTTGCATCTCATCGTCTTGCACCGGTCTGCCCGCAATACGGATTATTAACGGGCTGATACGCGGCCCGTTACCGTCTATGTTTCGCCTTGAGCGGCCGGCATAACGAATCGGCGCAGCGCCAACTCCCGGTCCAGCATGAACAGCCCGTTGCCCTGTTCCCCCATGAGTTTCAGCTTCTGGAGGATTTCGGTGGCCGAGGCTTCTTCCTCCACCTGCTCGGTTACGAACCACTGGAGAAAGATGTGGGTTGCGTGGTCGTTTTCCGACAGAGCCAACCGGACCAGATCGTTAATCCTGGAAGTAACGATGCGTTCGTGTTCCAGGGTGTCCTGGAGGGCCTGCATGGGAGAGTCCCACTGGGTGGGTGGGCCGTCCAGGCTTTGCAAAAGCACCCTTCCGCCCCGGCTGTTTACATAGGAGTAAAATTTCATCCCATGGGTGAGCTCCTCCTGAGCCTGCACCCGCATCCAGTTGGCGAACCCCGCCAATCCTTCCGCCTCGAAACAGGCGGACATGGACAGGTACAGGTAGGCGGAATAGAACTCCCATTTGATCTGTTCATTCAATGCGTCCTGCATGGTTCGGCTGATCATGATTCGGCCTTCCATAGTCCGTGAAGGTTACAGTATTCCCGGGCCGTCACGCGGCCCGCCTGGATGCAGAAAGTCCCCTCCGGAGCTTCCCCCGGCTTGAGAAAATGCCTGTAGGCGTTGTTACGGTCATCCACAACTTCGATCCACTCGATGTAATGCTTCTCTTCCATGGGATGAGCCACGCTGCCCACCTTCACCTTGAATCCATCCGAGGATTTTTCGATGACGGGAACGTGTTTTTCTTTGGCGGCGTCCACCGTGTTCTCTACGTAAAGTTTCATGGGCTGGCCGCAACACACGAGTTCTCCTTTCCCCCCGTGAAGAACTTCAACAATGTTTCCGCAAAGTTCGCATTTGAATACTTGCAGTTTTTCAGGCATGGTTTCCTCCTTCGGTTTCAGGTCCGGACGGGTTCATCCCATCACGGCTGTCTGTAGTGTATGTAGTATAGTGTGTCCCACCAACGATTGCCACCCCGGCGGATGTCGCCGGCGGTCCGTCTGGAGTGCGATGGGGGATTATCCCGCCGCTTTTTTGTTCACGGGATTTCGGTCTCCCTGCATTCCATCGTGTTCGCCGATTTACCGGAATCCCGGTTCTTCATAAGGCCGCCATACGAGGTTCCCATTTCCGTTCAAGATGAAGCGGACCTCCTCCCCCGCGTATCAGTAATTCTCGGCCAGGAGTTCATAGTAGGCCTGAGGGTGCGCACAGGCGGGGCAGGAGTCCGGCGCCTCCAATCCCTCATGAAGATACCCGCAGTTCAGGCACCGCCAAGTCACACGTTGGTTCTTTTTGAACACGAGCCCGTTTTGAATGTTTTTCAAGAGGTCCAGGTATCGCTTTTCATGCTGCTTTTCCGCCACGGAAATGCTTTCGAACAGACGGGCTACTTGTTCGAGACCTTCTTGGCGGGCCGTCTTCGCATAACTCGGGTACATCTCGGTCCATTCGTAGTGTTCCCCCGCCGCCGCCGCCGTAAGGTTTTCCGCCGTGGTCCCGACGACTCCTGCGGGAAACTTCCAGCTCACTTCCACTTCTCCGCCCTGGAGATGCGTGAAGAAGCGCTTGGCGTGTTCTTTTTCCTGGTTTGCGGTTTCTTCAAAGATGTTCGCGATTTGAATGAAACCTTCCTTTCGGGCCTGGCTCGAAAAGTAGGTATACCTGTTGCGCGCCTGGGATTCACCGGCAAAAGCGGTGAGCAGATTCTTTTCGGTACGGGATCCGACGAGTACGGACATACTGGTTCCTCCTTGGTGTTCCTTGGGTTCGCGGGTACGCTGAACCTGCATCAGGTTGTTATCGGTCGAAAAAGACGACCGCCTGCGTATGCTGTGTACGCCTCATGATTATGCGCCTTGATCCTCATTGTTCTTCGAAGGGCTGGAAGCGCGCCTCTGAGCCACCGGAGCACCGGGATTTGATTCCTGGCTCGGGTCCCTGGGG
Organism: uncultured Thermodesulfobacteriota bacterium; assembly: GCA_964597345.1. Classification (GTDB taxonomy): domain Bacteria; phylum Desulfobacterota; class Desulfarculia; order JACQYL01; family JACQYL01; genus CAZQXK01. The sequence continues at coordinate 20,071 of CAZQXK010000020.1, read as the reverse complement.
CATTCCGTTTTCCGGAGCCGGGTGCGATTCCGTTCTTCCAACAATGAAGCCGTTTCCTTTTCTACAAAATCTTCAAAACTCGAACGGGCCAATTCCTCCCTCAGAGCGCGTCTGGCTTTTACCCAGACAGGGTGAACGGAGCAGACGTCACTCCGGCGACACGAATGGGGACGCAGGACGCAATCGTTCAAGGATATTTCTCCGCACACGGCCTCCACCACGGTCAACAGGCTGATCCTCCCCGGAGGAAGCAAGAGGCGATAACCGCCCTTGGGACCCTGTATGATTTCCAACAGTCCTGCCCGCGCCAGTTCTCTCGCGATCTTTGCCAGGAATTCGTGAGGAATATCCATTTGTTTCGCAATGAGATTACGCCCCACGGCACGTCCCGGTTCCGCTCTGGACAGGTAGAGGACGCATCGTACGGCGTATTCCACGGCTCGGGTGATTTTCATCGGTCACCGAATAGAGCGACAATTACGATCATATTTATCCTATATATCCGCTTGCCGTAGTTTGTCAATGGATTTTTGCTGGAAATCCGCATGAAACTCTGCGTAGGATGATGGGGAATGTCGCCGCAATCTTCGCCGAATTGTAACAACTTACGGATAGTATGTGTTTATTTCCTCGAATCGACGCATGGAGAAGAACCGGGCCGGACCGCCGCTGGAATGTGCGTGTCTGCGGAGGGATGCACAGGGAAGCCGAAGCGTCCTGGATCTCTTTCGAGATTCGGCAGGCCGCCGCAATCAAACTCCGTCCGGCCTTAGAGAAAGGAAACTCAGGGTAACCTACACCATCAAGGGGGTGCAACGATGAAGCCCGCCATCCTGAAGTGGACGTCGGCGATCGTACCGTCGCTGCTGTTGGCGACGGCCTGTGCCACGGGTCCCAAGCCCGTGGTGTCATCCACATTGGAACGCCTGGCCGCGGAAGCGCGTCCCCCGGAAGGCGCCTCGCTGCTCTACGTGCTCAGGCCCGGAATCGGCTTCCGGGAATGCACCATGATCCTGTACGTGGACGGCATCGAGGCCGGGATGTTGCCTTCGGGGACCTATTCCCTGATCCTTTCCGATCCCGGGGAACGGAAACTGACGGTGGTGGGGGAACAATGCGGGGTGGAAGAACACACCGTCATCCGCTTCGAGCCGAACGAAATTCATTTTATGTATGCCAATCTCTGGCCCGGCAACTATTTCTTTTTCCCCGAGGTCCCGGAAAGCCGGGGGAGGGAACTCATGGAGCAGTGCATACTCGCCCCCAACGAAAGCACCCGGTTTCTGTTTCCGGACCACGAGCAGGGATACAAGTAAGCCCGAGAGCGCCCCGTCCGTTTCAACATCCCGTTGATACACCGTATTGCGGGCGGGCCGTTCTGCAACGCCATTCCCGGGCATCGGTCTTTGTCCTGGGAATGGCGCCCGGCGGGTCCTCGAAAGGATTTTCCATACGCCGCTTCCCAAAACAGAAAGAGCGGAGCTTCCATCCCTGGAAGGCCCCGCCCGAGTGGGGGAGTAGGATTCATCGGCCCGGAAGCAAGCCGGAGCGGGAGGTCCGGGGTGTACAAGACCCCGGACCCGCGCCGGGTCCTTTCCGGGTACTCCGGTACGGTCACCGGAAGCATCCGTCCTAACGATGCTTTAGAATTTGAAGATCAGATCCAACTGCCAGAGATGCTGGTCCATGTCGCTGTCTTCGATGCTCTTGGCGAAATAATAGTCAAAACCCAGGGTAGTGTTTTGAGTCAGACCCAGTGTAGCGATGAACTCGTGACCCTTGATGCCGGTCTTGCCGCCAAAGAAATCGGAATCCGGGAACACATCCAACCAGGCGTCCTTTTCGAGATACCGGTACATGTAAACGAGACGCCAGTCACCGAGCTTCTTGAAACTCTTGGATCCGAATTTCACCCCGGCGACATAGCCCAGGTTTTCATCGTCCGGGTCGGGATTGTGGATCACTTCCCCGAAGACGGCCAGCCGTTCCACGGGCCCTCCGAAATTGAATCCCACCTCGGCGCCGCCGGAAATGGAATTGTAGTCATACTCGTACGTTCCGTCTTCGCTGCGGGTATTGGTGTTGGCGGAGTGCTCCAAGTTGACTTTGGTGATGTTCTTGAAGGCGTAGCCCGTGCCAGCCACGGTGAAGTCTATGGGATCCGCTTTGAATTTGGCGCCCACCTGCAGGACTCCCATCAGAGGATCGTCCGAGGTCTTGCTGATCTCATCCAGTATGAATCCACTCACATTGATGAACACGGGACCCAGCGTGAATTTAGCCGCCGCGCCTTCCGGGTTGATGTCCGTGTCCCAGAGAAGGTCCGAGGCATTCCAGAAAGGAATGCCCATCTTTCCGCCGATGAGGGCCACGGCCTTTGTGGGTTGCCACTTCACATAGGCCCGGTCCAGACCGATGTTCTTGGTGGAAAAGGTGCTGTCGAATGTCTGGTTGGTGGAGCGGGGATCGTCGCTGCCGCCGGCCAATCGGAATCCGGCCTCGATGGTGTCCGTCACGTTCGCTTTGGCCCCGACGCGAAAGCGGATCCGGCCTCGATGCCGGGTGGTGGAGCCTTCGGTGTCTTCCCCCTGGTACCGCAGGCGCACATCGCCACTGAACTGCCAGGTTTCGATCCACTTGGGCAATTTCTTTTCAGGCGACGCCTTTTGGGCCTCCTGAGCCTCTTCGCCCGTGATAACGCCCTTTTCCTTGAGGATGTCCGCGAGGGACCGCTCCGCTCGAGCTTGGTCCAGCCCCGTTAAGGGCCACGCCAGGACCAACGCGAAAACCCATATCCACGACCTCTTTTTCATGTTCTCTTTCTCCTTTCTCATCTTCGTTCCAGGCCCTGTGCGTTCTTGAAGTCGCACCGCCTGTATGCTCCCCCGTTCTCCGGATTTCCGATGAAATCGCGGCAACCTTATCGGCAAAGTTTTAAGAAAGTGGGGCGTAGGCATGTATTTCCTGTGACGAAAGAAAGGGTACGGAAGAGGAACGCCGGCATGTCGGTGGGACGTAACAGCCCGTTGAGAACCGCGGTCTGCGGTCACGCCAAGGACGTCAGGCTTCCTCCTATCGTCATTGCGGCGTACCGTATCTATCGCTCATTCCTCATAATTCGCCGCGCCAAAGGCGTGGTCGCATCTCATCGTTTTTCACCAACCTGTCCGCAATCGGGCTTACGAGCGGGCCTGCGGGAATGCTTCTGGCATCTCGGATAGGGGTCGGGGCGGGGGCCCTCGAACAGGGCCTTCAGAGCGGGTAAGGGGCGGGCTGAAAAACAGCCGGAGTGTGCGGGCAGGAGAAAAATGCATAATCCAGCCTGTAACAAATTTTGTTTATAATATGGTATGTGAGAGAGGAGACCTATCGGGTCTTTCCTGTAGAATCCATCGGGGAATCGAAGGAGGGATCCCGAGGTGCGGGAAGGTGGATACAGCCGGTGCGGGGCCATGGCGGAAGAGATCGGACGGCTGGATGCGATTCGGTGCGAATCGGCTTTTCGAACTCGATGGCTCAGGCGAAAATCGCTGCGTGGGACCGGGCGGACGGCTTGCGGTGCGGACGCGCCCTTCAGCGGTCCAATGCCGCCCGGATTGCATCGGCAAGGTCTTTGACGCGAAAGGGTTTCGGAAGGAAGCCCACGGCGCCGGCGAAGGTTCCTTCCGGGAATTGGTCCGGTTGGTGGGCGGAAGAGATGATTACCTTGGCTTTGGGTTCGACCTCGAGGATGCGGCGCAGGACCTTGTCCCCCGACATGCCCGGCATGGTCTGATCCAGGAGGACAAGGGAGACGCCGTCCTTCTGTTCCCGGTAAATCTTCAATCCCTCGAGACCGTCGGCCGCCGTCAGGGTATGATACCCCAGCCGGGAAAGCGCGTTGGAGAGAAAAGCGCGAAGCATCTCCTCGTCTTCCACAATCAGTACGGTCTGCGTCTCTCCTTTGGTCCCGGCGGTTTTCTCGGCCGCGGCTCCCCGGTCCGGATCGGCGCACGGAAAATACAGGTGTACCGACGCGCCTTTTCCCGGTATGCTTTCGATGGTGACATAGCCCTTATGATTCCGGGTGACGATATTATAGACGATGGCCAAGCCCAATCCCTGTCCCTTCTGAATCCCCCGGTCATGGGTGCTGAACAGCGGGTCGAAGGCCTTGTTCCGGACTTCTTCCGACATTCCCACGCCCGTGTCTTCAAAGACCAGATGAATATATTCCCCTCCGGCGAGTCCGGGAAGATCCGTACCCGTGAGTGCGACTTTTCGGGCGTAAAGGCGGATGTGATCCCCGGCGGTGATACCTTTTTCTTCCAGCGCCCGCACCGCGTTGTTCCCTAAATTCATCAGGACACGGTGCAGTTCGGAAGGGTTGGCCTTGACGAAGAAAGTTTGAGGCGGAATGTCCATGTAAATGGGGATTCGGTTGTCGGAAGCGTTTCTCAGAATATCGAAGACCTTTCCGGCGGTGGGGAACACATCGACGGCTTCCTTGCCGGATTCGTCGACCCCATAGATATACCTCAATTCGTGGAGCAGGTCCGAAGCTCTATGGCAGGACGCCAGGGCGTTTTTCAGGTAACCGGCCTGGGGTCCGCTCAGCCGTTCCCTTTCCTGCAGCGTCAAGTCCACATACCCCATGATGGCCGCCAGGAGATTGTTGAAGTCGTGGGCGATGCCGCCGGCCAAAATGCCGAAGGAGTCCATGCGCCGGCGAATCTCGAGCTGCTCCTCCAGGTGTCGTTGCATTGTAATGTCTTCCACGACGCCTTCGTTCCAACCCTTTTCCGGGAACCTCCGGGCCGAAAACCGAGCCCACAGAGTGGATCCATCCCGTTTCCTCAGTTCAACCTCGAATCCTTTCACTTCGTTGTAACGCCTTAATGCTTCCAATAAGTGTCTCAACGCGTTCCGATCCACGTAGTGTTCCGGAGTGATACGCGTTCCGATCAGGTGGCGGCGGTTCTCAAATCCAAGCATGGACGCCATGCGGTTGTTGGCTTCGAGAACCATCCCGTCTTCGATGCGGGTTCGGAAGAGACCCACCTGGGCGTTGTTGAACAGGTTTCGGTAGGTTTCCTCGCTTTCCTTGAGGCGCTGTTCACTGACGCGAAGCGCCTCCTCCGTTTGTCGCTGGAGGGTGTTGTCCCGAACGACGCCGTCCAAATACAGGGGGGTTCCCCCATCGTCCCGCACCACCGTCCATCGGTCCTGCACCCAACGGATGGACCCGTCCGGATGCAGGAAGCGGTATTCGACTACACCCCGCAAAACCCCGGGCTCCAGGCTTCGCCTGCCCTCTTCGCGCACCTTTCCGATGTCTTCGGGGTGGATATGGGCGGCGATGGTTTTGGGAGTGACTAACTCCGAGAAATTGCTTTCGTCTGCTCCGTAGAATTCCATGGCGGGTTTGTTGGCGAAAACGAACTTGCGGGACCGGATATCGAAACGGTACACCTGATCCTGAAGTTGGTCCACCAGATGAACGTAGTTCCCGGGTATCTCTCTTTCCTGTCGCGCTGACTTTGAGGACTCTGGCGTCATACGGTCTCCCCGCCGGAAGCGAATTCCAGGCGAAACGCCCTGCGGATCCTTCGGGTTCCGGCAGGGTCGGCGACTTCGGGATATTATTCACACGCCCTTATTATGAAATCCGGTTTCATGCAAGCAGTTCCTCCGCGTGGATCGGGGTGCGGCCGTGGTTATATTGTAAAGATCGGCCGAATTCAGGAAAGGATAAGAGGCATACCGGGCTATCCCGGCGAGCCCATTGCCCGAACGTTGTGATCTAACCCTCGTCGCAGAGGAGATGGAAGCGGTGTTCCCGGCCTGGCCACGGGATTACGACAGGGTCTTCTGAAAGCGAGATGCGGCCAGCGAGAGGGTGGCCATCCCTAAAGCCGCCAAGGCCGCCATTTGGGGCCACAATACTTCCGGTCCGACCCCCTTAAGAAATACTCCGCGGATAATGATCAGGAAGTAGCGCAGAGGATTGAGGTAGGTGAGCCACTGGATCGCTTCCGGCATGTTGGCTATGGGGAACATGAAACCGGAGAGCAGCACCGCCGGGAAGTAGAAAAAGAACGTAGTCATCAAGGCCTGTTGTTGAGTTCGGCTGATCGTTGAAATGAAGAGCCCGATGCCGAGAGTACTCATGAGATACAAGCCGTTGCATGTCAGAAGAAGCGCCAGACTGCCCCGAAGCGGGATATCGAACCAGAAGACGGCCACGAGGGTGATCAGGGCCAGATCGACGAAGCCGATCAAGGCGAAGGGGAGGGTTTTGCCCAGGATGAATTCGGCCTGAGTGATGGGGGTCACCATGATCTGCTCGATGGTGCCGATTTCCTTTTCCCGTACTACGGCCATACTGGAAAGCATCAGGGTGATCAGCATGACAATCAGGGCGATAACGCCGGGCACATAAAAGTTTCTGCTCTCCAGATTCGGGTTGAACCATGCCCGAGCCCCCACTTGCACCGGAAGGGTTACCGTTTGGCCGCGCATGCGCGACAAATGCTCTGCGGCGATCTGCTTGTTGAACGCGGCGCTGATTCGGGACGAGTAATCGAGAATAATGGAGGCCGTATTGGAATCGGTCCCGTCCACGATGATCTGAAGAGGAACGGTGCGTCCGGCCAAAAGGTCCGCTCCGAAGCCCGGTTGTATATGCAGGAGGGCTCGCACTTTGCTCCGGTCCACCAATTCCTGAGCCTGGTTCCAGTTCTCCACTTGAGCCACGGTTTGAAAATAGCCGGATCCCGTGAAGCGGGCAATCAGTTCCCGGCTTTGGGGAGTCTGGTCCAGATCGTAGACGGCTGTGGGAATCCGGCGAACATCGGTGGTTACCGCATAGCCGAAAACCAGCGTCTGCACCACCGGCATGACTAAGATCACCGCCTTCATACGGGGATCCCGGAAAGTCTGCAGGAATTCTTTGATGAGCATGTGTTTCAGCCGTTCGATCATTTCGCCGTCCTGTACCTGGTCAGCCCCTGGATACGCCTACAGTAGTTTCTTCCGGAACTTGAGTTGAGCCAGAATCACCATGGCCACCCCGAATACGGCAAGGAGAACCGCTTCTACGGCGAGAATTTCCAGTCCCACACCCTTGAGATAAATTCCCTTGAGCAGAGCCACGAAATAGCGCGCCGGAATCAGGTGGGTCACCACTTGGACGGGCTTAGGCATGTTGGCGATGTCGTACATGAAACCGGAGAGAAGAAAAGCCGGCAAAAAGGTCAGGACCATGGCCACTTGACTCGCGAGGAGCTGGCTTCGGGTGACGATACTGATCAGCATGCCGAGAGACAGGGCGCCCGCCAGGAAGATCGCCGCCATGCCGAAGAGAAGAGTCACACTGCCGCGGAGAGGCGCCTCGAAAAGAAATTCTCCCATGAATACGGCAACCGCGACGTCAAAAAAGCCGATGCCGAAATAGGGAAGGAGTTTTCCCAGAATCAGTTCGGATCCTTTCAAGGGCGTGGAAAGGAGTTGCTCCATGGTTCCCGATTCCCATTCGCGGGCCACGGTCAAGGATGTGAGCAGGGCGGCTATGACCATCATGATCACGGCAATGAGACCGGGAATGATGTAGTTGCGGGATTCCAAGTCCGGATTGAACCAAACCCGCGGCCGCAGATCCAATCCCGGAATGAGGCCGTCGTAACCCGCACGTTCCAGGGAGATGCTCTGGTTGATCTGTTGGACGATGGACTCGGCGTAGGAGATGGCGATCTGGGCGGTGTTGGCGTCGCTGCCGTCCACCAGCAGCTGGATTGGTGCTTCCCTGCCCACAGCCGCATCCCTGCCGTAGTCCGGGGGGATGATCAGGGCCATCAAGGCATGTCTTTGGTCGACGGCCCGTTGGATGTCCCGGTATCCCGGGGCTCCGCCTTGCACGGAAAAATAGGGCGAGCCCTCGAAACGAGAAATGAGTTCACGGCTTGCCGGGGTTCCGCTTTGGTCCCACACAACCAGGGGAACCCGGTCCACGTCCAGTGTCAGGGCGTATCCGAACAGAAGGAGAAGCAGCATGGGAATGGCGATGCCCATGCCCAGACTGCGTGGGTCCCGGAGAATGTGGAGGGACTCCTTGCGGCAAACGGCCCAAATGCGTTGCGCTTTCATTGGGGATCCCTTTTACGATCTGCCTTTCTCCGGTCCCTTGCCTCCACCAGGGAAACGAAGACATCTTCCAGAGAAGGGGGGATCATTTCCACCCGTTCGGGTGTCAGGCGGTGATCGCTCAGCACCCGAACGAGGCTCGGGATCACGGGTTCTCCCCGGCGAGCCGCCACATGAAGTCCTTTGCCGAAAAGGGCCGCATCCTTTACTCCCGGCACGGAAAGGACAAACTCCATGGCTTCCTGAGGGGCGGGACAAAGCACGTCGATGATATCGTCTTCCATGTGTCGGGTCTTCAGTTCTCCGGGAGTTCCTTCGGCGATCAATTCCCCCCGGTAAATCAGGGCAAGCCGGTCGCAGTATTCCGCTTCTTCCATATAGTGTGTGGTGACGAATACCGTACTTCCCTGGAGGGCCAGTTCATGTATGAAATCCCAGAAGCTGCGCCGGCTAATGGGGTCGACGCCCGACGTTGGTTCGTCCAGAAAGACGATGGGGGGTTCATGTAACACGGCGCAACCTAAGGCCAGTCTTTGCTTCCAACCACCCGCAAGGGTGGAAGTGAGAGATCTTTTCCGTTCCTCCAGATCCGCCATTCCGATGAGCCATTCCTTGCGCTCCTTGCGGCGATCCTTGGGAATGCGGTAGATGCCGCTGTAAAAATCAATGTTTTCTTCTACGGTCAGATCCTCGTATAAGGAAAATCTTTGGCTCATGTATCCTATGTGCTTTTTGATCCGTTCGGCCTGGGTCACCATGTCGAAGCCCGCCACGCGGCCGCCTCCCGATGTAGGCGCCAGCAGGCCGCACAACATGCGAATAGTGGTGGATTTACCGGCGCCGTTCGGGCCCAGGAACCCATAAATCTCGCCTTTGGCTACGCTCAAGCTTATGCCGTTGACCGCCATGAAATCCCCGAATCGGCGTTCCAGGTCTTGAACGATGACGGCGTATTCTTCCGTGCTTGGATTCATTGTTACCCCTGTTTTTCTGTACATGCCCAGGACCACTACGAGGCAATCTTCTGCAGGACGGAAACGAAGACGTCCTCCAGGGAGGGCTCCAGGGTCCGGATTTGGCCGACTTCCAGACCCTGTTCCGCCGGCAGTGAACGGATCTTCTCTGCCAGCGCTTCCGGCTGTGCCGTGGATACGTGAACTCGGTCTCCGAACAAACTTACGGAGAGAGCCTCGGGGACTTCCCGAAGCTTGGCAGCGATCCGGCGGGTCTGCGGAGAGACGATCTCCAGCAGGGCTCCTTCCATGAGCGTACGAATTCCATCGGGAGTATCCACGGCCATGAGCTTTCCCTGGTGCATGAAGCCGACCCGCGTGCAGCGTTCCGCCTCGTCGAGGTAGGCGGTGGAAACGAAAACGGTCATTCCTTCCTTGGCCAGGCGGTAGAGTATACGCCAGAAATCCCTCCGGGATACCGGATCCACTCCGTTGGTGGGCTCATCCAAAAAAAGAACTCTGGGGGTGTGGATCAGGGCGCACGCCAGGCCCAGCTTCTGCTTCATGCCCCCGGAGAGTTTGCCCGCCTGCCGCTTTTTAAACGGGGTGAGGTTGCTGAATGCGAGCAGTTCCTCGATCCGATCGTTCCTCTCGCGGCGGGCGACGCCGTAAATGTCCGCATAGAAGTGGATGTTTTCCAGCACCGTGAGATCCGGATACAGACCGAAGCGTTGGCACATATAGCCGATTTCTTCCTTGACGGCCTCGGCCTCCCGAACCGTATCCCTTCCCAGTACCCGAGCTTTACCGCCGGTGGGTTCCATCAGAGCGGTGAGCAAACGCAGGGTGGTTGTCTTGCCCGCGCCGTCCGGACCCACCAGGCCGAAGATTTCGCCGGGATCCACTTGAAGACTCAGATTGTCCACGGCCCGGAGGTCGCCGAAAGCTCGGGTGAGATGGTCCGTTTCAATGGCGTGCATAACCGGGTCCTTGGTCCCTATGGACTGAATCGAGCACGATTTCGGCATCAGCCGGCATACCCGGTTTCAATTCCCAGTGTGGATTCTCGATGTCGATCTTGACGCGGTACACCAGCTTGACCCGTTCTTTTTCCGTTTGCACCTGTCGGGGGGTGAACTCGGCTTGGTCGGAAATGAAGGAAATACGGCCTTCATACCGTTTGTGGGGCCAGGTGTCCGTGCGTATCCACGCTTGTCCACCGAGTTTGACCCGGCCCAGGTCCGTTTCGTTGAAGTAGGCCCTTAACCAGACGGAATCCAAAGCTCCGATGGTCAGGATAGGGGTTCCGGCGACCACAAATTCTCCAGGTTCCACATTGTGGGAAAGCACTACTCCCGAGACGGGTGCGATGAGTGTGGCGTAGGAAAGACGTGTTTGGGCTAGAGCCAGGGTCTCTTCCGCCTGGCGCAAGCGTGCCCGGGCCAGGAGGACTTGCTCCGGGCGAAAGCCCTTTTTCTGCAAGGCCAAAAGCTCCGAAGCTTCGCGCACTCTTGCCCTTGCCACTTGATAGGCGGTCCTGGAGTTTTCGGTTTCGCGGGCCGAAATGACTTGTCTGGAAAAGAGTTCCTGTTGTCTCCGCCAATCGCTTTCGGCTCGCTCCAACTCGGCTCTTGCCCGATTCAGTGCTGCTTCCGATTGAGCGATCTCCTCGGGCCGATATCCGGATTCCAGATCCGCTAATGCGGCTCGGGATGCCTCCACTTCGGCCTGCCGCAGGGCCACCTCGTGCTCCAAATCAGTGGAATCCAGTCTGGCGGCCAATTGTCCCTGTTCAACTCGCTGACCTTCCTTGACCGGACGTTCGATCACATGTCCCGGAATGCGGAAACTGATCCGGGTTTCCGTCACTTCGATGTTACCTGAGAGTCGCAGTGTTTCAACGTCGAGAGGCTGGCGCCGGGAAAGCAGAAGAAGGGTGATTCCTCCAATCAAGATCAGGATAACCATCGGAATCGCGATTGGCTTTTTCATGACGTCACCGATTGGCTGAAACCTTTCTGTGAAAAATCCCAAAAGAACCGTGAGACTGGATCACACAATAAACACGAAATCCGTCCCGAGTCCAAGAGGTTTTTGACGAAGATCCGTTGATTCGAGACGCTCTTCGCGGTTCCCTGCACGCTTGAAGGTTTTTGGTTTCCGATGCGTGACGAGATGGATCCTCATCGCGGAGCGCACCAGGATGTTTTCCCATTCTCGGTACGCGTCCGCCCTGCGTCCCCCCGATTTCCGCCTTCCTGACGACAGCTCGTTGAGAAAAGGGGGGATCAGGCCTTGTTGCGGAAGCCAGGCTGCTCCGCGCAACTCCTCATCCTGCTTCCAGTATCATTGGCGTTGGGTCGAGCATAATGCCGTATCCGACGTCTGTGCTTGATCTAAGTCAGAAAACATTTTTTTCTTGCACTGGCTCGCTTGGAGATGTTCGGTAAGAAGTATATCCGAATCGTCCAATTCCCTCGGGGAAAGGGTTTTCCATCCGCCCACCACGTTTCTTCTCGACCCCCCCTTGCAGGAAGGGGATCCGTAAGATATTGTAATTGTATAAAGGCGGATCTTCTGATTTGCGAGGACGGTCTGCCGCACCATCGGACGGATGGGATTTACGGGATATTGGTGGGGATCCCGAATCCGATATAGATCGTTCAACCCTCAACCCATCGAAAGGAGGACACCATGAATCCACGATACACGGGAACCTTTATCGCCATAATCATAGTGACGGGCATATTCTTATCACAGCCGGTATGGGCGAAACGCGCCATGGAGTGGCGCGGCAGCGGAGGCTGGGAGGCGGGTGGCGCCTACGGCCGTATGTACAACCCCGCCACGGTGGAAACCGTTTCGGGCGAAGTGGCCGACATCCAGCAGTTTCTGCCCCGAGGAGGCATGTCGCCCGGCGTGCACCTGCAACTGAAAACGGAGGAGGAGACCATCGAGGTGCATCTCGGTCCCGCCTGGTTTATCGCCAATCAGGATGTCCAGATTCAGATCGGGGACCGGCTCGAAGTGAAGGGCTCTCGAGTTACGATCAACGATAAGCCCGCTTTGATTGCGGCGGAAATCATGAAGGGGGATCAAACCCTTCTGTTGCGGGACGCCAGGGGTTTCCCGGCGTGGAGCGGTTGGAGGCGGCGTTAGCAGCCGTTGAAGAACGCGATCTGTTGTCACGCCCTTGGTTACGCCTTTGGCGTGGCTTCAATCCTTTGTCATTGAGGCGTATGGTATGTACGCCTCAATGACGAAAGATCCGCGCGCCTTGCATCTCATCGGTTTTCACCGGCCTGCCCGCAGCGGAAACATTCCCCATCGGGGACACGAATCCGGAGTCCATTCGGGTCAGGGAGGGGCGGGACACGAATCAGTCGGTGTAATGGTGATGCTTGATGCTTTTGCCCTCCACGTACAGGATGGTGGATTCGCCCACGTTGGTGGCGAGATCCGCGATACGCTCCAGACAGCGATCGATGATGATGAGGCTCACCGCTCTCCGGATAGCGGGTGCGTCCCTGACCATGTGATCCAGGAGATCGTGCACCAGTTCCGTGGCGAGTTTGTCCGCCAGGTCGTCCCGCTTACACACCTCCCGCGCCAGAAGGGGATCTTTGTGAATGAAGGACGTGATACTATCCTGAAGCATGGAGATGGCCACATCGGCCAAAGGCGCCAGTTCCACCTTGAAGGGCAGCGGCGGGCGATCGTTCAACTCGATGGCCCGTTCCGCGATATTGACGGCGAGGTCGCCCACCCGTTCCAGGTCGGAATTCACTCGGAGGGCCGAGGTGATGAATCGCAGATCGATGGCCATAGGTTGCTTTAACGCCAGAAGACGAAGACATTGTTCATCGATCTTCATTTCCAGGCTGTTGATTTCGTCGTCCCCATCGAGTACTTCCATGGCAAGTTTGGAATCGCGCTCGAGGAGCGACTGAACCGCCTTACGCACGGCTTCTTCGGCGAGGGTCGCCATGGAAGTGATATCCATTTTCAGGTCGTTCAACAGTCTCTGCAGGTCTCTGGGCATAAGGCATCCTTGTTTCATCCAAAGAGGACGTTGAACCGCACGACGGCGTGATCCGGACCAGACAGGCTGTTGAAAAAGGGGATCTGCTGTCACGCCAACCGCGTTACGCCGCATCCTTCGTCATTTCGGCGTACTGTATGTGTATGTACTCCTCATTCCTCAGGATTTGCGCGCCTTGCATCTCATCGTTTTTGACCAGCCTGCTCGAAATGGTGTTTATCAACGGGCTGCCAAGGGTTCGACAGAGCGCGGGCACGCGCGCGGAATCCTGCATTTTACCTGCCGGTCCTGGATTAAAGCCGGAGAGAGGATTGCCTGATGCCGCGCCTGATCCATTGCCGGGATTTGCGATCCTGGCACCTTAGGGTCAGTATAGGGAAAAATCCACCCTGATTCAACAACGAGCAGTACCATCCTTTTCCGACGGCGATGGAACGATTCCTCCGAAGAGACCCTGCAGGTCGGCCTGTCATTCGGTAAACCGTTGGGGGGATCACTCCGGATGGAGCGCCGAACGTACCGTATTCAGGATGTATCCTCGCAGGACCGTTTTATAGTCTCCTCTTCTCGGCCGGCAACGGATCCGCGGATTCGGAGAGTCGGTTGGATGAAGGATCAGGTATTGGGAACCTCGACTCGACCCCGGGTGCTTTAGGGAGCACTACATGGAACGTAGAACCTTCCATGAGTCGGCTCTCGGCCCAAACCTTTCCTTTCTGGGCCTGGACTAAATGCTTGACGATGGCCAGTCCTAATCCCGTGCCTCCCTGTTCCCGGGATCGTTCCCGGTCCACGCGGTAGAAGCGTTCGAAAATGCGTTCCAGGTCTTTTTGGGGGATGCCGATGCCGGAGTCCTGAATCCGGAAGTGAACCCACGAGTCTTCTTCCTGGGCGGAGCATCGGATCCGACCTCCTTCGGGAGTGTACTTCACGGCGTTGTCCATGAGGTTGGTGAATATCTGGGTCAACGCTTCCGGATCCGCGTACACATTCAAGGGTTCCGGAACGGTTTCCAGTTCCAGGGTGAGCGATTTCTCCTGGATCTGAGCCGAGAACGTCTCCGCGATTCCATTCAGGAAGGGTGCGGACTCGATATAGGAGCGCTGGAATTGAATCCGACCCGAATCCATAGCGGACAGCCGCAGGAGATCCGCGGTAAGGCTTGACAGGCGATTGGCGTGTTTGACGATGAGTTCCAGAAACCCGGTTGCTTGCTCCAAATTGTCCGGCGGATCTTCGAGCAGCGTTTCTGCATATCCACGGATGGCTGTAAGCGGAGTCCGAAGTTCGTGGGATACATTGGCCACGAAATCCTTGCGCACTTCCTCCAGCTTCTTGATCTGAGTGATGTCGTGGAATACGGCGATGGAGCCTTTGACCTGACCCGCTTGGCGGAGGGCGACGACGTTTACGTGAAAGAACTGATTCCGGTGGCTCCCCAAGGCGATTTCGAGGTCGAACGTGTCCGTGCCTTCCAATGCCTTCCGGATGGAATCGGCCACCAGGCTGTTTCGAAGAGCGGTTAAAGGCATCTGACCCTCGAACCGGCGAGTTTCGGGAAAAAAGCGTTTGAAGGCGCTGTTAACCAGTACGATTTCTCCCTGATCATTGACCACCATGACGCCTTCCAGCATTCCTCGAAACACGGAGGTCAGTTGGGCCGTTTCGGCATGCAGCTGTTCCATGGTGGTCTTGAGTTCTTGAGCCATCCGGTTCAAGGCTTGGGCCAAGGTTCCCAATTCGTCTTCGGGATAATGGAGAATACGGAACTCGAAGTCCCCCTGCGCGATGCGCTCGGCCATGTGGGTCATGCTTCTTAAAGGCAGCGTGATGTGATTCGCCAGCCAGATGCTGAAAAGCAGCAGCATGAGGAATGCGACGAAAGACGAAACATAGAGAATCCGGAGGGTGTTTGCGATGTCTTCCTCGATCTCATCCAAGGGTGCGCTTACACGTACGACAAGCCATTCCCGATCCGGGGGGTGCACTTTGCGGGCCATGTATAGAAGATCCTGTTTAACCGTGGTGCTCGAACGGCGGTGTTTCCCAAACCCGGTGTCGATGGCTTCGCGGATTTCTCTTCGGTTCGCGTGATTCTCCACAAGGGGGATTCGATCCCAGGGTACCTGGGAGTCCGCCAGGACGACCCCTCGAGCATCCACTGCGGTGAGGCGGAGGCCCAAATCACGGCCGATCCGCTGAATCACTTCCTGGAGCGCCTTACCTTCGTGTCGTTGCAGGGAAAACATATTGGCGATGAGAGCCAATTCATTCCTGAGGCGGGTTTCGAAACGTTCCGACAGGTTGACTCGCATGTAGCGGGTCGTGTACCAGGTGACGGCGCCGAGGATGACGGCGAACAGCACCATATAGGAAAGCAGGATTTTGGTGCGGAGTTTCAAGGTCATACGGATTCCCTAAAGCGGTATCCGACCCCCCAGACGGTTTCGATCCGGGAACCCTCGTTTCCCAGTTTCTGCCTGAGGCGACGGATATGAGTATCCACGGTTCGGGCGTAGCCGTCGAAATGATAATCCCACACCAAATCCAGAAGACGGTCGCGGGTCAACACTTTGCCCTTGTGCCGGACCAGAGTCAGGAGCAGATTGAACTCCGTGGCCGTGAGCGTCACTTCTTCTTCCAGGACCCAAACCTTGTGAGAACCCGTATCGATTTTGACGGCTCCCGTTTGAATGACTTCCCGCTCCTCATCCGAGGCGTTTGCACGTTTCAGTATGGCCCGTGCTCTCAGGATCAACTCGCGTGGACTGAAGGGCTTGACCACGTAATCATCCGCTCCCAGTTCGAGTCCCAGGACCCGATCCACTTCGTCTCCCCTGGCGGTAAGCATGATGATGGGAAGGTTCTGGGTTTTCTTTTCCCTCCGGAGCAGCTTGCATACGTCCAAACCGTCCACTTTGGGCAGCATCAGGTCCAGGATGATCAGGTCCGGTGTTCGGGATTCCACCAACCGAAGCGCAGACTCTCCGTCCGCCGCCTTGTCGGTGCGGAAACCCGCCTTTTGAAAATGATACTCCAGCAAGGACGCAATGTCTTCCTCGTCCTCGACGATCAGGATTTTTCTGGGTTCCATGATAGCGGTTCCTTGATTGGCAGGTCGTTGAAACATGCCGTCCGAGGCGTTGCATCGTTCCCCTTCCGCCCGTACGGCTCAGAAAGAGGTGCGAAATGGTACTGCGGCGTATCGTGTTCGGGCCTCAGGTCTCGGGGTTTCATTCCCCCGGATTCGTCGCTGTTCACCGCCTGCCGGCAAGCCCGTTCATCCGCGGGCCGTTTTGACGATCGTTCGGAGTCCAATGCCATAAATAGTATAAGGGGATACCCTACTATCTTTCCACCTTTCTTCTCCCGTCGTCGTGAATTCCTTCGGAACGCACAGGGTGTGTCCTCCGGAGTCGATGGGCATCCGGGATCTCGACGAAACATTCCGGGGCGGTATGGTTTCCAGGCCGCTGAAAAGCGCGATCTACTGTCACGCCGTAGGCGTGGCTTGGATCTTATTGCTTTTCAGCACCTGCCCGCAAACCTGTTTATCAAGGGGCTGTTACGGGTGTGTGATGGCGCGGTGACAAATTCTTTACAGAGAATGGCGCGGCGCGCTTTAACTCGCCGCATTTCAGTGGTTTGATCATACAGTTATTTCTGACGCGGGAGGCTGAATCTCAGGAACGGGGTATGTGCCTGGTTTCGGGGGGAGTCGTACCGAGATCGGGGGTCTTCTCTTGAGGCAGCAACACCGTAAATGTGCTTCCTTTACCGTAGGTGCTTTGCACGCTAATGGATCCGCAAAGGACCTCTACAAGTCCCTTAACAATGGGAAGCCCTAACCCTGTCCCTGTTATGTATCTCGTCTTTTCATCCTTGACTCTGTAAAATTTGTCGAATATCTTTGGAAGATGTCTTTCCTCCATGCCGAAGCCATTGTCCTGGACATCGACACGAACCATATTTCCTGCCAAACCTACAATAACTTTTATCTCTCCTCCATCCTGCGTATAATTGATTGCGTTGGCAATCAGGTTCCCGAATATACTTTCGAGCGCCAGCGGATCGGCATTTACATAGGGATTACAATCCTGGGTTATATGCAGCGACAGAAGCTGTCGCCTGGCGGAGGCCCTGGCGCTCAAGAAGTCTATAATGTTCTTCAGCAGTGCTGCAACCTGGACACGCCTGGGCTCCGAACAGATAGCCCCTGCTTCGATTCGGGATAGGTCGAGAAGATCACCTATGAGCGATATCAACCCTTGCGTTTTCTCCTTGGCGCGAATCAGAACATGCTGTTCTCTATTGGACTCGTCCTTTCCCATGTCCCTGAGCACCAGGGCCAGTTGTTCGTGTATTGTGGAAAGAGGGGAACGCAATTCATGGGAGACCTTCGCGACGAACTCGGATTTGAGACGCTCCAACACTTTCATAGTGGTGATGTCCACGACGATCAGGACGGCTCCCAAGCATTCATTGTCTTCTCCCAACACGGCTCTTCCTCGGACCAAAATAAACTTCTCATTGGGAAGAGCCATTTCATAAGCCGGCATATCTTCCGGACTGGTGCGTTTTCCCTGAGATATCTCGGTAACCAGGTTGCAGAAGCCCTCGTCCGCTACATACGAGCCGACGTGCCGGCCGGGCATCTGGGAGGGATCCAGTCCCATATGCCAGAGGAACGCCGGATTCATGAATACTACATGACCTTGAACGTTGGTGACCACCACTCCGTTGGGAAGGGCCTCGATAATGGTCCGAATCCGGCTCTTTTCCATATCCAGATCGGCCAGGGTCTTTTTGCGTTCTTCCTCCAGTTTCCGGGCTTCCGATCGCAGTCTGAGCTTCTCCTGAGCGCGTTGGACGACAATGCGAAGCTGATCCGGTTCGAAAGGCTTGGGAATAAAGTCGTAAGCCCCTTGTTTCATGGCCTCGATGGCCGTTTCCACCGTCGCGTACCCCGTGATGACGATGGTGAGGATTTCCTTGTCTACGGCCTGGATTTCCCGCAGGACATCCATCCCATCCATGCCGGGCATCTTCAGATCCAGAAGGGCTATGGCCACGCGCTCCCGGGCCAGAAGGCTCAAGGCGGCTTCGCCCTGATCCGCCTTAAACACTTTGCATCCCATGCGTATCAGGATGCGCTCACATCCATCTCGGATATCCGCCTCATCATCCACCACCAGCACCGGGATGAAGTCTTGGTCTGCGTATAGCGCTACCGATTCCGGTTTCATCGATTTAATCAGTGCTTTCCTGCATACAGCTCAATGGTGAATGTGGTTCCTTCCCCGACCGCCGATCGGACACCGATTCTCCCACCATGGTTTTCGATGATGCCGTATACCAGACTCAGTCCGAGTCCCGTCCCCTTGCCCGCCTCCTTGGTCGTGAAGAAGGGCTCGAAAATGTGGGGCAGAACCTGATCCGCTATGCCCGGTCCCGTATCGGTTATGGCAATGCAGACTCGATCCGCTTCGGGGGCCAGGAAGGTCTCGACAGTGAGTTTCCCCTTTCCTTCCATGGCCTCCGCCGCGTTCAGAATAATGTTCATGAATACATGGTTGATCTGCTGGGCATCGCTGGCTACCCACGGAAGCGAAGGAGACAGCCTTTTCTCCACCGTAATGTTTTGAAAAAGCGCTTGGTTTTCCAAAAGAAAGAGGGTCCTGGAAAGCGCCGAATTGATATCCAACGGGCGTCTTTCCTGGCGTGTTTGTCTGGCGAACTCGAGAAGTTCTTTGACGATGTCCCGGCAGCGTTCGGCATCCCGGAGAATTCTCTGCAAGTCTTCCCGTGCTCTGTCCTCTAACTCGTATTCCTCCATAACGAGTTTCGCGAAAAGTGCGATTCCACCCAAGGGGTTGTTGATCTGGTGAGCCACACCGGCGGCGAGTTTTCCGAGGGAACTCATTTTTTCAGCCTGGAGAAGTTGCACTTGCGCCTTTTCCAGGTCCTTTTTCATGCGCAGCGTTTCCCGCAAATCGTGGAAAAAGCCGATGGTCGCCACTTCCCGGTCGCCGCTGTAGACAATGGCTGCGTTGAGACTGATGGGAATAAGTTCTCCGCTCTTGCTTCTCAGGTCCACGTGGTAGGATTTGAGCTTTCCGGCGCTCCCGAATTCTTCGCTCCGGAGCATGCGCATGACCTTGCGGGCGCCGTCATTCGGATACAGCTCGCGAATATCCAGCCGATTCAACGCCTCCACCATGCCGTATCCGGTGATCTGGACCGCGGCGTCGTTGAATATGATAATA
This sequence comes from uncultured Thermodesulfobacteriota bacterium, assembly GCA_964597345.1. Taxonomy (GTDB): domain Bacteria; phylum Desulfobacterota; class Desulfarculia; order JACQYL01; family JACQYL01; genus CAZQXK01. The sequence continues at coordinate 689 of CAZQXK010000020.1, read as the reverse complement.
TGCCCTTTCATGTCCGCGGCAATGACCGCATCTACGGCGCTGTGGATCAGGTTTCGCAGGAAGGCGTTGGATCTCTGCAGAAACCGCACTTTGGGGGAGTCCGCCGAAGAAGAGACCACCAAATCCCACCAGTAGGCATAGGGTTCTTCTTGCAGGGCTTCGGGTTCTTCCAGGGAAGGGAGGTCAAAGTCGAGAATTACGAGCGCCTCGATGGCGCCCTTCTTCTCCATGGGGTAGCAGTAAAGACAGGAAACATCTCCCGACTCCCGAATGGAACCCAGACCGTGCTTCAGCGTGGGTTTACCCGTGCGAAGGACATCTTCGGCCGGGCAATGCCTGCACGGATCCGGGAGATTATGGAACGCCTCATGACATAACCTGCCCACCACCTCTTCTTGAGGGTCAAGGCCGGCATTCCGACTTGAAGCCAGGATACGCCGTTCGGGGGAAATCACCAGGATTTTTCGGTGAAAGGCCTCCACCGCATTTTGAAGATATTCCTGGGGAGTGGGTAACCTCATGGATACTCCGTGATCAGCCGGTGCACAAGACATGGTCCCAAGCGCATGAGCGCACCTCATGGCTTGATGTCCGCGCGCCCTGCGTTGCGTCGCGTCAGAAAACCCTCCCCGCGACCCCTGCCTCGAACGAGCCGCCGGGAGAAAGGGGTTTCCGTCACCGCGCCGAAA
>CAZQXK010000019.1:0-45901 GCA_964597345.1 uncultured Thermodesulfobacteriota bacterium | reverse complement strand
CTAGTTACGAACCTATTCCTAATAAAATGATAGCCGTCGTTTCACGGATTCAGGTATAGATAAGAAGGGCTTGTTTGTCAAACCTCACCATCCTTACACAGGCGATCGGGAGATGTGACCCGGTCGTCGGAGCCCCACCTTAGCCACGGGCGAGTGCTCCAATGCGGTCTCATTACGCGGGGCGGGAGCGCACACCATTTCGCCGGCATGCTTGAGTCTATGATGGGCGGCCTCCCTTTTCCCCGCCACAAAAAACTCAAGACTTGGGAGCGATGCTTCCAGCATGGGTACAGGTCTTTACCCGCGTGACGCCCTGTGCTAAAGAGTGGACACAAGAGAATCAAGACCGGCCTGAAGTCGCATGTCATGGATTTGACCCAGGGAGGAATGCCGCATGGATTCGTTGGATCACATCGCTGAAAGCCTCATGCAACGCCTGTCTCTCCGGTATGAACCGGTGGGTGTGCGGATCTACAGGCAGGAAGAACTCCTCCCGGAAGGCCGCACGTTTTCGGACACGACCGTGAAGAGTTACTGCCATGCCTTGATGCGGGCTTCGGAGGGCGATGACCTCTTCCTGGATAAGGGCCGACTCGGATGCAGGTTGGGTACATCCGCATTGGGCATGGAGGAAGATCCGGCTCCGTTACTGGACGATGGGATTCTCGAGAAATACGGAGTAGGTTTGTTTGGGACCGAAGAAGCTTCTGCCGAAACAATAACCAAGGCGGAGTTCCTGGAAGAAGGATCCACCTTGGCCGTCCGCATAGCACCGCTTGCCCTGTGCAACGAAATTCCCGATGTAATCGTGTTTACCGCCGACCCGGAACAGGTTATGTGGATTCTCTACGCGGTCAACTACAACCGGGGCGGTATGCTTCCCCTTCCCCAATCCGGGGGAGCGCTGGGCGGATGCTCGGACATTACGGTCTACCCGCTGGTAAAACAGCAGGCCAACGTGACGTTCCTGGGACTAGGATGTCGCCTGAAATCCCTCATCCCCCCCGACCATCTTATGATGGGTTTGCCGGGATCCCTCCTCCGGGCGGTCCACGAACACATCGTGGCTATGGAAAAACCCATGGCCCTGTTGAAGAAAGCCTCTTCGCCCCGCTGAGGCTCGGTGTCCGATCCACGGAGCACGCGACCTTCGTTACAACGCACTCCCTGTGATTCGATCGAGGGCCTCCACATAGCGGTCCCTGGTCTGTGCAATAATGGTCGGAGGCAGGACCGGAGCAGGCGGTCGCTTATCCCAGCTCAGGGATTCAAGGTAGTCTCTCAAGAACTGCTTATCGAAACTCTTCTGCGGCCCACCGGGAAGATATTCATCCTTCGGCCAGAAACGGGAAGAGTCCGGAGTTAGGATCTCGTCGATCAGAATCAGCTTTCCGTCGCATATTCCGAACTCGAATTTCGTGTCCGCAATGATGATTCCCTGATCCCATGCCAGGTCGCGAGCGCGATGATACAGTTGAAGGCTGATTCGTTCCACTTGGCGAAACGTGTCCCGACCCACGAGTGACTCCGCCTGCAGAAGAGTTATGTTTTCATCGTGTTCTCCGAGTTCCGCCTTGGTGGAGGGAGTGAACAAGGGCTCCGGCAGGGACCCGGATTCCACAAGCCCCCGGGGAAGTACATGGCCGCACAGGGCGCCGCTTTGTCGATACTCCTTCCAACCGGAACCCGCCAGGTACCCGCGGACAATACACTCTATGGGAAGCGGCCGCGCTTTCTTGACCCACATGGTGCGGCCTTCCAGGATGCTCGCATGCTGTTTGCACAACTCTGGAAAGGCATCTGCATCAAACGAAATCACGTGGTTCTCCACGATATCGGACATCCGGTCGAACCAGAATTTACTGATCCGGGTCAGGATGCGACCCTTGTCGGGAATGGGATTCTCCATGACCACGTCAAATGCGGAAATCCGATCTGTAGCCACGATAAGGAGCGAATCCCCCAAGTCATACACGTCTCTGACCTTGCCCCGTTTCAAAAGTACAAGATTGTCCAGATGGGTTTCCATAATCGCCTGTTTCGAAGCGCTCATGAAGTGAATTCTCCTCTTCTCGTATCGGGGTTGCTTGAAGGGATTCGTTCGTACCATAATCACCAGACTCAAGCAACCTTTTCCCACTTGTACACAACTTCAATATAAATTTATATAAATTATTTCGAATCTAATAAATCTATTGACAACTTTTTCTCCATTTCATTAAACTGGTTTCTATCTGCTTGATTTCATGCGGCTTCCATCGCCTCCAGGCAGTATCCCTAATTCCGATGACGTCCGGCGTCGGGAAGCCGATGGTGTCTTGTGCGAATTGGCGCTCGCGGCCAACGTATCATCACAGTTCCGTTCCCGGAGGTCCATAACTCTGATGGCGGCCTTGAAACTCTTTTGGAGGCACTCGGCTATGAACAGACAGATGATTCTACGTTTCTGGGTGGCATTGCCCATGGGATTGCTTCTCCTCCTGTCGGGGGGATCCGCCTACTCGGGCCCGGCCAAGATCTCTCCCAACCTTCAAAAAGTCATTTCCGTCAGCTCGGATCTCTTCCCCCGAGACTTGGAGGCGCCCAAAGAGCCGGGGCCGGAAACTCGAGTCATTATCCAGGCACTATGCACGGATTCCCAACTCATACACGCCGGGCTCCAGCTTTCCAGCCGCATCGGAGACGTCATCACGGGAACGATAAACGTTACCCGTATCCCCGCATTGGCATCGCTGTCCTGCGTTCAATTCATGGAAGCACCGGCTCCCGTTCGCGTGTATATGGACAAGAGCTACCCCGCCATCCAGGGAAATCAGTTTCGTTCCGGCGGCGCAGGTTCCTACCTGGGACTCACCGGCCGTGATGTACTCATTGGCATCATCGATACCGGGGTCGACTTTTCGCATTCCGATCTCCGGGATGCAGAAGGCGCCCGAATTCTGTGGTTGTGGGACCAAACCGTGGACCTCGCTCCCCCCACGTCGTTTACATACGGAAACGAGTGTTCGAAAGCCCAGATCGATGCCGGCTCATGTACCCAGGTGGATCTGAGGGGGCATGGAACCCATGTGGCTGGAGTGGCCGCTGGAAACGGCGTGGGGACGGGGAACGGGTTCCCATCGGAACGGTACGTGAGCGCAGCGCCGGAAGCCGGCCTCATCGTGGTGAAAGCCAGTAACTCGGGAATCTTCGAGTCCGATCGGCTTATCGACGCCATTTCCTATATCACTCAGCGGGCCAAGGAACTGGGTAAACCCTTGGTGGTGAATCTGAGCTTGGGCACTCAGTTCGGTCCCCATGACGGTACATCTCTCCTTTCCCGAGCCGTGGACCTTGCATCCGGCCCCGGCAGGATTTTCGTGGTTTCTGCAGGAAACGACGGGAATAATGCCCCGGATACTCACCCTCAACCCCACCTGCACGCCATGGGAACTCTGCCCGACACAGTGACCATTCACCTCCCTTCCTGCCGCAATGAGGGCGCCAACAACGATATTCTGGCCATAGACATCTGGTACTCGGGGAAGATGTGTATGGAGATAGTGCTTACAAGCCCCAATGGATATGTCCACCGCGCATCCACAGGAGAAACCAACGACGAGTTCCTGCGGTGGACCGATGACGGTTATGTCTATATCAACAACGCCGTCGGCGGAACGAACCCGAATAATTTCGATCATGAAGCGCTTGTGCAGATTTTCGATTTCTTTGACAAGAACGCTTCAGGAGAACGCGTTCCCGCCCCGGGAACCTGGACCCTGGAACTCCAAAAGACCTGCAATGCTCAAGATGAAACGTATCATCTGTGGATATTTGACAACCAATTCTGCCGGGAGGATTTCGGCATTACATCGTCGAATCGTTCCAACACGCATCTCGTGGCCAGTCCCGGAGACGCCCTACGGGCCATCAGTGTGGGGGCCTTCACGGCCCGAAATCAGTGGACCGACGTGAGCGGGCGTACGATAACCGAACCGGATATCTTGGGGGGCTTGGCCTTCTTTTCCAGCCCGGGTCCTACCAGGGACGGCCGGGTGAAACCGGACCTGAACGCACCCGGTAATCTGGTGATCTCCACTCTCAGCGAGAAGGCCGCTTTCGAATACCCGGTGGAACGAATTGCCGAAGACGGAGTGCATGCCCTTGTAAAGGGTACCAGCTTCTCAGCCCCGCACATCACCGCCGCAGTGGCCGTGCTTCTCCAAATCGACTCGGAAATGGACCCTTCCCTGGCACGGAGTCTGCTCATCGGTTCCGCCGAATCCGACGTATTCACCGGAATCGTCCCGAATTCCGCCTGGGGTTTCGGCAAGGTCAACATTCTGGAAACCCTGAGGATGTCGCCTCCCCCGGGTCCCGCAATCACCCGGATATCCCGAATATCCGCTACGACGGCCGAAATCTATTGGGGTGAGCCCATGGTTCCGGCGACATACATTCTGCTGGATCGAAAAGAGGAAGACAACGGCGGATGGGTGCGAGTCGCCATCTTGCCGGGAAGCGAAAGAAGCTTTCGGGACGAGGGACTGACCGGCGGCTCGGTCTATCTCTATAGGGTGGCTGCGGTGTTCAACCAACTTGAGTCGACATTCAGCACGGAACAGCCCGTTTCATCCGAAGCAAGCTCAAGCGGGGGCGGAGGTGGAGGCTGTTTCATTCAAACGCTTACAACCCATTGACTGGAATAAGGAATCATCTCAAGAACATGGAAAAGCCGAGGCTTAGCATTACCGATGTTCCCGGTATACGGGTGGGACACTGTTCCAATTACGAGGGCATGACCGGGTGCAGTGTCGTGCTTTGTCCTGAGGGAACCGTGGGAAGTGTGGACATCCGAGGATCCGCCACGGGCACGCGTCAAATCGACGGTCTGTTTCACCGCCACGCCGTTCCTTCTCTCAACGCAGTTATGATCGCCGGTGGAAGCGCCTTCGGCCTGGACGCGGGAGGCGGCGCCATGCGTTATCTTGAAGAGCGAAAAATCGGTTTTGACGTTGTCGTGACGCGGGTACCGATTGTACCCACAGCCATTCTTTTCGACCTCGCCTTCGGGAGATCCGACGTACGACCCACCACGGAAATGGGATACGAAGCTTGCGCCAATGCTTCCGAGGACGTGCCCATGGGCAGTGTGGGCGCAGGTACCGGTGCAACCATCGGTAAATTTTTCGGAGTGGCGCAGGCCACCAAGGGCGGGTTAGGCGCCTATAGTCTGCGGATCCCACCGGACGTGACGGTGGGTGCACTGGTTGCGGTGAATTCTTTCGGCGATGTTCGAGATCCTCTTTCCGGCCGTATTCTCGCCGGCGCAAGAAAATCGTCCGACTCCACGGAATTCGTGGATACCCGGGCATGTTACTTGTCCGGTCTCCAGCGCAAAGGATTCGCCCATATAAGCAATACCACCGTGGGGGTGGTCTGCACGGATGCCCGGTTGACCAAGATCGAAGCCGCACAAGTGGCCCGCATGGCTCAAAACGGGCTCGCCAAGGTTATATCCCCCGTGCACACCCCTTTTGATGGTGATATCGTCTTCGTCCTATCCACCGGAACCAGGGAAGCGGACGTGAGCGCCTTGGGGCTGGCGGCGGAAACCGCTCTCGCCCATGCCGTGTTGAGAGCGGTGGGCGCGGCGCACGGCCTGGGTCTTCTGCCCGCCTCTTCCGATCTCGGATCTTTGCCTCCCGCCACAGCTTAATCGTTGCGGCTTGACAGCAAATAACGTTTCTTCCGGATCATCAACTGATTGAGGAGACTATCATGAAAGCGGTGCTGTTCAACGGAAGTCCTCGAAAGGACGGAAATACCGCCCAAGCCCTGGCTCTTTTCGAATCGATCCTTCAGGAGAACCATGTGGATACCGAAATTCTCCGCATCGGCGGAACCGGCCTTCGCGGCTGCATCGCCTGTTATAAGTGCCTCGAGAAGAAGGATCACAGGTGTCATGGAATAAAGGATGACCCCCTGAACGAGTATCTGGAGAAAATGAAAGCGGCGGACGGCATCGTCATCGGCTCACCCACCTACTTCGGAAACATCTCCGCCGATGTGAAAGCGCTTATCGATCGATGCGGCTTTGTGTCCAGGGTAAACGGGTTCATGCTTCAGCGGAAAGTGGGCGCCGCCATCTCGGTAGCCCGGCGGGCCGGAGCCGTTCACGCACTGACGTCCATTCATCACTTCTTTTTGATCAACGACATGATGCTGCCCGGATCCACCTATTGGGGGTTGTGCCTGGGCCTCAAACCCGGAGATATTCAAAACGATTCGGAGGGCCTGGAGAGCATCAAGAGGATGGCGGCCAACACGGCCTGGATGATCCATAAGCTGAGGGGATAGGCTCCGGCGCCGGGTATTTTCCCTGAAGTGGACGGCGTTGATCGTGGGAGCCCGTTTCGAGCAAGAGGGATTACAGGCGTTTCCTGACCGAATTGGTATCAGACGACGTCAAACAGGTTCACTAATTCTCCCTTTCGTACGTCAAGAAGCCCGCGATCCGTCAGGCGGATAAACGGAAGGCCGGTGAAGCAAAGGGTCTGGAAAGTCATGAAAGGCCGCGTTACCGAGCATCCCAGGCGGCGGATCGCCTGTTCGACCTGATCCATGTCCGCTACAATCTGCGGGAGCGGCGCTTCGCTGAGTATACCCCCTACCGGAAACGGACAGGACGCCAGTACTTCTTCCTGGTTCACCACGAACACGCCTCCTCCTTCTGAAATGAGACGGTTTACGGCTGTGGCCATGTCCGTGTCGGAAACTCCCACGACCAGAATATTGCAGGTATCCCAAATCAAGGACGTGGCCAAGGCGCCGCTTCGGATGCCGGCGCCATGAAGAAATCCCACACAACCCTTGAAATCGGGAGAAGATCGATCGATCACAGCCATCTTGAGCAGATCTCTATCGGGATCACACCTCACGAACTCTTCGTCCGTACGGTATTCCATCAAGACTTCCCGGGTAATGGTTTCATTGACCAATGAAACGGCTCGAATCCGGAATCTCGAATCGGGAGGAGCCACACGCAGTTGTTCCGGATGGACGGTCTGCGTGCGAATACTTCCCCTGGTAACCTCCGGATACCGGAACGGTCGGATCGAAACCATCCATTCGTCGTGACGAATCGTTTCCCGGCCCGCCACCCAAACACTCAGGCAACGGAAATCATTCAGATCTTCCACCAGAACAAAATCTGCATACTTCCCCGGTGATACAGCCCCCATGTCCCTCAGTCCAAAATACAGGGCCGGGTTGAGCGTCGCCATCTGAACGGCCTCGATCGGCGGGCATCCCGAGCGAACCGCCTTGCGTATCAGTTCCATCATGGCGCCTTTCTCGATGAGCTCATCTGGAGAAACCAAATCCGTGGTAAGCATGAAGTTTCTCAAGTCACGCAGCTCTCGCAGCAATGGTGCGATGGCTTCCAGTTCCTTTCGGATGTATCCTTCCCGGATCTGAACGGCCATACCCAGACGCAATCGCTCCAAAGCCTCCTCCGGCCCGGTGGCTTCATGACAGGAACCGACGCCGGAAGCGGCATACGCCGCCAAACGCTCGCCCCGGGCCCCCGCCGCATGTCCCTCACACGTCTTCCCGAGAGACCGGGCTGTGACCGAATGGTGGAGAAACCGAGGATCCAGAGCGAGGGCTCGGGGCCAATAGGTCTCCCCCACTCCCACTACATCGTGTCGGCGAATCATACGATCGAACTCTTCCCCACTAAACCCGCAACTGGTCTCCAACTCCGGGAAGGGGGGCGCCAAGGCCGGAGTGAGGAAGTAAAACCTGAAGGGCAGTCCCCGACAGGAAGCCAAGAAGTATTTCACACCATCATATCCCAGCGCATTGGCAATCATTGCCGTCTCGGTGACGGCGCAGGTGTTGCCGCCCTTAAGGGCGTACTTGACGAATTCCGGGCACGTGAACATGGAATCCAGATGCGTGTGGCCGTCGATCAGTCCGGGAAGCGCATAGGCGCCGGCCGCATCCGTTACGAGCGTTTCCGGTCCGATGCGACCTCCGGCATCTTTCCCGACATGGGCAACCCGTTCCCCCAGAATTCCGATGACACTATCCCGCTCGATCCGACCTGTATACACGTTAAGTACATGGACGTTCACAATAACGGAATCCAGGGTGAGCTTTCCCAAGGCTGCTTCAATCAATCGGCTTGTTTCTTCGATGGTCATGGTCTTCTCTGGATGGTTGGTCTCTGTCCTCAAACTGCGGTCACATCAAGCCGTTTCTAACAGGTTGGATGGGAATGGTCAATGATGTGCATTCCCGGTGCGCCTTCAACGCTCCTTCTTCATGAATCACGCCGAGAATCCGATTGATTCCGGGATCCAATCTGCTACACTTTGAGGAATACGATACGGAGCCTGTATTCATGACAAGGGTTATCCTGCTTATTGTGATCGTGAGCGTCTTGACGCTCATGATACGGCCGCTGTCCGCTCAAGCCGAGGAATCCGCAACAGTGGGATTGGGAAAACACGTGGGTGTTTCCCTCGTTCGATTGTACCAGGGATTTCTTTCGCCGTTCATGATCCATCGCTGTCCCATGTGTCCGAATTGCTCGAGCTACGCCTTGCAGGCTCTTGAAAAACACGGTCTCTTGATGGGATGGTTCATGGCCGTGGATCGTCTGCTCCACGAAGCCGGTGAGGTGGAAAGGAGTTCCTCCGTGTTTTTCGACAGGGGGGCGCACTGCGTATACGACCCCGTGGTAAATAACGATTTCTGGTGGGCCCGAGATTCTCCTGAAATCACCCCGGATGAAGCAGCGGACCTTGCGCGGGACCTGCTTCCCTGAATCCCATCGCTGCACACGGAATTCGTGAGGAGGAAAAGCCCTTGTGGATGGTGCTTCTGGCTGTTCTTTTGTCCGCCCAGACGGCTCAGGTGGAGGCGTCCGGACCCGAATACCCTCCCACCGAAATTCTATCCTTTGCGGACGAATTGTATCGGCGCGGGGATTTCCCGTCGGCCCGTATGGAATATGAGCGCTTTCTGTTCCGTTTCCCCGATCATGCCGGTGCACCGGAAGCCCAAGTCGGCAAGGCTCGATGCCTCTTCTGGATGGGGGCTTACAACGCCGCCCTGGAAGGATTTAAACAACTCGCTCGGGATCATCCGGAAACGCCCGTGGGACTCGAGGCGGCTCTCATGACGGCCCGGTGTTATTTCATAATAGGGGAAACGCACGCCGCCGCCGCACTATACGAACGAATGATTCAACAGAGCGCCGTCGCCTCTCCGGCATACAGGGCTCATTTTGATTTGGGATGGATGCATCTCAAAGAGAGCCGCTGGAGTGAAGCCCGGAAGCATTTTGAGCACACCGAAGCCGAAAGTCCTCTGGCTTTCGCAGCCGAGAGACTTTCGGCGCAATTGACCCCTCTTCCTGAGCTTGAACGGAAGTCGCCGCAAGCCGCCGGAGTGCTCTCGGGAATCCTCCCCGGTGCAGGCCAACTTTACTGCGGCCAACCGAAGGATGCGGCACTGGCGTTCTTTCTCAATGCGGTATTCATCTTCGCCTCCTACCAGGCGTTTCAGAAAGACATGATCGTCCTGGGTGGATTCTTGTCTCTCGTGGAAATGGGACTTTATGGGGGCAACATCTATAATGCGGTAAACCACGCTCATAAGGCAAATCAACGAACTCAGGAGGAGTACCTGCGCTCCTTATGGCAGGCTTCCAAACTCACTTTGAAGTTGCCCTATGAAGAAGAGAAATGGTACGGTCTTATGCTTCACATTCCCTTCTAGCAGCTCGTTGATAAACCGTATTTCGGGCAGGCATCCCGTTCATTCAAACCGCACCTTGGGTCTTGCCGGCGTGCCGGCTAGATGCAGGCGGATTCGGTCGAAAGGCAATCGCAATCTCTCCTGCACGGAAGCATTCAACGATGCTTCCACGTTCAAGTCCAGAATACTCTCCTTCCATGGATCCTGAGGAACGATGTTCCCACGAATAAGTGCGGTTACATCCGAAGACTTGACCTCCAGGTTCCGAATTCTCAGGCGCCCTTCCCCAAAAAGAAGAGAGAGCAAACCCAGGTCGATGTCCAATGGGTCCAGAGGGATGAGGAATGTCTTAAGACCTCGAACAGTTCCGGAAACAAGCGTGAAATCACCCTGACCGGCGCCTTTTCCCACTCGATGGGGATCGCACTCATAAGAAACCGTACCGTTCAATCGTCCTTCCATCTTTAAAGGCAGGAATCCGTTATCCGGATTCCATAAGGACAGATCAATATCTTTCAGCGAGGACTCGAACTCGACCCGATCCATCCCTCTTCGCATACGGAAGGAGCCTGTAGTCAATCCGCCGTAAGGATCCGTCCGGAACGAGAAGTGAAACATGCTGGACAGGAGAGAGGAGATGCTCACACGCACATCCAGATGGGGCAATGAGGCTATCTTGAAGGTCCCGTCCGGAAGCAGAAGATCCAGCTCCACCCCGGAAGTCGAGAATCGTAACGGCACATAAGAGGGCTTGATGGATTCCGAACGAATTCGCAGCGACGTCTCACGCTCCAAGTTGGAGAATACCTGCTGTTTTACCTCTTCGTAAGGAAACTGACGATAGAAGCCCCATGCCACCACCACGAGGCCGAAGATCACTGAACCTGTCACCATAAAGAACGAACGCATGGATATCTTCCGCAGCTTCATGCCTTTTGTAACGTCACGACTCTGAATGTAACGTTGATCAGGTTTGGACTGGTATAAACGGGCTTGAATTGAATCGATTCGATCCGGAGCAACTTGTCCGAGTATTCAATATGATACAGGTATCGAATAAGACTCCCCAGACCTACGTTCTTTAGACTCACTTCGAGACCCAAACGACTCAACCCGCCCGAGCTGAGGGAATCCATGGCAGGCAGGGGCCGCATGTATTGAATATGCTTCTCAACCCCCGCTCTCCGCGCCAGTTCCTCGAGGTGGCGAAACATAGAGAACTCGGGACCCCGTTCCGCCAACTGCTGAAGCATCCGCCGGCGATCTCGCTGAATCACCTTCCACTCCCTTTGGAGATCCAGAATTCGCCGAAGTCCTTCTTTTTGAACCTGTATGCGTGCCTCCATGGCATCGACCCGCTCCATGGCGGGATGGATGAGTCCGATATAGCTCAGGGCCGACAGTAAAAAAACCGCACCGGCGCATATCCAGATTTTTTCTCGTTGGCTGACTCTCATACGCATTCCTCAGCCATCCCGTTTCCGGGTAACTTTCAGGTTGAATTCGATGACCTTTCCGTAGCTGCCCACTCCGGCCCCTTCAACCTGGACATCGGCAACCGCCGGGATATCCAGCAAACGATCCTTGAGGATATCGACCGATTCAAAGGATCCTGCTTCTCCCGTGATTCTGAACTGTTCGGCATCCATGGAAAGATCGGTGACACGAATCCCTGACTCGGGAGGAATTCGGTGGCTCAAGGCGGCAAGAAGATCCAGCATACGCATTCTCTGGGGGTGGAATCCCAAAGCGAGAAGCTCTGTGCGGGCTTCTTCAATTGCGGAGGCCATCTGGTGAAGCTCGTTCACTACGATCCGTGATTCGGGGAAGGTTTCCGTATACACGGATCGAATCTTCCGATCGATGAAAGCCGCCTCCCGTTCCCGATGATCAATCTCCAACCAAAATCGAACACTTGCCGTGAGGAGGATCACCGCCGTAAGTACGGCCAAGGAAATCAACTTACCTCGCATCAGGGTGCTCGTCTTTCGGAACGCGAATTCTTCCTGCCGGAAGTCTACGCGTTGGTGTAGCGGCTTCAAGGCGGAAAGGCTTGTCCCGAGAATGGAGGCAAACTCCGGGGCGCGGCGGAAGTCTTCCCCGTCGACTCTATGGGGAATGCTCTCCAGCGGATTCCATATCCTGCAAGGCACGCCTGTAGCTGTTTGAAATTCTTCAGCCAGACCGGGCACGGAAGAGTGGTCACCCGTCAGGATGATCTCGGCCAGGGGGCTTTCGCGATGCAGGAGGGTCAACCCGATCTCCCGGACTACCCGAGATAGTGCAGACTGCCCGACAGGGAGGGAGTCCGATCCTGAATTCCGTTCCCCGGAGGAATGGTCTTCGCCGGTACTCGAATCCAGCCCACCGGTTATTCCGGCCAACGAACGCGCCATCCTTGGTCCGTAGCCATCAAACTCAACTAAATGAACGCTTCCACCTCCCAGGTCCACGATGACCCGTTCCTCGTCGCCGCTTCCTGGGTCGCCCAACCCTGCAAACGCAAAATAAGCTCCCAGGTTGCAGGCTCCCACAAGCCTGGGATCGAGAGAGGATCGGTGAAACGATTCGATGCAGTGGCTGATGTCGCTTCGGCGAACAGCCGAGGCCAGCAATTCCGTCGGATTTCCTCCCGGCAACCTGCGCCGGAGGATAAAATCGACCACCACGGATTCTATATCCACCGGAAGGTGAGATTCCATCTCGTACTTGACCAATGAATCACCATGCTTCGCCCTAAATCCGGGAACCGAGAGCATCCGGGTCATCACCCGGTCACCCCCGATCCCCGTCACGATCCAATCGGGTACTTTGGACCAGGAACGTTTAACGAGTTCCAAAGCCTGAGAGAGCCCTCCGTCGCCTTCCGCCTCTCCGAGTGGAGAAAGGGGAATTCGAGAAAACGCGGAGACGTGGAAACCCCGCAACGTCACGGAAAGTGTAACGGTCTTCAAGACATGGTGCGCCAGTTCCACGCCCATGATCTCTGAAGGTCCGAACAGGTTCTTCATGGACCGATTCTCCAATACACGGGAGTGATCCTTCCCAAGGTTCGGTTCACAACGGCGTGGAGTTCCATATTGGCGGAACCTTCTCCGGCGTAAACCTCGATGGAGAAGTAGGTGCTTTTCACGGTGATCATGGAAAGAATACGAGAGTATAACATCGCGTCCACGCCTGCCACCCGTTTCAGGTCCTGGCTCTTCTCGAACGGCGATTCAGCGCGGTTCCCGACGATGGCGTGGGTGAGGGTCTCATCCAAAGCATCGTCGAGTGTTCGAAGAATCTCTGCCGGAGCTGTGTTGATGTTGATTCTTCCATCCGAATGAATCGTCAGAAACCGCGATAAACCGGGCGACTCCTGGTTCCCGAACAGGAGTTCCCTCGTCCAGCCCCTGATGAGCAAGAGCTGGTTTAACGTCTCCAAAGGACCATTTGGGCAAGCATAGGGAGGAGTTCGTTGGGAATAATAGATTCTTTCGGCCCCCCCCGGTCTGACTTCGTCATCGGAATCCAGCCAATCCAAGAGAGACTCCACTGGTTGATCGTCCAGGCCGAGCACTTGGAACAGGCGGCGAAGCTGCAACTCCCTCCCCTCTCGGACACGACCCCGGTCGTCCACGATCAGGTTCAAATTGAGTTTCGTATTCTCATCGGTCACCGTTCCATTTACCCTGCCCGATATGGAAAGCAGCGACATACCCAAAGGCAGAAGATCGCTCCGTGCCCATAAGTCGGTAAGCGCATCGTAATCGTTGGTATCCCGTTGGAGTGCTCCGACACCCACCTCGTATCCGCTTTTCAGTAAACGATACGTTTTCAGCCGATCCTCAATGTGCCCTGAAAGCGCAAGTTCCACTCGGGTCCCATAGCTGAAATGCGTCGCCAGGGACACCAGGATCGCTACGATCAGAAGTACGATAACCAGGGCGGTTCCCTTCTGCAGATGCGAATCAGAGGACACCAGGCGGCAATGACCATCCCGATGCAAATCGGTGTTCCGTTTCATCAGTACCCACTAAGGAGAAGTTCAACTCCACCCTGCGAGGCAGCCGTCCTTTTCCATGACCTTCCGAGGAGTTCCAGGTGGTGTGGGAGCGCCCTTGCGAATCGAACCATCTCAAGTCAAAACTTGCGATACGTTCCCCAAGAACCAAATATCGCTCCTGCGGCATCCGCTGCATCCTGGGAAAAGGATCATCGTACCTTCTCAGAGAGAACAACCCGGTGTGTTGGTCTTCCACCAGCACGTATTTAATATGTGTCAGATCCAGTCCCAGGGTCCGTTCCGTGAGCGCCAGATGGGTGGTCGAACTGAACGAAAGCGTGGGAAAAGACCGCGCACCGCCGCTCTGCACATCGCACACGAAAGGCCGGCGCACCGTGATGCCTGAATCCGACTCGTCCACCAAAACGGAATGCGACAAGGTGGCGCACGACAGGTCCAAAAAGAGCCGGTCCAGAATCACCCGTGCACTTTGGTAGACCTCCGAGTCCTCTCGGACTGCCGATATTCCGCTCGCGATCGAAGAAAAAACCGCGTAGGTGGCTGTAAGTATTACGGATAGAACAGCAAGCGCAACGAGTACTTCGAGAAACGTGTATCCCCCATGCAGCCCGCTGGGCACTCGGGGACAACCCGAGAGACGTTCCGGGAGAAAATTCCCCCTTTCCTGCTTGCATTTCCGGCTCATACCCTCAGAAAAACCCGGTCAGTTCCACATAGCGTTCCGCTTCTCCCTGCCGCCATGATACTCGGACGCTGGCTTCCCGGACAATGCCGACCATGGGTGAAGTGGTAATATGCACCGACCAACGAAACCTGGAAAATGCCTCTCCTTCAAAGCCGCCCGTACGCATCCCTTCATTTCCCGGGCCATATACCTCCAGTTCGGACATCTTGCCCTGAGCCAGCCACGAAGCCGCCATGCGCATGCGGGCCTCCTCGACCGCGGCCAACGTCTCGGTCTGAATCTTAACCACTGCAAGGAGAGTCACGGCCATAACGGCCAAAGCGATCATGACTTCCAGCAGCGTAAACCCGTGTTCAACCAAGCTCCTCTCGCACCACATAGCCTTCCTGAACACGCACGATACCTCTTACCGGATCGACGAACAGGGTCATGGTTTCCAGGTTGTCTTCGACCAAATGGATATCGGCTGGTTCCACCAGCCCCTGGGGAGTGAACCTGATGGTTGCCCGTCCCTCGGATACCATACCGCTCCCCAGGGTAATGACATCTCGGAACCGAACGGACACGGGAAGATAGTGGAGTTCCGCCAAGTCCTCGCGTGGCCCAGGCTCCGAGAGCAGGGACGCATCCTGACTCAACCAGTAACGGGCATTCTTCAGATCCAGATGGAGATATAAGTCCTGTCCGCCTGTTGCAGCCAAACTCCGTGCGTACGCGATGGTTTGACTGATAGCCCGCACCGCACCGTCCATACGGCTGGAACGCAAGAAATCCTCCAGCCGCGTGCTGCCCAGCATCAGGAACAGGGATAGCAGGAACAGCACCAGCATCACTTCGAGAAGAGAAAAACCGCCTTTCAGCCGCGGAACGACATGGGAATGATCATGTCTCTTCCCGTGAACATTCCTGGTAGCGGCACGCACATGAGGAGGATTCAAGATGCGCCCCCGGCGCAAAAGGGACCACCGGACCGTTGGATCGTCAGTGGACAAGATACGCTCAAGCGTATTTCCCAACCCGATTTCAACAAGATTTGGAGAATCCGACTTCCCTCGATTCTCCAGGAAACGCAAACGAGGAAAATCGCCTGCCGCAGCAACAAAACCGAAGCCGCCGGTTCCCAAGTACGCCGCCCCTCGGAATGACTTGTCGAAGTCCCGCCGCCTTTGGAATCCGACGCCGGTTCTCAAGCTGACGAATACCGCCCGTTATGAGGGCTACATGCCCGACACTTCGGCATATGAGAAGCTTTTTCTCTTCAAGAACGGGGAGAGGATCCTCATATGGACCAATCAAGGGGACAGGCCGCTTCCTTACCGGCCGGTCAGGACTCCGCTTCCCAATTGGTGACGTCCCGATCGCGACCTTCTCCTCCGTCCTTGCCATCCGGTCCGGGAGACCACAGGTCATAGTCTCTGTTCCGGATTCCCGGGCTCAAGTACCTGAAGTCGTTACCCCATGGATCTTTGGGAACCCGTTCTTTATCCAGATATCCGCCCTCGCGCCATTTAAGTATGGTACGCCCTGTTTCAGGTTTTCGCACAAGCGCTTCCAGGCCTTGTTCGGTTCCCGGATAAAAGCCGTTATCCAGGTGGAACAGTCTCAGGGCGTTCTCCAGGGTCTCGATCTGCAGCCGCGCCTTTGTACGGCGCGCCTCTTCCGGTCTGTCCATGACGCGTGGGATGATCAACCCCGCCAAAACCCCAAGTATAATAACGACCACGAGCAGCTCGATCAGGGTAAAACCGCTCTGAAGTTCACGCGTAGCATCCCTGTTATAATCCTTGCGCGGCATTGTGTATTCTCCTGCGATGGTAGGTAGTAATGCGCCCGAAATGAGCCGACCGGCCGGTGTCGTCACCGAATCCCGTGGCTCATCTCGAAGATGGGGAGAAGCACCGCCACCACGATGAAGCCTACCGCCAGACCCATACCCAGAATCATTACAGGTTCCAGAAGCGCCACCAGAAGAGCCAAGCTCCCGGAAACCTCCTTTTCATACGAATCCGCCACGTGGATCATCATTTCCTCCAACGCACCGCTCTTCTCCCCCGAATGAATCATGTGCACCGCCATGGGCGGGAACAGCCCGGTCCTCTTCAAGGGATCACTCAGGGAAGCACCCTCTCCCACTCGGATTTCCACTTCCTCTATGGCTCGAACAAACACGGGATTCCCCACCACGGAACGAGCCACCCGCAGACCGCTCAGCAGAGGCATACCGCTGTTCAGCAGGA
This sequence comes from uncultured Thermodesulfobacteriota bacterium, assembly GCA_964597345.1. Classification (GTDB taxonomy): domain Bacteria; phylum Desulfobacterota; class Desulfarculia; order JACQYL01; family JACQYL01; genus CAZQXK01. Next base: position 29,220 of record CAZQXK010000019.1, on the reverse strand, counting down.
CTCCGAGCGTGCGGGCGAAGCGGGAGACCATGAGCCACGTCTCCATAGAACCCACCACCGGCAGACGAAGCATCAATCTACCCTTTATGAGTTTTCCTTTGGGCGACCGGTTCAATTGAGCCCAAAAAAAGACGACGACGCCCACCAGGATGATCCCTACCCACCAGTACCGCTGAATGCCGCCCGTTACCTTCATCATAAGCGTAGTCGGCCAAGGCAACCGCTGGCCTGTTTCACGAAACAACTCCGTAACTTGAGGGATCACTACCGCCATGAGGAAAATGAGGACGCCGGACCCGACAACGAACATGAATAAAGGATATGCCAGGGAGGTCCGGATCTTGTTCTGCAGCTCCATCCTGGATTCCATCAACTCCGCCAACCGAGCCAAAACGATTTCCAGTCCGCCTCCCGACTCTCCCGCTCGGACCATGTTGACCTGCAACTCGTTGAATACGTTCGGGTGCTCGGAGAGAGCCTCCCACAGGGGCTTCCCTTCAAGAACTCTTTCCCGGACTCTTCGTAAGACTTTTTGCAGTAAAGGCTGATCCGTCTGCTCCAGAAGTGCGTCAAGACTTTCGACCAGAGGAAGTCCTGAATTGACGAGCGTTGCAAACCGGCGGAAAACCACGGCCAAATCACGGTTGCTCACACGACTCAGATGAATGCGGATTCGCCGTCCACGCGAACGACGCCCCGCCACTTCCTTTAGTTCAATGGTTCGGAGACCGCGTCCTCTGAGAACATTCCGGGCGGCGGCAGGACTGTCCGCATCCAGGACTCCTTTAGTCTTTTTCCCGGTTTCATTGATGGTTACATACTCAAAAACCGGAGCCATGGATCACTCCTGGGTGACGCGGAGAACTTCTTCCACCGACGTGAGCCCCGCCGATATCTTACGAATTCCGTCCTCTCTTAGAGTGACCATTCCTTTCGATACGGCATATTTCTTGACTTCGGAAGCGTCGGAACTTCGGAGAACGAGCCGCCGGATGGAGTCATCCAATACGAGAATCTCATTAATGCATGTGCGTCCCAAGTATCCCGTGCCGAAACACGCATCGCATCCCGAACCGCGGTACAATCGAACACCGGCGTCGGGATTCGCGTTCATGCCCAGCTCATGCAGAACTTCCGGTGCGGGTTCGTCCGGACGCCTGCAATGGGAACACACCAGGCGAATCAGCCGTTGAGCCATAACCGCCTGAACGGAAGAAGTGATCAAGAACGGTTCTATACCCATGTCGACGAGGCGGGTCATGGCGCTGGACGAGTCGTTGGTATGCAGGGTGCTAAAGACCAAGTGTCCTGTAAGCGATGCCTGAATGGCGATTTCCGCGGCTTCCCGGTCCCGTATTTCTCCGATCATGATGACATCGGGATCATGGCGCAGGATGGATCTCAACCCTGTGGCAAAGGTGAGACCGATCTTGGGGGCGACCTGAATTTGGCCGATTCCCTGAAGTTGATACTCGATGGGGTCCTCCACCGTGACGATGTTCTTATCCCTGGAGTTGATGCGGCTTAATGCGCTGTAGAGTGTGGTGGTTTTACCGCTCCCCGTGGGCCCCGTAACCAGAATGATCCCGTGACTCTTGCGGATCAGCTTCTCGAAAGTCCTCAGAGCATCCAGTGAGAATCCGAGTTCCGTCAATTCGAGAAAGGCGGACTTCTTGTCCAGGAGTCTGAGAACCACCCGTTCACCGAACAGGGTCGGAATCACCGAAACCCGGATATCGATGTCTCGATCCCCGATCTTGATCTGAATGCGGCCGTCCTGGGGCAGTCGTTTTTCGGCAATGTTCAAATCGGCCAGTACCTTGATCCGGCTGACCACGGATGGATGCAATCTCCGTTGCAGCGTGAGAACCTCGTACAAAACCCCATCCACTCGATATCGAATCTGCACGTCGGACTTGTAGGGTTCGATATGAACGTCACTGGCTCTGCGCTTCACCGCCTGCGTCAAAACCATATTGACCAAACGAATAACAGGCGCTTGACTGGTGGAATCCAGTAAGTCTTCCGCCTGGTGTAGTTCCTCGAGAATTTTGTCTTCCTCGGCCTGCTCATCCAAGTCTTCAATCAGGCGCCGTGTGGATTCCTCGTCCTGATGCATCAATATCTGAATGATTCTTTGAATCTCCCGCCGCGGAGCCAGCACCAATTCGTATCGATCGCACCGGAGGGCATGAGCTACGTCGTCAAGAGCCAGGACATTCTCCGGATCCGACGCAGCCAACTGCAGGATTTCCCGGTTGACGGACAAAGGCACCACATTGTTTTTCTTCAAATATCCAAGAGAAAGATCCCCAACAGCCCCCCGGGTAAACGACGTTTCGAGTTCAAGGGAAAACCGGCAATCCAAAGCGCCCGCCAGTAAGCTCAAAGCCTCTTCTTCTTCAAGTTCTCCCACCCCGGTGAGAATATCCAAGAGGTTCCCCTCGCATTGAACAAGCTTCTGCCGCATCTGGCCATCCCAGCGAGGATTCTCCATCAGGCGTTCCAGCAAGAATGATTTCATCGGATCTCGTCGGCGGTTTCCACTTGATCCCGCCGTCCTGTGTTTCCAGGGTTGACCCGAAACCCACTAGTTGGAGGAATCCGTGGATTCCGGCTCCTCCTTCTTCGGTTCCGGTTTCCCGGCTGCAAAAGGATCCAGCCCGCGGCCTACGATACCCTCCTGTTTGGAAATGGCGTCTCGGATTTCATCGTCCTTTCGCTGGGAGAGCGCCCTCACTTCTTCCGGCTCCTTCACGATATGGGGTGTGAGAAACACCAGCAAATTGGTCTTTTCGGACTGCCGTGACTTGGCCTTAAAGGCCCATCCCAGAACCGGGATGTTTCCCAGACAAGGGACCCGGCTTTCATCACCCCGCTCCAGGTCCTGGATCAAACCTCCCAGGACCACCGTCTCTCCATCTCGGACGATTACCGTGGTCTTGGCGGAACGCACATTGGTCACGGGCGCCAGGATCAAGTTGCCCGCCGAATCTCGCGTAGAGTCCCGGATTACGTTTCGAACTTCCTGCTCAATCTTGAGCCGCACCAGCCGGTTTTGATTGATTTGCGGCGTTACCTTAAGAATGACTCCCACATCTCTGTATTCGAACGTACTAATGGCGCGCGAAGTAATCTCCGTCCCCTGGTCGACCCGGGTTTGAAAGGGGATGTTCTGGGCTACTCGAACCTCGGCCTCCACATTGTCCGTGGTCAGAATTTGCGGAGTGGAAAGAATGTTGAAATCTTCGTCGGTCCTGACCGCGTTGATCAGCGCCGAATAGGATGGAAACGTAATCCCGCCGTAGGAAAGAGCTCTTCCGATGACCCCCATGGCCAGTCCCCCGGGCAGCGCAAAGGTGGGTGTCTCCCCCTGCAATCCCGAAAACACGGTTCCCAACGTTCCCCCGGATCCCGCCGTAGCTCCGCCAAACCAGAAGGCTTCCTGATTATCGAAATCGTTTCCCGCGTGCCACTCGACACCTAACCGGAGCGCTTTGTCCGTGGTGACTTCCATAATTAGTCCTTCCACATAGACCATGGAACGCGGGATATCGAGCTTCTCGAGAATCTTAGTCAATTCGGTGAATTCCTGTGGCGAACATCTCAGGATCAGTGAATTGGTGGCGCTGTCCGGTGTTATGGCCACACTGGATGACAGAATCGGGGCAGTGGTCTTCACGGCCGCATCCTGCTTTTCCGCTCCCCGGAGTTCGTTCATAACCTTCGCTAAGTCTTCAGCCACGGCGTGTTTCAGATAATAAACGTGAATATTGTCTTTTCCGGCCGGTGTAGGGCGATCCAGGACAGCCACCAGCTTCTTGACTTGACGCGTGTCATCCTCATTGGCCAAAACGACCAAGGCATTGATCCACTCGATGGGAATCAGTTTGAATTCCTTTTTCAAACCGATCCGTTTCACGGGTCTGGCCTGCTGCTGTTCTTCTTCCAGAAGTCTGGAGAGCTTGTTGGCCAGTTCCACGGCATGGGCATGCTCCAACTCGATGACCGATATTCTGCTTTCGGCTCCGGGCGCATCGATCTCATTGATAATTTGCACCAGCCGGCGGATGTTGGATTGAACGTCGGTGATGATCAGCGTGTTGGATTCGGCGTGGGCGGTCAGGACGCTGGCTTTCGAGATCAAAGGAGCCAAAATGGCCTGGACTTCTGGGGCATTGGCATGCTTCAGGGGGACGAGTTGGGTGACCATGCTGTCCTGACCTCCCTCCGCAGGTTCCCGTCGAGGGATCACCGTCTCCAGCCCTTTGTCCTTGGCATCACGCAAAGGAACGACCTTAATTACGGCGCCGGCCGGTACTGTGGTAAATCCGTACACTTCCAAAACGGACTCAAATACGCGATACGCTTCCTCGGGAGTAACCTTGGTCGGCGATATGACATTCACCGTACCGCGCACCGCGTTGTCCAATACGAAGTTCTTTCCTGTGAGGGTACTTATGAACTTCACGAACACCTTGATGTCCACCTCGTCGAATTCAATGGCCACCATGGGCGATTCAGAGCCGGAGCGCGATGGTTGAGCCGTTGATGACCAAAGCATCAAGACACAACAGACAGTAGTCCATATCAGCGGGAACCTCCTCATCCGTCCTCGCCCTTTATGCATGGCGTTTGATCTCCTTTCGAGATATACAGAGGTCCCCACAACCAAGAACCGGAAAACGGTATCGCATTACTTACTCTCAAGTCAAACCAGACCTGCGTCTGAACGGGTTGTCTCTGAGAACCCAACGAATCACTTCCCGGAACGGCCAGGCAACGGATTCCAAATGACGGAATTGCGGAAATCTGAGATAAGGACCAAGAAACGCACATCAGGTTACTTGAGCTGGTACGTGTGAACCGTGGTGTGCGGACCGCGTTGCAGCTCGAGGGTCAATTCCGACTCCTCCTGAAGCTGCTGATACGCGGCGAAAGCCTGCTCCGGCCTGGTAATCGGCATCCCGTTCACGCTCTTTATGATGTCTCCATTCCGGATCCCCAGACTCTCGATGACGCTTCCCTGTCGAATGTCGCTTACCAGGTATCCTGCGGGTGCTCCGTTCACAAAATAGGGCCGGATCCGCAATTCCGTCATGAATTCATTGATATTACTGATCATGTTCTGGGCTTCAGCTCGATCCACCACGAAAGTGTCGGGGCCGGTTCGACGGGCCGGTCCGGAACTCGGGAGCGAAGGAGGGACAGGAGTCTGCTGCTTGTCCGAACTGCGCTGCAGGTGGGAAGCCATGATCAGAACCTCCTCTTTGCCTGCGCGTTCAAGAAGAACTTCCCGCCAACGAATGGCCTTGATGGTGGCTCCTTGAATCTGGTTCCCCTCCTGGAGGAGTTTCTGCTTTCCGCCTTGAATCTCTTCTCGAATCACCGCGAAAGAATACACCGGATCTTCGGCGACAACCGTACCATGAAGCACCAACTTGAGATCCGTAACGGACGGCTCCTGCATTGAAACATCGCCCTTGGGGGCCGGAACTCCGGGATGCGCGGGAAGAAGCGAAAGTGACTCGGACGGTGTTCCCGGACTGAACACGTTGTGGCGGGCGATGACACTGTAAGCATCGATGCCCGGGAGGGCGGGTTTGACTTCGAAAGGCAAAACGGCTGCCGATCGAAAGCTGTCCAAGGAAAGGGTAAGACGAGAAGCCGCCCATTCGGCGCACATACCGCCCAACAGCCACCCCAGTACGGCAAGCAATGTGAAATGAATGGTCCAGAAGTATTTCTTTAGAAGCATGCGTGTATTTAAGAAACCTTGAGGGAAAAAGTCAATCATTTCAGTGTGGCGGGCGGAACACACTCCAGCCCTGAAACAGGCTGTTTAAACGATTTGGACACTCCTCCCATCGAACTTGTATATTATGAACCGAGACGTTCGAATGTTACGCAAAACAACCGTGAAATTCAGACGCGGTAGAGGACGGTCATCTGCTCGAAGTCCTTGCACCGCAACCTTGGTTGACAAGAAGCGATGGATGCGTTAAGGCCGCCGTCGGGGCCCACACCGTGATGGAAGATCAACGAAATACTCATTTTGAGGACGCGATCCACGCCCTCAGGCAACACCGGGAATCCGCTTCCGTAACGGGTCTGACACGTTCGGGAACCGCTTTTTTCCTCGCCTACGTGGCCCGCTCCTGGAGCAAACCACTTCTGGTCGTCACGCCCACTGCGGAAGAAGCGGAACGCCTTACAAGCGACCTGCATTTCTTCTTGGATCCTCCCATCGAAAACGGATATCACCCCTTACGGGTATTCTTTCTCCCACCCCAAGACGTGGCCCCCTTTGAGGATGTTGCTCCGCCCGTAGAAGTGTCCGCGAGACGCGCCGAGGCCCTCTATGCCCTTCTTACAGCGGACTCCCCCGTTATTGTGGTTACGACGGCTTGGGGACTCCTGCAGACTCTACCTCCGAAGCAAGAATTCAACCGCCGTGTGGAATACCTGGTAGCCGGTGAAGAGGTGGATCGCGACAGACTACTGGAGCGTCTGGTTGAGGGAGGATACTACAGGACTCAACTTGTGGAGGAGCGGGGCGACTTCTCCGTTCGAGGCGGTGTATTGGACATTTACGCACCGCTCGCTCAACACCCCGTTCGGATCGAGTTTTTCGGGGATTACGTGGACTCCATGCGGCTGTTCAACGTACTCAGCCAGCGATCTTTCGAGCAGGTGGACGAATGGGTGCTCCTTCCCGTAACCGAAGTGTTCCATACTCCCGAGCACTTGGCCCGCGCCGAAGAACGACTCGGCCATTTCCCTTCTCTTCCCCACACGCAGCGATACCTGGAGTATCTGAAGTCGGGCAGGCTGTTTCCAGGTGCTCAGGCCGTTCCTACATTGTTCTATCCCGATTGCGGTTTCCTGCCGGACTATTTGCCCGTTGGGTCGCTGGTGGCATTGCTTGATCCTGAAATGCTTCAGGATCAGGCCATGAGAGGCTTCCGCGAATACGAATCGCGATACCCGAACCTGGGAGATCTCGCACCGTCTGAAACTTGGCGGACCATGCAAACCAAGATCGAGGCTTTCCAGAAGCTGACATTGTCCACGCTCCGCTTTGGTACCGAAGAATCGGGGAACGGCCTGTATTCATTTCGTTCGGAATCGAACCTGGACATCAAGGCGCTGGCGGATTCGAAAGAAAAACAATGGGAACAGAAACGCGTTCTCGTGGATCGTGTGGATGAATGGCTCCAGATGGGCATGGATGTAGTATGGGCATGTTCAACCGCCCGAAGAGCCGCACAGCTCCAGGAATTCTTCCTTCAGGCGGACATTCAGGTCCGCAGAGAAACGGTCCCCTTCATACCCAAAGCAAAATCCGGTGCCGTACACATCTATGTCGGCACTCTGTCGGAAGGGTTCAAACTGTGGGACGAGCGAATCATCCTAATTACGGATGAAGAATTCCTGGGTACCCGTCATGTGGTCCGCCGCAAAGCCAAGAGCAATGTCGAAGCGTTTGTCAGTTCTTTCGAAGACCTGAATCCCGGGGACTTTGTGGTCCACTCGGATCACGGTATCGGGCGGTATCGGAATCTGATTCAGATGGAGATCGGAGGAATTCCGGGTGAGTTCCTGCTCATCGAGTACCAGGGAAATGACCGGCTGTACATCCCGATCTATCATTTGAAATCCATTCAGAAATACGTCGGAATGGAGGGACACGAGCCCAAGCTGGACCGACTGGGTGGAAAGACTTGGGTTCGGACCAAGAACAGGGTAAAGGAGTCCGTCGAGCAAATCGCCAAGGAATTGGTTGAGATCTATGCGGCCCGTAGCGTTCGGAAGGGTTTTGCCTTTTCCAAGAACAACGGAGAGTTGTCGGAATTTGCCGAAACCTTCGAATACGAAGAAACCCCGGATCAAACCCGGGCGATTGAAGAGGTTATGGCGGACATGGAAAGCCCGCGCCCCATGGATCGCCTGGTTTGTGGGGATGTGGGATATGGAAAAACCGAGGTGGCGTTGCGGGCGGCTTTCAAAGCGGTACTCGATGGAAAACAGGTATGTTTTCTAGTTCCCACAACGGTCCTGGCGGAACAACATCTGAAAACGTTCGGCGATCGTTTCCGGGGCTACCCGATTTCCGTGGACTCTCTCAGCCGCTTCAAGTCTCCTCGAGAACAAAAAGAAATCCTGGAAAAGCTTGCCACGGGAAAGTTGGACATCGTCGTCGGGACACACCGGCTTCTTCAAAAGGACGTAACTTTCAAGGACCTCGGGGTGCTTATCGTTGACGAGGAACAAAGGTTCGGAGTGGGGCATAAAGAGAAGATAAAGCAACTTAAGAAGCTCGTGGACGTACTCACTCTGACCGCAACGCCCATACCCAGAACATTGCATATGTCTCTCGCGGGCATCCGGGATCTCACCACTATTGAGACCCCTCCCAGGGATCGCCTCTCCATAAAAACTTACCTGGTCAAGTTCGACGACGAAGTCATCCGGGCGGCCGTCACTCGTGAGTTGCGGCGGGCGGGGCAGGTCTTCTTTGTACACAACGAGGTGCAGACGATTGACCACATGGCGGATCACCTACGCCGCCTGGTTCCGGAGGCCCGCATAGGAGTGGCGCATGGTCAGCTGAAAGAAACCCGCCTTGAGGAAATCATGCTTGCGTTTCTCAAGAAGGAACTGGACGTTCTCGTATGCAGTGTCATCATCGAGTCCGGTTTGGACATACCTTCCGCCAACACCATTATTATCAACCGCGCCGATCGACTGGGACTTGCACAGATGTACCAACTCCGAGGCCGGGTGGGACGAAGTTTTGAAAGAGCCTACGCATATCTCCTGGTACCCGGAGAAAACATCATAACGCCGGAGGCCCAAAAACGCCTGAAAGCCCTTATGGACTTTACCGAGTTGGGATCCGGATTCAAGATCGCGTTTCATGACTTGCAGATTCGCGGCGGCGGTGAAATTCTGGGTTCCTCCCAAACCGGTCATGTCGCCGCCGTCGGCTATGAAATGTATCTTGAACTCATGGAGAAGGCGGTGCATGAACTGAAAGGCGCACCCGGACGCACCGAATTCGACCCGGAAATCCATATTCCCGTGCCTGCATTCCTTCCTGAAACCTACATCAGTAGTATTAATCAGCGGCTGTCCCTTTACAAACGACTCTCGTCATTAGTCGATGAAAACGATATCGAAGAAATGCGTGAGGAACTCAAAGACCGATTCGGACCATTGCCGGAACCTGCCGAATATCTCCTTGGCATGGTGGATTTGCGGAATCGGATGCGCGATGCCTCCATTCTTCGCGTAGATCATCGAAACGGCGAGCTGGTTTTCAGCTTCGATCCGGAGTCTCGAGTGAACCTCGACGCCTTGCTGGATTTCGTCCGGAAGCATCCACGACAAACCCGTCTGTCCCCGGATGGGCGGCTATATCTGAAGTTGCCCCAAAATGAGGACGTTATGGATGAACTGAAAAAGACCTTGAAACACCTCATGTGACATGTTAGCTTCGGAAAAACAGAACAGATAAAGGTGTTACATTGAGAAAAGTGGGGCGATGTATGAAGTACTTTACTGCATGTGCCATGTTTTTTGTTATTTATTTGGGTTCTACCTGTGCCGCTGAGTTGGTAAACCGAATCGTGGCCATTGTAGGTGACGAAATAATCACAATGGATGAACTGTTGAGTGTTACCAAATTTGAAGAAGATCGCATCATGAGGACCTACAGAGGTCCTAGACAACGAGAAGAGCTATTCGATATGCGAAAGACATATCTGGACAATATGATAACAGATAGGATAGTACGTAAGGAGGTTCAACGTCAAGGCATAGAAATACCCGACGATAGAATTGACAGAAATATTCAACTATGGCGCGAACAAGTAGGTATGACCGACTATCAATTGGGTGAATGGTTACAGAACCAGGGCCTTACCATGGATACTTACCGCGATATATTGAAATCTCAACTCGAGTTCCAGGTCCTTTTGACCAGACTGGATAAGCAGATTGTGGTTACTCAGGCAGAGATAAAGGAATATTTTAACCGGCATAAAGAAGACTTTATTCCAGGCAACCGAGTTCATCTAAGAACCATCTTGATCCATGCAAACCCGGAAGGGCCGGGGCTTTCTGAAGCGAAGCGCGTACAAGCCGAGGAAGCTTTGCGACGAGTCCGGCAAGGGGCATCGTTCGAACAGGTGGCCATGCAGGTTTCTGAAGGGCCCAACGCATTGTCGGGCGGCGATATATCCTGGATAGATTGGGAACATCTGGATTCCGACCTCCAGGCCGTTATCGGGGAGATGACTCCGGGAGACACGTCGGACATCTTGGTCCTGGATCGGGGGGCGGAGAAATGGTTCCAGATCATTCAGTTGGTCGACCGTGAGATTCCGGGCGAACCCAGCATTGAAAGAGCCGCCCCCAGGATCGTCAAGATACTCACGGACCGCAAAGTCGAAGAGCGGAAAGATGAGTGGCTCAAAAAACTGAGAGAGAATTACTTTGTCAAGGTCAAGCTGTAGACGTGAGAAAAAACGTAATGCGGGAGCACGTCGACAGCGTGGCATGCATTCCGCGTGATGGCGGCGTACCGTGTGCGTGTCTCCGTGCCCGGAGTATAGACGTATTCCATGCCATCGCTTTTCATTAGCCCGTCCTTGCTTCCTATCCTAAGCGCGGTTTCGGCCGGTCCAACTCGTCGTCCGAGGGTGCGGAAGGGAAGATTAGAATCTTGAAACGGCACTCGACAGGGCACATGCCGGCCCGTTGATAAACACCATTACCATTGCGGGCAGGGTGGTGAAAAACGATGAGATGCAAGGGGCGCGAATCCTGAGGAATGAGGCGTACCTGCAGTACGCCGCAATAACGAAGGATGAAGCGCAACACAGCAGATCGCGCTTTTCAACGGCCTGATACGGGCCGGAAGTGAGACACGCTTTGTGCACCGGTGGAATATGAGGACTGGGCACACTCATCGTATCGCTTTTCTCAGAAACGGAGCCTTCAGCAGTGTCACAGGATCGAGAACACCTCAGAGAGCAGTTGTGCGAATTGCTCACGACCAATCGGGCGGAGCAGATCCCGGACCTCCTGAACGGAGTGCACTCTGCGGACGTGGCGCATATCCTCGAGACCTTGGATCCGGAGCAACGGGGCCGGGTGCTGGTCACGCTGCCTCCCCCGACAGCGGGGGAAGTACTCTTTGAGCTGAGTGAAGCCTCTCTCACTCAAGTTCTCGAAGCCCTTCCCGAAAACTTCCTCATCGCGATCATCGAAGATCTGGACTCGGACGATGCCGCGGACATCGTCTCGCTCCTTCCCGCCGAGAGGGCCGGAATCATCCTTCGTCGAATGGACAAGGTGGATTCCGCCGAAGTCCAGGCCCTGCTGAAATATCCGGAGGATACCGCCGGCGGTATTATGCAGGTGGAAATGATCCGTGTCCACACACGAGATCGAGTGCGCGACGCTATAGAAACCATCCGTGCACGTAGGGAAGAAGTGGAGAATTTGAACAACGTCTTTGTCGTCAATGATGCAAATCGGGTCGTGGGAATCCTACCACTATCCAAACTGATTCTGTTGGCTCAGGACAGCCTGATTTCAGAAGTCATGGAGCCGAATCCGACGCTGATTTACGTGGATGAAGATCAGGAGGAAGTGGCCAAAAAGTTTCAGCGTTACGATATGTTCTCCGCACCCGTGGTGGATCGTGACGGCAAACTCCTGGGTCGAATCACGGCGGACGATGTGTTCGACGTCGTATTGGACGAGGTTTCCGAGGATTTTCTCAAGTTGGCTGGAACGGGATCCGAAGACATCGTTTACGGAACCCAAGTGTTCCGTATTTCCCGTATACGTCTCCCCTGGTTGATCACCAACCTCTTCGGGAGTATTATCACGGGTTACTGTCTCTGGCTCTTTAAGCTGACTATCCGGGACACCATTGCCTTAGTCACATTCATTCCGGCCATTACGGCCATGGGTGGAAACGTCGGAATACAAACATCCATGATTATGGTAAGGGGATTCGCCATTGGAAGAGTATCCTTTTGGGACTTGAAACGCATACTGTTCAAAGAAATACGAGTAGCCGTTATCATGGGTTTGTGTTGTGGATTTACACTTGCCGCCGTGGCTTATTTATGGCATGGAGAACCGATCCTGGGTTTGGTTGTGGGAGTGGCCATGGTGACGGTGATTGTTCTGGCCGGAGCCATGGGAACCCTTATGCCGGCTCTCTTCAAGAAGCTCAGCGTGGACCCCGCGTTGGCCTCAGGTCCCTTTGTGACCACGGTCAATGACATCACGGGCATTCTGATCTACCTCGGGGTCGCCGCTACTCTGTTGAGCCTTTTCGGTTGAGTCGGGCGTCCGTTCATACGGCGGGAATTGTCCTGCAGAGCCGGGATTACCGAGAAGCGGACCGGGTCGTCACCTTTTTCGGAGAGAATACGGGAAAGCTTTCCGGTATTGCTTTCGGCGCCAAGCGAAGTCGAATCCGGTTTGCCAATTGTCTGGACATCTGCTCCAAGTCCCGCTTTTTTTTGATCCTCAAAGCAGACAGAGAGCTGAGCCGCCTGGATCGCTGCGAATTGATCCATGCATATCCTTCTCTGAGAGAGCACGCGGCCGCCTGGGCCTACGCCGCTTATATGGGAGACTTGGTGAATCGTTTGACCGCCCCTGGAGATGTGAATCCGGGCGTGTACCACTTGCTGGATGCCGCCTTCAATCGGCTTAATGAGGAGGAGCCGCCTTCCGAGGTGGCTCGTGTATTTGAACTGCGCCTACTCGGTTTACTGGGATACCGATTGGAACTCACTCAATGCCTTTCCTGTGGAAAACCTCCGCCGGAGGATATCGAGTGCGGTTTCAGCCCCGGTCGGGGGGGTATCGTCTGTCCCGGTTGCGCAATATCGCTCCATCACAGACTTTCCCCCGGAACGCTCCGCGCCCTTCGGTTCGCTCAAGCAGCGCCCCTGGAAACCCTGACACGGCTCAGACTGACACCTCGTAACCTCCGCGAAGCCAAAGACTCTTTGCACGCCACCCTCGCTCGGCTCCTGCACAAACCGTTGCCGAGCATGGCCTATATCCAAAGGATGGAGAAAGAGGGAAGACCATGAACTTTCAAGACGTAATCCTCGGCCTGGAAAAATACTGGTCGGAATACGGTTGTCTGATCGCCCAGCCTTACGATATCGAGGTGGGGGCCGGCACTTTCAACCCGGCAACGGCCCTGAGGGTACTGGGACCCGAACCCTGGAATGTGGCCTATGTGGAGCCATCCCGGAGGCCCAAGGACGGCCGTTACGGTGAAAATCCAAACCGCCTGCAGCATTACTACCAATATCAAGTGATTCTGAAACCTTCTCCGCTCGAAGTGCAGGACCTGTATCTGGACAGCCTCAGGGTGCTGGGGATAAATCCACTCGAACATGACATTCGCTTTGTGGAAGACGACTGGGAATCTCCGACCGTCGGGGCCTGGGGATTGGGTTGGGAAGTCTGGCTTGATGGAATGGAAATCACCCAGTTCACGTACTTCCAGCAGATGGGTGGTCAGGAATTGCCCGCCATTCCCGTTGAGCTGACCTACGGCTTGGAACGTATCGCCATGTACCTCCAGCAAGTCGACAGCGTATATGACCTTCGATGGAACGACAAAGTCACCTACGGCCAGGTGCATCATCAAGGGGAGGTAGAGCATTCCACCTATAACTTCAGAGAGGCGGACGTACACATGCTCATGCAGCTCTTCAATCTTTTCGAAGGAGAAAGCAGGAGAATGGTGGAACGGAACCTTATTCTTCCTGCCTACGATTACTGCCTGAAGTGTTCCCATACTTTCAATCTTCTGGATGCACGAGGAGCCATCAGTGTAACCGAACGCACGGGATACATCGCCAGAGTGCGAGAACTCGCCCGCGGTTGCTGCCAAGCATTTCTGGAGCAGCGTAAGGAAATGGGGCATCCTTTGTTGCAGAATGGAGGGAACATTCGATGACCGGAGAATTTCTGCTTGAAATCGGAACTGAAGAAATCCCGGCGCGATTTCTTCCCCCCACCATGGAACAAATGAAAGAGTCCATGAAAACCAAGCTGGATGAGATTTCCCTATCCTTCCAGTCCCTGGAAACCATGGCCACGCCTCGCCGTCTGACCCTGCTGGTCTCGGGACTTCTCTTGAAGCAGAAAGACCAGGACCAATGCATCGTAGGACCACCCGTCCGGGCCTCTTTCGACGAGGATGGAAATCCCACCAAAGCCGCCATGGGTTTTGCGCGTGCTCACGACGTCGATGTCTCGCTTCTCCGAAGGGTGGATTCCAAGCGTGGGCCTTGTGTGGCGATTATCAGGCGGATTTACGGAAAATCCTCCATGGAACTTCTGGGCGAGTTTCTGCCTGCATGGATCACGTCCCTTTCTTTCCCCAAATCCATGCGCTGGGGAACTTCACGGATTTCGTTTGCCAGGCCTATTCACTGGATCCTGGCTCTCTTGGACGGCAAAGTGATTCCTTTCGAGCTGGACCGTATCCATTCCGGAAGTCTGACCTACGGTCACCGATTCATGGCGCCGGGCCCCATCCCCGTCCGCAGTTTCGGCGAATACATAAGCAACCTAAACGCAGCCCATGTAATCGTGAACCCTTCGGAGCGCCGGAAACTGATGGAAGAATCGGTGCACAAGGTTGCACTCGAATATCAAGGGAAAATACTCGAGGATCCCCAGCTGCTCCTGGAAAACAGTTTTCTTGTGGAATATCCTCATCCCGCATGTGGGTCCTTTGACAAGAAATTTCTGGTTCTTCCCAAAGAAGTGCTGATCACCGCCATGAGGGAGCATCAGAGGTATTTCGCCGTAGAAGACGCCGAAGGCAATTTGATGCCGTTGTTTGTAGCCGTAAACAACACGGCGCCTCGGAACGACAAGGTGGTGACTTCGGGACACGAACGGGTCCTCAAGGCCCGTCTGGAGGATGCCCGCTTCTTCTTCAACAAAGACCGAAACAAAACACTTCCGGAGCACTTGGAAGAACTCAAAGGTGTTCTTTTCCAGAAGAGGTTGGGGACCTCTTACCAGAAGATGGAACGTTTTCGAAGCCTCGCCTTGTTCATGGCGGACACTCTCTGCCCAGGGGAAAAGGCGGTAGTGGAACAAACAGCGACTCTCTGCAAGGCCGATCTGGTAACGGAAATGGTGGGCGAGTTCCCAAGCCTCCAGGGCATCATGGGGCGTTCCTATGCCCGTCTGTCGGGCATTTCCGAAGAAGTGGCCGCTGCCATCTTCGAACACTATCTTCCCAGGTTCTCCGATGATGCACTGCCCACTTCCGCAGCGGGAGCGCTGGTGGGCATCGCGGACCGGCTGGACACCATCTGCGGTTGCTTCGGCATCGGGTTACTCCCCACGGGAGCGGCGGATCCCTATGCCCTCAGGCGCCATACTCTGGCCATTATTCATATTTTGCTTCACAAGGACTATCGCCTGAATCTCCGCGCCGCAGTGGTCAAAAGTCTGGAACTGCTGAATGATCGCCTGGAGCGGAGCGCCGGCGAGGTGGAAGAAGACGTGCTTTCCTTTTTCCGTGCGCGACTGCACAACCTGATGACAGGGAAAGGATTTCCCCACGACGTGGTGGACGCCGTACTGAGCGTGCATTTCCAGGTACCTCCGGAAGCCGTGGGGCGCATCGAAGCCTTGAACGAATGGCGGAGCCGTCCCGAATTCGAGGCGTTGGCCATCTCATTCAAGCGGGTCGTAAACATCCTCAAGAATCAGACGCTGGACGAGCAGATATCGCCGGAACTGCTTGAAGATCCCGCCGAGAAGGAACTCTGGGAGGCCTTCGGACAAGCCCGGGAAAGAGTGAACGGGCTTATCGGGGAGAAAGACTATCGTGGAGCCTTGGAGGTGATCTTTCGGCTCAAGGGGCCCATTGATTTCTTCTTTGATACGGTCCTGGTAATGACGGATAGGTCCGATCTGAGGACCAATCGGCTGAATCTGCTGCACGGATTGGGCGCCTTATTCAGAACCATAGGCGACTTCAGCAAGTTTGCCGTATAGCAGTCCGCCTGACCAGGTGGTCTGCGCCATGCCGCTCCTCTTGGTACGACCGCGTTTCACCTGTGCGTCTGCTGAACGGTCTGAGGCGTATGTGGCAGGCGCTCCAGAAGGATGCCCACGTGCGCCTCATCCCAAGGCTTTTGCATGCCTTGCCTCTCAACCTCTTTTGAAGGCGCCCCTACGCCATGGATTATCCTTTGCGTAAGGCATCGTTCCATGACTCGTGAGCCTCCTACTCCGAGGGTAAGTCCTCCGAACCGGCAAATGACGTGTCTCCGGACCGGCTCTGCCGTATTAGGTGCTTTCCACCACCGTGCTCTCGACCCCATATATTGTATTTCCGCTTTGGAGCCTATACAGCATCTAGGTTTTTCCTTTACAAGACCGACTCGATCTGTTACGTTGGATATCGGCGTTAGCCATCTTCCGAAACTCCACCCAAACCCTATGGAGCGTGTGTTTCCCGGTGAAGATCAAGCGTCTGGAAATTCGAGGCTTCAAATCCTTTCTGGAAAAGACGATAGTCCATTTCCCGGCGGGTATCAGTGCGGTGGTGGGTCCCAACGGATGCGGTAAGAGCAACATCGTGGACGCCATCCGCTGGGCTCTGGGCGAGCAGAGCCCCTCCCGCCTTCGCGGCCGCCAAATGGAGGACGTTATTTTCGGGGGATCCAACGGACGCAAACCCTTCGGCCTGGCGGAGGTTTCGCTGATTTTCTCCAACGATAACGGGAACGCGCCCGAACGCTACCGGGATTTCACCGAAATCATGATAACCCGCCGTTTATTTCGCTCGGGAAACAGCGAATATCTTCTGAACAAGCAGGCCTGTCGCCTGAAAGACGTCCAGGAGGTTTTCTGGGACACCGGCTTGGGCAGCCGGAGCTACTCGGTCATCGAACAAGGCCATGTGAGCGCCGTGGTGGACATGAAACCCGACGAACGGCGCACGCTGATTGAAGAAGCCGCCGGAATCAGCAAGTACAGAAACCGGAAGCGTGAGGCGCTTCAGAAAATGGAAGCGGCCCAACAGAATCTGATACGCATACAAGACCTGATGGGAGAGGTCGGTCGCCAACTCAACGCACTGAAGCGACAGGCGAGCAAAGCCCGGAGATACCGGGAGTTCCAGAGCCAATTGAGATCCATAGAACTTCAAAGGGCGTATCTCCTGTTTCACGACATTGAAACGATGCACCATGCATTACAGAAGGAATACGACACCACTCGCGATGGGGCGATGGACCTCGAATCCCGGACTTCCGCCCTCAAGTCACGATACGACGTGGTGAAACTTCGCTTCTCGGAACAGGAAGCGGCCATTCGTACACAGGATAGGTTGCTTCATGATGTAAAGGAGCAGATCAACCGCCACCGATACGATGCTGAAAGAACTTCCCAGCGCCTGTCCGACCTCGCGAAAATGGAAGAAGATTGTCACAGTGAACTCGCATTACACGAGACCCGTCGATTCCGGTTAGAGGACGAGATCCGAGAACGCGTTCGCGAGCTTGAACAACTAATGAAGGATCATGGGGAACAGAAGCGTATTCTCAGGGAACTGGAGGATGAACTTCGCCGTAAAGCCGGTGATGTCGCCAAGTTGAGTAGCTCTTTGGAGACGGAAAAGACCGGGCTCCTCCGACTGATTGCAGCGGAGTCCGACTTCGAAAACAAAATCAAGCGATTCGAAGACTTAAACAGAGAACTCGAGCGAAGAAAAGCCGGGATAGGCCGTGAATTGGAACAACTCTCCCACGAACAGGATTCCGTGGAAAGATCCATCTCTGAAATCTTGGCTGACCTGGAGGTACAGGAAGAAGAATGCGCCCGCTCCGAAGAAGAACGAATTCTGGCAAGGCAGGCAGTGGACTCCTTGAACCGCCTGCGGGATGAAATGGAAAAACGGACTCGGAAAATCGAACGCGAAACACACGCCGCACAGAGCCGTTTGAACGCGATGAAAGAACTATGGCAGAAACGGGAATATTTCGATGAAGGGGTGAGAAACCTGTTGGAGAAGATTCAGGAGGCAGGCATTTGTACGGATGATGCTTCTCTCCTCCTGGCGGATGTTGTCCGCGCGGCGCCGGAATACGAAGTGGCCGTGGAGGCGGCTTTGGGGCCCAAGTTGCAGGCGCTGATTGTACCCGACGGCTCTGGAGTCTTGCACATTCTGAGTTCCTTGAGCCATGAAATCGAAGGTCGGATCCGGCTCCTGGATCGAGAGCCGCGCATCCGCGATACCCAGCCCCACACCGATAAGATTTCGCATCCCTGGTTGCATCACCACGTCCAAGTCCCGGAACCTTACGAAGAACTGCTCAAGAGACTACTGGAGGATATCTGCGTGGTCTCCGACCTCTCGGAGGCTTCCGTCTTTTTTCAGGAAACCGGACTGCCCGTGGTAACCCTTTCCGGCGATCAAGTGGAACGAGATGGGACCTGGACCGTGGGAAGCGGAAGAAAAGTGCACTCAAAGATTCTTTCGCGCAAGCGGGAAATCGAGGAATTGGAACACCAGACGGCCCTTCAGGAACGGGAGTTGCTTGGATTTCAGGACAAGCTCGATGCCTTACGGAAAGACCGGACGGATGCCCAGGATCGGCTGGAATTGGCTGAAGAGGATCTGGAGCGGGCGAAAAGCCGGCTGGCCGAGTCGGAGCATACTTCGGTCCGCCTGCAGGACAAGCGGGATACCCTGGAGCAGAGATGCTCCATCGTCCAGGAGGATATGCGGCGGTTGGCGGAGGAATCATCCCGCCTGGAGGAACGGATCCAGAGCGTGGCACAGGACTTGACTCAGGCAACGTCGAACAGATCCCGTCAGGAGGCCGTGCTCCGGGAAAGTTCCCTCCAACACGCCGCCTTGAGCAAAGCAATCGAGTCTCTCAAGGAACACGTGTATCAGAAGCGTCTCATCACGCAATCCGGCGAAGAAAAGATCCGTCTGATCGAGTCCGAACTCTCTCGAACCCGACAACTGACCGATGATATGGAGAGTCGTGCAGAGACACTGAAGCACCGCCTTGAGGAGTGTTTATCCGAGCAGGAGGGTCTTTTCGAGAAAGACAAGGACCTTTCTCAACGTATTTCCTCCCTGACACTGTGCCTTGAGGAAGAGCATACCGCACTGACCCGGCTTCTGGACTCCCAGGAAAGCACGGAACATGCTTTGTCGGAATTGGACCAGGAAATTCGTCACTTAGACAAGGAGAATCGCCGCCTGCACGATCAGCTTGGTGAACTCCAGGTGAAGATCACGGAAAAACGCATGGAGTTACGCCACATACTTGAGGATACGTGGACAAAATACGGTGTGCGGCTGGACCAAGAAAAACCCGAGGTTGAAGAGACAGCGGACTTGGAGGGGTTACGGAGAGCGGCCCAGGAGCTTGCCGAGCGCATCCGCTATCTCGGAGAGATCAACCCGTCGGCCATCGAAGAGCACGACACCATGGCTCAGCGATTCGAGTTTCTTGAAACCCAGAAATCGGACGTTGCCCAGTCCATAGAGGAAATCCACAAAGCGGTCCGACGCATCAATCAGGTATGCCGCACCAAGCTGATCGAAACGTTGGATCAGATCAACGAGAACTTGAAGGAAGTGTTTCCTGCTCTCTTCGGGGGAGGCAAGGCGGAACTCCGACTGACTAACCCCGCTGACGTCCTGGAATCGGGTATAGAAATGGACGTCCAACCGCCGGGAAAGACGGTCACGGTCATGGGCCTGCTGTCCGGAGGCGAGAAGGCGCTCTCCGCTCTGGCCCTCCTCTTTTCCATGTATTTGATCAAGCCGTCCCCTTTCTATTTGCTGGATGAAATCGACGCCCCACTGGATGAAGCCAACGTAGATCGGTTCAATCGCCTGTTAAAGGACATGGCTTCCAGGAGCCAGATCATCCTGGTAACGCACAACCGGAGGACTATGGAGGTCGTGGACCAGCTCTATGGTGTGACCATGGAGCAGCCGGGGATCAGCAAGCTGGTGACGGTGAATCTGAAAGAGGTGGCCGCGGAATGAGTACGCAGTGGAAGCAGTGGTTCAGAAAGACAGAAAACAAAAAGCAGGACGATCTCATCGAGCAGGAAGTAGATACCGGGAGCCGTACCCTTGCGACAGAGTTCCAGGAAGCGCCGGAAGAGCGCTGTCCGACGCCCGTGGAACATACCCGGACAGAATCGCAGCCGGAATCGTCCCCGGTTCGCTCCACAGGTTTCATGGGAAGACTCAGGGCCGGCCTCGGCAAGACCCGCGCCTCCCTTCTCGGAGGTGTGGACCGACTCACTCACGGCAGAAAGGCCATTGACGAAGCCTTGCTCGACGAGTTGGAGGAGCTTCTGATCACATCGGACTTGGGCGCGCGGACTGCGGGAGAACTTATCCGCGCAATCGAAAAAAGAGTAAGTCGGAAGCAGCTGTTGGACCCGAAAGCACTTCGGCTTGCGCTGCAGGAGGAGATCCAGAGACTGCTCCGGGTGGACGCTCCTCCGCTGCAATTGACATCACGGCCTTCGGTGATCCTCGTAGTCGGAGTAAACGGAACCGGGAAAACCACCACTATTGGGAAACTCGCCCATACATTCCGAACTCAGGGGAAAAACGTGATGCTCGTTGCCGGCGACACGTTTCGCGCCGCCGCTGTAGAGCAGTTGGAAACCTGGGCACAAAGAACCCAATGCTCCATCGTAAAACAACGTTCGGGCTCCGACCCGGGTGCTGTGGTATACGACGGCATTGAAGCATCCCTGGCTCGAGGTTCCGATATCGTTATAGTGGATACCGCTGGACGTCTCCAAACCCAGAAAAACCTCATGGAGGAGCTTCGGAAAATCAAGAGGGTGATTGGAGCCAAGCTCCCCGGGGCGCCGCATGAGGTTCTTCTGATCCTGGATGCCACCACAGGTCAAAACGCCTTGTCACAGGCACGCCTTTTTCAAGAGGCGGCGGGCGTTACGGGCTTGGTTCTGACCAAATTGGACGGTACGGCCAAAGGAGGCATCGCTGCCGCGGTCGTACAGCAGACGCAAATTCCGCTCCGTTATATAGGTATCGGCGAGTCCCTGGAAGACCTGAAGGAGTTCGATCCGGAAGCCTTCGCCCAAGCCCTGTTTGTGGAATGATAAGGTATTCTTCCTTACCAGCCCATTGATAAACGGTATTCCGGGCAGGCTGTTGAAGAACGCGATCTGCGACCCCATCGAGATCCCCGTTGGGGACCCCCGTTTCTTTCGGGCAAAGGGTAGATGCGGATGGAGCCGACGCCGGCGGCGAAGGACCCGCAAATTCGGATGTACTGGAGGCAAACATGTTTCCACCAGACCTGTTTTTCGATCTGGAAAGATATGAAGACTCGGCACTGTTTCACGGGGTGGAACAGGTGTGGGAGGTCGTTCCCGGCATCGCCCCCTATCTGGAACGAACCATTTCCCCCAACATATCCACAATCCGTTCGCGGGGGGAGGTCCTTCAGAAACCATACGCCCTCTGGCAGGGAAAGGTATACAGTGAAAACATCATTTTTTCTTTCGGCGATCCCGCTCGCGGGACATTCAAAGTATTCTTCGAGGACCGGGAGCTGCCGGGAGCGACCGCACTGTATCCCGGCGCGGCGCTACTGTCCGACGATATCGAACTGGGCCCCGGCGCAGTGGTGGAACCGGGTGCATTGATCCTCGGTCCCACTCGCATTGGAAGTCAAACGGTGGTGCGACAGGGCGCTTATCTGCGGGGTGGATGCCTGGTCGGGAAGCGGTGCGTGGTGGGACACGTCACCGAGATGAAAAATTCGGTCATGCTCGATGACGCCAAAGCAGGCCATTTCGCCTATGTCGGCGATAGTATCCTGGGTTCAAACTCGAATTTGGGCGCGGGAACCAAGTTGGCCAACTTGAAGATGCTCTCCACTCCCATGCGCTTTATCGACCCGGGCGGCGCCGTATTCACCGTCCCGTTCCGCAAGCTGGGAGCCATTCTGGGAGATGACTCACAGACCGGCTGTAACAGCGTAACCAATCCCGGCGTACTCCTGGGAAAGCGTTGCATTGTCTCTCCCAACGCCACCGTGAAACCGGGATTCTATCGATCCCGCACCATAATCCGGCAGGCATCTTGAAAAATGGATGGAATCGGTTCCGAGACACATTGTCTCGGTCCCAATTGGAAGCCTTGCATGACGCGGCCGAGACCGAGGTTCTCCTGGATCCGAAAGAAGGCGGCCTCTATCCCATATTGGTTCGACTGGCGTTTCACAAGTCCTTGACCATGGACGAACTTCTCAATATCCGCCTGCAGGATCTGGATCTATCCAAGAAGCGACCCAAGATCTGGATCCCCGCCCTAAGCGTGGGTGGAAAACCGCGCATGATTACCCTCTCCCGAGACTTGCGCGAACGAGTGGTCGAGTATCTTCACTTCCGCAAGACCCGGATCCGCGAGGAAGAGGAGTTATCCGAATACCTCTTCACCGATGGCAGGGGACTGGCCATGAGTCGTCCAGAACTGGAAAAACGCCTGCAACGCCTGTGTACCAAGGCGGGTCTTTCGGTTCCATCCGGCAAAGGTTCGCCGCCGAAAGCCCGGTAAGATCCGTATCAGCCCGTTGATAAACAGCGTTGCGGGCGGGTTGGTAAAAAACGATGAGATGCAAAGCGCGCGAATCCGAGGAATGAGGCGTACAGACAGTGCGTCGCAATGGCGAAGGATGAAGCGCAACACAGCAGATCGCGTTTTTCACCAGCCTGGTATGGCGTCGTACAACCTCCGGCAAGCTGCTCCCCCCGCAAGAAGCGCCCGGCCGTTGTCTGTGTGGCCCTGTATGGGACCTCCTCCCGACTTGGGTGTCGGAAGGAGGATCCTCCTACCGGGTCAGGGATTTCAGAAAAGAGATTACCGTGCGGTTGAATTCCGCAGCTTCTTCCATGAAAAAGAGATGACCCAGATCGGGAAACAAATGTATTCGGGAACCGGGGATGCCCTGGTGTAGTTGCTCCGCCATTTCGGGAGGTATCAGCAAGTCACCTTCTCCATGTGCGATCAATACGGGATGTCGGATTTCTCCTAATCGGTGACACAGGTCAAATCGCTGTACCGCATGGTCATGGTTCTTGAAAGTGGCATGGGGGGAACGGTGTTCCAGGTTCTCGCTCACGTGCCGTTCGATGACCTCGGGCTTCTCCCGGATGGTCCTCTGCGAAAACAACACGGGAACCGATCTGCGGATGTTTTCCTCGTCCGTCGCATCGCGAAGGGTGACAAAGCGCTTCAGGACCTCGGGGTCCCGAGTGATTCCACGGTGTGCGGAACATGTCGTACAACCCAGCACCAAACTCCGGAGCGCATCGGGTTGGTCCAGGGCCGCCTGCATCACGATCATGCCGCCCATGGAAATGCCCAAGGCATGGACCGGCCCTGCATCGAGGCTGCGGATCAGGCCCACCAAGTCCCCGGCCATATCCTGGATCGTATACGCTCCCGCCGGTTTGTCGCTATCCCCGGTTCCCCTGTTGTCCATGGTAATCACCCTGAAATGCTCCGCCAGGTCCGGTACCTGATCGTACCAAAGCGCCCCAGCGCTTGCATATCCCCGCACCAGAACCAGGGGTTCTCCACTCCCCTCTTCCCGGTAGGCAATTCGGATTCCATTGATATCCGCAGCAGGCATAAACGACTCCTTCCTTCAAGAACAGGTGCAAACTCCAGCCGGAGGAATAACCTTACATCCTGCGCTCCAGCCAGGGTTCCCTGCGTTTCCAGAACTCCTGCATGGCCGGCTCGTCGGCCACTCCCCAATGAATCATATAAACGCTCCCCGCAGCATCCGCAGAAAACTCCAAGGAATGGATCCCTCCCCGCAACCTTCCCAGGCCGACAATGGCGGGATTCTCCGGCATGATTTCGATACGGTTGTTTTCCCCGGCCACGTACGGAACTTCATACGTGTACACCTCTTCTCCGTTCAACAGAATACGGACGCGGTTTGCGGGCCTTTGATCCGAATTCAGAATTATCAGCGACAACAGCAGAAAATACTCGTCACTCCGTGGAGTTTGAAACACATAGGGATAGGGACCCGGATTCACCCGGTCCGGAGGAATATCGCACTGAATCCACTTCCCGCGCTCCCGATGCTCGAACTCCCAGGCTCTCCCCTGATATTCCAGGGCGAAAGGAACCCGTTCGGGCGCGAGCCCCCCGGCACAGGCGCTCATCGATCCGATCCCTGCCATGAGAAGAACAAGGCATGTCCGGACATGCGGAAACATAGTGGAACATCCTCGTGTTTCGGCAACGGTGGTTCTCCGCTTCTCCTTCAAAATGGGACGGCGCATGGAGGCAGCGGCGCTACCAAACAAACGGCGCCAGGAGGATCCCGCGGCAGACCTTCGATCCGAAAGACTTTTAGCAGCCCGTCGATGAACCGTATTGCGGGCAGGCCGGTGCAAAACGATGAGACGCGAGGCGGGCAAATCCTGGGGAATGAGGCGTACATACAGTACACTGCAATGACGAAGGATAAAGCCCAACGAAGCAGATCACGTTTTTCGACGGCCTGATAGAAACAACTACCCCTCACTCCGGAACACCTGAAAGCCCCGCCGGCCGTTACCAATCCGAAGGTTTGCAGAGGATCGCCCTAAGTTTCAGATCAAAGAATTTAGAAGTGTTTGCCGGTCGTACCCATACCGCCGTGTCCGCCCCAACGGCCGTGCCGCCGATGGAGATTACCTCTTCGTCCGTTCTGACGGCCCCCGCATCCGCAGCCATTAAAGCGATTTCACAAGCAACTTTCACTCCCTGTCCGAAGATCCGCAAGGTGAACGCCACGACTTCGTCGATCTCGTAAGATCCTGTCTTGTTGCGGAATGCCCTTCCCACTCCTCCAAAGGCGTGGCCCGTGGTGATGACGCGCACGCCCCGTTCCGAGAGTTCCCGCGCCGCTTCCGCGGAAAGCTCCTGGGTGTTCGGATCACGGAATCCCGTCACATGGGTGACGGCGATCACCTCCAGGTCCGGAGACAGGAGTTCACGCGCCCGGAGGGCGGTTCGACCGCTGCAGGTCGCCACCACGATACGGTTCACCGACAGTTCACGCGCCCTCTCTCCCACAAGATCGAGGACCTTATCCGTGTTGGCGGGACCCGGTTTTCCAAACAAAATACACTCCATTTCAACGGCTTCCCGTGTTTGCATGGATTCCTCCTTTCCGTTTCACTTCTCTTTAAGCATAAACCGACCGAGGATCAAAGGAAAATATGCGGACCCCAATCAGCCCCTTGACTGATCCCGGAGACAGGTTTAGGATTCTTTCCAGACCTTCGTGAAGGAAGGTTACGGGTATGGAACGGGGCCGTAGGGTCCCATTCCTCCAAAGCGTTCCACGAGAGGATCTTCGCGGCTGCCTGAATCCGAAGCAAACAGGCCGGACGGAGACTGAGGGGAACGCATTTCACGGGATCGCCGCGGTTCAGCGGCGGAAAGGTTGAAGGAGGGCGTTATGAAAACTTGGTTCGCTGTCATGTTGGCGCTGGCACTCACACTAGGCATGGTCTATTCTGCTACGGCCGCAGACAACCCTCTGGAGACGGGTGAAAAAGCGGTCCGTCTGGAACTGCATAATCAAATACCCAAGGATCGGATCCTGAGCCTGGAACAATTTTATCAATTGTACCAAGATGTGATGGCGGGCAAAGAGAAGGCGTATATCATCGATACCCGCACGCATCCGGAGTTCTATGCGGGTCATATCGCAGGTACGGACCATGTGCATGCGGGCCATGTGTATACCATACCCCGACTGATCAAGGACCCCCACGCCAAGATCGTGGTCTTTTGCCGTACCAATATACGCAACGACTACTTTGCCGGGATGTTGTACAAATACGGCTACACGAATGTCTGGAGCTACGAGGACGGCGTGGTGGGCTGGATGAAGGCCGGATATCCCCTGGTGAACCAGTTCATGGGTAAATTCCAGGTGGTGGAATATCACAAAGAGTTCTCGGGACCCGAAAAAGATCCCTTCAATATCCGAGAGTTCCATCCGTATTGAACGGGGAGTTTAGGGAATCCTCATATCAGCCCGTTGATAAACCGTATTTCGCGCAGGCTGGTGCAAAACAAAGAGATGCAAGGCGCGCGAATCCTGAGGAATGAGACGTACCTACAGCACGCCGCAACGACGAAGGATGAGGCGCAACACAGCACATCGCGTTTTTCAACAGCCGGATCAGGTTCGACTTGGACGTCGGGGGAGGCGAGCGTTCCTTCCCCAGACGATCCCTGTTGGACAGGTCCCTAAAATCCGGAAATAGCACCTGAAGTCGGGCGTCATTGCCCCCTGCATTTTCCGTAACCGACCATCATCGTCCGTCCACCCCGAGGACACGCGCAACGTCGGCCAATTTCCTGAGAAATTCAATGGTCTCTTCGCTCTGAAATGGGGTTTCCTGATAAACAGGCTTGCCGAAGGCCGAGTCCTTGCTCACCTTCGCCGGGACGGACAGCCATTTCCGGCATGCCAGTATTTCCCCCAGGAGCCGGGCCGCTTCCGAAAGATCACGGCTCGTCGGTTTCGGGCCTGTGGGGCGGGAAGAATCCCCTCGAACCTCCGTCTTCGAACCGGCCATCCACGCATCCACCCAGTCCGCCACAGAGAAAACCTCGCCAATGGGATGGCTTTTCACAAAGTTGAGGACCCTGCAAAGGGACAAGAGGGACAGAACCCGGTCCAGGTTGAATTCCCGATCCCGGTATGAGACGGCCGTAGATCGGCATGACTCGAAGGCAGGCGAAACCGACCGATCCTCGACTACAAGTCTGTGGTACAGAGCCGTGCCCGGAGGCGGATAAAACACGGAAGGACCCAGAAACACGGGGCGCTTGGCCAGAAATTGTATGAGTTTCAGGAGATCCTCAAAACCATGTCCCGGATATCCCAGGATAAAGTAAACGGTCAACGGAAGGCGACATCGGGAAGCGGCATGGATCAGGTCTTCCAATCGGCCCCAATCCTCGGGGCGGCTCCCTCGGCAAGGGTTCGGCCTGTGAGGGAGACTGTTTCCCAGCGACACGTCCAGCCGTTCGAAACCTGCTCTGATCATGACGGGAAGAACCGCCGGGTCCAGATGGAAATAGGCTATGCCGTTCATACAGGTCAGGAGTAATCGGCGTTCACCGAACGTTTCGAGGATCCTGTTGAGCAAGGCTTCAAACCGATGGGAATTCACCGAAATGTTATCGTCCTCGAAGTCGAATGCGGAAATACCGAAGCGTTTGGAGAGAAGAACCATCTCTTCCACGACGGAGGTTACCGAACGAGCCCGATAGGTTCGTCCCGGGAAAGCCGGCGTTGAACAGAACTCGCAATGTTCGGGACATCCCCTGCTGGTGTGGAGTGAGGCGAGATACCGTTTCCCGAGCCTGTAACGGCGCCGAATCACCCTGGATCGCATTTCGGGATCGATGGAGGACGGTTTGCAGGGAACCCCCCGAACCTCTTGAGAAATACTTCCCCCCGCCATCAGCCTTCCGGCCACGGCTGCGACCATACCCTCCCCTTCCCCGGAGACACATGCATCGACCCCGACTCGACCCAGGGTGTCTTCAGGAAATGCGGTTACGTGGTGTCCGCCCGCCATCAAGCGAATTTCTGGATACTCCCGCTTGATTTTCTCGATGATCCTTAGAGCGACGGGAGCATAAGCGGTCATGGGGAGAGTGAAACCGATGACTTTTGGAGCCAGCTTTCGCACACGGTCGAGGATTTCCTCGTCGGTAAGACCGAAACGTCTGTAATCTCCGTTCCAGAGGCGAAAGGGAGACCGGTCCGAGAGAGGGAGTCGCATCGCGGTCTCTTTAAGCGGTTCCGGGAGTTCCGCGCGATGTTCGCCGCCCTCCATCCAGGCATCCAGAATCCCGACGGAAACGCCCGAACGAAGCAATTCCGTGCCGAGAGCCATGAGACCCAGCGGCTCGGATCGCACCCGCGTCTGGTAGAAGTCCTCGATGGGGGGTTGGATCAAGAGCACATCGGGCATGGCCGGATTGGACCCTCTGTTCGCCGGCTCTCACCGGAGGATCGTTACTGCTTCTGAAGCCCGATCACGTCTTTTTTCGTTCGATGTAGGCGTAGGCGCTGTGATTGTGGATACTTTCAAAATTTTCCGCTTCCACGGTAAACCAGGTGATGTTCTCGTCACGGTCCAGGCGTACGGCGATCTCCCGCACCACGTCCTCCACGAACATGGGGTTGTCGTAGGCATGCTCCGTCACGAATTTTTCGTCCGAGCGTTTCAGTATGGAATATACTTCGGAAGAGCCGCAGGATTCCGCGATTCGTATGATGTCTTCAATCCAGATGAACCGCTTGAAACGGAGTTCGAGGGAAACCTGCCCGCGCTGGTTATGGGCGCCGTACGTGCTGATTTCCTTGGAACAGGGGCATAGCGTGCATATGGGAACCTTCAGACCTACGACGAGGTCCATGCTTCCGGTAAGGGTTCCCTTAAAGGAACAGATGTACTCCATGAGCCCGCTGGTTTCAGAAACGGGAGCCTTCTTTTCGATGAAGTAAGGGAACGTGATTTCCATGTGGGCCGATTCCGCATCCAGTCGCTTCTTCATTTCCTCCAGAATGTCCGGGATACTCTCGATACTGATCTGCTCCCGATACTCTCCCAGTATTTCCACGAATCGGCTCATGTGGGTGCCCTTATAGTCCTTGGGCAGGTCCACGTACATATTGATGCAGGCTACCGTGCGTTGTTTCCCTTTCATCTTGTCTTTTACGGTAATGGGATATCGAATGTCCTTGACTCCCACCTTGTCAATTCGCATGTTCCGGTAATCTTTCCGGCTCTGGACGTCGATCATGATTCGTTCCGTCCTTGACTGGTGAATTCAGCAGCGCATTTTCTCTCGGGCGGGCTGTCTGGTCACACTGAGTGATCCTCAGGGCGGCAAAACCAACGAAGCGATCATTCAGCGGCCCATTCCGGGCGTATCAACGTGGCAAGCTGAGCAGACTCGTCTCGGCGCATGCCTTGTCAGGCCGTTGAAAAACGCGATCTGCTATGTTCCGCTCCATCCTTCGTCATTGCGGCGTACTGGTTGTACGCCTCATTCCTCAGGATTCACGCGCC
>CAZQXK010000018.1:0-48383 GCA_964597345.1 uncultured Thermodesulfobacteriota bacterium | reverse complement strand
ATACTTAACTACTTGATATTATTACGGCGCTATTGCACAAACTGTCAAACTTCGGACGCCTTTGGCGTGACACTTCATCCTCTCTGCCTGTGCGCCCCACGCAGACAGGCGTCCTTGCGGCGTACTCTGTGTACGCCTTACACCTTGTTCCTCAGGATTCGTACGCCTTGCATCTCGTCGTTTTTGAGCAGGCTGCTCGAAAGGGTGTTTGGCTTCAGGTTGTTAAGCGGATCGTAATATCTGCCGATCCTGGATTTTCTTTGAACCTGGAGATCTTCTTGGATCTTCGGCACCACGTTAACAGGCCGCTGGAAAACGCGATCTGCGACGTTGGGCTTCATCCTTCGTCCTTGCGGCGTACTGTATGTACGCCTCATTCCTCAGGATTCGCCCGCCTTGCATCTCATCGTTTTGCAGCGGCCTGTTCGCAATCGTGTATATCAACGAGCGGTTAACCGACGTGGCATTCGTTACATTTCATCGGCGCGGTTTTTCCTTCTTTGTTTACTTCCTTGTGGCATCCCTGGCAATTCTTGTGAAATGCGTTTCTCAAGTCGTCCACGTTCTTTTCCTGTGCGGCCTGCCTGTCGGCCGGATGACACTCCATACACTTCTGAACGGGCTGTTTGCCGGTCTCCCAGCCTTCCATCGTCCAGATGTTTTTGCCGTCCTCATAAATGTGGTGGCACTCGTGGCAAGCGACCTGGTGATCGTCGACGTGCTTGGCGTGGGTGAATTCCACGGGTTGCCTGATGGA
The DNA here is from genome assembly GCA_964597345.1 of uncultured Thermodesulfobacteriota bacterium. Taxonomy (GTDB): domain Bacteria; phylum Desulfobacterota; class Desulfarculia; order JACQYL01; family JACQYL01; genus CAZQXK01. The sequence goes on along the minus strand of CAZQXK010000018.1, from coordinate 47,626 downwards.
CTTGGGGAACTCGGAACGGTGATCGATCATAAAGGTATCCGCCACCTTTTGCACGGCGTAAGCCGTACCCACAGCCAGGCAAACGATCAATCCGAAAAGCAGAACCGGGCGCAATGTGAACTTCATGGGTTTCACCTCCTTTTCATATGGGATAACGGTATGTTCCACCGTCAGTGTTTGCGGTGCAAAACGATTTTTCGCGGCAACTGCTTGAAATAGACACCAAAACACGCCTGCAAGTCAAGAGGAAACGCCCGGTGGAGGACCGGGCTCGATACGCACATCTGCAGAAGATGAGTCGAAAACTCCCTCGGTCCGGCGCCTCTACCACTCATTCGATGTCGCACCGAAAACCGGTTTTGCGCCGACCGGTTTGCAGGAAGCGACGGAATGGGAGGTACGCCACCCAGGGAAAGCGGGCGCATAGGATGGGGTATGGTGCAGGGACGGAGGATGCGGAATCCAACAGCGTCACGTCACTCTTTGGCCGCCAGGAGTCGACCTAAAATCATGCGCTGCACCTCCGAGGTGCCCTCGACTATTTGGAACAATTTGGCGCCCTTGTAGTAACGTGAAACCGGGTATTCACGCATGTATCCATATCCGCCGTGAATATGCAGCGCATCGCTGGCCACTTTCTCCACCATTTCAGAAGCGAATAGCTTTGCAACCGTGGCCTCGAAGGTGTGCGGCCGATCGTTGTCCTTGAGCCATGCGGCTTTCAGATACTGGTTACGAGCCAACTCGATGGCTACCGCCATGTCCGCCAGCTTAAACTGCAGGGTTTGAAACTCGAAAATGGGTCGGCCGAATTGCCGGCGTGTCTTGGCATAAACCAGCGCTTCGTCCATACAAGCTTGTGCTAAACCGACGGCCACCGCCGCAATGGCAATGCGCCCTGTCTGGAGGGCGGCCAAGTGTTGAGCGAATCCTTTAGTGGGATCCCCCAAAAGGCTGTCGGCCGGGATACGGCAGTCCTCAAAAATGATCTCGTTGGTGGCGGAAGCGTGCCAGGCCATTTTATTGTAGCGTTTACCCAGCTTGAATCCCGGAGCATCCTTGGGAACAATGAAGGTGGAGATGACTTTCTTGGCGCCCCCACTTCTGCTGCTTTGAGCCGCCACCAAGGCGAAGGTCGAATTCTCCAGCCCGATGTTGGTGATGAACTGCTTGTTTCCGTTGAGGATCCAGTGATCGCCTTCCTTGACGGCTCTGGTTCGAAGGGCCCCGGCATCCGACCCCGAGTCCGGCTCCGTCAGAGCGAAAGCTCCAATGATCTTGCCCTGAGCCACGGGCACTAACCATTTCATTTTCTGGTCCGTGGTGCCGAATCGAAACAGTTCTTCGCCCACCACCGCAGTGGTCACCTCGAGACAGGCGCCGATGGTCAGATCGCCGCGGGAAATCTGTTCGAGGCAGAGATGATAGCCCACCCAGTCACCGCCGGCGCCTCCATAGGCTTCCGGGAAGGGGATTCCCATCATGCCCAGTTCTGCCATCTTTCCCAGGATATCGTACGGATATTCCCCTTTTTCATCCAATTCTTCGGCCCGGGGCATGATGACCTCGTCGGCAAAATCCCGGGCCATTTCCCGGATCATGGCCTGTTCCTCAGTAAGGTCCAAATTCATCAGGGTACTTCCTTTCCAGTCCAACCAGCCGTATCGTATGTTCAACGGAGCATATTCAGATCAGGTTCGTGTATTGAGGGTTTCTTGTTCAGCGTGTTTTAACCGGCCTGAGGGCGGCTTTGTGTTTCAAGCAGGGAAATAGGTCATCCCAGCCATCGCTTTCGGCGCTTGTAATGTTTTGCGTCCCGGTAGCTCTTACGTCTTCCTTTCAGGCTCAGTCCCAAATAGAACTCCTTGATATCTTCGTTATCTAGCAAAGCTTCCGAGGGCCCGTCCAGCACAATACGGCCGTTCTCTATAATATATCCATGCCGGGAAATGTTGAGAGCGATCCGCACATTTTGTTCCACCAAAAGCATGGTGATTCTCTCCCGCTCATTGACATTTTTCAAGACTCGAAAGATCTCTTGTACCAGTAAAGGAGCCAACCCCAGCGAGGGTTCGTCGAGTAGGACCAACTTGGGTCGGGCCATCAATGCCCTTCCCACCACCAACATCTGCTGTTCACCTCCGGACAGGTATCCGGAGATGTTGTTGCGCAGCGTCTTGAGCGTGGGGAAGTAGGAGAAGACCATGTCCAGATCCTTCCGGACGCCCCGCATTTCGGCGCGGAGATGAGACCCTACCAAGAGATTCTGTTCAACGGATAAATGTTCAATGACTCGGCGGCCTTCCATGACCTGGATGATGCCCAACCGGACGATCTGGGCTGGATCCAGGTCTTCGATACGCTGGTCTTCAAAGACAATATGACCTCGAGTAACTTCCCCTTCTTCGGAGTGCTCGAGACCGGAGATGGTCTTAAGTGTGGAAGTCTTTCCTGCCCCATTGGCCCCGAGGAGGGCCACGACGCCTCCCTCGGGTACGGACAGGGAAACCCCTTTAAGGACCATAATGACCTTGCTATAGATCATTTCCACGTTGACCATTTCCAACATAAGAGGTCTCCCGATGGGGGTTACGCGTTGTTCTATTGGGACACCCAGTTGGGCACATCCGGGACAAGCATCCAATCGTCCGTCAGAAGCATCTGTTCGCCGCCCCTCACCGTAGTGACTTTAACTCTGAGGTTCTTGGTGGAGAAGGGGGCTTCCTTAGTGAAGGTCATCTCCGGGGCCAAACCCAGAAGTTCCTCCTCGGTAATGGGACCCTCGAACATGGCGTCGTAAACGGCTTGTCCCGTGATCTTTTCGGCGCCCACCTTGCCCGCGGCCCTCTCGATCCCCTTAAGAGCCATCAATTGCATTAATGCCGCCTGAACGCTGAGATTGCTCCAGTTATCTTTGATCCCAAGCTTTTTGCAGTAATCGATGACGATCTTCGCCCCGGGAACGGCGCGGTCAATGCCCGGGTCCATGGCGTAGGAATCGTAATGTCCCTCAAGCAGATTGATATCATTGGAAGCCACGGCGGACATTTGGATGCCGTTGTGCGAAGCCATCAGGATGGGAATATGGATCCCAAGTTCCTTCTGTGCCTGAATGGTGGAAATGACATGGGCTGTATTGGTTGCGATCCAGATGAAGTCCGGATTCAGTCGAGCCAGACGGCGAACTTCCGACAGAAGCGACACCGGTTTCATGGCGATCCATTCAACTCCCACGAGTTCCGCCCAGGGTGTGACTTTGCAGAACGCCTCAATACCGTTGATCATGTCTACATAAGCCGGAGAAACCTTGGAGTTGATTGCGGCGATTCGGATCGTCCGATCCTTGATGGTGTTTTCGTGGACCCAGTTAAAGAAGCCCGCGGCCTCGTGTGCGTACGATGGACGCGGCTGAAAGACCCAGGTGTTGGGGAGCCAGGAGAAGCCATAGGTTGCGGTGGACATGAACATGGGTACCTTGTCGTCCGGCAATCGTTTCATGAGGGCAGCCACGTCGGGACCGCCCAATCCCAAATGGGCGATAGGTTTGTCCTTGGAGAGGATACCAGGCCAAGTACTGGCCACCACGCTGGGATCGTAGCGCATATCATAGCCAACATCGTTGATCTCGATTCCCAGGTCCTTTCCCTTTGTCTCGTTCCACCAGGCCGTCAACGCCTTCCGTGTGGATTCGAACGGCGGCATAATTACGGCGTACGGACCGGTATAATCCAATGAGATCGTAATGTTATACTGAGCCGCCCATGAGGTCTGGGTCAAAAAGATCAGGAGCAGGATCGCTCCAAACCAATGGATCCGTTTTTTGCTCATTGCGTTTCTCCTCCCATTTCATTGAAGACAAAAAGAATACAGCCTTCATCGTGCGGTCCGCTCCCTATCCGGATCATACCTCCTTTCCGTTTTCCGGCCGAGAGATGCCGCGTCGTCGCATCCCTGGTTGACAACGCATCCTTATCCTCATGGATCAGAGATACGGAAAAGGCCAGATACGATACGACATCTTAAGTATGTTCCAGCGATGATACAATCCTCTGGGTTCATAAATGAGGAAAAGAACAATGATTCCTCCCAACAGAATGTTCATGCTCGCAAACCAGAATTCCGCGCTTCCGGCCGCTTGTGGCATATACCGGACCAATAAAGGGCCCAGGGTGGTAATGAACTCCTGGAGAGCCCGAATGAAAAAGGCGCCGAAAATGGCTCCCACAATGCTTCCTAACCCGCCGACGATGAGCATTCCCATGTACCAGACGGAGGAATACAGTGTGAACTGGTCTGCGCCCACATAGCGCAGATAGTAGGCCCAAAGCCCTCCGGCCACTCCCGCATATCCTGCACCGATAGCGAAAGCCAGTGTCTTGTAGTGAAAAATATTGATGCCCGTCATTTCGGCGGCGATGTCGTTGTCCCGCACGGCGATCAAAGCCCGCCCCACGCGGCAGCGCACCAGGTTAAACGCGAAGAAGATCATGATCCCTGCGGTACCCATGATGAAATAATATAAGGAAACGTCCGTGTTGAAGGTGATAGGCCCCAATCGAGCGGTCGGAACATGCAGTCCGATGGCTCCGCCGAACCACTTGTTGGGCATATGCATAATCATTAGCGGAAAGATAACCTGGGCGGCAATGGTGGTGATAGCCAGATAGAAGCCTTTAATGCGCAAAGCGGGTATGCCGAATACAGCCCCCAATAGGGCGCCGCCCAAACCTCCGGCCGGGATCGTGATCCAGAAGGGCAAATTGAAGTTTGCGGCCAGTGAACCACACACGAAAGCACCCATGCCCATGAAAGCCGACTGGCCCAGATTAATCTGTCCGGCATAGCCCGTGGTGATCTGCAGACCGACCACGGCGATGCAAATCATGGTGGCCATATTGATCATGGCGATGAATCGAACACTGAGTATCTGAGGCAGAATCACCAGCAGGATCACAAACAGGAGGAAGGCTATCCATTGGGATCGGGTCCTTAAGTAGCCCATGTGGCGCCTGTAGGATTCGAAGTGAATACCGCAGGGGAGTATCGCCATAGTTCATACCCTTTCAATGATCTTCCAGCCGAACAGACCTTGGGGCCGAATCACTAGAACTATCAGCATCAACACATAGGGAAAGATCTGGGAACTGATTCCGGCCGTGTAAGGGTCCAAGAAAGCTGCGGCCCAGGATTCACCCACGCCCACGATGATTCCGGCCAAGAGGGCGCCGCCTATGGACTCCAAGCCCGCCAGAAGCACTACGGGTAGGGCGTGTAAACCGATGGTGGCTGCGGCAAAGGTGAGTACTCGCCCGTTGAGAAAGACTACGGCCGCAAAAGTGGACAATCCCCAACCGATCATCCAGGCGATGGCGATGGAACGTTTGACCGATATACCCATGGCTTGTGCTACTTGATGGTTTTCAGCCACGGCGGTAAGCTTGAGCCCCCAGCGGGTTCGTTCGAACGCCAGGGCGAGTGCCGATACGATAAACAGGGAGATCAATCCCCCATAGAATATGGAACTCGTGAAGAGCAAAGGACCCAACTTGACCGCGCCTCCGGGAAAGAGGACAGGAAAGGGCCGCTCCCGGCCGCCCCAAACAACCTGAGTGACACCTTGGATCAGGATCATTAAGCCGATGGTGACCATCACTATGGCCCAAATGGGTTGACCGATGAGAGGTCGAAAGATCCCCCTCTCGGTGGCCAAGCCCAGGAGCGCCGCCATTATAAGAGAGATGAGAATCACCGCCGGAACGGGAAGGGTGGCTACAGAGTGCAGGCTCCAGATGATATAGGCCATGAAGATGATCACTTCCCCCTGGGCGAAGTTCAGAATCCGCCCGGCCCGGTAGACCACGATAAAGGCGATGGCGATGACGGCATAGAGCATACCCTTGAGCGCGCCATCGAGTGTATACTGGAGCAGGTCGACCCAGAAGAAAACATCCATGGACTACCCCAAATTCTATCCGTGAATGGTATTGATTCGGGTGTTTGTCTTGACGGAGCCCGTTCTCCCATCCCGATATCTCACCGGCACTTCGGCCACATACACGTCTTCACCGAGGTAGATCGCTTCGATCAATCCCCCGTAACGCTCTTCCAGGTACCCTCGCCGTAGTTTGCGAGTTCGTGTGAGTTCCGCCTCGTCGGGATCGAATTCTTTGGGTAGGTTGACGAATCGTTTTATCCTGGAGCCTTCATCCAGGTTCTGATTGACTTTTTCCAGTTCCCCGCGAATCAAATCACAGACTTCGGGTTTCTGCGTCAAGTCCGGAAAGGTAGTGAAGGCTATACCCTGGCGCTCCGCCCATCGACCCACGGTCTCCGCGTCGATGTTGATGAGGGATGCGACAAAAGGCTTCCGCTCATCGCCCAATACCATGCCGTCTTTGATGAAAGGACTGAAGCGGAGCCTGGTCTCGATGAATTGGGGGGGAAATCGATGGCCCGTGGAAAGTTGTTTGAGATCCTTGACCCGCTCTAGAAACACAAGATCGCCGCCCTCTTTCATCCGCACGGCGTCACCGGTGACGAACCATCCGTCCACAACGGCGTTTTGCGTAGCCTCATCATTCTTATAGTATCCTGAAAAGCCCGAAGCACCTTTGATCAGCAGCCCTCCGTCTTCAGCCACCTTGTATTCCAGCGGCGGACCGAAATGCGGATGGGATTGGTACCATTTCCCGAGAGTCTCCGGATCGAACCGGTGACCCATGTGCTGTGTGAACATACCCAGTTCCGAGTTGCCGTAGGCGTTGCGCAAAGGGACTCCCATGGCGTGATAGAAACGGAACACATCGGGAGCGCAAGGCGCCCCGCCGGTCATGGCGTAGTAGGTTTTCTTGAGACCCAGATTGTCCCGCAGCGGTCCTAAAACGAATTTCTCGGCCGGCCAGAGGAGCAACCGCCAAATCCAACCGGATTTCACCCCTTCGGTGTGCTTTCGGGCTCGTTTAAGGCCGATCTTCATGCCTGCATAGTAGAATGCCCTGCGAATGGGGCCGGCATCGAGCATGGCTGCTTGAACGGTAGAGGCCAGACTTTCCCATTGCCGGGGGCCGAAGACCAGAATTTCGGCCCCCAGCTCACGTATATTGGCCAGTATTGTCTCAGGCTCCTCCGGGAAGTTATACGTGAGCGGCAGAACCAAACCGAGCGTTCCAAAGAAATGTTCTGTAACCCAGGCGGGTGAAAGATAGGACAGATATTGACTGAACGGCCTGAAATCGTTTGCCATGAGGATGCGGAACGCGTTGTCCAGGAGGTAATCCTGCGTGATGACAACGCCTTTGGGAACTCCGGTGGTACCCGAAGTGTAGCTCAGCATGGCAATGTCCGTACCTCGCCCATGCTCAATGGACCGGTCGAAACGTTCGGGTGCAAGCCGATGCGCCTTTCTTCCCAAATCCTGGACTTCGCCGAACTCCATCAGGAGCGGATTCCGATATTGCCACATGCCGCGCCGGTCCCAGTAGATCGCCTTTCGTATATGCGGCAGGCGATCCTGCACCTCGAGAAACTTGTCGATCTGCTCCTGGTCTTCGGCCACCAGAAAGGTGGCCTCGGAATGGTCGAGGATGAACTCCATCTCCGCAGGCGTCATGTCCGGGTATAGACAAACTACCTTGCCGCCCGCGCACAGTACGGCGAAGTCCGCCCAGAAAAGTTCCGGTTCGTTTTCGCCGGCAATAGCCACAGTCTCCCGGCGGGACAACCCCAGTTCCATGAGCCCCAATGAAAAGGCCCTAACCTCGTCGTACACGCGATTCCAGCTGTAGGACTGCCACAGACCCATGTTCTTGCGGCGCATGTAGGTCCGTTCGCCGAAAATGCCTGTATTGTGTCTCAAATACTTGGGAACCGTGTCCGCCGGAATCTCTGGATGTTTTTGCCAAGCCTCAGTCATCTTCCGCTCCCGTTCATGGTTCACCCAGATAGGCCTTGATCACTCTGGGATCGGCGCGCACCCGCTCCGGGGAACCCTCGGCGATGATACGTCCCCATTCGAGAACGGCCAGGCGACTGGAGATGTCCATCACCACCTCCATGTCGTGTTCCACCAAAATGATGGGGATCTTTCGATACTCCTGAATGTCGAGAATGAAACGGGCCATGTCTTCCTTTTCCTCTACATTCATGCCGGCCATGGGTTCGTCCATAATCAGAAGCTTGGGTTCCATGGCCAGCGCCCGGCCCAAGTCCACCCGTTTTCGGAGTCCATAGCCCAAGGAACCTACCACGGATTCGCGAATGCTTTCCATTTCCAGAAAGTCAATGATTTCTTCAGCAACGGTCCTGTGTTTCACCTCCTCCCGTATAGCCCAAGGCCAGCGTAATGCACCGGAAACAAAACCGGAGCGCATGTGGATATGGCGCCCGGTCATGATGTTGTCCAACACACTCATCCCCAAGAACAATTGTATTCCCTGAAAAGTGCGACCGATCCCAGCCTGGACGCGTCGATGAGGCGACATCCGGGTGATGTTCTGTTCCTTGAATACAACGGTTCCTCGTTGAGGGCGATAGAATCCGTTCAGGCTGTTCAGAAACGAGGTCTTTCCGGCCCCGTTGGGGCCGATCAGAGCTACAATCTCGTCTGCCCATACCTCCAGATTTACACCCATGAGCGCCTGAACTTTGCCGAAGGCTAAATGAATGTCTTCCGCCCTGAGCAGAGGAGCGGAAGTTACGGAGAGCGCGTTCTGCACTAAGGATGTGACCATGGAAATATCCTCTGAAAGGATTGGATAATGTCCTCGGGCGTGCGATGGATCTTCTCCCCCGAGCGCATACGGCGGCGGTCCCGAAAGAATGGGGGTGACGAGCGGGAACGCGGACAACACCGTGGGCCGTTCCGGGCTTCCGGCTATTCCCCGTATGGACGGAACAAGGGGAAGAAGACAGGATGACCGGACAGAACCGCCCCCTCATCGGTTGCTGAAGATGCCGGCGCCGAGGGTCAGCCACCATGAGGAGGTCGGGATGGGTCACGGTAGTTACTCAAGGAATATCCGAGAAAAACGATGTTTCCAATTGGGACACGCACGCCATCCCCATCCGTGCCTTCGGTGTTTCTTTCCGAGCCGAGTCGGAACGGGTTATCAGGATGTACATGGAGCGGGAATCCGCTCAGGAGACTTGGATTTGTGTACGGTATTCAATGTAGCAATTGATCGAGAATCCATCAAGCGAATTAGCAAGCCGTTGAAAAACGCGATCTGCGTCGTTGGGCTTCGTCTCTCGTCATTGCGGCCTACTGTATGTACGCCTCATTCCTCAGGATTCGCCCCACGCCCAAGGCGTGGCTTGCATCTCATCGTTTTTGACCGGCCTGCCCGCAATACGGGTTTATCCACGGGCTGTTAGGTGGACTGGAAAGCCGGCCGTCCTTTGGTCTACAGTTTCTCTGGACACCGAATTGGGATAGGAGAGAATGAAAAGAAGGAGGTGTCCGGAAAATGGGTATACACGCCTCGCGCATTTCCCATTGGCGGGATCCATTCCGGGAGGGTGGAGAGTCGGCCTTGAAGCAACGGCTGCGGACCATCGAGACGAAGAGATTTCCCGGAAGAGGGAAAAGCTGGGCGAGACCACGGTGGAGATGCATTTGCTTCGGGAGAAGATCGGACGTCTGGAGGAAGGAGAAGAACATGGCCAGAATTGGTATTATCACCTGCCAGATCCTGGAACTGGAGTTCGCCCACGTGTTGAGTACTGACACGGAAGTCTCGGATGTCTTTGTCGTCGACAACGAGTTCTCAGAGGGTTTGCTTTCAGGACTCAAGGGCCACTATGAAAAGTCAGTGCATCGGGTGGCATCCCCAAAGGAGTTCGGAGAAGCGCCAGGCGACGGACACCAAGTATTGATCCGTGTCATGGAGGTAGGGCTGCATTCCGTGATCAAGACCCTGCAGCGCCATGTGGTGTCCGGCGTCAAGGAGATGGCCAGGCACGTGGAAATCGTACTTCTCGGATACGGTTTGTGTGGAAATGCCCTGGATCCTGCCGAAAATCTCTTTTCGGAAGTGGGTGTACCGGTGATACTTCCCATGGATGAAGGCCATCCGGTGGACGACTGCGTGGGGCTCATTATCGGTGGACGTGAAAAGTACTATGCACGGCAATGCGAATGCGCAGGCACCATGTTCATGAATGCCGGATTCTCCCGGCACTGGCGGAAGCTCCTGGAGTCGGGTTCGGGTGTTCCGGAGGAGTTACATCCGAAAAGAGACAGGATCTTGAAGCGCATGATGCGGGACTACGAACGCAGCTTGCTGCTGCCCACTGAAGTGCTGGGCGAAGCAGAGATGATGTCGAACATCGAAGCATTCAATGCCAACTTCGGTCTCCGCACCGAGTCCACCCCGGGCACATTGGCATTGCTTGAAAAGGCGTGGCAGGAAGCAAAAAACCGGTCAGCCTGAACACGTTGATGAGATTTGGGTTGAGACTGCTTTTGTGAGAAATTTTCAAGGAGTGGACCTCCTTCATGTGAAAAAGGAATTTGGCCCGTTTCATCGCAGATCAACTGACCGCAGATCTCGGTGTTACCCGTTCTGCTGGATCAACGCGGAGTACTTTGATCCCATGTTGAGCCACTATTATGATATAAGAGAAGAAACGGCCGGCGTATGTGCGTGGACCCTGTTGCCTCTAAACGGGCCGACACGCCTCGAAGTGGCCGAAGTTTCCAGGGGGGACGAGAAAACCGTCGATTCCGGGAGCACTGAGCAACGGCGGACCGGAGCCTTCCATCCTACGGCATGATGATTGACTATTGCGACGACCGCGTAACGGAATGCCGACAGGGGAAGGTCCCGTGAAACCGGCGTGCGTTGACGAGATTGCCAGGCTGTTGAAAAACGGGATCTGGGCCGTTTGGGCTTCATCCTTCGTCATTGCTGCGTACTGTGCGCCTCATTCCTCAGGATTCGTCCGCCTTGCATCTCATCGTTTTGCACCGGCCTGCCCGCAATAGGGTGTGTCAACGGACGGTTAGAGGGGCATTTTTCACTCTCAAAGGCAAAGACGCGTACAAGGATTGGAAGCAAGGCGTCACGGTGACGATCGCCGAGCACAACGCAGGTAACTTTCGAATCCAAGTATTCAACTGAGCGTGATCCCAAGAATCAGGGAGGATTAAGCATGGTTGGCATCACTTCGTACGGTGCGTACATTCCGCGATACCGCATGGACCGCAAAACCATATTTCAAGCCATAGGCTGGTTCAATGCAGCTACCGCTGGTCTGGCCAGGGGCGAAAAGGCGGTGGCGAACTACGACGAGGACAGTATAACCATGAGTGTCGCCGCCGCTTCCGATTGTCTGAACGGCTCGCCCCGCACCGGGATTGGTGGTATATATTTTTGTTCCACCACGGCTCCTTACGTCGAGCGGCAAAATGCGGCTATCTGCGGCGAAGCCCTGGCCCTCAAACCCGAGATTCGGAGCGCGGACTTTACGGGTTCTCTGAAATCGGGGACCACGGCGCTCATGGCCGCCTGCGACGCCGTGCGGTCCGGGGAGATGACGCAGTTTCTGGTCTGCGGGGCGGATTCCCGTCTGGGTAAGCCTGGAAGCGGTTTGGAGCACATGCTCGGGGACGGAGCTGCGGCCCTTCTATTGGGGTCGGAAAACGTGATTGCCGAAGTCAAGGGCTGCTACTCGGTGAGCCGCGACTTTGCCGACTATCGACGCATTCAGGGAGAACGGTTTCCCCACGCATGGGAAGAACGATGGATCCGGGATACAGGGTACGACAGGATCCTCCCCGAGATAGTGAAGGGAGCCCTGGCCAAGTACGGGCGGGCCATCGATGATTTCGCCAAATTGGTCATCGCCTGTCCCGATCCCAGGGTGCACCAGGGCTTGTCCAAAAAGCTCGGCATTGCTCCGGACCGCCTGCAGGATAACCTCGTAAACGGCGTGGGGGACACGGGCTCCGCCCTTTCTTTGATGATGCTGGTGGCCGCTCTCGAACAAACGAAGCCGGGAGACAACATTTTGCTGGTAAGCTACGGAAACGGAGGAGACGCGCTCTGGTTCCAGGCGACGGACGAAATCCAGAAACGGAGACGCTCATTAGGCATTCAAGGCCACATGGCTCTGAAGAAAAGCCTCGATAGTTATCCAAAGTACCTGGTTTTCCGAAACCTGCTTCCCGTGGATGTGGGAATTCGAGGGGAAGACATTCCCATGGCCCGGGCATCCGTGACCTACAGAGAGGGTCAATCCCTGGCGGCCCTTCAGGGGAGCAAGTGCACGGCGTGCGCCACACCTCAATATCCAGAACAGCGCGTCTGCATCAATCCCGAATGTGGGGTCATTGATAAGATGGAACCCTACTATTTTTATGACAAGATCGGGCGCATCAACTCCTACACGGGAGACAATCTCGCGTTCAGTTGGGACCCGCCGGGGATGTACGGGCTGATCGACTTCGAGGAAGGCGGAAGGCTGTATCTGGACATCACGGACTGCGATTTGGACGACCTCGCGGTGGGGAAGCCCGTTAAGATGAGCTTTCGCCGCAAATACGCCGATGAACGGCGTGGCATATATTCCTATTTTTGGAAAGCGGTGCCCCTGGCGGAGAGCATTGCGTAAGAGGAGGATGCATACCGTGGCGACTGGAATTAAAGATAAAGTGGCGATCATAGGGATGGGATGCACTCAGTTCGGGGAACTCTGGGACAAGGGCGAAGAGGACCTGATCGTGGATGCATTCAAGGAGGCCATCGAGGACGCGGGCATCGAGGCCAGAGACATAGGCGCCGCCTGGTTCGGCAGTTGTTTTACTGAGGTCAACGCGGGCAACGGCGCCGCCCCTCTGGCTCGAGCCCTGAAGCTCCCCAACATTCCCGTGACTCGGGTCGAGAACTTCTGTGCTACGGGCACGGAGGCCGTGCGGGGGGCGGCCTACGCCGTGGCGTCAGGCGCATGCGACATAGCCCTGGCTTTAGGCGCGGAGAAACTCAAGGACACCGGGTACGGCGGACTGCCCTCCTTCGGCGCGACCATGGGAACCGAGAACATGTTCTATCTTCCGAATCTTACCGCGCCGGGCATGTTCGCCATGGTGGCCACGGCTTACTTTGAAAAGTACGGACTGAGCCCCGAGGAGGGCAAACGCGTTCTGGCGCGCGTGTCCTACAAAAGTCACAAGAACGGCGCCATGAACCCCCGCGCGCACCTCCGCAGGGTCGTGGATATTGACGCCATGGTCAAAGCGCCCATCGTAGCGTGGCCCTTGGGGTTGTTCGACTGTTGCGGAGTCAGCGACGGCGGCGCCGCGGCCATCGTGGTTCGGGCCGATATGGCCAAGGACTTCAGGCCGGACCCCATTTATATCAAGGCGCTGCAGCTCTCCCTTACTCCGGGCACCGGCATCGGACACCAGAGCTGGGACGGGATCCATCTGGAATCCACCATCAAGGCGGGAATCGCAGCTTACAAAGAGGCGGGTATTTCGAAACCACGGGAAGAAGTCCATCTCATGGAAGTGCACGACTGCTTCTCTATCAGTGAGCTGATCACTGTTGAGAGCCTCCAGATTTCGCCCGTAGGAAAAGGTCGAGAGGATTTCGAGAGCGGGTTTTACGATCTGGACGGCAAGATACCCTGCCAGAGCGACGGGGGCCTGAAATGCTTCGGTCATCCCATAGGGGCGTCCGGCATACGAATGATGTATGAGGTCTACAAACAGCTCCAGGGGAAGGCGGAGCCTGCGCAGAGACAGGTACAGGGCGATCCCGGGATCGGTTTGGTGCACAATCACGGGGGGCTGTGCGGCAGTCTCGTGTGCAGCGTAGGGATTCTGGGCAACGCTTGATCAGGCGGCAGGGGGGACTCCATCCTCCTGCGCCTCCCGCCGGGGCCCGATGGCTATACCGTTGAAAAACAGCATTTCGGGCAGGCTGTTCAAAAATGATGAGATGCAAGGCGCGCGAATCCTGAGGAATGAGGCGTACAACCAGTACGCCGCAATGACGAAGGATGAAGCGTCACGCCAAAGGCGTGAAAGCAGATCGCGTTTTTCAACAGCCTGCTAACCGGGACCTCGCAGCGGTCTTCGGAGTCGCGTGCGCGGTCCGCAAGGGGGCCATAGAACCTATCGAACCACTTAGAATTTTGGGGGCGCCCCGAGTCTCTTTTTTCGAAAGGTTCCCTGGGATATCCCTGAATACGCATCCAGGATCATCGGACGGGATCATCTATGACGAAAGAGTATGTCCACGACCTGCACCAGGAGGTTCGCTCCATTTCGGGCGTATACGAATTGGTGGAAGAAGGCAGCCTGGATCTGGACGGCGGAACGCTGCTCTATGCTTTGGGAAATGCCTTAATCGATAACTCGTGCTGTGGCGTGTACGGCTGCAGGTATGCCCTTGTTGCAGGGTACTTGAAGAGCCTGAAAACACGGCGGAACTCGAAGGGCCTGTGGATCTCGGAGGTGAAGCCCGTCGAGGCCGGGGAGTCCCGCAGAGAAATCGAGCGGATTCTCAAAGAGAAGGAATGTGTGCAGCAGGTTCTCTTCTGTTGATCCTATCTCTCGCTTTCCCTCCCTGGCGTATACCGTTGAAAAACGCGATCTACGTCGTTGGGCCTCATCCTTCTTCATTGCGGCGTACTGTATCTACGCCTCATTCCTCAGGATTCGCCCGCCTTGCATCTCATCGTTTTTGACCAGCCTGCCCGCAATAGACTTTATCAACGGGCTGGTAATGGACCCCTTCGAAAGATCGTATCTCTGCTGTTGCCGTTTACGGACAAACTCTTTCCGACCCCGGGAAGCCGCTTATTCCGAAGGGATACCCCACATGCGAAGATTTCCTCCTATTGGGAGCCATACTTATCACGGAGATCCTGCCAGTGGTTCAACGTGGAGAATGCGTAGGAAACCCCATGACACGGCTGGCAAAGCGGAGTCCACGGAACAGGTTGGCAGGGGCCTTCTTGTGGCTGAAGGTTGGAGATACGGTTGGAAAATTCTGAAGGCAAAAGAAAGGGGTTACGGTTTTTTAACGTAACCCCTTGAGTTTACTGGCGGGGACGACGGGACTCGAACCCGCGGCCTCCGGCGTGACAGGCCGGCGTTCTAACCAGAGCTGAACTACGTCCCCCGTTGATGTAGGAAGCAGTATCTACAGGAAGGTTGAAAGGTTGTCAACAGAAATGTCGGCAACATGGGAAATGTCCGCTTCGATGAGAATCGAAATGTCCCCCTCTTGAGGACAGCGCAAGAAGGTTAGAAAGGGTAGGGGAGGTGAGAATCGTGCCGCCGAATCGAGTGATTGTTTGCGGCGGAGTGCGCGAGCCGTTCGATCTATACGCCGGGGGCGGGAAGACCGCCGGATCCTGAGAGTGGATGCCGAACCTCCGGTCTCCCATGACAAGGATGAATCCGGCGCCGACGGCTCATGCCGGTGAGGCGGTTTCCGCGGCGCATCGAAATGAAGGGTGCGCATCCCACCCTCAGGACTCCTCCGTCATGGACTCGACTATGTGCTTAATCTCCTCGAGCCGATCCTTCCGGGCAAGAAGGGTTCGGGAGCCGGCGCGCACCAAGACGACATCGCTCATGCCGATCAAGACCACCGTTTCATTCTTATCCTCGCAAAAGACGAGGTTTCCTTTAGCCTCCGCAAAATATACCCGGCCGAGGTACCGATTTTCGTGATCGTCGCCCGCCAGGTACTCCCGGATTGCCGGCCATCCCCCCATATCCTTCCAATGGAATCCGCACGCCACGCACCGGATCCTTTGGGCCTTTTCCATAATACCGTAGTCGATGGAAACGGCTTCCAGAGGGGCGAACCCTTCCTGCAGGGCTTGGGGCCATGAGGGCGTTCCTTCGTGTTCAACAGCCCTGCTCAAGTGTTCCAGATGCACCGGCAGATATCGACGGATTTCCAATAAGATGGTTTCCGCCGTCCAGGCGAACATGCCGCTGTTCCAAAGCCAACGACCGGATCGGAAATATGATTGGGCGGTTTCCAGGTCGGGTTTCTCTTTGAATGCGGTCAAATCGTAATGAACGATGCCGTCATCTTCCTCCGCGCGGGCTCCGATCTCCAGATAACCGTATTCGGTGGATGGAAAGGAAGGCCTGACTCCAAACGTGTACAGCGCACCCGAACTGTGTGCGGCGTTGAGTGCGGAAATAACGGCGCGTCGAAACGATTCGACCGGTTCGATAAGATGATCCGCCGTCACGGTGATCATAGCGGGATTTCCGAATCGCCTGACGGCGATGAGAGCCCCGAGACACACGGCGGCGGCGGTGTTGCGCCGTAACGGTTCCCCGATGATGTTTTCAGCCGGGATCTCGGGCAACTGTTCCTTTACGAGTCCCCGAAAGCGTTCCTGGGTCAAGACCAGGATTCGCTCAGCGGGCACGATCCCGACCACGCGATCGTAACTTTGCTGCACCAGACTGCGGTCGTTGAAAAGCTTGAGAAATTGCTTGGGATTTTCCCGTGTGCTCAACGGCCAGAATCGCGTTCCCACGCCGCCTGCCATGATTAGGGCGGTTCGGTTGGTGCGTTCATCCTTCATCTTGATTCATTCTCCCATCATGATCATAACACGTCGAAATTCCAAAGAATCGCGACCAGGAGTTTCAGCGGCGGGGAGCATCCGAGGGCGGCTGCCATGAAAGGCGCCCATCTTGCCGGATTCCGGAATCAGCCGGCTCTTCCGTAATCGTCTTCGCATCGCTCGATATCGTCTTCCCCGAAATAGTCTCCCGTCTGGACTTCGATGAATATGAGATTCCCGCTGCCTTGGTTGGTGATGCGGTGCCATGTGGTCGCCGGAAGGTCTACGGCATGTCCGGCAGTCATTCGGATCTCCGCACCGTCTTTCATCACCGTCGCTTCCCCCTGGATAACGTACCAATGCTCCGAGCGGCGCAGATGACGCTGTATGCTCAGCCTTTGACCCGGGAATACGGTGATGCGCTTGACCTTATGGTCCGACCGGGCCGATAGGACTTGATAGAATCCCCAGGGGCGGTGATCCTCCCGTTGTCTTTCGGCGCATATCTGGCCGTAGACACGAAGATATTCCTCTACCATACAATCCATGCGGAAGCGTTCTTCCACCCATCTTCGGCATTCGCGCCGATTCATCCCGGCCATCCTGGGCACGGCTCTGGCCATTTCCAAAACGTCCGAGGCCAGAATTCCCGTCTTGCCGTCCGCAATGACTTCGGCCATGCCGACTTGCTTCATCGAAAGCACCGGAGTTCCGCAGGCCATGGCCTCCATGGCTTCCATAGCCGAAGTCCCTGAAAGGTCATCTCGGTGGTAACCCTGAATCAGTGCATATGCCCCTGCAAGAAGCTCCTTCTTGCGATCCGTATCAGGATTCCGGAAATATATTAGGCGGCTTTCATCGAGGAGTGGTTCGATTTCGAGTTTGAAATAATCGGCATCCTGGATGGGACCCGCCAGAACAAGCTTCCTACGCGCCTCATGGGCGACCCGGATGCAGTTCCGCGTCCCACTTGCGGAATGAATGGATCCAAGGCAGAGGAGGTATTCGCCCGGTTCAGGGCGGAACGGGAAAAGGGAGGTATCGATCCCGTAAGGAACCGTGGCGATGTAGTCAAGTTCCGGGCTCTTCAATGCTGCCCAGGGCGCCACATAGTACGAGCACCTGTTGTACTTTAGATATACCGGGAGGGTCGAGGGCGAAGGACGTCCATGAATCGTGGTGAGCACCGGGGTGCGGGTCATGTGGAGGTACGTCAGAGGGAGATACCCGAAATGATTATGAATCAAATCGAATGCTTCCCCTTGCTCGAAGACGTCCGAAATATGGAGGCATTCTCGAACGGGGGCAGTCAACTCCTCCTCATAGCCGGGCGCCATAACGGTCCTTAGCTTTGCCGTCGTCGGGATGTTACAGCAGGCGAACAGGGTCACATCCGTGCCACGCCGAACGAGATCTTCGGTGAGAAGACGAATCATTCGTTCCACGGGGCCGCAGGACCTCGGCGGGGTATGCCGGGAGATGGGGGAAAGCATGGCCACGTTCATTATCATACTCCTCGAGAGGCGGAACGGATTCCTGTTTCCATCGGAGGTGAACCCGCAGACCGAATTCGGGGTGGGCTGCTTTGGGAAATCGGTCCATGTGTACACCATGAACGAGTGCACCGCAAACAACAAACCAAATTGAAGCCGCGGAGATCCGGGCCGGGGGACGGAGCGGTACATGCCGCTTGAGTTCGGTCTGTTGAATTGATATGAGAGAGTTGTATGTTTGACTTGTTGTTCGCGACGGCGGTGTGAGTCGTAAGTCCGGCTCAGGATTCGTTGATTTGCCGAAGCGTACGAAGTGGTTCCGAAATGTTTGGGCCGTGAGTAAGGCCGGGAAAGGGCCGGCGGCGAGGAGGAATCATGCCCACATCGGTGGATAAGCAGATGGTAGTCGATATGGCCGTCGGTCAGATCGAACGTCAGTTCGGCAAAGGCTCCATTATGAAGCTGGGTGCGGAGCACAGTGTGGCCGTGCCGGTCATTTCTTCGGGTTCCCTTTCCCTGGACATGGCCTTGGGAACCGGCGGAATTCCGAGAGGGCGCGTGACGGAGATTTTCGGGCCGGAGTCTTCCGGGAAAACGACTCTCGCCCTCCATGTCATTGCCGAGGCCCAGAGAATGGGAGATGTGGCTGCGTTCATCGACGCGGAGCACGCGCTGGATATCAAGTATGCGCATAAACTGGGGGTGAATACGGACGATCTGCTCGTCTCGCAGCCGGATTACGGAGAGCAGGCGTTGGAAATCGCTGAGATTCTGGTGCGTAGTGGGGCGCTGGGAGTGGTGGTGATCGATTCGGTGGCCGCCTTGGTGCCCAAAGCGGAAATCGACGGCGACATGGGAGATCCTCAGATGGGGCTCCAAGCACGCCTCATGAGTCAGGCCCTCCGAAAGCTTACGGCCATTATCTCCAAGTCACGGACCGCCGTGGTTTTTATCAACCAGATTCGCCAGAAAATCGGTGTCATGTTCGGCAATCCCGAGACGACCACCGGAGGAAACGCCCTCAAGTTCTATTCCTCGATAAGGCTGGATATCCGCTCTCGAGGACCCATTAAGGAAGGCCAGGAAGTGGTGGGCAATCGAACCCGGGTGAAAGTGGTCAAGAATAAGATCGCCCCGCCCTTTAAAGAAGCGGAATTCGATATTATGTACGGGAAGGGTATTTCCAGAACCGGCGATGTTCTCGATCTGGGTGTAACTCTGAACATTGTCGAGAAGAGCGGGTCCTGGTATTCCTACGGCGGGGAAAGACTTGGTCAGGGGCGGGAAACCGCCAAACAGGTTCTGGAAGACCACTCTGACATGATGAAGGAAATCGAGACCAAGATCATGAGCCAGTGCGGTGTGATTCCCTCTTCAGGCGAAACCCATGCGGAGGATGAGGCCCATGACCGGAAATGAGGTTCGAACCAGATTTCTCACGTATTTCGAAAGACACGGTCACCGTATCGTGAAGAGTTCTTCCCTACTTCCCAAAGACGATCCCACCTTGTTGTTCACCAATGCGGGCATGGTCCAGTTCAAGCGGGTGTTTACCGGTGAAGAGTTCCCTGAATACACGCGGGCCGCCACTTCTCAGAAATGTGTTCGGGCGGGGGGCAAGCACAACGATTTGGAGAATGTAGGCCGGACGGCTAGGCACCACACATTTTTCGAGATGCTGGGGAATTTCAGTTTCGGGGACTATTTCAAGCTGGGCGCCATCCAAATGGCCTGGGAGCTTCTGACGGAGGGCTATGGTCTTCCGGCGGACCGGCTCTATGCAACGGTGTTCACGAACGACGACGAGGCTTACGGATTGTGGCGGGACGAGGTGGGTCTCCCGGCGGAACGGATTTCACGCCACGGGGAAAAGGACAATTTCTGGGCTATGGGGGATACCGGTCCTTGTGGTCCGTGTTCGGAAATCCTCATCGACCAGGGACGCGAAGTCGGTTGCGGCAGGCCCGAATGCGCCCCCGGGTGTGACTGCGATCGTTACCTCGAGTTGTGGAACCTGGTGTTCATGCAGTTCGACCGCGACGACTCCGGAGCCATGACCCCATTACCGAGTCCATGCATCGATACAGGGATGGGTCTGGAACGCCTTGCGGCGGTGCTCCAGGGAAAGAAGACGAATTTTGACACAGACCTGTTCGCAGGCATTATGAGATCCATCGAGGAACAATCCGGACGGGTGTACGGAACCGGCACGAAGGACGATATCTGCTTTCGGGTTATTGCGGATCATGCCCGGGCCGCATCGTTTCTCATTTCGGACGGTATTCTGCCCTCCAACGAGGGGAGAGGATACGTGCTTCGTCGCATCCTTCGCAGAGCGGTGCGATACGGTACGTCTTTGGGGATGACCGAACCCGCCCTGTATCGGATATGCATGGCGGTCATAGATGAAATGACCGAACCCTATCCGGAGCTGCTCTCGGCTAAGGAATTCGTAGCTAAAATCGTTCAGGGTGAGGAGAAGCGTTTCTTCCAGACGCTGGAAAACGGAATGCGGCTGCTGTATGACGAAGTCGGGCGGTTGGCGGGGAAAGAGCGTGTGCTGCCCGGTGAAGTGGCCTTCCGCTTATACGACACTTTCGGTTTTCCTTTAGATATTTTGGATGATGTGGGGCGTGAGGAAGGTTTTTCGGTGGATCGGGACGGCTTTGAAGCAGCCATGCAGGTTCAGCGGGAGCAATCGCGACGTTCCTGGAAGGGCAGCGGAGAGCAGGAGATCCCCGAAGTTTACCGGAATCTGCTGGCAAAGGGGGTTTCTTCCGAGTTTGTCGGATATGAAGAGACTACTGCGGGTTCCGCTCGCGTGACGGCTCTGGTGCAGGACGGGGGAAATGTGACGGAGGCCGCTGCGCCCGCTGAAGTAGAGCTGGTATTGGATCGGACCCCCTTTTACGGAGAAGCCGGCGGTCAAGTGGGGGACCGTGGTATTCTGAGGTCCTCGCTCGGTGAGATGGAGGTGGTGAATACCTTGAAAATCGCCGGCCGGTTGCCGGTGCATCGTTGCAGGATTCTTCGCGGCGCCGTGCATATGGGCGATGCCGTGGAAGCTTCCATCGAATCCGAACTCAGGATGCGGACGGCGCGCAACCACACGGCGACGCATCTGCTGCATTCGGCGCTGCGCACGACTTTGGGGGGCCACGTGAAGCAGGCGGGATCTTTGGTGGCCCCGGATCGTCTTCGATTCGACTTCGCCCACTACGAGCCGGTGGACCTGACGACTCTCCAACGGGTGGAAGACTTGGTCAACGAGGCGGTCCGTCGAGATCTTCCCGTGAGCACCGAGCTGACGGTTATGGAGGAGGCCGTCCGATCCGGAGCAGTGGCCTTGTTCGAAGAACGGTACGGAGATACGGTACGCATGGTTTCCGTCGGGGACGTGAGCAAGGAACTCTGTGGTGGGACACACGTGAGGCGCACGGGAGAGATCGGTTTTTTCAAGATTGTAGGCGAAAGCGGTGTGGCCGCCGGGGTCCGCAGAATCGAGGCGCTTGCGGGCGCCGATGCAGCGGCCCATGTACGTGAAATCGAAAGGGAACTTCGGGATGCCGCGGCTTTGCTCAAGACCGCTCCATCCGAGCTGTCGGTAAAGATTGAGAAACTCCTGGCGCATCAAAAGAAGCTCGAGAAAGATCTCCAGGCTGCTCGTACGGGCAAGACCGGGGATGCCTTGGAAGAAGCGCTGTCGACGGTGAGAAAACTGAATGGTATCTCGGTGCTTTCCGTTCGGGTGGAAGTCCCCGACGTCAAGGAACTTCGTGGGTTCGGAGACCGGGTGAGGGATCGTCTCGGGAGTGGGATCGCCGTACTGGGAGCGGTTCAGGACGGGAAGGCGGTTCTTCTGACGCTCGTCAGCAAAGATCTCACGCAACGGTTCCACGCGGGCCGAATCATTTCCCGGGTTGCCGAGTTGGTGGGCGGCAAGGGCGGTGGGCGTCCCGACATGGCGCAAGCCGGCGGTCCTCGTGCGGACAAGCTGGGAGAAGCGCTGGAACAGGTCTACCAAATCGTTGAGGAAGTGAATTAAGGGTAGCCGTTGTTGCAGAACGGGTGACCGTTGGCATGGAACCGAACGCCTTGGGCGCATGTCTTTTCGGTGAACGGGTCACGGAGTCTCTGGTGTGTGCGCAAAACACTGGACCTCCGCAAGCGGACGGATTCGGCATCAGTGTGTGGCGCTTCCGGGGGATGTACGGGGTCGGATCACGCTACATCGTCTTCCTTTTCAACCGTCGAACCTCTAAACCACCAGTCCTTCGCCGTGCAGTTCGGAGCCGGGAGCGCCCGAGGCGGGTATGTGGTTGAGTGTGTTCAGTACGGCAGTCCACACCTCCTCCCGTCCTTCTCCCGTGACCGCCGAAAAGGGTACGGGCGTGATTCCGTGCTCACTAAGAAGCTTCTTCAAGTGGTTCGGACGTTCCCGCCGTTGGTTCCCCTTGAGCTTGTCCATCTTGGTAATTACCACCAGCGTCGGAATGGATCGCTTCTTCAGGGTTTCCAGAAGGTCGAGGTCCTCCCGCGTGGGCTCTCTCCGGGCGTCCAGTATGACGACGACGCCTTTGAGATTCGTTCTTCCGGTCAGGTAGGTTTCGATCATGGGCTTCCATTGCCGACTCGTGGAACGAGATATCCGGGCGTACCCGTAACCGGGAAGATCCACGAGACAGATGGCGTCATTGACCGTGTAGAAATTAAGAAGGCGGGTATGTCCCGGCGTGGAACTCGTGCGAACGAGTTTCTTTCTGCGAACCAGGACGTTTATGAGAGAGGACTTGCCCACATTGGAGCGGCCGGCAAAGGCGATTTCCGGGAGGCTGTGGTTCGGGTATTGGTCCGGTCGGATCGCGCTTTTCAAAAAAGCGGAAGAAATCACGTGGAGCCCTGCCATAAGCATCTCCCGGAAATGAACTCAAGCTTTCTTCAGGTACTCCTCCAACCGGTTCATCCCTTCCCGGATGTTATCCAGGGAATTGGCGTACGAAAACCTCAGGTACCCTTCCGCGTTGGAACCGAAATCAATGCCGGGAGTTACACCTACCAGGGCCTTTTCCAGGATATCGAAGGCCAACTCGTAGGAGTCCCTGCCCAAGTGGCGCGCGTTGGCCAGAACGTAGAAGGCGCCCGTGGGTTCCACCGAAATGCCGAAGCCCAATGCCCGCAAGCGGGAAATCATGAAACGTCGGCGCTCGTCGTACAGGGCCGTCATCCGCCGGACGTCCTCGTGAGCCTCCCGGAGGGCCGCAACTCCCCCCCACTGGACAAAGGAATTGGCGGATATGAAGAAGTTCTGCTGCATCTTCTGCATAGGCCGGACGAACTCCTTCGGGGCGATAAGATACCCGAGCCTCCAGCCGGTCATGGCGTATAGCTTGGAGAATCCGTTCAACACGAAAGCCCGGTCGGTAAATTCCAGGATGGAATGCTCTCTTCCCTCGTATACGAGTCCGTGGTAGATTTCGTCGGAAATCACCATAACGTCGAGCGAAGCCACCTCATTCATGCGATCCCCGGATAGGAGGTTACCCGTTGGATTGGAGGGGGAATTGACGATGACGGCCTTGGTCCTGGAGGTGATCCGTTCCCGGATAGATGTGGGCCGAAACTGGAATCCGTCTTCCTCGTAAACATTGACGAAGACGGGATTCGCCTTCAGAAAACGGACGAAGTTGGGATAGCAGGCATAGTATGGATTGGAAATAATGACTTCGTCCCCTTCTTCGAGCAAGGCGGAGAAGAGGAGCAGCATGGCCGGAGAGGTTCCCGAGGTGACAATCACATGGTCCGGAGATACACTCACTCCGTAGCGGGCATGGTAATGTTCCGCTATGGCCTCTCTGAGTTCCGGAAGTCCCATGGAATGGGTGTAATGCGTTTCGTTCCGCTCCAATGCCCGGCACGCGGCGTCTTTAATGCATTGAGGAGTATCGAAGTCAGGCTCTCCCACTTCCAGGTGGATGATATGTTTGCCCTGCCGCTCCAAGGCATGAGCGCGCTCGAGGACGTCCATTACGATAAACGGGGGGATTTCCAGTGCCCGGGTGGATACCATGGAGTCAGATCACCTTGTTCAAGGGATACTCGATGATGCCTTCGGCTCCCCGGCGGACGAGTTCGGGAATCAAGTTCCGCACCACCGTCTTTTCTACGACGGTTTCGACGGACAACCAGTCACTTCGATACAAGTGGGCGATGGTAGGTGCGTTCAGACTGGGAAGGATTTCCACGACGACTGGGAGCGTGTCTTTGTGGACGTTCATTTTGATTCCCACCATCTTTTCGGCCAAGAGGGCTCCCTGCATGAGCCTCGCAATCTGAAGGATCTTGTCCCGTTTCCATTCCGTTTTCCAGCTGTGGTGATTGGCTATCAGCTGGGTATTGGACTGCATGAGTTCGTGAATGATCTTGAGCCCGTGGGCCTTGATGGTGCTTCCCGTTTCGGTTACTTCCACGATGGCGTCCGCCAGACCGGATACCGCCTTGGCCTCGGTGGCGCCCCACGAGAATTCCACATCCACGTCGATAGTATGTTCCTGGAAATAGCGGCGGGTGAAGTTCAGCATTTCCGTGGCGATTTTCTTTCCCCGGCAGTCCTCGAGAGTCTTGATATCCGAGTCGAAGGGAACGGCCAGCACCCATCGGGTGGGACGCTGGCTTACCTTGGAGTAGAATAGGTCCGCCACCACGTGAATATCAGAGTTATTTTCCAGAATCCAATCCTTGCCCGTGAGACCGGCGTCGAGCGTACCGTTCTCCACATACCGGCTCATTTCCTGAGCACGGCAAATGGAGCAGGAGAGGCTTTCGTCGTTGATCTCGGGGAAATAACTGCGCTCGTTGATATCGACTTTCCAACCGCACTTGCGAAAAATCTCGATGGTGGCATCCTGAAGGCTGCCCTTGGGAATGCCGAATTTTAATACGTTCACTTCTTGTATACCTCCAGAGGATCGAATACCTTCTCACCCACGATTTCGAGCCCTCCGTTGCCGACGCGGTGATGAAAGCAGGAACGGTGTCCCGTGTGACACGCCGCTCCCCCCACTTGTTCAATTTTGAATATCACCGCGTCCCCGTCGCAGTCCACCCGGATTTCCCGGATCTTCTGGACATGTCCGGAGGTGCCCCCCTTATGCCAGATTTCCCTCCTGCTGCGGCTCCAGTAATGTACCTGACCCGTCTCCAGGGATCGTTGCCAGGACTCGGGGGAAATGTAGGCCAACATAAGGATCTCCCCGGTCTCATGGTCCTGCGCGATGGCGGGGATGAGTCCGCCGGCCTTATCGAAATTCAGCATGAAGCAGTCTCCCTTCAGGTTATGGCCTTCCTAAAGCCGCTTCCGCCTTATTGTCAAGTTCTTTTCCTCGGTACCCCGCCAGTTGGCCGCAGGCCGCCATAATGTCGCGCCCCTTGCTCTTGCGGACGATGACGGTGAAATGGTGTTCCAGCAGGATGCGTTGAAATCCCTCCACTCGATCCATGGTCGGAGAGCGAAATGAACTGGCCGGATGCTCATTGAAGGGAATCAAGTTGATTTTGACAGAACCCGGCCGAAGCAGGCCCGTCAGTTTCCGGGCATGCGAGTCCCCGTCATTCACATCTCGGATGAGGATGTATTCATACGTAATTCTTCGGCCGTGCCGTAAAGGAAATTTGCGGCACGCTTCCATGAGCACTTCCAGGGGATAGGTTCGGTTGACGGGCATGAGTTGGGATCGGAGGTCGTTATCCGCGGCGTTTAAGGATACGGCCAGGCTCACGTTGACATGATGTCCCAGTTGGACGATACGTGGAGCGATCCCTGCGGTGGAGACGGTGACGCGTCGCGCGCTGAAGCCCAAGCCCGTGCTACCCGTGATGTTCTTTAACGCCCGTACCGTCTGGGAGTAGTTGGCCAAGGGTTCCCCCATGCCCATCAATACCAGATTGGTCAAGTTGTCTTGCAAGGAAAGTTCTCTCCTTGCCGCCAGTACCTGGTTCACGATCTCCCCTGAAGTCAGGTTTCGTTTGAGTCCTGAAGTTCCTGTAAGGCAGAAAGCGCATCCCAGGGAGCATCCGACTTGGGTGGATACGCAGAGGGTGAAGTGGTCTCTCTCGGGGATCAGAACGCTTTCAATGCGTTCCCCGTCGTCCAGCACGAACAGCAGTTTCCGGGCGCCATCGACGGATGTTTGAATTTCCGCAGGTTCCAGGCGGCTGATGCGGGCTTCGTCCCGGAGGGTATGGCGGAACTTCTTGGGGATGTCCGTCATTTCGGCGGGATCGTCCAGATCCCGGAGGTACATCCACTTCATGAGCTGGTCCGCACGATAGGACGGCTCTCCCAAAGCCTCAGTCCATATCCGGAGTTCGGGATACGACATGTTCTTCAAATCGGGTAGCATGGAGTCTTGTCCTTCATGAACGTTGATTCGTCAAGCGAATGATACTAACATGCCTTCAGGCTTTCAAGCAGATGGGAACGATTCCGGCATGTACGCATTGTCTTCGAATAGAGAGGGCCTTTGCCGCCGGATCCGAGATGGAGGGTATGGAGACTCGCTGAAGGCTGAAGCCTGCTGCGAAGTAGCTTATCCCGGTTTACCGCGGCCTACCGCTTGCAGGCCCCACTGTCGGGGATGGCCGCGCGTCGCCTCCCGATGTTGTCGACGAGCCTGAAGCAGACTTCTTCAAACAGGGTGAGAGTATGACCGAATTCCATGAATTGGAGCATCGCGGAAGGGCTGTAAACCACTCGGTTATGGGACGGGATGGTTCATGGGCAGGGATCCGTCTGGGCTTCTTATTGTGCGTTCTTGCAGTGGTTCTCGGCGCCTGTGGGTTTCTCCGGGAATCGCTTCGGGAAGAGATGCGGATCCAGCGCGAGTCTCCCTACCGCAAAGTGTACGAAGACTGGACCCGAACGGGACGAGCGTATACGGGCTTTAGCGTGGAGATGATTGTCCACGCCACCTTGCTCGGGCCTACCTTTCGGGACGCCCTATTGGAGAAGCGGAGTGCGGACTTTGGTTGGACGGAAGCAGAGATCGCCCGATGGAAACACCACGCCCGCGAGGAAGTTCGGAGAACTCTGGAATTCATGCTGTTCGCATACGCCCCTGAGCGAAAACGCGCCGAGTTGGGTACGGATCGATCCGTGTGGAATCTGTACCTGGAGAACGCGAAAGGTGCTCGCTTACTGCCGCTGGATGTGGAGAAGCTATCGGACGACCCAGAGGTCCTGGCTAGAGATTATCCTCGCGCAACACCGTGGTGTATAGCTTACCGAATTCGGTTTCGCGCCGACGACGGAATGCAGGAGGCGGAATTTATCTCAGAGAAGGGTGAACCCGTGTTCCTGAATATTATGGGGCCACTAGGCGCCGTCCGCATGGAATGGAGGTATGAAGAGGCCTGGCCCGTCGGATTCATAGACGACTCGTCCGGCTAAATTATGCTGTCGGCTCGGCTCATAACCTCTTCGGGGATCGAAAGGCCGAGTGCCTTTATGGAGGCTGGGTGTACGACAAGGCGATGATGCGTGAACCGGGTTATGGGAATCGTCAAGGGAGGGGTTCCTGAGAGTACCTGTACGGCCAGCCGGCCCGTGATTCGGCCCCATTCATAAAAGTCGAAACCCCATCCCAAGTCCGCTCCCCCCTCTTTCACCAACGCTGGAAGATCCGTGAAGATGGGCAGCTTCTGCTCTCTGAACAAGGGTGTTATTTCCTCGAATCCTTCCATAACCGTGTTGTCGGCGATGATCAGCACAAAATCGATGTCGGAGTCCAGAAGCTGTCGCGTGGCGGACTCCAGGCGCTCGGAGTTTCGGACACGGATCTCTACGACTTCGAATCCGTACTTCCTGCTCATTTGCCTCAAGAAATGCATTTCGTATCGCGAGTTGATCTCCGAAGGATTCCAGATCGTCCCCAGTCGGCGGGCTTCGGGCATGATGCTCCGAATAATGGCGCCCAGTTCATCCAGCGGGGGCTCGGAATACGTGCCTGTGAAGTTGGGAAGACCCTCTCGCTGCTTGACGTTCAAACCCAATACCTTGGGATTGATCGCTACGCCGAATACCAGCGGAGTCTTATCCACAACTTCGATGGCTCGTTCCAGACAGGGACTTCCCAACGTGACGATCAAGTCTTTGTGTTCGGTCACGTACGTCGAGAGAATGGGCTTGAGAGCCAGATACTGCCCTTGGGCCGAGGTCCACTCCACGGTCACCGACATCTCTGGCGGATATTCGCTTTCATTCAATGCCGCCATAAATCCTTCACGTGCTTCCGCAAACACAGGGTCGTCCACCATTTGAACGAGCCCCACCGACAGACGGTCGTGGTGACCCGTGACCCGGAAGGTTTCGGTGGAACAGGACGACAGGTAGAGCGCGGGGATCAATAGAAGAAGCCATCCCAAAGAGGAAACCGAAATTCGTTGCATGGGGTCCGCCTGTTTCTTGAGTTCAAAGCCCGGAGGGCCTCCTGCCGTACGCGGCCCGACAATCCTGAACCGGAGCTTAACAGGCCGTTGAAAAACGCGATCTGCGTCGTTGGGCTTCATCCTTCGTCATTGCGGCGTACTGTATGTACGCCTCATTCCTCAGGATTCGCCCGCCTTGCATTGCATCGTTCTTGACCGGCCTGCCCGCAATACTGTTTATCAACGGGCTGTTAACGCAAATCCGCCGTTGCCTTCGTGATCGTAAAGTATTATCATGCAGTAATCAAGCAGAGGTACGAAAACGCAAGGCTTTTGCGTCCTTGTAACGGGGCGGACGGAGTGAGTAGCCGCCCGAACTTTTATGAGCGCGTTGAAAAACGGTGCTACGGTTAAGCCATGGAAAAGCCATGCGGGGCAGGGTGCATAGGACCTGAGAAGGGACACGTGCATGGGATGCAAAGAGGCGGTGGGGTACAGGAGTCGCACTCTGCGTTCAGCTTTTTCATGACCCGTGAAGGAGTTGAGTCATGGTAAAAGAACAGGTTCAGGCGGCGTTGAACAAGATTCGCCCTGCATTGCAGGCGGACGGTGGTGATGTGGAATTGGTGGATGTGGAAGGCCCGGTAGTCAAGGTCAGGCTGAAAGGTGCATGCGGGGGCTGTCCCATGTCCCAGATGACTCTGAAGATGGGGATTGAACGCGTCATCAAGCAGGAAGTCCCTTCTGTGGAGCGAGTAGAAGCCGTGTAAGGCAATTCCGGCCATAACCTCATGTGTTACTTGTGGTATTTCCCGCCTGCGAGGATGGTCATGGCCCGGTACATCTGCTCCAGGAGCAGGAGCCGGGCCATTTCATGTGTAAGGGTCATGGGGGATAGGCTGATTCGGTAATCGGCCCGGTTTCGAATCTCTTGGCCAAGCCCTAGAGGACCACCGATGAGAAAGGATATCCGGGTTGTTCCCTGATCTCGGAGTCCTCCCAGAAAACGGCTGAAAGTCTCGGAAGTCATCAGTGTTCCCGCCGCATCCAGAATGACTACCGTGTCCTGTTTGTCCAATACCTTCAACAGACTATGTGCTTCTTTCTCCAACAGCGCGCCTGTTGCGGAGTTCGAACGGACTTTTTCTCCGGGAACGACCCGCACATCCAACGGGTGATAGCGCCGGATTCGATCTCTGTACAAATGGATGCCTTCCCGCAGGTAGGCCTCCCGCGTTTTGCCCACCCAGATCACCCGCAGTTTCAATGTCCGGTCTTCCTCATATCTATCAGGCCGTTGGAAAACGCGATCCGCTGTCACGCCTTTGGCGTGGCGCTTCATCCTTTTCAAAACTCAAACAGGATTCATCTTGGCAAACGACGGATGCCGCAGAGGACTGGAGCCGTGTATGTCGCCCTATTTCCTCGGGGGAATCAGAATCGTGTAGCCTTCCATGACCGGTTCGTCGTTCTGGTTATACCATTTCAGATCCATCCGCACCCGCTTCTTGGAGTCGATTTTTTCCGAGACACATGCTGTGGCCGTGATCGTATCACCGATGAACACGGGTCTTCGAAATCGTACCTGGAGTTCTACTAAAACCGTGCCGATGCCCGGGAGCATCATTCCCAGGACCGACCCCGCCAGGCTGAGAGTCAGAATTCCATGGGATATCCGTTTGCCGAAGGGTGTCTTCTTGGCATATTCTTCGTTCAGATGAACCGGGTTGAAATCTCCGCTGATGCCTGCGAATTGGTAAAGATCGCATTCCCCCAATGTCTTTGAAAACGAAGCCTCCTGTCCCACTTCCAGTTCTTCGAAACTTTTCCCCAAAGGAACTGCTCTTCCCATGGATTCCTCCTGATGAATGGATGATGGCCTGTCTTGGCCTGATGTCCAAGAGCTTATGAGTTTTCGAGGTGTGTGCACAGTTCATGAATGAACCGCGGGAGATCCTCCACGATTACGACGTCCGAAACCCTGAAAATAGCGGCCTCCGGGTCTCGGTTTACGCTGACGATGAACTGTGAATCCTTCATGCCGCACACGTGCTGGTTCGCTCCGGATATACCCAATGCCAAGTACAACTTGGGCGATACGGTGTTTCCCGTGAGGCCCACCTGCATTCTGTAGTCCAGCCATCCTGCGTCACAGAGCGGGCGGCTTGCCGCCATACACGCGTTCGGGAACAATGCGGTCAATCGACGGACGAGTTCCAGGTTCTCGGACTTGCCGATGCCTCTTCCCACGGCGACAATGGTATGCGCATCGGACAGTGCCGACAGGGTGTCTCTGGGGGATGCGGGGCCCAGGGCGCGCAGGCCGCCCGATTCGGTACGGGCGACACGCAAGTGGACGGTCCCGGGCCGGGCGGCGTTGTGGGATGCCCTTGGAAAAAAGCCGGGCTGGACAGTCAACACCGTGCTCGCCCGATTGCCGACGATGTCTTCCGTCATTCGGCCGTTCTTGGAGATTCGGGAAAACGAAGGACGGTTCTTCCAGCCGGTGACCTCTTCCACCGCTGTGATGCATGAAGCGTTCAGGCGCACCGATAGGCGGGGCGCCAGTTCCCATCCACGGACGGAATGGGCCATGATCACATAGGCGGCGGGCAGTTCCCTGAAGAATGATTCCAGGGCGGATAGATACGCTTCCGGGTTGTAGGCATCCAAATTGGGATCCTGGATGGCCGTCACCGGTTGTCCTGTGGCCCGTGCAAGTGTTCCGGCCGCCGTTGTATCCGTTCCCAGCACAACTCCGTGGAGCGGGAGAGGGTGATGAGCCTGAACCTGTTCCGCGCAGGTCCACAGTTCGAAGGTAACAGGGTTCAGTTCGTCTTCATGATGTTCGGCGATAACGGCGATGACAGGCTTCATGGGTTTCCGATTCGTTGCAGCAATGCTCGATCCCGCAAGAGATCGATCAAGGCGATCGCCTTCTCCGCGGTAGTTCCCTGGAGAATCAGGCAGGTACGCTGAATTTTCGGAGTGTGGACTCCCACGACGATCTCACGATTCTCGTAATCTTGCGCAGGTCCCGAATCCACGATTTCAATTCCCTGGCGGGATGCCCGTACCATGTTGGAGAGAGAAGGATAGCGTGGCTTGTGGGTTCCCGTCTGGATGGTGAGCACAGCCGGAAGCGGGATTTCGAAACGCTCACGAAGTCCATGTTCCGCCTCCCGTTCCACATGGACGAGGTGTTGTTCGGGAAAATAGTCCACGAGAACAACCGCCGCAACGCAAGGTAACCTTAGCCTCTCGGCGAGCATGGGTCCCACGTGTCCCCGCGCGGTGTCTTCCGACATGATTCCCGTCATCACCAAGTCGTAGGAGCCGGAAAGTATGTGTGTCCCGATGCGATCGGCGATGAACCATGCGTCCCGTGGCTCGGTTTCTCCGGTTTGGATAAGGGTGGCTTGGTCGGCGCCCATACCCATGGCTCTCTTCAGGATGGGCATGATGCGGTCGGTACCGAGGCTCGCCACATCGACGCGCACGCCGGGGAAGCGATCCTTCAACCGAAGGGCCTCCTCCAGTGCGTATTCGTCGTAGGGGTTCATGGCACGGCCGGAAGAGGGTTGAAAACGGTCCGCTCGGGACGGCTCGGATTCCGTGGCGGGAATACCGAAGGGAACGGATTGTGTGGTACAGACCAAGATTTTCATAATACCGTTCGTCAAGTGTTGGGTCCCAGGAGGCCGGGGCGGACGGATTTCGTGAGGCATAGCGTGGGCCTCATGCTTGTCGCCCAAGGCCACAGGTACATCACCGCCGACTTCGGGTATGAGTTTAGACCATGGGCGAGCGGCAGGCAAGCAAATATAACGAACGCTCGTTCATTTTTCTATTGACGGCTTCCGGAGGGATCGGTACACTAAATTTGTACGTATGGGGTGGATCCCGAAACAAACTGTCGCAAAACACTCTCCGCGGCGCCGCGTTTCGGCCGGGTCCTGCAAGGGTCGCGGACTTCCCGGCAGGTCTGGATCGCGCAGACGTTAGATGACCAGCGGGCGCCTCATTAGAACAGGGCCATGCGCCCATGACAGGGCGCATGGGGGATCCCTTATCCAGATATTCCCACCGCAGTAAATCCAGGTATCCGGCACGCCATGAGTCTTCTATGGATAATACGACACGGTCAAGCCTCCCTGGGGACGGATAACTACGATCGCTTATCCGACCTGGGCCGGGCGCAGGTGCGCTTTCTGGGCAAGTATCTGGCGGATCGCAGCGTGGTGTTCGATGCCGTATATTCGGGCTCTTTAGAGCGTCAACACGCGACGGCCCGCTGTTTGATCGAAAACATGCATCCGGACGAGGATCGTGAGCCCACCGTCTTCCCCGAATTCAACGAATATCAGACGGAGTCCATCATCGGATTGCTTTCTACGTTCATGATCCGGGAGAACCCGGACATGGCCGCCCATATAGGCGCCATGAACACCGACAGGCGGGCGTTTCAGCAAGTCCTCGAGACGGCCATGCTCCGTTGGGTGAAGGGAGTCGATTCTATGGGACATATGGAGACTTGGCCGTCTTTTGCCGCGCGGGTCCGAAGTGGGATGGCCAAGGTCATGCGGGAGCAGGGCCGAGGAAGGAACGTCGCCGTATGTTGTTCCGGAGGAACCATTTCCGCGGTCATGCACATGGCGTTGGACCTGGCGGACGAGACGGCCGTGCGGTTGGCGTGGCAGATTTACAATACCTCGGTTTCCATCTTCAAGTACAACGACGACCGAATAAGCCTTTCAAGCTTCAACTCCATCGCTCATCTCGAACTCCTGAATCAGCCGGAACTTTTGACGTACGGATGAAATATAAACCCTATGAGGAGAGATTCCATGGACTTCTCTGTTTCCGAACACATGCGGGCCATTATTGAATTGATGGATGAGTTCGTGGATCGCGAACTGGTCCCGCTGGAGAACGCTTTTTTGAATCGGTCCTTTTCCGAGTTACTGTCTGAACTAGAGGAAAAACGCCGTCTGGTGCGCGGGATGGAGCTGTGGGGTCCCCCGCATCCGAAAGAATACGGAGGCATGGGTCTGAATGTGGTGGAGTTCGGCCTCGTTTCGGAGAGCCTCGGAAGGAGTCCCTTGGGTCACTATGTTTTCGGTTGTCAGTTTCCGGATGCCGGGAACATCGAAATCCTGCACAAGTACGGAACGGAAGCGCAAAAGGAAGCATTCCTGCGGCCGGTGGTGGAAGGACGGATCCGAGGTTGTTTTTCCATGACCGAGGTGGATCTGCCCGGTTCTAATCCCGTGATGATGAGTACCACGGCTGTGAAGGACGGAGACCATTACGTCATCAACGGTCACAAATGGTACACCACGGCGGCGGAGGGCGCCGCCTACGCCATTGTCATGGCCGTAACAAATCCGGACGCCTTGCCCCATTCCAGGGCCAGTATGATTATTGTTCCCACGGATACGCCCGGATTCAATCGGGTACGCAATCTGCCGGTCATGGGTCACTCGGGGAGCGACTGGGCCAGTCATGCGGAAATTCTGTATCAATCCTGCAGGGTGCCTCGTTCCCATCTCCTGGGGTCTGAAGGGGAAGGCTTCGTCATCGCCCAGCAGCGGCTGGGACCGGGTCGTATTCACCACTGTATGCGCTGGATCGGCATCTGCAATCGGGCGTTTGACCTTATGTGCCGTCGCGCCTTGACCCGAACCATCGCGCCGGGGGAAACCTTGAGCGACCGGCAGATCGTTCAATCCTGGGTGGCCGAAAGCGCTGCGGAAATCCAGGCGGCGCGACTCATGGTGCTCCATGCGGCCTGGAAGATGCAACACTTGGGGGTGAAGGAGGCGCGGGAGGAGATCTCACTCATCAAGTTCTTCGTGGCGCAGACTCTGCAACGGATCTTGGATCGGGCGTTGCAGGTCCATGGGGGGTTGGGGATGACGGACGACCTCATCCTCGCTTATTTCTTCCGGCATGAACGGGCCGCTCGGATCCTGGACGGCGCCGACGAAGTTCACGAGATGTCGGTGGCCCGCAGGATTCTGCGCGAGCATAAGTCGCGGAGCGCGCGGTGATGAGGCTCGGATGAGCAGCCGCCGAAGGTCGACCGAGTATTGTTCGGATCCCCGGGAAGATTCCAGGGAGGAGATTGTTCCGGAAGGGGCTTTGGGCGTGCATCAGGTCCGAAGAGATCGGAAGGGGGATTCGGACGCAGGCAGGCTTGGGGAATCGGGTATGTCCTCCGAGCGTTCCGGGTCGATTCCCCGCGGTCCGGGCTTTGCCGAGTTTCGCGACAAGGTGAACGCTTCCCAACGGGACATGTGCCGGCAGGTCTTTTTCGAGAACCGTAATTCGATTCGCGTCAAGAAGGAAGAAACCGCTGTTCGGAACTTGTCCCGAATCTTTGAATCCGCTCTTCGAATCAGCAATGAGAAAGGTTTTCAAGCCATGACCATGCGGGACTTGGGAAAGGAGGCGGGTCTCAGCATGGGTGCGCTGTATGCGTACTTCTCGGGCAAGGAGGAACTTCTGGAGATGCTTCAACGCCAGGGCCGGACCCTGATTCTCACTGTTCTGGATGAATTCGTGGCCAATGAGACGGATCCTCTGTCCAGGCTCCGTGTGGCGATTCGCACCCATGTGTATCTCAGTGAGATCATGCAGCCCTGGTTTTTCTTCTCGTACATGGAAGCCAAGAACTTATGCAAAGAGGAGCGAGACAAGGCCATCGCCAGTGAGTTGGCCACGGAAAGGATCGTGGCCGATATCTTGATTCGGGGTCAAGAAGAAGGCTTTTTTGTGGCCCGGAATCATCGACTCACCGCGAGTGTGATAAAGGCCATGCTTCAAGACTGGTATCTCAAAAGGTGGAAATACGCCAAAAGGCGCGTGACGCCGGATCAGTATGCGCAATTCCTGATTGAGTTTGTGGAGGCGTTTTGCGTGGATCGGGACACGTCGCCGAACACAACGATGGAGCACGGTGACGAATATGGGAATGGTGGATGAAGCGACCGGCATCAGGGAAGGCGAAGAACTCGACCGGGTGCGATTGCATGCGTTTCTGTTGGACTCCATACCCGGTTTGGACGGACCTCTGGACGTCCGGCAGTTTCCCAGCGGATATTCCAATCTGACCTATCTGGTACGCGTCGGGAATCGCGAACTGGTTCTCAGGAGGCCCCCCTTTGGGACCAAGGCCAAGACGGCCCACGATATGGGACGGGAATGGCGGGTACTGACCGCCCTTCACCCCGAATTTCCCTATTGTCCCAAGCCTCTGGTGTATACGGAGGATACCTCCGTCATCGGGACCCCGTTTTATCTCATGGAGCGTTTGCGGGGAATCATCCTTCGCAAGGATCTTCCTCCGGGGTTAAGCCTTTCCCCTTCCCAGGGACGTAAATTGTCCCAACGATTTTTCGACGTGCTGGCCGAACTGCACTCCGTTGACTACGAACGTATCGGTCTGGGCGGCTTCGGGAAGCCGGCAGGGTATGTCGAACGACAGGTGACGGGTTGGGCGCGGCGCTACGACGCGGCAAGGACTCCCGATGCTCCGGACATGGCGGATGTGATTGCCTGGCTCCAGGAAAAGATGCCCCCGGACTCGGCGCGTCCGGGAATTGTGCACAATGATTACCGTCTGGACAACGTGGTATTGGACGAGAAGGATCCCACCCGGATTATCGGGGTTCTGGATTGGGAGATGGCGACTCTGGGAGATCCTTTGATGGATTTCGGGAACTCCCTGGCCTATT
The DNA here is from genome assembly GCA_964597345.1 of uncultured Thermodesulfobacteriota bacterium. Taxonomy (GTDB): domain Bacteria; phylum Desulfobacterota; class Desulfarculia; order JACQYL01; family JACQYL01; genus CAZQXK01. Next base: position 11,427 of record CAZQXK010000018.1, on the reverse strand, counting down.
GGATTCGAAAGGAAGATCCACCGGATCTGCATCTGTCGCGCCTGGTGCCGACACATCTCGAAGGAATGCTCGATCGCCGCGAGGTGGTTGAATACTATGAACGCCGGAGCGGTCGATCCATCGGTGAAGTCGACTTCTACTATTGCTTCGGGCTCTTCCGGCTGGCGGTGATTTTTCAGCAGATTTACTATCGTTACTATCAAGGAGAGACACGGGACGAGCGGTTCAAAGATCTCATTTTTGTGGTGCACGGGCTGGATGCGGCCGCTCGCCGGGTCACGGTGCAACCCGGGATATGAGGATGGGAGGAGGACGCTTCATGCGGATTGGGTGAAGCGGACGGCGGTACGCGGGCAAGGGGAAGGAGGCTGATTTTGCTTGACAGGGGTGCCCTGTGCCTTCATTGTATAGATAAGAATAAACGCTTGTTCTCTATCGCTTCGCTCAAAAGCTCCTGGAAAAAGAGCCCGCTGGACGGGCCGGTCAGAGACGATGAGATGCAAGGCGCGCGAAGACTAGAGAATGAGGCGCGTTGCCGTGTATCACTGTTCGTGTCACTGGAACAAAGCGGTATGTCATGAGACGAGTCGTGAGCCGAATCAAAAACCAGGAACTGGTCAAGGAGCGGCATTCTCAGATCTTCAGCGCCGCGGTGGATCTCTTCTCCAAGAAGGGATATCACAAGACCAGCATGAAGGATATCGCCGAAGCTTCCGGAATAAATCTATCCTACCTATATAAGTACATATCATCGAAGGATGATATACTTTATATATTTTACGACCAGTTACACACTAGGTACAAACCGGTCTACCAGCTCACCAGGAAATCCGATAACCAGCACCCTGTAGTACAGCTCCAACAATTGATTTCCTCCATTCTTGATGTTGTCCACAATAATCATAATGAGATACTAACCATGTATACGGAGAGCAGGCACTTAAATCCCGACTCGTTGATGGCCGTTCTCTCCAAAGAAAGCGATATGATTCAGTGTGTGGAGGAGGTGATTAACAGAGGCGTAGGACAGGGTATTTTCAGTACGGATGACCCGTTTATGGCAGCCAACATTATCCAGTATCTCATGGTAGTGGAACCATTAAGGGGATGGAACTTTAGAGATCGTTATGCATTTCATGATTTTGTAACGGCTCTTACGGACTTTGTCATGAAGTCGTTGGGAGTTGACGAGGAAGAATGGCGGGAACTGTGCGGGATGCAATAATGATCGATTACGGCCGGTAACGGAGCCTTCGGCCTGTTACAGCCCGTTGATGAACAGCGTTTCGGGCGGGTGTTCAAGAACGCTGAGACGTAAGGCGCGCGAATCCTGAGGAATGAGGCGTATAACCCGTACGCCGCAATGACGAAGGATGAAGCGCAACGAAGAAGATGGCGTTTTTCAACAGCCTGGCGAACATCGTGGGTTCCGGGTGGAAGACATATGGGAGCCCGGCTGTTCCCGACACCCGGAGGAAACACAGGAGCCGATTCCGGAAAGATCCTGTGTGCACGAACGTTGGGGCAGGCCCGAATGATTTCGGACCCCCAGTCTTGGTACATACACCTTGAACGTTGAGAAAGGAGGCGCTATGGGATCGTTGGTTTGGGGACCTCAAATCCTGGTGCGGGGCCTGATGGAGGAGGGGATTCACGTCAACTTCGCCATCACCGGCGGCCACATGAACAGTTTTGACGACTACTGGTCGATTTACGGAAACCGGCTCGTTCACTTCAGACACGAATCGAACTGTGCGTTCGCGGCGGAAGCCTACTCGAAGGTGACGGGCAAGATCGGCATGTGCCAGGCCACCGTGGGACCCGGTTCAGCCAATCTGTTTCCCGGAGTAGTCCAAGCCGGTCTCAGTAACAGCCCGCTCATCTGCATCCTGGGTCAGACCATTCTATCGGATACGGATCGGTATGCCTTCCAGCACCTCAAAGCCCATTACGCCTACAGGGAAGTGGGCAAGTGGTCCAAGTTCATCGATGACCCGAGCACGTTTCTTTACTGGGTCCGGAAAGCGGCCCGGGAATGTATGGCGTATCCTCCAGGACCCGTGTCTCTGGAGATCGCCCTGAATTTCATTGAATTCGCTCCGCAGGCCCTGATGGATCCGGCCATGCAACTCAATTATCGTATGGACATGAGGCACAAGAAGCCGGATGAGTTACCCCAGCCCACTCCGAGCGACGATGAAGTGGACAGCATCATCGGCTGGCTTCTGGAAGCGCAGCGGCCGCTGGTCGTCATCGGACACGGAGGAAGATGGCCGGATTGCGGCGCGGCCCTCAAGGAATTCACGGAACTGACGAACATCCCCATTCACCAGCGTCGTGTCTGCCGGGGGAGCGTGCCCGAAAACCATCCTCATCACGTGGCCGGAGAGGCTCGAGGCAAGGCGTTCGGGATGGCGGATCGCTATCTCACCATGGGATTACGGTTCGACGTGCTCGAGCAGTTCGGACAGTGGGGGCCGGACAAGCGGTTCGTACAGGTCACGGAATCGCCCATGGAAATCTGGCCCGAGATTGCCACGGATATCGAAGCCATCGGGAACGTCAATGCCACCTTGAAGAAGTTGAATCGCGTCATCCGGGAGAAGTATGCGGATCAATTCGCACGCAAGACGACATGGCGGGACGAGATCCTGGAGATAAAGAAAACGGCCCGCGAAAAACTGCGACGTCGAACCGACGAACTCAAGGGCAAGTATACCCTTCCGGGGCAGGTAAGTCCGGATGTCGCGTCCACGCTCATCGCGGACTATCTGCACCAGTCCGCGCCCGAGTCCACCGTCATCCTGGATTCCTTTACCTTCGCCTCGTACATGAGTGAGAAATTCGAATCCCGGGTGACGGGCGGCGTTCTGGATGCGGGGATATATGGGGGTATCGGACACGGTGTAGGCATGGGTATCGGCGCTCAGGTGGCCCGGCCGGGCAAGCCCATCGTGGTCTTCATAGGTGATGCGGGTATCGGCGCATTGGGCGGCGACATTGAAACGGCCCGCAGGGAGGGCCTGCCCGTAGTGTATGTGGTCCACAACAACGGGGCCTGGATCGGAGGCTGGAACGCCATGTACGGGCGGGACTGGCACGGCGCTCAGAACCCCCACGCACGCGACACGGATCGCGGAATGGGCACGCTGCAGGGCCGAATTCCCTATGCCGAAATGTACAAGCTGATGGATTGCCACGGAGAAACGGTGAAGACCCACGACGAGATTGTTCCAGCCATGGAGCGGGCCTTAAATTCGGGAAAAACCGCCGTGGTGGACATCCATGGAGATCCGGACTCCTACCATACCCTCTGGGATCGGGCCACCTACGAAAACTTGTTCTTTGTCATGCTCCATCATATTCCCGAAGACTTGTGGAGCGGGATGGACAGCTTCAAGGAACGCACCCGGGCCCTCTTCAAAGCGTTTGGATACGAGGATTGGCCCAAGACGCCCAGGCTGTTCCCGCCCTTCGACGAGGCCGAGGACTTTGATTGGGTATCCGGTGCGCCTCCCAAGTATTTCAAAAAGAAAGAGGAATAATCGGAACCCTTTCCCATGTTGGTTTTTTGGCTATCCAGAAAGCTTCAGTGAACGAGAGAGGAGACGAACCGATGCCACCCGTATTCCGTTGTCCCAAGTGTAAATTGGTGCAGGATGTGCCCTTCGGGGGCTGGCACTGGGAAGGCAAAGAGCCCGGAAAGCAGCATTTCGTCCATCGGGGGTACGTGATGCCGGATCCCAAAAACCCCTTGCGGCTCGTTTGCCCGGACGGACACGACCCCAAGCTGCTGATGCCCATTTGCTGGGCGTGCGAAGCGCCTTTCGAATATATCGCCGGATAAGGCCCAAAAGCTGAGCTGAAACGGGACTTCCGATGGAACCGCCGGGTCCGCCGGAAGTCCCGTCGCCGGAGAGAATCGATCCGGAAGGGTGTCCGCCTCGGGTGACATGGAGGCCGGAGACTGGGACTATCCCGGATCCTGAACACGGAACCCATAACATACGGGAAGCAGCATGGAGCAGAACAAGCCGGTGGTTACCGCCGCGTCCACCAAAAGCATTGAAATGGCCAAGAAGGTGTGGCCCTTCATCAAGGAGGACTATGCACGAGGCCACCAGTGGAAAAAGGAAGGGAAACCCGTGGTGTGGTCCTGTGCTCTTGTGGAGAAGGAGCTGTATTACGCCATGGATGTGTATCCTTTCTTTCCGGAGCAGTTCGCGGCTTTGTGCGCTGTTCGCAGGAAAGGGGGGAGCCGCGATCCCAACGTGGAGAAGGAAGGGGTCCGCTTGGCCCGTATAGCGGAACAGCACGGATATCCGACCTACCTCTGCGGGTACCACCGGGTGGGAATCGGGTACGTGATCCACGGGGATCTCGATGACGCTCCTCTCGGAGGAATGCCGCGGCCCGATTTCATGGTCACTTCCAGTACGGCTTGCGATGTACGATACAAGTGGTTTGAGGACATGGCGCGCCGTTTGAACGTTCCCCTGTTTGTCCTGGACCGGCCGGAACGTCATGAGTTCGGATTTATCACACGGCGTCCGGAGCAGCGGGCGCTCCAATATTACAAGACCCAGCTCGAGGATTGTCTGTCGTTCATCGAGCGGTTGACGGGTCATCGATACGACGCGGACAAGCTGAACGAGGTGCTGGACTGGTCCTATCGGTTGAATGAATTGGCCCAGGAGATCCTGGAACTGCGCCGGGCCGTTCCCTGCCCCATGAGTTGTGCGGACGAATTCACACTCATGTACCCCTGGATGTACAAACCCGGGACCCGGGAAGCCTATGAGTTCTATCGAGAGTTGCGGGATGAGATCCGCGACCGGGTTCAAAACAAGATCGGTGTGATTCCGGAGGAGAAGTTCCGTCTCATGTGGATCGGTTTGCCCAACTGGTTCAACATGGCGGTTATGAACTACTTTGAGAAGTACGGCGGGATCTTTGTCCGATCCCCCGAGTATCGGGCATTGCCCTATCCGGCTCGGACGCCGGACGATCCCGTGGGGGAGTTGGCCTACCGATACCTGTTTGCCGGCTACGGAGCCTACGGGATGCTCAACAACATCGATGAGATCCTGAAGGATGTGGTGGACTACCGTATCGACGGGGCGGTCCTATCCTATCTCATTACGTGCCGGCCCCATGCCTTCCGCCAGGGAGAGGTCAAACATGTTCTCGAAGATCGCGGCATCCCCACGGTGAGCGTGGAAGGGGACTTGGTGGACGAGCGAAGCTACGCCGAAGCTCAGGTCAAGAACCGGTTGGATGCCATGGCGGAGATGATTCTGAAGAAAAAGGGAATCCTGTAACGTCGAGCCGCGGAAGCTCAGGTCGAGGGACGTCGCCATGTTTGAGAAGTTTCAAAGGGTCATCGAGAACCGCCACCAGGTTGCCAAAGAATGGAAAGAAACCACGGGCCGACCGGTGATGGGATATTTTTGCTGTGTGTTCCCGGAAGAGGTTCTATACGCTGCGGGCATTTTACCCGTGCGCATTGTCGGTTCCAACGAGCCCATCGAGGCCACGGACGGACACATGACGCCCTACGGGTGCACCTTCTGCCGGAAGTGTGTCGACTTGGCGGCGCGCGGCGTGTACGACTACCTGGATGCCGTATTTGTATCCAATACCTGCGATTTGGCGAGCAACATAGATTACTGGTGGCGCGAGCTGGCCCCCAGAGAAGATGTGACCATCGCGGATGTGCCTGTGCGGCAGTATATCAACTTCTACAACTATCCCCAGAAGATCACGGGCGAAAATGCTCTCTCCTACACCATGAATGAAATCCGGGGGATACAGCAGGTGGCGGAGCGCTACACCCGAACGTTTCTTTCCGAGGACGATTTGAGGCGAAGTCTGGAAGTGTACAGGGAACACGGCCGACTCATGCGGGAACTCCATGAAATCCGCAAGCAGGTTCCCCCTCCATTGACGGGTTATGAAGCCTGGATGGTGGAATATTCCGGTTTGTTCATGCCCAAGGACGAGCATAATCGTCTGTTAGCGGACCTGATCCATTCCCTTTCGGATCGTCCGGACAAGCCCGTTCCCGGGACGCGGCTGTATCTGTCTGCTTCCGCCGCGGATGAAGTGACGGCGGACTTGATACGGCTCATTGAGGAGTGCGGCGGACAGGTGGTTTCCGAGGACATAAGCGTCCATTCCAGCTTCTACTGGAGTGAATATGCCATGGATCGGCCTCCCATGGAAGCCGTGGCCCGGCATTCCCTGTCCGTTCCCTGTGCCCGGTCCACCACTTCGGATCCCTTTCAGGACATGCGATACCAGCATATTCGGAAAACCATGGCGGACTACCGTATTCAAGGAGTGATCTTTTACATCCTGCTTCAATGCGAATGCCGGGCCAGTGAATTCCCGTACCTCAAAGAAAAAATCCAAAGCGAAATGGACGTTCCGGTGCTTCTTCTGGATGGAGATTACTTCGGGGTGGGATCCGAGAAGAACCGGACCCAGATCCAGGCGTTTTTGGAAATGATCCCATGACCGAACCGCACGCGGAGATCCGAATCCCTGTGTCGGCCGAGAGCGGACGGGTAACGCAGGAAGAGCATGGATCGTCCGGAAGCAACCGTCGCGTCCCTTCAAGACATGGTTGACGGATCGTTGAAATTCAGGCTTGCCGGCCTGCGGAGAGAGGAGTCCGGATAATGGATGTATATGAGCGCCTGCAACAACACCTGGATCGATTGCCCATCGGCTTTCCTCCCACGGAATCGGGGGTTCAGCTCGAAATCCTGAAGAAGTTGTTCACCCCCGAGGAAGCGGAAATTGCCTGTGCGTTGGACGTGAGGCCTGAAACGCCCGAAAAGATCGCGGCCCGTCTCAACATGGATCCGGATACGGCTAAAGAAAAGCTCACGGAGATGTCCCACAAAGGCCTCGTGTTTCGGAGAACCAAGGACGGAGAAACGGTTTTCTCCGGGGCGGCCTTCGTGGTGGGCATCTATGAGTACCAAGTCCGGAGAATGGATCGGCGGTTCGCCGAACAAAAAGCTCGCTACCTGAAAGAGGGCTTCTACGATGAACTCGCGGGGGGCGAGGGGAAGTCACCCTTCTTGAGGGTGATTCCGGTGAGCAAGAGCATCACGCCTGAACTCGGGGTGTTCCAATACGAAGAAGTCCGTTCTCTGATTGGGCAACAGGATTTGATTGCCGTAACGGATTGCATCTGCCGCGTCAAAGCGGGTCTGCTGGACCATCCATGCGACCGGCCCAAGGAGACGTGTTTTTCCTTCGGGGCCGGGGCCGAATTTTATATCGAAAACGGATGGGGAAGGCGCATTACGCATGAGGAAGCTTTCCGATTGCTGGACGTGTGCGATCAGGAGGCGTTGGTACTCAGCCCCTCCAATGCGCAGCGTCCCGTGGCCATCTGTGCCTGCTGTTCCTGCTGCTGCGACTATCTGCACGGGTTGAAGCGGTTTGAGCAACCGGCCCTGGTGGCCCAGGCCACCTTCTTGGCGGAAGTGGATCCGGAACGATGCGTGGGTTGTGAAACCTGCGTGGAGCGCTGTCAGATGGAGGCGGTTACCATGGTGGAATCCGTTGCGTATGTCGACGGGGATCGATGCATCGGATGCGGCCTCTGTGTATCCACCTGTTCCGAGGAAGCCTTGAGTCTGCATCGCCGGGAAACGGCCGTGACTCCTCCCGAGGGTATGGGACAGTTGTTCAAGAAGATCGCGGTGGAACGGGGAAAAAGGTAAGGAATGGCCCGGCCGCTCGGTTTTCGGAATCGGCGGCGTGGGGTCCGAATCGATGGTACGGGGAGATTTCTATGAGCACGTCGACGGTGGGCATCGTCAAGTATTCGCAACCTTTGGAGTCTGTCCGGCAGGCGGTGGATCTTGCGGGTGGTTTCCGAGGGATCACGGCGCGAAGCCGCGTGTTTTTGAAACCCAACATCGTGGTCTGGTCCAAGGAATCGGATTTTCCCAAATGGGGCGTCATCACCACTTCCCGCGTTGTGGAGGACACGGTGCGCCTCCTTAAGGAACAAGGGGTGGACGATATCACCATCGGGGAGGGAACCGTGGTGATGAATCCCAAGGACCGGGAGACGCAGGTGTATGCATACCGGGGCCTGGGATACGACTCCTTGAAGAAGCGTTACGGAGTCAAAACCCTGAATGTGTTTGAAAGACCTTTCGAAAAAGTGGACCTGGGTGATATTTCCCTGAACTTCAATACGGACATCCTGCACAGCGACTATGTAGTGAATCTCCCCGTGCTCAAGACCCATGCCGTGACCGTGGTCTCCCTGGGATTGAAGAATCTCAAGGGAGTCATCGATGTCGATTCCCGTAAGAAATGCCACAACGCCGATGCGGAGAAGAACCTGCATTACTATGTTTCGCGGCTCGCCGACCCGCTTCCTCCCATGTTCACTCTCCTGGACGGGATCTACACCATCGAGCGGGGCCCCACGTTCGAGGGGAAGGCCCGACGCAGCAACGTTCTTGTGGCTTCCGAGGACGTTTTGTCCGCCGACATGGTGGGCGCCAAAGTTCTGGGACACGATCCCTCGGAGACGCCTCACCTGGTGTATGCGGCGCGGAACCGGGCGCGCCCCCTGGATCTTTCGGATATCCGCTTGGTGGGAGAACCCCTGGAAAGCGTGGCTTCCTATCATGAAAACGAGTTCGCTTACACCGAGGACGAATCTCTGCCGGTACCATTGCAGAAGATGGGAATTCAGGGCCTTTCCTATCGCAAATATGATATGACCATGTGCACCTATTGCTCCGGAATCAATGGTCCGGCTCTGGCGGCCATCGTGCGGGCATGGAACGGGACGCCGTGGGATGAAGTGGAGGTGCTCACCGGAAAAATCATGAGGCCGACCCCCGGGAAGAAGAAGACCATCCTGATCGGAAAGTGTATGTACCAGGCGAACAAGGACAATCCGGACATCCAGGAAATGCTCGCCGTCAAGGGATGCCCTCCGTCCATCAAGTCTATCGTGAAGGCGTTCCACAAAGCCGGAATCCAGGTGGATCCCGCGGCGTTTGAACACATGGACCAGTACCCGTCGTTTTTTATGAAACGGTACGTGGACAAGCCGGAATTCGAATCTTCGTTTTTCACGGTCCCGTAGTATGCACTGTAATTATTGGGAGGATCCGCCGTCGTGGAGCCGGTAGTGCGTGTGGAAAGGGAAGGGGGCGTCGCCCTGATTATTCTGAACCGGCCTCATGCGCTGAACGCCCTGTCCCGCGAGCTTCGCACGTCGCTTACAAGGACCTTTCGGGAGATGCAACAGGATTTGGACGTCGGCGCGGTAATCCTTACCGGAGCCGGCCGGGCGTTTTGCGCGGGTCTGGACCTCAAGGAATTGTCCGGGGAAGGATTGGATCCCTCCCGAACGCTGCGTCCTCTTTCGGACGAGGATCCCGTGGGAGCCATGCAAGCCTTCGATCGACCCATCATCGGGGCGCTTAACGGGGCGGCGGTGACGGGCGGATTCGAGTTGGCCCTGGCCTGCGACCTCTTGATCGCTTCCACGGAAGCCCGATTCGCGGATACTCACGCACGGGTGGGACTGGTTCCCGGCTGGGGCCTGAGCCAGAAATTGCCTCGACTGATCGGAATCGGAAGAGCCAAGGAACTGGCGTTCACCGGTAACTTCATCGATGCAAAGCAGGCGGAGACCTGGGGACTGGTGAACCGCGTGGTCGAGCCCGACGAGTTGATACCTGTATGCCGGAGACTGGCTCAAGACATGATTTCCTGTTCAGGGAACGTGCTGCGGGTGTATAAACACCTCATCGACGAGGGATACGCCGGAACCCTTTCGCAGGGCTTGCGCATGGAGTCGGAAGCTTCGGTACGCCATTCGGAAACGGTTTCCGCCGATTCCATCGCCGGAGTAGTCCGTTCCGTTCAGGAAAGGGGCCGGAGCCAGAAGGGTCCTTGAATACCTGCCGTATCCATCAAAGGCAACGTGGCTGGAGAAACACTTCATTGGGTGTCCCCCGCCTTCCTGCTCTACAAGGAGAAACCGTTGAAACTGCACGATGCGCTTCCCATGAATTGGGAAAAATTGTTTCGTCCCCGTTCCATCGCCGTTGTCGGAGCCTCCACCAAGGTGGGCATGAACATCAACATGTTCTTTCCGGGTCTGGTGGACGCGGGTTTTCCGGGTTCGTTGTATCCGGTGAACCGCCATGCCGAAGAGATACTGGGCTATCGGGCCTATCCATCGGTACGCGCCATTCCGGGACCGGTGGATTACGTCATCATTTCCGTGCCCCGGGAGCATGTGCCGGAGGTGCTTGATGATTGCGTGTACAAGGGTGTTCCCGTGGCGCACATTTTCACCGCGGGTTTCGGTGAAACCAAGACATCCGAGGGCATGCATCTGCAGGAGCGGATTCGGGAGGCGATCCGGAACCGCATACGCTTGATCGGTCCCAATTGTGTGGGGGTATACTGCCCCGGGTCCGGCATCGCCTATATGCCCGGTCAGTCCCGAACCGCCGGGGACGTGGGGTTTGTTTCCCAGTCCGGGGGACATACCTCGCTGTTCGTGGAAAACGCCACCAGCCAGGGACTTTACTTTTCCGCAGCGGTCAGCGTGGGAAATTCCCTGGATCTCGGCATCAACGACTTTTTCGAATATCTGAGTGCGGACCCGGGGACCTCCGTCATCGGGGTATACGTCGAGGGTATGACCGGCGAACAGGGCCGGCGGTTCTTTGAACTCGTGCGCAACACCACCCCGCGGAAACCCGTGATGATCATGAAGGCGGGGCGCAGCGAATCCGGAGCTCGCGCCGCCGCCAGCCACACGGGATCCATGGCGGGGACCTATTCCCTCTGGGCGAGCATGGCCGCCCAGGCCAATGCGGTCCTGGTGGACGACTACACGGAAATGACCGATTTCATATGGGCCTACAAATGCCTGAAAGGTCTTCCCGGTACCCGGGCCGGCGTGGTATGCGGCGGCGGAGGTAACGCGGTGTGGTGCGGCGACACACTGGGCGCCGGCGGCTTCACCCTGCCTCCGCTGAGTCCCGAGACCCAGAAAAGCATTTTGGAGTTCACGGACGCCGTGGGCACCATTGCCCAAAATCCCGTGGACCCGAACTTCTCCATGTTCGATCCCCAGGCCCACATCCGAGTGTTAACCACCCTGGACGCGCAGTCCGATATCGACTTTCTGTTGAACGTGGGGGTATTCGATTTTCTGTACCATCACACCATACCCACCGGGCTTTTGAGTCGGGAACAGCTCATTCGGGACTCCGCGGATCGGCTCTCCCAACTGCGGAAGAGCGTTCGAAAACCGTTTGCCGCCGCCGCCATCCAGGTTTCGGAAAACCCGGACATTTACGATATTCTCAAGCAGATACGACTACGGGCTCGGGAAGAGGGAGATCCCTGTTATGC
>CAZQXK010000017.1:39259-50909 GCA_964597345.1 uncultured Thermodesulfobacteriota bacterium | reverse complement strand
GTCACCCAGGTATCCAAGGAGCTTGTTCCAGCGGCCGAAATAGTAATCGATCTTGCCGGGCTCCATGGTTTCCAACCCGGCAAGCAGTTTGTTCTTGATCAGGTCGATGGCCGTCAACGGCATACCTCGGTTGTTCAAGGACTCGAACAAGGTATAGGCATCCGCGTGATTGGCCACTTCGATCTTCACAAGGCAGGCATGGTTCAGCTTATCGAGCAGTCCCATAATAATGGCCGGCCCGTCGGATCGACCATTGATCATTTCATGGACACGACTTTGGAAGTATCGGAACGACCGGAATATCTTCCGATTCCCGGCATACGGAGGCGCATCACAAGGATTGATGACCCCGATTTCCGCCAGCACGGCATGGTAGTCGTTGCGGTTGTTGTTCTGTATCTGCGGGACGACTCGAAGCTGGTCATCACCCTTTTTCAATACCAGCTTCCGCTTCAGGTTGGCGAGATCCACACGCTGGTCCTCGTCAAGATGGTTCTCGCACAATTTCAGCATGTTGTAGATCGCGGCAAACAGCAGTGACAACGTGGTCAACCGCTGCTGGCCGTCAACGATTTCAAGCTCCTGCGGGGCCAAGGCGTCGGTGGACTGGTTGATGCAAATGAGGGAACCCAGGAAATAGCCGGGACCATTCTCCTGAAGGTCGTCGAACAAGGCCTCCCAATGAGGCTTGCTCCACGAGTACTCGCGCTGATACTTGGGAACGAAGTAGATCACCTTCGACTCCACGTCGAATAGTTCGGAGATAGGCCTGTTCTTTGCGTCCTGGATCATTGCGTTGCCTCCTTTGCAGCACGCTTCTCGGCCAGGCTCAAATGGTGGTCGTTGATGCGGTCTCCTTTGAACAGAGGGTGCCAGGGCGCAGATAATACGTCCTTGCCCCGGTCCTTGTTCCACGTGATATTGGGTTTGACGCGCAGAACACCCGCGCCTCTGGCCTTCACGTCCGGAACACTCAGGAAGGGGCGGATGTTCAGACGCACGCCGTCGTTCAGGTCCGGGTCCCAGCCGATGGGCTGCTTCTCCATCGGTTTCCAGCGTATGAAGATGTCGTAGGGGGCTTCGCCTTCGAGGATCAGCTCCAGGTGTTTCTTCAGAATTTCCCCTGCGGCCAGGCGTTCCTGTGCGCCGTCCACGCCGGAGGCGATGTCGTCCTTCTGCCGCTTAATCCAGTCGCCCAAGTAGGTGTAGATCAGGGTCTCCAGGTTTTTTCGGCCGAGTTTATGGTAGTTGGCCAAGACCGAAAAACCGTCGCTCAGGCCGTCCCAGATATGCCAGATGAAGGGGCGCTGGTGGAAAAGCCGGCAGTGTTGGGCGAAGAAGCCGTCCCGCAGCCAGGCGTCCAGGGTCTTGTCCTCGAAACCGACCTCCTTCAGCAGGCGGTTGAGAACGCTCGGGCTATAGTCCTTGCCGTAGGCGGCGGCCAGGAGGTTCAGCAGGCGGTCGGCGGCAGATGCCTCGCCGCGCACCGGCGGAATACAGACAATGCCGTCCTTGTCGGAAAAGGCCAGTAATCCTTCACAGCGCTTCACCCACTCGCGCTGCTCGTCGGCCAATTCCATGCCGGTATCCAATTCGGCGGGCCAGCGGTAGCCGAGCAGTCGGGCCACGGCGACTTGCAGCACGGTGTCGCCGGTGCGCAGCGGGCCGTGGGCGGTCCACTTCTTGTCTTCATCCCAGATCACCGAGCTGCAGGGGTGGCCGTGGAAAATCCATTGAGTGGGGTCGTCGGAATAAGGCTTAGGCAGGCTATTGGGGTATTTTTCTTCGGCGACTTTGGTCCAGTGATCGAGGTCGAAGGGGACTTTGACCAAAGTGGCATTGGTGACATTCAGCTTTTGATCAATCCGCCGCACAGCGACGTTGTATTCGGGGGAGGAGCAGTAACACCATATGGCGGGGAGATGAGCACGGGCCTTTGGGAGTACAACAGCTACATTCTTGTCAAATATCTCTCCAAAATAGAGTGTACACGCTAACTCTCTCATTTGACTAACTAAAACACCTTTCTTTCCCCAGGCCATTTCACCAGCAGGTATCGATAGACCTTTTCTGGCGAGTTCAGCTAACAATCCTTTTCCCATCTGCCAATTAACCACCTGCTCCTTTCCAGATAGTAAACATGTCCTATCTGACGTGGTTGACATTAGCTGCCAATCATAGTTGTGCTTAAGGAGTTCCCAAAACTGGCGAAAAAACCTCGGGGAATCTTTACTTCCAAATCCATGAACTCCATCGGCATATACAGATAGAAGGTTCCCAAAATATTCTGCTTCAATCACGATCCGCGCATCCGGATTCTCCAACTGCTTGGCCTGTTGCACACTCTTGATCTCAGCGGCAAGCAACCTCTCCGCTTTTTCGGCGGCGCTGCGCGCTTCGGAGACATCGAGGCCGCGAATCAGGTTGGTGTCTTGGGTTTCACCCAAAAATCCGCCGTGCTGTCCGGTGGGATTGCCCCGGCTCAGTGTGATCATTGCTACGAAGGCACCAGCCGCTGCCGATGAATCAAAACCACCCTCACCCAGCCGCCCAATCAAATGCAGAGTGTAGTTCTTAAGCAGCTTTTCCCGAAACTTCCTGTAGCTGGTCAGGAAGAGCCAGTTCTGCGGCAAGACAATGCTGGATGTGCCTCCTTCCACGCAGAGTTCCAGGCAGCGGTCGAGGAAAACGGTGGCCAGGTCGTTCTTGGCGGCCGGATAGTGCTTTTCACAGAAGTCCCGCAGCCGCTGGTCTTGTTTGCCGCGAGCAAGATAGGGCACATTGGTGATTACCCACGGATATTGCCTGCCAAGCAGCGTCGCAGCTTTGGCAAGACCCTGCGCCACAACAGCGACTTCCTGCCGCTCGTCGGTTTGCTCCTGTTGTAGCGCCTCCTTTAGCGCCGTGGAGAGTTCATCCCACTGCACCAGCTTGGCCGCTTCGGTCTTGGCCGGGTTCAGCAAGCTGCCCAGCAGGGTGGCATCTTTGAAGGTGTCGTGCATCCAGTCCAGAGCAATGGCGAGGTTCCGTTTGCCCAAACCGAGCTGTTTCCATTCTTCCTTGGCGACACTTACCGCTAACCCCGAACAGGCCACATTCAGCTCCGGCAACCGCCGATAGCCCCCTGCCTCGGGATACCTCCAGGCTGCCAGCGCCAGGGCAAAGGCCGCCAGTTCGACGCAGCGCTGGTCAATCTCGAGACCGTGGATGTTCTCGCGCAAGACCGCGTCCGCCGCCTCACTGGCGGAAAGTCCGTCCCGTTCCACGCGCATGGGCACCAGCATCAGGAATGCCGCGACCAGGAAATGCCCGGACCCGCAGCACGGGTCGAGGCTCTTCAGTTGCGCGAGCTTATCGGGCCAACTGTCAAAGGTTCCCGCAGCCGGTGTCCACTTGCCGTCATCGCCCTTTACAAACCGCAGGTACTCCAGGGGCACGCCGGGAAGCGATGCCTTCTTGCGCAGCTCTTCTTCGGTCCTGGCGTTCCTGAAATCGGTTTCGGTCAGTCGCCGCGCCGCCCACCAGGCCCCGAGCGAGTTGTCCAAGAGGAACGCGACCATGTACGGCTCGGTGAATAGCTGGGTCACCGCAGGCAGTTCTCGTGCGCCGATCTTGACCTCGGAAGCGTTGACCGCGTCCTTCCGCTTGGCCTGCCAGAACTGGTAGACCCAGCCCAGAGAATCCGATGCGTGGAAAACCTCCTGTGGCAGGTCCGCCAGGAGCCGTTCCAGTTTCTGCTGGTGTTCGGGCGGCAGCGTGAGTTGAAACACCGGAGAATCCGCCCGGAAGATCTGCGGGAGCATTCGCGCGGCAAAGCGGGCCGCCAGTTCCCAGCCGTTCTTTGCGCCTTCCCCGGCGGCCAGGTCCTCGCATTCCTCCAGACTCACCGCCACGGGTTCATCGGGGTCCGGATACAGGAGCAGGCCGTTCTCGGCCAGAAAACGGGCGAAGAGCATTCGGTGCCAGTGCTGGTAGGAGATCTCCTCGACCAGCCGGTCCGACGCCTGGAATCGACCCTCACCCCCGGCCCCTCTCCCAAGGGGCGAGGGGAGAAAGGCGTCGCCGAGCTGCCGGCCGTGGATGCGCAGCTTGCGGCGCAGTTCTTTTTCATGGGGACTGAGATGGGCGTACGGCTTGGGCTCACCAACGCCCAGGTGTTCCACCGCGATCCGGGCGGCGGCGTCGGCCACCTCCCGCGCCGCCATGACGGTGCGTTCGAGCCTGTTTCTAAGCGTCTTTTCCAGAACCCGAATCTCTATCGTCCCTGCCCGCATCACCGAATCACCACCGGCCCTTTGGCCACGGCCTTATGCAAACTATCTTGAACTTCCTGGATCCAGGATTCCACCTCCTGGGTCGATTTCAGGGTCCGGCGCGGGATGTCCACCGTCTGTGTCGCGGGCTCGAGCAACTGGGAAGCCCGTTCCCGGGCGCGGTCAAAGCGGCCGGGAAGGGCGTCGATGCGATCCCGCCACGCCGTCAGGGGGTGCTGTTCCAACGCGGAGACGAGTTCCTGATATGTCCCCAGGGCCGGCTTGGCGAGGCCGGCAATGCCGCACTGCGTGCGAATGGTATCGCGCTCGTCCCCGCCCAGTTGTTGCCAGGAGGCATCGCTTTCCAGCACCCACGCCTGCTCCTTCAGATGGTCCGCATACTGCGTATACCGGCCGGCCAGCTCGCTGCGCAGGGCGCTTTCCAGCGATTTCAGAAGCGGCTGAACCGGGTCGGGTTCGGCCAGCAACAGGCGTTGTTTCTCGATGGCCTCCGCCTGCAGGCGCGCCTCTAAAGCCTCTTTCAGATCCCCGGCGTGCTTGAGCAAGTCCTTGAGTTTCTCCCAGGTCGGCCGGCGGTTTTCAATACGTTCGGCCGCCTTTCCCCAGGTATCGATGCCTGCCTTCAGCTCATCGTATCGGTTGTAAACGGCCAGAAGCTGTTCGTTGCCGGAGGCAAGGCGGATTTCTTCAATGAAGGACGCATCAGGCTGCTCGGGTTGGGGCGGATCCCCTCCGGCACGGTCAACCAGTTCACTCAGACGTTTCAGAAATTCCGGAACGGAGGCCGACTCGTCTCCCGATTTGGCCTGCACACCCATGCGTTGGAGCAGCTTCCTGATCTGAATGCGCTGACTCGTGGAGACCGTGGCGGACTCGACCTTGAAAACGGCCTTACCGATGGCCTTGCGTTCGAGTTCCTTGGGATCGAGGGTTCGGCCGTGGTCGTCCTGCGCCCGGATCAACGCCGAGATCAGGAGTACCTGAAGGCCGCCGTCCATGGCGTCGCGGGGCCATCCGTAGGGTGACGTCTCGAAGTGCGCTCGGATGTCGGCGCCCTTTTTCCCACCCGCGATAAACCCCAGGATCGCTTTGCATACGGAGTGCTTATCCGGTTGGCCGTCGTATCCGACGACCTTCAACGCATCCGGGGCGCCCTGCCTGGCCTTGGCGTAGACCCTGTCCCATCCCACCTGGTCCGCCAGATGGAAGTGTGGATAAAGGCGCTGAAGCGCTTTTTCGGCTGCTTCCGAAATCATGTCCTGGAGCGTACTCCCCTGTATTTCGTGGCCGCCGCCCTGGAACACGCGCGCGCCTGAAAAGCACTCCGCCAGGAGCTCCTTGATTCTGCTTTCGGCGGTTTGTTTGGTTGTTTCGATGGCCGCCCGGGCTTCGACGCCATCCGGGCCGTTCGGCACGCCGCGCTTATCCAGTGTGGCCCTTGCCGCTTTATAGTCCATCAGGTGGCGGCGCAGGTCGTCCGCCGAGCGCTTCGGGATAAAGACGAAGATCGTCGGCGACTGATTTCCTGCCTGGAGCGCATCCACTCGCACGGACTTGTCGTCGACGGCCCATCCGTCCCGCACCCATACGCACAGCCGTTTCTCACTGTCCTGGGGCAACCGGGGGTCGAATATCGTATCGATCTGACGGGCGACTTTGGCGCTGCCCTGATGGAGCGGCAGTTTCTTGAGCAGTTCGGCGAACATTCCGCGGATGCGGTCATTCCTTTCAGCCTCCAAACGATGCGTCTCGCTGGCAAGCTCACTGCGCTTGCTCAGAAATTCGTCGTTCCAGGCGGCGCTTTCTTCGGTCTGGATGCGGTACTGGTCCCCGATCTTCATGAGGAGTTCGCACGGGTCGAGGAGTCCGGGGAGCTTGCCGCGGAGCGAACCGCTCCCTGAAGCGAGGTCTTCGACCATGAGATCCGCTATGGTGTCATGGGTCGCACGGATGCCCACCTCTTCATTGTTCGCGGCGAGCTTGTTGATGAGGAAGACGAGTCCGCAGGCCCGGGCCATAAGTTGCTGATCCGGCGATCCCTTGATCCATTTCATCGTGTTCTCGTGAACCTTGCGGGGTAGTATGCGCGCCTGAAGCAGCTTGTCCGCCGAGTCGAAATACAGGAAGTCTGCGGGGATCACGCATCTCAAGGGATCATCCAGATTCGTCTGGATGACCTTGTGGATCATGCTGAGTTGATTGCGCAACTGGCTTTCCGTGCCGGTCTGATCCAGGACGTGAAGCGTATGTTCCCAGAAACGGCGCCGCACGGGAAGGATCGGGTAATCCTGCGCGAAATAGGGGGCGTCGTCCTGCCGGTGTCCGATATTGGTGTCCGCCAGATGCCGTGAGATTTCTCCCAGGTTGGTTTGCATGACGTTTTCGATCTCGCCGATGGCATCCGGCTTCTTGGCGAGAATAACCCGCCGGATGACCGCATCTACGTCGGCATCGGAAAGCTCGACGCGAATCGTAAAGCGCCCTTCCAGTTTCTTGAGATTGGCGGTGCCCGTAACCGCAGTCTGGCCCGTGCCCATAAAGAGCAGTTTGCTGCCGATGTTTTTGCAGCACGACTCGACGATTTCCTGCACCTCCAGGGACCTCTGGGTGTCTTCACCGATATATTGCTGGACCTCATCCAGAACGAGGAGGGTTAAAGGGAACTTGCCGTTGCGGGTCAACGCCTGGCGCATGGCCTTCAGCATATCGTCGCTGCCGATGTCTGCTACGTAGGGGTACAGGTTGTTCAGGGTTTCCACGCAGGTGGCCGTAGAAGAGAAGAGATTGGGCTTAACCTTCACAAGCGCTGCGTGAAGCCCTTCGGCGACCCAGAAGTTGTCCAACTCCTCCTCCCAATCGAGGCCGGACCGTTGCACTTCTTCTCGGACCGGGTCGAAGATGTGCTCGTGCTGGAGCCACATAACGAAGCGGGCCACGGGATACAACTCGGGAAGTCCCACGGACTTGAAGAGGATGCGCAGGAGCGCCAGCCGGACGCTTCCGCTCGCGCTTGCTCCGAGGGTGCCTGAGGCTGCATGGAGCCTGCCGTACCGCTTCCCTGCGGTGCTGAGTTCCTGAAGCAGTTCCTGAATGCTCGGCGGGAGGTTGGCGATGCTCCGTGCGGTGGCCCCGTCGGGGAACTCCGTATCCCGCCACAGAGCACGCAGCATCTTGACCAAATGCGATTTTCCGGAGCCGTAAAACCCGCTTACCCACACGGCCGGCTGCTGCGCCTGTCCAAGGTTCTTCAGGTACGTCTGGAGAATGTGCTCCAGGCCTTTTTCGTACTGGCCACTGCAGACAAAAGTCTCCAGTTCATAACGGAGCACCGCAAGGGCGTGATCGGTCCGCTCGTCGTTGACGTTGGCCACACCCTCGTTGACGAGCTTCCAGGTTGAAGGGTCTTTCATGTAGACCTGTCTGTTGTTCATCGCCCTCTCCTGTATCAAATATCCTTATCTGCGGTGATCGGAACGGCCAGGTAGTTCCAGCCATCGTATCCGTCCAGCAGCCGATAGTTGTTGTCCTCGAAAGTTCCCGGAAAGAAGACAAGCAGACGCCCGTTGACCATCGGCGCCAACTTGTCTACAACAGACTTCACCTTGAGCAGGCCGAACAGGGAACCGACACCCTTGAGCGCAACAACATCGCCTTTGCCGGCGCCTCTTTCCTGAAGGAATCTTTCAAACCGGTCCGCAATGCGGTCCTGATACTTCGGAAGCAGTGCTGCGAGAAGATCGGGCTTTCGGAAATAACTCTCAACGTATCTCAACGCGGAAAGCCATTCGGCGAAGGTGTCGGTCAGGTCGAACAGAAACCACTCATGTCCGGCATTGCGGGTGGCAATCTCAAACTCTTCTATTTTCGCGCGCAACCGCCGTTCGTCGTTCTCGTTGTATATGCAAAAAATGACGCGCTGCCCTGCGGCGGCGTCTTCCCGCCAGGGCACGCGGACGAATTTCGCGTAGGATTCCAATAGTCGCTTAATTTTGTTCACGAATCCACTCCATTTCCTGCTGTGTCAGTAACGACGGGAACAGGACCTCTATGACGTTGCCTACCCGTTTCAGGACAATCCATCCCCTGCGAGAGGCGGTCTCTGCGAGTTCAAGGACCTTATCGAACGAGCAATCCAGCAGCTTGGTAAAATCCGTTCGAAAAAGGGATTCAGCCCGCTCGCCACGTAGAAAACCCAGGAAGAGGGCGTATGCAGTGGAGCCCGGGGTCGCCTTCGCCTTGGATCGGAATTTCCTGACACGACCGGAAAAATGGCCCGTTTGGGTCCAGGTGGAAGCGAGGTTCTGGGCCGTGGAAGTCAAGGTGGCTTGGCTGAATCGCGCCGGAAACGCGTTTTCCAGGTGTTTTTCCAATGTCCTGCGGGAAAGGATCTCTCCATCCGTCAACTTTAGCACGGCCGGGGCGCTAATTCTAAGCAGCGGATCCCTCCCGTAAGCGCACAGGCAGGCGATCAAAGGCCGTCCCTCCGGGTCGCGTTCCCAGAAATAGCGAAGAACTCGAAAGAGTGTCGTCCTTGGATTCAGGGCGTACAGTTTCGTCAGATGACGTCTCGTAAGCGTCCGAGTCCGAAAGGATCTCTTTCCGAGGCAGTTGTTGTCTTCGATGGCCTGTATGTAGGCTTCCCTCGGAGAAGAATCGGGTACCGTATCCAACAGGCGGCGAAGTTCGGCGAGCATGATGGTGCGTGCATTGTGGACACTGCCACGCCCTGGATTAAATCCGAACGGCTCTAAACGGATATGGGGTAGATCGGATTTCCTAATTCCATGTATCCTGCTTTTCGTCACAGGCTATATCCTACTTGATGTATACGTCTTTGGTCTACAGGTTCTCCGGCCACCGAATTGGGATAGGAGAGCATGAAATGAAGGAAGTGTCCGGATGTTGAAAGCTCATGGTTCAAAGTAAGGTACGTTGGAGGGAACCCGTGGGGCGACCGGCGACGCACCGGGGGAAACGCTTAGAACGCAGCTTGTATCAAGAAGTAGCGGGACATATCTGGGACAAAAGAAGACAGCTTGAAAAGACAAGATGGACTTACTTGGCTAACAATCTAATCCTATTGGCGCGCCCGGCACGACTCGAACGTGCGACCTGCGGATTCGAAGTCCGACGCTCTATCCGTCTGAGCTACGGGCGCGCTTCGGAAAGGGACCTTGGGCCCCGTTCGGGCTTTCCCATATCATCCGGGGCAGGGGATCGTCAACTCCATACCGGACCGTGGAGAATTCGGGGCGCCCGCAGATCCACATCCGGTCTCCGCAAACTCCATCCCGCGTGCTTGCACGCGAGGCCCGCGGCATCGCATAAGCGTGGCGCAAACAACGTAACAGCCCGTTGAAGAACAGCATTTCTAACAGGCTGTTCAAAAACGATGAGATGCAAGGCGCGCGAATCCTGAGGAATGAGGCGTACAATCCGTACGCCGCAATGACGAAGGATGAAGCGCAACACAGCAGATCGCGTTTTTGAACGGCCTGGTAAAGACCGGTCTCCCCGGTGCTTTTTGGCCCGCCTCCCACCGGGCGTCCAAAGCGAGCGGGGCAGGTCTGGGTCCACCCGTCACTGAAGCGTCTGGATGAAGCACCCTCCTTTGGTGTTGACGCCGCCGGTCACCGGAATGTCCGTTTCCACTTCGACGGTGGTGGGTTGCATAAACTGGGTGTACGGAAAGAACAGGTGTTTGCCCCCGTCCTGTTCCCGGCCGCAACACCAGTCCAGCGGATGCTCGAAACGGGAGAACCGCACCTCCAGTGCGAGTGTATTGGTCCCCTCCCAGTCGAACCACAGCGTGGAGATGCAATTGTACAACTGGGTATACGTCCTGCCCCCGTCACCGCCGGAGTAGTAGCCCATGGGGGTCAACGGATATCCCATTTGCTCGTAGACATATTCGGCGAACCCCACGCAGGTGAAATCGCCCGAGCCCGGACCCGTCTGTCGGTGAAAGGTGATGTCATACCCTTTGCCCACCTGCTCACGGGCGATGAGCACCAATTGATCCTTGCGTTCCTCAGGCCATATTCCGGGATCCTGGTAATCCACGGGGACCTTGGCTCCCAGGTACTCCATGCCCTTGGCCTGGTCCTTGACGGGCAGGAAGTCCGTGGAAACGGTTTCTTCAATACCCGCCAGTACGGCGTGAATGATCTTATAGTCCCCCACGTAGAGGGCCACATGCCCCGCGCCCAGTTCCCCCAAGACCAGCTGCAAAGCCGAGCACGTGAGTTCGAGCGCGTCTTCCTTACCGTACATCTTTCCATCGCGACCCGAGTGATACAGCACGGCGCCCCGTTCCAGGGCCGGCGCCGGGGCGGAGGCCGCCATCCCCATACAAAGGGCCAGGATCAGACACAGGAATTGTCGGCTCATCGGCTTCCCTCCTTGACGGCCTGGCGCACCAGGGGAGAAGAATCCTTGGCCGCGGCATCCAGGGCGGCCCGGGCTGCCGGAGTCAACTTCTTGAAACCCTTGAGAAGCAGGGCCGCATTATACCGGACCAAGGGTTCCGGATCCGCGGTAAGGGCCTGAATCAGAATGGGTTCCGCCGCGGCGTTTCCCGTGTTTCCCAGAGCGCGGACGATCTGGGCCCGCACGTAACGGTCGGATTCCTTAGTCAGTCTGTCGGACAGGTACTGAAAGGCTTCGGGAGTCGCGATCTTTCCTAAAGCCTGGGCCGCTTTGAAGCGCATGGTCCCGTCGGGGACGGAGAGGGCTTCCTGAAGGAGTGAAAGGGCCTCAGCGGCTTCCAGATTTCCCAGAGACTCCAGGACCGTGTATTGCAGGTTGACGGAAGCATCGGGCTCCCGGTAGACCTGTTCCAGGATGGACAGGATTTCGCCCCGGGGTTCTCCGATGTGCGCCAGGGCGCGGGCGGCATTGGTTCGAACCGCATGGGGTTCCGATGGGTTCGAACAAAGGTCGGACAGGGGGCGTACCGCGGATTCGTCTTTGGAGGCGCCCAGTTGCTGAATCGCCAGCACCCGCTGCTCCAAGGGGTTGGAAGGATCCAGAGCCTTCAGGACGGTTTCTTGAACCCCGGAGTCGCTCCAGGCTACGGAAACCATCAGCCCCATCAGGATACACAGGATAGACGCGGAAGAACGGTGGGTTGCCAAAGGACACCTCCAGGGAAAGCAGGCGCGGACGCCGGCAGGCGGATGGAAGTCACGATCGGGGGGCTCGGGCCCGACCTGCGGCGGAACCCCACACATAGGTGCGGACAGGGAATCCCTCCGGTGGAACGTCCATAGACCGTGCGCGCCGGATTCACGCGCCCTGCATTGGATGAAATCCGCCGGCCGCCCGGAATCTTTTGTTTTCAGTGTGCGCGAACCGTGCCCGGATTTCAAGCGGAA
>CAZQXK010000017.1:0-39159 GCA_964597345.1 uncultured Thermodesulfobacteriota bacterium | reverse complement strand
GCCCGGAATCTTTTGTTTTCAGTGTGCGCGAACCGTGCCCGGATTTCAAGCGGAAAGCGGGAGCACATCCTCAAGAAGAACTGTTGACGCGGTCTTTATGGATTTGGTAGAGTCCCGAAAACTGGCCGGATAGGCCGGATTCGGCGGGACGTCGCAACGGAGACCGCTGGGGCAGGCGATTCTGAGGCAAGCGCCGGCGCCGTATCGAGCCGGTCGGGCGGCCGATCCGGGGACTTGGGACGACCTACCGGCGCTTTAGGCAGGTCCTCTGTCCGGGGGGATGCCGGAGGCAAGCCCGGAATGTGTATTGTTTTTCCATGCAGGAAATCGTAGGGTGGGTTCGGAGCACTTCGGGGTCCCGGGAGGGGGAGTGTGTTTTTTTTTCGGGCGTTCTTGTGGGCTTTTTCACAATGAGCGGCCCGGCTTCCGGGTTCTTTTGGACGTAGGTGGTTCTTTTCGGATAAACGGCCCGCATGTCGCTCCCGGCAGCCCATGGACAACTGAACGTACCTTCCCGCGAGGAGGCGCATCGTGAGAAACATCAAAGTGACGGAAGTAATGGTTCCCGTGGAGGAATATGCCACGGTTCACCAGGACGCCAACGTATACGAAGCGGTTCTGGCGCTGGAGCAAGCCCAGAAACGTTTCAATCAAGAACGGTATAAACACAGAGCGTTGCTCGTATACGACGACCACAAGAAGATTGTGGGGAAACTGAGCCAACTGGATCTTCTCAAGGGGCTCGAGCCCAAATACGAAAAAGTAGTGGATCTGAGCAGCCTTACCCGGTTCGGACTGGGAAGAGAATATATGAAATCCATGATGGAGAAAGTCGAACTCTGGCAACGACCTCTGGAGGATATCTGCAAAAAGGCCGTTGAAATCAAGGTCAAAGATATCATGTACACGCCGCAGGAAGAAGACTGTGTGGATGCGGAGTCCACTCTGGATCAGGCCACCCACCGGTTGATCGTGGGCCGTCACCAGTCCCTGCTGGTGGTTCGAGACGGTGAAATCGTAGGGGTGCTTCGCCTGACGGATGTCTTTCAGAAAGTCTGCGAGATGGTTAAGACCTGCCGGATCTGACGTTTCTCTCCGAATGCGACCTAACCCCAAGTACCCATTGGCGGACTTTCAGGAAGGAGATGTTGCATGACCGCTGAATCGACGCCCGTTTCACGAAGAAGGACGCTCAATATCAAGCGACTCGTATTCGCCCTCATCGGGATCACACTGTTCTCCCTGGTCTACTATTCGCCTCCGTGGCCGGATGCGGTGGATCCCATGGGGGAAAGCTTCGTGCTGTCCCGCGAGGCCAAGGGGGCCCTGGCCGTGTTCCTGCTGGCGGGGACCTGGTGGGTGCTCGAGGTGGTGCCCATCGGCGTGACCAGTCTGACCATCGGCGTCCTGCAGGCGCTTTTTTTCATCCGTCCCGCCAAAACCGCCTTCAAGGATTTCATGGACCCCTCCGTGCTGTTTATTTTCGCTTCCGTGGTGGTGGGTATGGTGTTCACCAAGACGGGTCTTACCAAACGGCTGGCCTACAAGATGCTCCGGATCGTGGGGGAACGGACCAGTATGATCTACCTGGGCTGCTTCGTGGTAACCGCGGCCCTCACCCACATCATGGCGCACACGGCGGTGGCCGCCACCATGTTCCCTTTGCTGATTACGGTCTATTCCCTTTACGGGGAAGGGGATAAACCCACCAAGTTCGGCAAGGGCCTGTTCATGGGGATGGCCTACGTGGCCGGCGCCGGCAGTATCATTACCCTTTTGGGCGCCGCTCGAGGGGTTGTGGCCATCGGCTTTTACCGGGATGTCGTTAACAAAACCGTTACGTTCTTCGAACTGAGCTACTATATGTTCCCCGTGGGATGGCTCATGGTGCTCGTGTTGTGGGGATTCTTCATGCTCTACTACAAGCCCGAGAAGAAGACCATCCCGGGCCTGCGGGAACGGGCGGCCGAACTGGGTTCCCAACTCGGTCCCATTACGGGAAAGGAAATCCTGTCCGCGGTCATCGTGTTTCTGATGATCCTTACCATGTCTCTGCTTTCCTTCGTGCCGGCCATGCAGTCCCTGGACAAGACGGCCGTCATTTTGACGTCCACCATCCTGTTCTTTCTTTTCGGCATTCTGGACCTGAATGATCTGGAAGAGATCCCCTGGAACATCATCCTGTTGTTTTCCGGGGCCATGAGCATCGGGTTCTGTCTCTGGGAGACGGGGGCCGCCAAGTGGCTGGCCGTCAACTGGCTCGTCATGTTTCAGAAGGCCAATTGGTTCGTCTTCGTGATGAGCATCGCCTTCTTCGTAATGATCATGACGAACTTCATCATGAACGTGGCGGCCATCGCCATATCTCTGCCGGTGGCCCTGGTCATAGCGCCATACCTGGGAGTGGCCGCCGAAGTGGTGCTTTTCGCGTCTTTAGTGGTGGCGGGAATGCCGTTCCTGTTGTTGGTGGGCGCCGCGCCCAACGCCATTGCCTACAACTCCAGGCAGTTTACCAGCGGGGAGTTTCTCAAGGCCGGGATTCCGGCCAGTATCCTGCTGATGGTCCTGGTGGCCCTGGCCGCAGCGGTCATCTGGCCTCTGATGGGGATGCCGGTGTTGGCGCGTTGATCGGAAGTTTCTTCGGGGCGGGTAGGCATCGGAAATGGATTCCGGTAACAGGCCTGCCCGTAGTACGGTTTTTATCACTGTTGCCGCGCGTCCGAACAGGTATGGGGCTTCATGGCCGGTGCGGCCCGTGAAGCCCCTTGGGAAAAAGGCGGATCTCGTCAGAAGACCCGGGAACTATCGTAACCCGCCTGGGTGAGTGCATCGAGGATTTCACGCGCGTGATCCTGTCCCCGGGTTTCCAGGTCCAGTTCCACTCGGGAAACCTGGATGGGGTGTTGCAGGGACAATCGGTCGTGGCGGATATGCAGAATGTTGGCCCTGTGGTAGGCTACGATGCCGCTGAGTTTCCATAAGGAGCCCGGGGCGTCCAGCAGGTTCACCTGAACACGCAGGAGTCTTCCCATGCGAAGGGCTCCCCGTTGAAGTATCCGGTCGATGGTGGCGATCTCGATATTGCCGCCGCTTAGAATACACACGACGCGCCGCGGAATGCGGGCCACTCGTTTTTCGAGAAGGGCGGCCAGGGGTGCGGCCCCCGCCCCTTCCGCCACGAGGCCGCCCCGTTCGAGTAACGCCAGGATGGCGCCCGCGATCCCTTCCTCGTCCACGGCCACCATTTCGTCCACTTCATCCCGAACCATGGCGAACGTCAGATCCCCCGGTCTTCGCACGGCGATGCCGTCGGCGAGTGTCAATCGAGCGTCTACGGTCTCGGGTTCACCCGCTTCCAGGGATCGAATCATGGAGGGGCAATGTTCCGTCTGGACGCCGATGATGTGGGTTTTTGGATGCAACGCCTTGGCAGCAACGGCGATTCCGGCGGCGAGTCCCCCGCCTCCCACGGGGATGATCACCGATACGTCTCCTTCCAGTATTCCCGCCAACTCCAACCCTATGGCGCCCTGTCCGGCGATCACCCGGGCATCCTCAAACGCGGGAACCTGGGGTTTCCCGGTCTCACCCGAGAGTTTTGTCGCGAATTCCCGGGCGTCATCATAGCTTTTTCCATGAAGCACGATCTCCGTGCCGTATTCCTGCACCGCCATGAGTTTGCGTATGGACGCGTCCTCGGGCATGACGATGGTGGCCCGGATACCCAGTCGGGCGGCGGCCCACGCCACTCCCTGGGCGTGATTGCCGGCGCTGGCCGCTATCACACCTGAATTTCTCTCATCTTCCCCCAGTTGAACGAGGTGGTTGTACGCTCCCCGTATCTTGAACGAGCCCGTGTCCTGCAGGTTCTCCAGCTTGAAAAAGACCTCGGATCCAAGCACTCCGCTGAAATACGAGGAATGAATGAGAGGGGAAGGGGGGACCACGTCTTTCAGGCGTTCGTGTGCATTCAGGATGTCCTGATAAGTGGGTCTCGGTTCGTTCATTTACAGCTCCAGGATGCGTTTGAGGTCGGCGGGTTCGAGGCGATATGCGCTCCCTTTGCCCTGATAGAAACCGTGGGCGCGGACGAGGTGGATGGAGAGGTCCGTCCATTGAAGGCTTTCCCCGGTGTCCACGCGAAAGAGCGACACCAGGCTCTTTCGATACAAACCGGGGTGTCCCCAGGGACAAGGCAGTTTCCCCCGGGCTTCCTGAACTTCCGTCCGAAATCGGCCTTCCAGCAAAATGGGATCCCCGAGACCTTTTCGCGCCGCATCCGTGATGCGTTCCAGGCGGTCCGCGACGGCTTCGTGGGTAAGCCCCAGCGCGTGGACCGTACCCAAGTCGTCCGTCAGAATCTCAATGAGCCTGCGGCGATCTTCTCCCAGGAAATCGTGCGCGTGACCCGGGCGCGAGCGAAGGTTTTGTTCCACCCGATCCAGGTGAGGACTTTGGATGACCGGGGATCGGCCCATAACGTCCCCTCTCGTGTTTACCAGGCTGGTCAAGAACGATGAGACGTGAAAGCAGATCACGTTCTTCACCGGCCTGCTACGCAAATTTGTCGTAGTAAATACGCTCCCGGGGAACTCCCAGCCGGACGAGGAGTTCCTCGGAAGATTCCACCATGGCGGGATTGCCGCAGATGTAGGCCTCCACTTCGTCACGGGGATGCACGATCTTGGGGATGACCTCCGTAACGCGTCCCCGCTCGCCTTGCCACCGATCCTCTTCGGAAGGCCTGGACAGGGTGAAGATCACTTCCAGGGAGGGTATCCGTTCCTTGAACCCCTCCAGTTCCTCCAGGTAGAAGAGATCTTTCCTCTGGCGGGCTCCGAAAACCACCGTGGCTTTTCTTTGCATCTGCTGATCCGCCATTTGGTGCAGTAGCGACATGATGGGCGCCAAACCCGAACCCGTGGCCACCATGAGGATGTCCCGAGCGGATTCCCTTAGGTAGAACTCGCCATAGGGTCCGTTTACACGGACTTCGTTTCCTTCTCGGAGTTCCGTATGGATGTACGTGCTGGCCACCCCATCGGGAACCCGGGTCACTACAAGAGTCAGGCGGCGAGGGTCCCCGGGTCCGGATGCCAGCGAGTAGGCCCGGTACACCGGTTCGTCGGCGCCGGCATACTCCGGAATCTCGAACTGGATGTATTGTCCCGCTTTGAACTCCATGGTATCGGGCTCCAGAAGACTCAGCCGGATTTCCTTGATATCCTCCGTCAAATCCCGGATGCGTTCCACGCGGGCCGAGTATTCCTTGATCAGGAAGAGTTCGGGCGGAATCTCAATGCTCAAGTTGTTGCGGACTTTCACCTGGCACGAAAGCCTAACGTGATTCCGCCTTTCTTCGGGGCTGAGGTAGGGAGTTTCCGTAGGGAGCAGGGGGCCGGCGCCTTCCAGAACCTGGAGTTTGCACAAGCCGCAACTGCCGCGCCCCCCGCAGGCCGAGGGTACGAATATGCCTTGGTCCCCCAAGGCTCCCAGGAGATGACCTCCTCCCTGAACCGTGTACTCCCGTTCGCCGTCGTTAATCCGGATGGCGCACTCCCCGTAGTTTGCGAAATACAAGTCCGCAACTTCGAGGCAAAGGGCCAGAAAACCCGCGAAACCGCTCAGTGTCAAGAGTCCGAGAATGGTTTGAAGCATGCGGGATTCCCTACTGGATCTGTATCATGCCGCCGAAGCCGATAAATGCGAGAGCCATAAGGCCTGCAATGATCAACGTAATCCCGGGACCTTCGAGGGGTTTGGGGATGGGAGCCTTGGCGAGTCGCTGTCGTATGCCTCCCATGGCTACAATGGCCAGCATCCAACCGATCCCTCCGCCCGCACCGTATGCGACACTCTGAAGGAAGGTGTATTCTCGAATGATCATGAACAGGCACACGCCCAGGATGGCGCAATTGACCGTAATCAACGGGAGGAATACCCCCAAGATGACATACAGAACCGGCGAATAGCGCTCTATGATCATTTCCACCAATTGGACGAATGCCGCGATGACGATGATGAACACGATGAAGCGGAAGTGCACCAGGTTGAAGGGTTCCAGAATGTAGTAGTACACGATGTAATTAATGGCGGATGTCCAGGTCATTACGAAGACCACCGCCAGGCCCAACCCGATGGACGATCGGACTTCCCTGGATATGGCCAAAAAAGAGCACATTCCCAGGAAGTTGGTCAGCAGAATATTGTTCGTAAAGATGGCTGCGAAGAAGATCACGAATGCGCTGATTCCCAGGTCCATCACAATCCTCTATCCGCGGGCGTCGGCTTTTGGGGCTGGTTTGGGACCGAGGGAGCGTACGAGCCAGATCACGATGCCCAGCATGAAAAAGGCGCCGGGAGGCATCACCATGATGGTCCAACGAGTCCATTCCGCGGGTAAGACGGGAATGTTGAATACGCTTCCGAACCCCAGCAATTCCCTGAAGAAGGCCACGGTCAACAGCACCAGGGCATAGCCCAGTCCGGAGGCGAGTCCGTCCAGGAAGGAAGGCCATACGGGGTTACTCCGGGCGAAAGCCTCACATCGGCCCATAATGATGCAGTTCGTGATGATCAATCCCACATAGGGTCCCAGGGCCTCGCTGATGTCCGGCAAGTAGGCTTTCAGCAGGATGTCCACGATGATCACGTAGGATGCGATGATGAGGGTTTGAACCATCATGCGAATGCGGGACGGAGTCACTTGGCGCAGGATGGATACCGTGACATTGGACAGAGAGGTGACGAAGATGAGGCTCAGCCCCATAATGAGCGTATTTTCCAGGAGATTGGTCACGGCCAAGGCCGAACAGATGCCCAGAATCTGTCGGAACACCGGGTTGTCTTCCCAGAGGCCCTTGATGAACAGCTTTCGTGCTCCCTTCCCGGCCATGAGCGTTTCCTTCACCCGATTAGGGGGTGAGTTCCTCCTGTTCCAGGCGCAGCTTGGCCAGAAACGGCAAATACCGATTCAGGGCGCCGTTCACCATCCGTTCCACGGCATTGCTGGTCCCCGTGGCCCCCGTGATGGCGTCGATCTCGTTGGGGCTTCGGACGGTCGCTTGGGGTTGTACCCGAAAATACGTGGCGTCCTTGATCCGTTCGGGTGGAAGAGGCTGTCCTTTGAATTGATTGCGGAATCCCTCCTCGGAGATCCGGCCTCCCAGCCCCGGGGTTTCCGAGTGATCCAAAAAAGCAACACCCAAAACCCGGTCCAGATCACGGCTGACCGCCATCATTCCGTGGATGGGACCCCAGACACCCGCCCCCGACATGCGGAACGCATATCCTTGGATATCCCGCCGATCTTCGGACAAGGCCATGTAGATCGGTTGACCATTAAGAATGTGAATTCGAACCCGGTCTTCGAAGACTTCGACGACATTCAAAGGTTGGCTGGGGAAAGGAACTGGTACATTCAGCACGTCCAGGACGATTTTCTGGAGCTTGAGCCGGGCGTTTCGTTCAATGCGCTCCTCGTTCACACCATACACCAGGGTCACGGCCGAGGTGAACCCCAGGGTCAGCAGGAGCATGTACGCCACGGAAAAGGCGCGCTTTCCGATCATTCGGTTCGAGCTTTTCCTTTCCATTCCTTGATACCCATATCCATGATGGAGGCAAAGATGTTCATGAACAGTATGGAGAACATGAAGCCTTCCGCGAAACTCGAGTATTTTCGAAGCAGCATGGCCAAGCCGCCCACCATGAATCCGTAGATCCATTGGGCCGGAAAGGTTTTGGGTCCGCTGACGGGTTCCGTCACCACAAAGAAGGTCCCGAACAGAAAGGAAGCGGAGAGCAGGGAAGCGATGGGGTCCGGAACGGAGAACCCGCCCAGAAACCACAGCAACGTCGCCGTTCCGAAGCCTCCCAGCAGGCAGGAAACCGCGAGCCTCCAGGGGGCGGATTTCTTCACGATGATGTAGACCCCGCCAAGAAGGATCAGCCAGGCCGCGGTCTCCCCCAATGATCCCGAGATATTTCCCAGAAACAACCGTTCCCAGGGGACCGTTTCGCCCAAGGTATACAGTTTTAGGGGAGTGGCCTCGGTAAGGGCGTCCACCGGAGGAGCCCATTGAAAAAAGCCCCCGTAACCACCTGAGAAGGGTTCGGCCCAGATGTGAGTCATGGAAATGGGGAACGCGATGTAAATGAAACAGCGTCCCGCCATGGCGGGATTGAACGGGTTGAATCCGAATCCCCCGAAAACCATTTTTCCGAAGACCACGGCAAACACGATACCCACGGAAGCGATCCAGAACGGGGTCGTCGGCGGGAGGCTCAGGGTGAAGATCAAGCTGGTAACCAGCACCGCCGAGGTGACGGGTTTTCCCTGCCGGAAGGTGAAAGCGCCTTCCGTAAGGAAAGCCAGCAGGGCAACCCAAAGGGCAAGGATCAAAGCCCGGAGGCCGAAAAGATAGATGGATGCCAGCAGGCAGGGAATCAACCCGTAGCATACATGGACCATCATGGGCTGGATCAGAAACCGCTTGGTCTTTTTCTTTGGAGCCGCTTCTCTGGAAGCGGGCGCCGTATCTTCCACAGGAACCTCGAGCTGCGAGACGATGGGAAACCCGAGTTTGGACGCTCAAGTTCTCCGAAAGGGGTCGAGTTCTTATTGCACGGTTCGAAGGTCGAATGCAACAGAGGAAGTTCCGAGGTTCGACTCAAGCCGGGCGTCCGCGCAAGGCGCTTCGAGCAATATCGAGTCCCGGGGCCGGGATCCGGATACACCCGGGCGAACTCCAGCAGGGCCTGAAGAATCCCGCCCGCGAAACACGCCTGGAAACGCTTGCCATAGCCGGTTTTCCATTTTGAAAAAAAGGCGTTGGACAAGTTATCGGGACTTCTTCCTGGAAGGGAGTATATGTGTAGCGGTTCCCAGGAAGACTTCAGCCGCCTCTCCTTCCGTCTCCGAAAGGGTGGGATGGGCATGAATGCTCAAGGCTACGTCCTCGGCCAGCGCCCCCATCTCCACCGCGAGGACGCCTTCCGCGATGAGTCCCTCGGCTCCGCGTCCCACGATTCCAAGGCCCAGTATTCTCTGGGTATCCGGATCCACGATCATCTTCGTGAATCCCTGAGGAGTTCCCATAGACAAGGCCCGTCCCGAAACCTTCCAGGGAAAGCGCGCCACTCGAATCGGTCTCTTTTGGCGTTCGGCCTCCTCCTCGGTGAGGCCGCACCAGGCGATTTGCGGATCCGTATAGACCACCGCAGGAATGGCTTTGGCGTCGAACGCGGAGGGCAGCCCCGCGATGACTTCCGCGGCCACTTTCCCCTCGCGCATAGCCTTATGGGCGAGCATGGTCCCTCCCACCACATCGCCCACCGCATAAATCCGAGGATCGCTGGTTCGTTGCCGGTCGTCCGCCTGGATAAAACCGTGTTCCGTAAGCGTCACTTGGGTCCTTTCCAACCCCAGGCCGTCGGTGTTGGGTCGCCGCCCCACGGCAATCAGCAGGCGATCAAATCGTGCACGCGGTTCCGGCGCATTCCCTTTGAACGTCACCTGGACCCAATCCTTCTCCTCCTGAAGCGCCTCCAATTCGGTATTGAAATGGACGGCTTCGAAGACTTCGAGCAGCTTGCGTTTCAAGGGTTCCACCAAGTCCGGATCCGCCCCCCGTATCAAACGGTCCCGGTGAACGATGAGCGTTACGCGGCTTCCCAGAGCAGCGTATACCGACCCGAGTTCCAGAGCCACATAGCCTCCGCCCACCACGAGGAGACTCTCCGGAATATCCGGAAGCTCCAAAGCGCCGGTGGAGTCCATGACCCTCCCTCGAGGCTCCAGGCGGATGTTCTTCGGAGAAACCGTATGGGAACCGCTGGCCACGATGGCGTGCTTGAACTTGAAACGGCTGATGTCGCCTCCGTGGAGTCGTACCCGGCCCGAGTCCTCGAATTCGGCCCTCGCCTGAATCCACTGAACGCCCCGACGATTGAAGAGGTTGACCAATCCTCCGGCCAGCTTCTCGGTAACACTGTTTTTGAACGCTCGAACCCCATCGATATCGATGCGGGGAGGACCGAAAATGACCCCCATATCCGCCGCCCGCCGGGCGTCCATGATAAGCTCTGCAAGGTACAACAATGTCTTGGAAGGAATACACCCGGTATGCAGACAAACGCCGCCGGGTTTCGGATCCTGGGAAACGACCGTTACATCCATTCCCAAGTCCGCCGCCCTGAACGCGGCGGCATACCCTCCCGGCCCCCCGCCGACGATGAGGAGTTCGGTTTCTTGTGTCAGTTCACCCATGACCATGTGTCGCCTCCTCTCAGCAGCCCGCTGATACACACTATTGCGGACAGGCCGCTGCAAAACGATGAGATGTAAGGCGGGCGAATCCTGGGAAGTGAGGCGTACATTCAGTACGCCGCAATGACGAAGGATGAAGCCCCACGAAGCAGATCGCGTTTTTCAACGGCCCGTCAGATCATCAGGAGCATTTCCTCCGGATCCTCAAAGGCCCGAATGATTTCGATGATAAACCGTTGCGCATCCGCGCCGTCAAGCATCCTATGGTCGAAGGAAAGCATGACGGGAAGCATGAGCCTCGGCTCGATGGTGTAGTCGTCGCCGTCTCCAATGACCATGGGTTGCCACCGGGCCTTGGCCAGCCCCAGTATGGCCGCTTCCGGGTAGTTGATGATCGGAGCGAACCCGGTGGCCCCCAAGGGACCGATATTGGTGATGGTGAACGTTCCGCCCTGCATCTCTTCCAGCGCCAGTTTTCGGTTGCGTGCACGCTCCGTCAAGCCCTGAAGTTCCACGGCCAACTCTGCGATGCTCTTGCGATCCACATCCCGGACAACGGGGACGAGCAGGCCATCCGGCGTATCCACGGCGACCCCGAGATGATAATAGCGTTTCAGCACGATCTGTTGAGCTTCCTCGTCCAGGGACGCATTGAAGCGGGGATGCTTCTTGAGCGCCGCCGTCGCTGCTTTGAGTGCGAACACCGTCAGGGTCAGAGCCCCTCCCAGACGTTCGAGTTCGTCTTTGTGTTGCCTGCGAAGCCGATCCAAGCGTGTGATGTCGGCCACATCCTGACTGCTGACATGGGGTATCTTGGACCATGAAAGGGCCATCTGTTTCGCGGTGGCCCGGCGGATCGATCTGAGAGGCGTTCTTTCCACCGGTCCCCACTTGCCGGATTCCAGAACGGGTGCTGCGGGCTCAGCCGCTTCCTTGAAGGGCCGGGATGGCGCCTTTTCCGAAGGCGCCGCCTCTGCGGGCTGTTCCTTCTTTTCCGCGAAACCTCTCACGTCTTCCGCCGTCACCAGACCGGCGGGACCGCTTCCCGAAACCCGGCGGATGTCCACTCCGAGTTCTCTTGCCAGCCGGCGCGTCGCGGGAGATGCAGGTACCGGTCCTTCCACTGCGGCGCCTTCACGTTCTATGGAAGTATCGGATTTCTCCGCTCCGGCGGTTTCTTTCAAGGAGACCTCGCTCCGGGGTTCCTCGTGTCTTGGAGAAGGCGGGGTCGGTTCCTCACCCGGTCTCCGGGGCGTCTCCGCGGACGCGCTTAAGTCGGAAAAGACCATGAGGTCATCCCCCACCTTTACGATATCTCCGGACTTGACCAGAATGCTTTCCACAACACCGGAATAGGGGGAGGGGATTTCCACCGCGGCCTTGTCCGTTTCGACCTCGATAATTGGTTGTTCCTCCCGGACACGATCTCCTTCACGGACAAGTACGGATATGATCTCACCCTCATGAATCCCTTCTCCGAGATCGGGCAACTTGAATGCTCTGGACATGTGGCGCCTCCCTTTTCAGGTTTTCAGAATCCCTCGAGCCGCACGTAGGATACGCGGGACATCGGGCAGATACGCCTTTTCTCGGGCGAACAACGGAACCACCACGTCAAAACCCGTCACCCGGGCCACGGGAGCTTCCAGATAGAAAAAAGATTTCTCCAATATGCGGGAGAGGATTTCAGCGCCGGCGCCAAAACTGCGAGGGGCTTCATGAACGATGACTGCTCGACCGGTCTTTCGAACAGACTCCGTGAAGAGGGCATCGTCCAGCGGCGAGATGCTCAACAGGTCGATCACCTCGGCATTCACGCCGTCTTGTGTCTTGAGCTGTTCCGCCGCCTCCAATGTGGGAGGCAGCATGGCTCCGAAAGAGATCATGGTGAGGTCGGCGCCTTCCCGTACCATGCGGGACTTACCCAGGGGAAATGTTTCTTCCTCTTCGGGAACTTCTTCTCGGAACGCCCGGTACAGGGCCTTGGGTTCATAGAACACCACAGGGTCCGGATCCCGTATGGCGCTTACCAGCAGTGCTCGGGCTATTCGGGGGCCGGATGGGATGACCATCTTCAGTCCCGGCGTATGAGCCCAATACGCTTCACGACTTTCGGAATGATGTTCCAGGGCTCGCACACCGGCCCCGTAAGGAGCGCGCATGACCATCGGTACCGAGAACCTGCCGCGGGAACGGCGCCTGAGCCGCGCCGCGTGACTTTCCAGCTGATGAAAGGCCTGGTAGGTAAAGCCCGAGAATTGTATTTCGCAGACCGGACGGAGACCATACAGCGCCATGCCGATGGACATTCCCACAATGCCCGATTCCGCGAGCGGGGTATCCACGACCCGCTCTCCGCCAAAGAGATCGAACAAGCCTTCGGTGAGACGGAATACACCGCCGTCTTTCCCCACGTCTTCCCCGAGCACGATTACGCGATCGTCCCTTTCCATCTCCTGTTTCAAGGCCAGGTTTATGGACTGGACCATGGTCATCTTAGCCATGACTTGCCTCCTTCCCAACGGCCTCCAGTTCCTGAATCAGCTCTTCCCGCTGTTCCTTCAGGGTATCGGGCATTTCCTCCAAGGTATGCTCGAACATGTCCAAGGGGTCTCCCAAAGTTTCCATCAGCGCTTCGGCGCGGCTCACGGCATCCCGGATTTCCGTCTTGATTTCTTCCTCCAGACCCTGGACTTCTTCCTCGGTGAGGAGTCCGCGGGAGGCAAGATATTTCTGGAAACGCAAGATCGGGTCACGGGCCTTCCAGGGTTCTACGTCTTCTTCCAACCGGTATCTCTTGGGGTCGTCCGCCGTAGTGTGCATGAGCATTCGGTAGGTCTCGCATTCGATCATGGTGGGGCCCTGCCCCTTTCTGGCTCGTTCGATGGCCTCGCTTGCGGCTGCATACACCGCCAGGACGTCGTTTCCGTCCACCTGGATTCCGGGAAATCCATAGGCCAGGGCCTTTTGGGCCAAAGTTTGAGAGCGGCTTTGCCTGGAACGCGGAACGGAGATGGCCCATTGGTTGTTCTGGCACACGAATATTGTAGGCGTTTGGTACACGCCCGCGAAGTTCATGGCTTCGTGGAAGTCGCCTTCCGATGTGGCGCCGTCTCCGAAGAAGGTGACCACCACATCGTCTTTACCGCGGTACTTGATTCCATAGGAGATCCCCACCGCATGAAGGGTTTGAGATCCCACCGGCACGGAAATGGGGAGGTCGTTGCGACTTTCTTCTATTTTGCCTCCCTCATCAAAGCCGCCGTAGTACAGGATGAAGCTCTCCAGACTTCTTCCCCGCCACAGTTCGGCGGCGGCTTCGCGGAAGGCGGGCGCCATCCAGTCAGATGCACGCAACGGAGCCACGGTCCCCAACTGGGCCGCCTCTTGTCCCGTAACGGGCGCAAACGTGCCGATCCGTCCTTGGCGCTGCAGGGCCAGCAGGCGTTCATCGAACCGTCGGGTCAAAAGCATGTACCGGTGTATTTTCAAGAGCATTTCGTCGGGAAGCTCCGGAGCCAGCTCAGTGTCCACCTTACCGGTCTCATCGAGAATGGACAGCCGTTCCACGTGATACGGGAGATCTATGCGCGTCCTGGGCATGTGCCTTCCCTCCTTCGTTGATTCGGATCCTCTGAGTTCATCCTGCAGGCTGGTGAAAGACGCGATCTGTTGTGTTGCGTTTCATCCTTCGTCATTGCGGCGTACTGCAGGTACGCCTCATTCCTCAGGTTTCGCGCGCCTTGCATCTCATCGTTTTTCACCAGCCTGCCCGCAATGTTGTTTTCCCAGCCTGATAGGAAATGCCTGCTCCGTTCAAAGCCGGACGAGTGCATCCATGAATCTTCATTAAACAACGGATTTGTCGGCAGTCTGCCAAGAGTGATGCGATACCCGGCGCCCGCGAAGAAACCGCACTGGGAAAACGCCCCGCCGGCGCGTGTTCACCCCTGCCTGTCCGGATCCGTCTGTGTGCCGTGCACCCGGATCCAGACATGAGTGCCGTGGGTCCGGACAAATATAAAAACAGCATAGGGTATGAGGGTGGGCAAAGCAAGTGGGACGATTTCAACTAGTATGGATCGCAATGATGAGAATTCGCTTAGCAAACGGTTACGGAAACCGGACTTGCGTTAAAACGCGGGAAGTGATTATGTATTGAATGTACTCGGGATCAGAGGGGCGGGTAGGGCGCAGGATGGTCTTTTCGCCTTCCGGGATCAGGCCCGGAAACGGGAGCCAGCAAGAGGAGACCCGGCTTATGTTGTTTCGTGTTCCGGATGAATCCAATGCTGATTGGGAAAGGATGAAAGCGTTCATAGAAACGAACGTGACCCCGAATCTGAGCCGCTGGTATCGGGAATCCGTCATTCCCCGGAGGTTGTTTCAGGAACTCGGGAAGGAAGGGTGGCTGGGATACGATGTGACCCAGGGCCGCTGGGCCGAAACGGGCGCCTTGAAGCCGGCGGTCCAGTTCGAGACATTGGGACGGGTAGCTCCTGGAATTGGGGTTGCGGTCCTGGTACAGGTTTCTTTGGGCATGTATCCCATCCGGATGTTCGGGTCCGAGCATCACAAACAGGAAACGTTGAATTCTGCAGCGTTGGGACGAACGCTCATCTGCCTGGGCAACAGTGAAATCAACGCCGGAAGCGACGCCGCCGCAATCTCCATGACGGCCTCCCCCGCAGGCGGCGGCTGGATTCTGAACGGCTCCAAGGCGTATGTGACGAACGGGTCCATCAGTGATCTGGTCATCGTAACGGCGGTTTCGGATCCTGGGGAACGGAAGAACCACCGAATCAGCATGTTCCTGGTGGATCTTGCCCACCAAGGGATTTCCAGAAGGCGCTTGAACAAGCAGGTTTGGATCCCTTCCGATTTGACGCGGATCCAGTTCGACGATGTGCGCGTACCGGGGGAAAGTCTGCTCGGCATCCGCGGAAACGGATTACCGCAAGTGTTACAGACCTTTACCTGCAGCCGCATTCCGTTGGCCGCACTCACCGTGGGCGCCGCCGCGGGGGCTTTCGAGTCGGCCCTGTACCATGCCGGGAGACGCAAAGTCTTCGGGAAGCGCATCCTCGATTTTCAATCCAAGGGTTTCGAGGCGGCGGATCTCTACGCGGGAATAGAAGCGGCCCGTCTCATGGTATGGCACGCGTGCAGGAGAAAGGACCTGGGAAAACCCTTCCGCATGGAATCGTCCATGGCTAAGTATCTTGCCGTGGAGATCTCACGAAAAGTGAGCGTGTGGGCGGCGGACCTTTTCGGAGCCGCGTCCGTCGTATTCGAGCACCCCATCCACAAATACCCCATGGACGCGTGGGCTTCTTCCCTTGGGGAAGGCACGCAGGATATTCAGAAGCTCATTATCTTCCGAGAGATTCTGGCACGATCCGAGTCCTGAGAGCCCAGCCGATTTCTTCGGGAACCACGTTTGTCCGAAGTGCCGCCTTGATCCGGTCCCGTTCCTTTTCATCCACGACTCATTACGGAGGTGCAACTTCCTTTGAGAAGCACGCTTCCGTTCCTCGATAACGGCTCTTGAAACCGGCCGATTTCGGCATATATTTTGGTTAATAGGAGTGTATCTTGTGAAGGGCCGGAACGACCCGAATCGTAGGCGCGCGAGGAACATCGAATGTGTCGTGAGGAGAACCCTATGGAGGTGACCTATCTACAACCCAAGAAGAAACAGGGCCTGGTGATGGTGATCACGGGATACGGTAAGGGCAAGACCACCACCGCTCTGGGCCTTGCCGTGCGGGCGTGCGGCCATAACATGAGGGTGGGCGTCATTCAATTTATGAAGGGCGATATGTTTGCCGGTGAATGGAAAGGCATAGGCAGGATGATGTGCTCCGTGGAGCTTGTCTCTACGGGCAAAGGATTCTGCGGCATTCAGGGAAACCCCTATCCCTATGAGGAGCATCGAGAAAATGCTCAGGAAGCGTTGCGGCTTGTTCAGCAGAGAATGGCCTCCGGTGAATACGACATGCTGATTCTGGACGAAATCAACAACGCTCTCCATCTTCGGTTTGTGGATTTGTACCAGGTTTTGGAGATCCTCGAGAAACGACCGCCCGAATTACATCTCGTCCTGACCGGTCGTGACGCCCATCCCGAAGTGGTAAAACAGGCCGATACGGTCAGTGATGTCACGGAGGTGAAACACGCTTACCGGAAAGGCATCGAACCTCAGCCCGGAATCGACTACTGAGTGATCCGGAATTCGGCGACCGGCGGAAAGACCGCGAAGCTCGCCGCCGTCTGTCAGGAGGCGGAAGAGGAACGTGAGGTCCTTAACCAATAAGGATTGATGAGGTCCTCAAAAATGCTCAAAGCGGCTTCAGCTCCCTGCCCCGCGGCGGTTACGATCTGCTTGTAGCCGCCTTCCACGTCTCCCGCGGAGTAGATTCCCGGTATGCTGGTACGATGGTGTTCATCGCGCTTAATATATCCTTCGGGCGTAAGCTCCACGCCGATCTTCTTGGCCAAGGCCACTTCGGGTTCGTATCCTATGGCCACAAATATCCCGTCCGTCTTCACGGTGGAGCGTTCACCGGTTCGGTTATCCAACAACAGGATATCCTCGACCTTCCTATCCCCTCGTATCTCCTGGATCTCTTTGTTCCATAGCACAGGAATACGATTCTCGACCAGATTTCGGGTAAGATGCTCCTGGGCGCGGAACGTGTCTCTCCTGTGTACCACGGTGACATCGACTCCGATATGGTTCAGGTGGAGCGCCTCGGTGAGAGCGCTGTTTCCTCCGCCCGCCACCATTACCTTCTTTCCCTGGAACAGTGGGCCGTCACAGGTACTGCAATAGCTGACTCCGCGCCCCGACAGTCGGTCCTCTCCCGGCACGCCCAAACGTCGATGAGTGGCTCCCGTAGCCAAGAGTATGGCCTTGGTGTTGAACTTGCGCCGTGTGGTCAGCACCTCTAGCGGGGGACCCGGCAAGACATCGATGACTTCCTCCCCTTTAAAGATCCGAACATATTGGAGGGCGTGAGTGACCATGATGTCCACCAGTACCTTTCCACCCACCTGCGTGAATCCCATGTAGTTTTCGACTACAGGGGTAGTGGAGACCTGCCCTCCCAAGGCCCCCCGCTCCACAACCACCGTTTGCAGGCCGCTCCTCTCCGCGTATATCCCCGCCGTCAAACCCGCAGGACCGGCTCCCACAATGACCAGGTCCGCATCCACCTGTTCCGCATCGCTGTCGGGGATGAACAGGGTCTGTTCTTCGAGGGTTTGCAGGGACAGGGCGAAGAGTTCCTCGGATTGAGCGCCCTGGGCTATGAGGACTTGGTTTGCGTAGGTCTGGGGCACACTGTAGGCGGCATATTCTTCCGCCAAGTCCGGATTGCTCTGAATATCCACCAGCTCCACCGACACAAACTCGGGGCTTTCGATGGCCGACTTCACGGCGTTCACCGCCTGTTGAGGGCAATAGGGACAGGTAGGGCTCAGAAAAACACTTACGGAACGCCGATCTTGGATCTTCGCCATGACCTCGCGGGATTGGGCGGTCATCATGCTGTTTCGAGCTCCCAGAAGCAGGATGGCCTCCAGAAAAGTTCGACCTTCCTCACCTACGGGTGCTCCGTACCACCGAATGGATACGTGTTCAGGATCGAAAAGAATGGTGGGTGAACGGGAGATTTCATATTGTCGTGCGCTTTCATGATCCAAACCGAATTCCTTGAACTCGATTTTCGAGCTGAAATTTCGAAAGGCTCGGATGATCTTTCGTGCGGCTTCATTGTACCCTTCATTCTGTCCCGCCTCTGTGAACAGATAGATAGGGACGTTGTAGGGAAGCTCTTTCAGCACCTCTTCGATTTGTGACTTGAGTTCCCCTTCCAGAGCGTCATGGGAATGGGGTTCGGTCCCTTTTGCATGAGTCATGGCATCCACCTGTGGCAAGAGAGAAAACGCAACATCCGCGCGTTGAAGATAGTGTGAAGCGCCCCTATGGTCAAGATCAGAATCCGGATGAATATGGGTGCGGGTGGAAGTGAGCCGGAAGGGCTGCGCGGCCGAACCCTTGGTCGCCGCAGATCGCGTTTTTCACCAGCCTGTTCGCAATAGTGTTTAGCAATGGACTGTTAAGGATCGGATCCTAGAAAGAAAACGTCCAGACCCGAGAAATAACCTGCAGTATAGCCTCATAATTCTTGCGCAACAGCCCTATTGGAACAGGCTTCTCAGTATACCTTCATCCAGGATTTCCTTCAATTCCTCTTGGGAGTGCGTACCCGATCGCAGCGCGGCCTCCCGGACCGTTTCGCCCCTTTCGTAAGCCTCCCGGGCCAATGCCGCTGCCCGGTCGTATCCCAGAGAAGGCACGAGATAGGTGGCCAAGGCGAGGCTGCGTTCGACATTGGCGGCGCATATCTTCCGATCGGCGATAATACCTTCGACACATTTTACTGCGAACAGCCGCGCCGCGTTGCCCAAAATGTGGATAGAGTGTAGTAGGCTGTGACCCAATAGGGGCATCATCACGTTGAGTTCCAGAGTTCCACCCTGTCCCGCCAGAGCAACGGCCAGGTCTCCGGCCTGAACTTGAGCACAGACCTGGATCACGGCTTCAGGTATTACGGGATTGACCTTTCCGGGCATGATCGAGGAGCCCGGCTGCAATGACGGAAGCATGATCTCTCCCAAGCCGGATCTGGGACCACTTGCGAGCCATCGCAGATCATGGGCGATCTTGCTCAGACTCACAGCCAACGTCCTCAATGCTCCACTGGCTTCAACGGCGGCGTCCCTGGCCGCCTGGGCCTCGAAATGGTTTTCCGCTTCCAGGAATGCATGGCCCGTTTCTTCCACGATCCGGTCAATGACCTCACCGGCAAAGAGGGGATGGGCGCCCACTCCCGTTCCCACCGCCGTACCCCCAAGAGGAAGTTCCGACAAGTGTTTCTGAACCGCCTGAACGCGTTGGACGCCCAGTTGTACTTGCCGGGCGTATCCGCTGAATTCCTGTCCCAGTGTCACCGGAACCGCGTCCTGCACATGGGTTCGGCCGATCTTGACGACCTCCCGGAATTCCTCGGATTTCTTCAGGAGACATTCGTGAAGCAGAACCAACGACGGAATCACGTGTCCCCTGAGTCCCAGGACGGTAGCGATATGGAGGGCCGTTGGAAACACATCGTTGCTAGACTGTCCCAGATTTACGTGGTCGTTGGGGTGGACGGGCGATTTCCCTCCCCGTTTTCCGGTCAGCAATTCGTTGGCCCTTCCTGCAATGACTTCATTGACATTCATGTTGGTCGAAGTGCCCGAGCCCGTTTGAAACACGTCCACGGGGAATTGGTCGTCCCAAGACCCTGCCTGGATTTCTCGGGCAGCCGCGAGTATAGGATCTTTGATGGAAACGGGCAGCAGACCCAGTCTGTGATTCACGTGAGCCGCATGCTTCTTGATCATGGCCATGGCGTGAATAATGGGGAGGGGGATCGTCAGCCCGCTGATGGGGAAGTTCTCCACGGCTCGCTGCGTGGATGCACCGTAATAGACCTCATCCGGAACCTGAACCGGACCAAGGGCGTCTCTCTCTTCTCGGAAGCTCATCGCACGCTCTCCCGTCTTATGATGGTGCTCTGATCCACTTATGGACATGGAAGACCATCGAGGTCAAGGCCGTCATCCGCTCCGCGCCGGGTGACGATGCGAGCCGTTCCATACGTCGGCCGGCCATGCCCTCCCGACCCAATAAATATACTATGAACAAGTTTTTTCAGCCTCGGAGACATGCACTCTGTTCTTGCCGGCTCTCTTGGCGGAATACATGCTCTTGTCTGCTCTCTTTATAAATTCAGTGGGATCCTCAGATGGAATATACTCAGCAATACCTATACTTACTGTTATATATAATCTGTTTGAGTCTTTATCATAATGATACTTATCCTCGAATTCCGTCCTTATTCTATGAGCGATATGAACAGCTGCATCACATGGTGTCTCAGGTAGCAATATTATGAACTCCTCTCCTCCATACCTGAATGCCGAGTCAGACCCCCTTATGCTTGTTTTTATTATGTCACCTAACTCTCTAAGTACTCTATCTCCCTCGGTATGACCGCTGGTATCATTGTACGATTTAAAGTCATCAATGTCTATAAATATAATGGATAACTTAGAATCATAGCGAATTGATCTTGCTGTCTCAAGTCTAAGTTGATGGTGTAAGTATCTTGCATTGTACAGCTTTGTCAGATCATCCGTTATACTAAGTTCTTTATATAACATCTCATTCCGTCTCAATTGTTCTAATAGCTTCTCTCTCTCCCTAAGAAGTTCCCGCTTCTGAAAATAAAACTGCATGATGCCGATGATCATCAGGGTGAGGCTGACCCATACAATAAAAATGACCGTTCGGATGGCAAACAGCTTCTGACGGACCACGGAGGCGACGATATCCACCCCCACTATGGCGACGGTTTTCCCGCTGGAGTCTTTGATAGGGGCATATCCAGACATGAGATCGGGATAGGGGGGGTCCGGAGACACCTCGTAGTCCGCTGAAGGCTGGAACCACGCCTTGACCAGTTCCGGAAACGGAGCGGCATTATAGGGAGTCCCCGGGGGATTACCCACTTCGGAAGGATCGATGACGCCGTTCCCGTCGCGATCCATGGTGAATTCGTCCACCACATATTCGTAATCCGAGGAACGGGCGCCTTCTCGCTGGGATCGTCTCATGATATAGATGTACCGGACATCCAGGTTCATATCTTGGATCCGCTCCAGGAATCCTTGTATCCGTCGAAAGGGTTCCCCATTCATATCCACCGGCGATTTTATGGCCGCCACATCCTCGGGGAGAATGCCCGCCGCCGTGGCAATGGCGACGCCCATGGCCTGACCCCGAATCTCGTTAATGACAACCCTTCGGGCGATCAAGTAAAGGGATCCGAAAAGAACCAAAATTATCAGGGACCCAAGGAAGCATCCCATCCAGCGTTTCTCCGAAAGGCCCCAAAAACAGAAGGCGGCAACGGTCAGCAGCAGCCAAACGCCTACAATAGCGCTTTGCAGGAACATGGATTTACGTTCGAGCGAGGCGGAAGAAAGAGTCACCACCACCACGGCAACGGTTTGCCCGAAAGAATCCTTGACGGGAGCAAACCCCGAGATCACTTTGGTGCGAATGGGCTGGAGCGAGAAACCCAG
This sequence comes from uncultured Thermodesulfobacteriota bacterium, assembly GCA_964597345.1. GTDB lineage: Bacteria > Desulfobacterota > Desulfarculia > JACQYL01 > JACQYL01 > CAZQXK01. The sequence goes on along the minus strand of CAZQXK010000017.1, from coordinate 17,690 downwards.
ACTGGTTGCGGGATGGTGCCATGCCTTGGACAGGTGTGCGTAGAGTTTGCTTTCGAAGGGTGTTCCGGGGGGATTCCGGACTTCATGGATATCGTATCGATTGTCCTGATTCAGGTCCTGGGTCCGGTTATCCGCCAGGATCTCGTACCGTATTCCCATCTCACCCGCGGATGCGGTCCTCCGGATCAACGCCACGTAGCGTGTATCCGGATTGGCGTAGGAAAGTCTCGCCAGGAAGGCCTGAATCCGTTGGAAAGTCTCGCCTTCAATATCTTCCTGAATGCCCAGTGACTTCACATCGTCGGCATCCACCCCCGCAGCGGCCGCCATGGCTACGTTCAACGCGTTCTGGTGAAGTTCTTTCTGGAGAATATAGTGAGCGACCAGATACAACGAACTCAGCACCACAAGAATACACAGCGAAACAAACAGCAGAATCGCCCACGGCTTCGTTTTCCGACTTCCCCGGTTCCATGAGTAGTATTTTTTCATAAGTCCGGCACGGTATTCTCTCTCGGAGTTCAAGGAACTAAAGCCTTCCCGGCTGGTCTACAAACCGATTTCCCGGCAAGCCGCTGGAGAACGACCCACTGCGTGGAATGGAGCGCCGCGCCTGGGTTGCGCTCTTCAACGGCCGGCCCCGATGGGACGTCCACCGAGATGGGAACGGCGGAGAAGACAGGCTTCAGTGCAGGGGTTCCACAAGGATTCACTCCACCACCTCGAACCGGCATGCCGTCCAGCGGTTTCCCATGTTATATCGGCAGACAGCCGTTTAGCATGAGCCAGAAAACGAAGCCTCGGACATCCTGTTCGAACATAGGCTGGGCGGCATGCCGGCAAGGAGCCATGCAGTGCAGGCGGTCCGAATGCCCCGGGAAAGGAGCGGGCACGATGCAATCAAGCCCCGATAATGGTGCATGTCGCCGCGGTTTTCTTTCCATATCGGCTTGTAGAAGGGTCATCGTTGGCTTGGATGGAGACACGCAGGGTACGGGCCAATGTACTTCCGTGGGATGGTGCGCTGTTGGGGAAGTAGAAGGGAGAAGCCGACGGTTCCAAAGCGGCCGTTCGAACTCGGATTCAGTCGCGAGCTGGTTGGATTGCAGCTCGCATGGTACACCGAAACATGCGGAAGACGGTGAGGAATACGCGTTTTACGGTTCTCCGTCTCCCAACGAAGGCCGAACCCGCTACGGTTCAACCGTTGCGATCGCTCGCTTCAAGATGTTGATACATTTGGTCACCGGGATGTGTTTCGGACAGGCCCGCGTACATTCGAAGTGGTTTACGCAGGCCCAGACTCCGTTGGGATGATTTACCCGCTGAAGACGCTCCTGTTCTCTTTCATCCCTGGAATCGAAGACGAATCGGTACGCCCATACCAGGGCCGCCGGCCCCACGTATTCGGGATTTTCTCCCATCACAGGGCAAGCCCCCGTGCAGCAGGCGCACAAAATGCACCGGATGACTTCATCGAGCTTGGCCGCATCCTCGGGAGTCTGAATCCGTTCTCGATCGGGGGGATCATCGGACGGCATCACATAGGGGGGGAGTTCCTGTATGCGCTTGAACAGCGGGTCCATGTCCACAACGAGGTCTTTGATGACCGTGAAGAAGGGAAGGGGCTCCAGCAGCACTTCGAAATCCGCCAGGTCTTTTACCAGGTGCTGACACGCCAGTGAGCATTTACCGTTGATGCGCATTCCATCGGAGCCGCATACTCCGTGGGCGCAGGACATGCGGTAGCTCAGCGTTGCGTCTTGCTCCCATCGGATGCGGTTCAAGCAGTCCAGGATCCTGTCCTCGGGTTCCGCCACCAGGAAGTAGGTTCGGTAATAGGGTTCTTGGTCCGTCTCGGGGTCATAGCGGAAAATTCTGAATCGAAGATCCATGGTGTCAATACGTCCTCGGTCTGGGTTCAAACCGGGTCAGCGTGACCGGCTTATAAGAGAGTTTTGGTCCGTGGGTCGTGTGAAGAGCCAACGTATGCTTGAGCCAGTTCTCATCATCCCTTTCCGGAAAATCCTCCCGGAAATGGGCGCCCCGGCTTTCCTCGCGGGCAAGAGCCGAGCAAACGATGACCTCGCTCAGCCCCAGCAGAGATTCCAACTCAAAGGCCTCCGCAAGAGCGTAGTTGAAGTGAGAACCCGAATTCTCGATTACGATGCGCCGCGAACGCTCCTCCAGGTCCCGGATTTCGGTAAGCGCCTGTTGGAGCCCTTTTCGGGTCCGGAACACCGAACACAAGTTCATCATGATCTCTTGGAGGGCCGCTCGCAACGGAGCCATGCGATTTCCGGCGGAGGCCGATTTCAGGTGGAAAATCCGCTCTGAAATGGGGTCCGCCGAGGAATCCGACACGGGCTCCCAATCCAGATGCGGGAGTTCCGTCAGGATGTTTCGGCCCGATCTTCGTCCGAAAACCACCAAATCCAGCAGGGAATTGCATCCCAGTCGATTCGCCCCGTGGACGGAAACGCATGCGCATTCTCCCACGGCGTAAAAACCCGGGACCGCCCGGCCCTGGTCATCAAGCACCTGGCCGTCCCCATTCGTCGGAATGCCTCCCATCATGTAGTGGCATGTGGGTTGTACCGGTATGGGTTGCCGGACAGCATCCACGCCGAGATAAATTCGTGCAAAGGAGGTAATCTCAGAAAGCTTCTCCTGGAGCTTCTTCTCACCGAGATGCGTCAAATCCAAATGGACATAGTCGTTGCCGTCAATACCCCGGCCTTCCCGTATCTCGGTGGCTATGGCCCGGGAAACGACATCACGAGGCGCCAAGTCCTTGATGGCGGGGGCGTACTTCTCCATGAAGCGTTCCCCGTTCCGGTTTCGCAGAACGCCTCCTTCCCCCCGGGCGGCTTCGCTGATGAGAACGCCCAAACGGTGAATTCCCGTGGGATGGAACTGGACGAACTCCATGTCCTCCAGGGGAATTCCATTTCGGTACGCCCGGTAGACGCCATCCCCGGTGTTGGCGAAGCAGTTCGAGGTGGTCTTGTATACTTTCCCGAATCCCCCTGTGGCCAGAAGAAGAACACGGGATTCAAACATGTGCACCCTTCCCGTGGCCAGTTCATAGGCAATCAAGCCGCTGATTCGGTTCCCGGTCCGGATCAGGTCCAGCATCTGGAATTCGGGAAACATGCGTATACCGGAACGAAAGATCCGACCAAACAGCGTGTCCAAAACGACGCGACCCGTTCGGTCCGCGGCGTGGCAAGCTCTCTTGACCGGGGCTTTGCCGAATTCCCGTGTGTGTCCTCCAAAGGCCCTTTGGGCGATGGTCCCCTCGGGCGTCCGATTGAAGGGTACACCCATGTGTTCGAGTTCGAAGATGGCCCGGGGAGCGTCTTCGGCAAGCACTTCCGCTACGTCCTGATCCGTCAGGTAGTCCCCTCCCTTGACGGTGTCATAGGCATGCCATTCCCAGGAATCGGGCTCTTCGTTACCCAATGCGGCAGCGATGCCTCCCTGGGCGGCCCCCGAATGAGACCGGGTAGGGTATACCTTGCTCAACAGGGCTAGGTCGCATGTACCGGCCACTTCCACCGCGGCGCGAAGTCCGGCGAGGCCCGAACCCACGATAACCACGTCATGGCGATGGCGTATGGGTTTGGCGGTTTCTTTCATGTACGCGCCTCGACGGATGGATACTCGCATCCCGTCAGGCCGCAGTAATCTCCCACATACTCGGCGGCGGGGCGATACAAAGCGGGCCTCTCCTGGGCTTCCGCAAAGATTTCTTCGATGATGTGGGCGCACCATCCTGAAATACGGGACATGGCGAAGATGGGCGTCATCAAGTCTCCGGGAATCCCCATCATGTGATATACGGATGCACTGTAGAAATCCACATTGGGCTTAAGTTCGGGTTTTCCACGCCTTTCCAGTTCGGCCATCGCCGCTTCTTCGATCTGGGCGCTGAGTCGGGCCCATTGCTCCTGGCCTGTTCGCGCCCCGATGCGAAAAGACATTTCTTTCAGAATCTTGGCCCGGGGATCCGTGGTCTTGTAAACCGCGTGTCCGATGCCCATGATCCGTTCTCCGGCATCCAACTGATGTTGTACCCATGCGACCGGGTCCGGCTCTGATTGAACGTCCCGGAGCATTTTCATGACACGGGCGTTGGCGCCGCCATGAAGACTTCCTGAGAGTGCGCCGATACCTGCGCTTACACCGGCGTACATGTGCGCCCGTGTAGAAACCACTTCTCTGCACGCAAATGTGGATGCGTTGAAGGTATGGTCTGCATGAAGAATGAGGCATATATCCAAATCACGAGCCACTTGCGGGTCCGGAGGGGTTCCATGGAGCTGCCACAGGAAATTCTCCGAATGCGAAAGCTCCCTCTTGGCTGGAACCGGTTCCCGACCCTGTCGAATCCTGTGCCATGCGGCTATGATGACGGGTACCCGCGCGATTAAACGCAAGGCTGTGCGGACATTGTCGTTTCTGCTGGTGGAGCCTGCCTCCGGATCAGACATGGCGAGCAAAGGCGCGGAAGCCTGCAGGACGTCCATGGGATTCGCGGTTGAGGGCCAATGCCGGAAACTCTGTATCACGTAAGCAGGCAGCTCTCGATCCTCACACAATTCCTCCTCGAATCGACGTAGTTCGTTCCTGTCGGGCAATCTTCCATGAAGCAGAAGATACGCTGTTTCCGGATACGTGGATTTCTCCGCCAGCTCCTCGATGCGATATCCTCGATAGATCAGTATTCCTTGCTCTCCGTTGATGTAACTGATCTTGGTATCCGCTACGGTCACACCCCGAAGCCCGATATTTTTTACTCGTACCGTTTCCGCCATGTTTCCTCCGGATCCTGACAAAGTTTGTTTTGAAGACCCTCCGAGTTGTGAAGGTGGCGCCAAGCAACCCTACCGGGTGATTCACGCTTCCCGGTGCTGGTACCCATTATTCGGACGGTGCGGAACACGTTTCCTTCAGCTCTTGCTTCACGTAGTTGAGAGCCCCGCCGGCCAACAGGAACTTCCGCTGTCTGGGCGAGACTTCCAAGAGGCTCATAATCTGCGATCCCGCCACTTCTATGGGAATCCGGATGTCACCCCTTTCCAACCGTTTCCGGATGTCGGGGAAACGGAGTTGAACGCCTCGCTTGAAGAGTCGGTAATCAGCAGGGTCTTCAAAGGTGAGGGGCAGGATGCCGAAGTTGCACAGGTTCGCTTTGTGAATCCGGGCAAAACTTTTGGCGATCTTGGACCTTACTCCGAGATGACGGGGAGCCAGTGCGGCGTGTTCGCGGCTCGAACCCTGACCGTAATTATCACCCCCCACAACGGTTACGGAACCCATCTCCCGGCATATGTTATGAAATTGAGGATCGATTTGGGAAAAGACGAATTCGCTGATGGCCTCGATGTTGGATCTGAGTGGGAGAACCTGGCTTCCCGCGGGCATGATCGTGTCGGTTGAGATATTATCGTCGACCACCAGGACCACATGGGTCTCGAGTGTCTCCGGGAGCGGATCCATCTGGGGTAGGGGACGGATGTTGGGGCCCCGGACGATCTTAGTTTCACGAAGATCCGGAGATGGAAACACAATAGACGATTCGTCTACGAGGTACTTTTCGGGATCCTGGATACGCGGATATTTCATCTCTTTCCCGAGATCCCTGGGGTCTGTAATACGGCCTTTCAAGGCTGCTGCAGCCGCTGTTTCCGGTGAGCAGAGATACACTTGATCGTCTTTGGTCCCGGATCTGCCCGGGAAATTGCGAGGAAAGGTTCTTAAGCTGACTTGACCGGTACCCGGGGCCTGTCCCATTCCAATACACCCGAGACAGCCCGACTCATGAATTCGCGCCCCCGAAAGAAGGAAGGACAACGATCCGTTTTGGCGCGCCACGTTCTCCATGACCTGCCTACTGCCCGGATTGATATGAAAAGAGGTATCGGGATGGACGTGTCGGTTCTCCACGATGCGGGCGACCACCATCAGGTCCCGAAAGGACGAGTTGACGCTGCTGCCCACGATCACCTGATCGACTGTCGTTCCTGCAACCTGGCGAACGGAAGTGACGTTTCCCGGTGAAGACGGACATGCAATCAAAGGTTCCAATTCGGAAAGATTGAGTTCGTCCATCTCGTCGTACCGGGCATCGGGATCCGCCGCCAGTTCGATCCAGCTGTTTCCGCGCCCCTGGGCCACCAGGTAGGCCCGTGTGTTCTCATCGGAAGGAAAGATGGAACTGGTCGCTCCCAGTTCGGTGCCCATGTTTCCAATGGTTTCCCGATCGGTGGCCGAAAGGTCTTTGACCCCGGGTCCGAAGTATTCCACGATTTTACCGACGCATCCTTTCACATCGTAACGGCGAAGCATCTCTAAAATGAGATCCTTGGCGCTGACCCATTCAGGGAGTCGGCCCGTCAGTCGCACTCCCAGTATTCCGGGACAAGGGAAGAAGTAGGGGCGACCAGCCATCGCCATAGCCACATCCAGGCCGCCGGCTCCAATGCCGAGCATGGAAACCCCCGCTGCCCCGGGAGTGTGGCTGTCGGCTCCCAGAAGCGTCTTGCCGGGAACTCCGAAACGCTCCATGTGCACTTGGTGGGACACCCCGTTTCCCGCGGGACTGTAGTGTATTCCATATCGGGCGCTGGCAGTCCGCAGGTACACGTGATCGTCGGCGTTTTTATGATCCGTCTGAAGAAGGTTGTGGTCCACATATTGGACCGCGATTTCGCTTCGTATGGAATCGATGCACATGGCCTCGAATTCGAGCATAGCCATGGTGCCTGTGGCGTCCTGTAAGAGCACATGATCGATCCGTATTCCGATTTCCTCACCCGCAACCAGTTCTCCGGTTACAAGGTGATGTTCCAGAATTTTGTGTGCGAGGCTCTTACCCATAGAATTCTCCCTCTGCTTGGAAAATGAACGCAAGACCATCCCGGATAGCGGCCTCCGACGGGGGTGGCGGAAGGCTGAAGGCTTAAGACAAAGCGTCCTTTGACCCTGTTCTGAAGGAGACCTCAAAGTCACTGTCAGAACAGGATCAACTCTCGTTCCAGGATCAAAACCATGAATCTGTCCGGAGCCTATGCTCGCATCGAGCCTGACTCGTTCCTAATCCTATCTTCCGTGCCGTTTAAATGCAACAGGCACGACTCCTCATGCAGGTGCGATCACTGGCGGAAACCGGCGCAAGTCGGCTGACTGCGAAACCGGATGAATCCGCAAGAAAATGATTTTTCCGCAGGAGAGAAGTTCGGCTACTTGACGGGCATGAGAAGGGGATCTACGCTTTATCAAGTACCGCTCTTGAAATCCCCTTGAGCGTGGACAATACACGCCAGGGCTGTCTTCCGGAAACCAGCCTTTCGGAGTTCGCTTTTTTCGGATTTCCCTGGGGCCCGGCAGCCTGTGAATCCCGATGAGTGAGATGCCCGAAGAGGTTAGGGTCTTCCTTGACGTTCCCTCTCTCCCACGGGTATATTTCTACGGAGAGACGATCCCCGAACGAAGGAGATCCAAGCGGTGGGTCAAGTGCAGGGGCCCATTGTGCAACGGGGTTGCCGGCAGACCGGCGAGATTCCTCAGGAACGAAGGGCTCAACGGCCTACGCCCCATCGACGACGATGTGGTGCAACACTATGGATCGGGTCTTTTTCCGGCCCGCAATACGAAGCATACATGTACTCCTCGGTATTCGCAGCTCTGGACGGATCGGACTTTGCCTTATGGGCGGGCTCAGCGGCTTGTGATATGGCGCGAGCCCTCCATTCGGACATGATCATCTGCCATGTGTACGACGCAGGTCTGCACGGAAAAAGATTTCGCGACCTGGAGCCGGTGTTGCCTGCTTCCTTTCAGGCAGGAAAAGCCTTGGAGGGCATTAGAGCCGCTCACGAATCACTCATTCTGGAAGGATTTCATGCCTTATCCAGGGGTTATCTCGAAGATTTCAGGAAACGTGTGAATCTTTCCTCCCTGTGCGTTCACGAGATCCATACGGAGGGCCGAAATTACTCTCGGATACTGGAACTGGCGGCTGAACATAAGGTTTCTCTTCTTTCACTCGGCGCCCACGGTCTCGGACGTATCGGAGATGACGAACTCGGAAGCACGACGATGCGCGTTCTGAGACATGCCTCCTGTGATGTGCTGGTTGTTCGCACGCCACCTCCGTGGAACGGTCCGATTCTGGCGGGCATCGATGGAAGCGAACACTCCATGATGGCGTTCCGCAAGGCGCTGCTTCTCGGAAGAACATTAAATCGGCCTGTCGAGACGGCGGCGGTATATGATCCGCTCCTGCACGAACAGGTTTTTCGAGCCATGAGTCGATCCCTTTCTCCCGACCGCTGTATCGAGATCGGCCTGACCAGGCAGGAAGAGTTGCATGAGACCATCATTGATTCCGGCCTGGCCCGGTTATACGGTGGTTTCTTGGACCGGACGTGCACGGAAGCCGAGGGTTGCGGCATGAAAATCCAGGGGCGGCTTCTAAAGGGCAAGGCGTATGACGCTCTGTTAAAGCAAGCGGAAACCATCGAAGCGGCACTCTTGGTGGTGGGCCGGCATGGACATCATAGGCAGGGAATGGATCAGCTTGGGTCGAACACCGAGGCTTTGGTGCGAAAAACCCGAACCAATGTACTGGTCGTTGGGAGTTCTCCTCGGTCATCGTGATAGACGGCTCCCGGTCCCAGTGGGAGCCGGGTGCACAGCGCTCCATACAGGCTGTCGAAAAACGCGATCTGCTGTCTCGCCCTTTGTCCTTCGTCATTGCGGCGTTCTGTATGTACGCCTCATTCATCAGGATTCGCCACGCCAAGGGCGTGGCTGGCGTCTCATTGTTTTTCACTATCTTGCCCGAAAAACTGTTTAACAACGGGCTGTTAAGTCGAGTTCCGGATATTGTGCATGAAATGGCGAAGGAGTGTATTGAGGGATACGCTTGCGGCTTCATGAAATCGTCTGGTCACTCAGGACGCCGTTTTAAGCATGGCCCGGCGATCGGTCATGCCCACAGATTCGAGGAACCCCAATGGCTGAAATCCCTGAAGCGATGGAAGTGGTCCTCCGGAAACTCCACCCGTTGGCGCCCCCTTTTCACCGGCATATCGCACGCAGCAAACTAGTCGGTTCCGTGTGCTGCTGCGGTGATCGGATAGTGGTGTACGAAGTCACGGAAACCGTTCCTTCCGGACGCGTATATGTGTCTCCAAAAACGGTGCTTCGCTTTCTCCAATCATGAAGTTCGCAGTCGAAGCTCATGACGTCTTCCGGTGTTACGCTCCAGACCGGGGAATTTGCGGAGTGTCTCTTTCAGTCCCATGTGGCGAATGCTTCGCCCTTTTAGGCCGAAACGGTTCCGGAAAAAGCACCTGGGTGCGCTTGTTGACGGCTCGGGAGCGACCCGATAAGGGGTTCTTGTCCGTTCTCGGTTCCACCCCGAAAAGAAGAGAACGGGCCTTTGTGAGCAGGTTGGGGGTGGTAATGGACAACAGCATTCATTGGGAAGAACTATCCGGCTTTCAAAACGCCTATTTCTGCGCACGAGTCCGGAACGTACCGGTTGGGGACATTCCTTCGAGACTGGGGATTCTTTTTGAGAAGGCCGGCCTTGCGGATCGGGCTGAAGACCCCGTCTCCACCTATTCTTACGGGATGCGCAGGAAGCTGAGCTTTATCAAGGCGCTGGTCCATGATCCGGAAGTACTGGTTCTCGACGAACCAACCGCCGGTTTGGACGACGCCTTTCTGCTCGAATTGAATCGAATCCTGCGAAATCGTTACAACCTGGGTCGCACGTCGTTGATATGTGGGACCGATGCCGATTGGATCGGTAGCGTGGCTTCCAGTGCGGCGTTCATGGAAAAGGGATGCATTGTGGCGGAAGGAAGCATGAATGCATTGCTTGCCGGAGTGTCCGGGTACCAACAGATGAACGTGGTTTTGAGAAACTGGATTCGAGTTCCGGTTCCCGGAATACGAGGGATTCGGTCGGCTCGCCAGGAAGGAACCACAGTTCATGTTGTTCTCGAAGACGGTCCGGAGTGGATCCCGCGCGCTCTTGAGTGGTTTACTTCCATAGGTGCGTGTATCCGAAGAGTGGAAGTCCGGGCGCCGGGACTTCGCGATGCCTTCCTGCTCAAGACAGGATACGTCCTGGATTATGAATCCGAGTAACGTGTTCCAACTCGAGATGATATCGATGCTGAACACCAAGCGGCGATTGCTGTTACGGACAGGAATGACCTTGGTTTTGGGATTGCCTTTTGTTCTGATTGAGTTGCCGATGCGAGTGCGCGCGGCGGGTGTTCTCTTTCTGGTGCTCATCACCGGTTTTTTTGGCGCCGCCGTGGCCATGACTCGGCGGAAATCAGATGGCCGCTGGAAGGAGTTTGAATTGCTTCCCGTGAGGCTGACGGAGATATTGGGTGATTTTACTTTGGCCGGCGCCGTAATGGACTTGCTCCAATTGGCGCCGATTCTGGCGTTGCTGTTTGTGTATCACGGAACCATACAAGGGATGAATATGCTGGAGACGGCCGCGTTCTTGTGCGGCACCCTGGTTGCTTTGAATGCTTTGGGGATGCTTCTGGGATGGATGCTCCAGACCAATGCAGAGGTTCACCTGGCGGGCGCCTTGGGCGTGGGGTGCATTGCAGTCGGTTCGGGTCTGGTTCCACTGCCGGTTGAGGTCGCGGGGATCGTCGCTTCGATGGAAAGTTGGAACCCTGTTTCCGGATTGGTCCGTTCCCTGGAGGCGTGCCTTGGAGGCTCCGTGGATTCAGGCAGTGGTTGGGGAGCCGCCTTGGTGCCCGCGCTTTTTGCGGCCTGGGTGTTATCAAGAGCCTTGAACCGACAGCATCTTCGTTGAATCGAAAGCAGCAGGAGTGGCTATGGATCCGGTTACCAAGACGTATGCGGCATTAGGTCTGGTGGTTCTAGCGTTGTTCGAATTCTGGGCGGCCATGAGGATATTCGGCAGGAAAGGGAGCCCCGGAGCGGCATCACGGAATATTCTGAGGCTTCATCGTGCCGTTGGATACGGCTTTGTGGTTTACTTCATCTGGATTTCATGGGTATGCGTGGATCTCATGGATCGTTTGGCACAAGCGGGAAGACCCCTGGATCATCGAGCAGTGCTTCATGCCATGCTGGCCATGGTGGTATTCGGGATTCTGTTGCTCAAGATCGGTTTCATTCGTCTGTATCGGAATTACAGGCCGTATGTCCCCATGCTCGGCTTGGTGGTGGTTTTGGGCACCTTGGTGCTGTGGGGCGTGGCAGGTTGGATGTTTTTGATTATCATGAATTGAACGCGGTGAAGCCGTTAGGGATTGAAAAGTTTGTTCGTTTGCGGTATGAATGACGGCTCAGTCAGAAGGACCTCGGAGAAACGTATAAATACCGGATACGGTAAGCCCGGCCGGCCGGGAAGTACCTGTCCTCGTCGAACACCCAACCTATGAGGAGAATGGAACAATGAGCTTCAAGGATGTTTCCTCGGTGTTTTCCGGAATGAAAGAACAATTTGATCCATCCAAAGCCCAAGGACTGGAAGCCGTATTTCAGTTCATTATCACGGGCGATGACGGGGGAAACTGGAGCGTGCGGGTCGAGAATGGACAGTGCACGGTGCAAGAAGGAACGCATTCTTCTCCATCGGTTACGCTCACCATGGACGCCCCCACCTGGCTCGGAATCGTCAATAACCAGATTAACGGGATACAAGCGTTTATGAGCGGCAAACTCAAGGTCAGCGGGGACATCATGCTGGCCCAGAGAGTTCCGGCCTTATTCGGATCATAATGCGATCCTCCAGCGGAAAGAAAGTCTGGGACGTACGTCGCGATCTCATCCGTCCGACCGTGTAAGTTCAAACGCCCGATCCACCTCCCGTGGCGGGCTTTTCAGACACCCGTGTGTGAGGCTCCCCGTCTTCCTGCCCGCATCTGCGAAGGGACCGGTCTGCTTCCATACTCAACGGGATAGGTGCAGACACGGCGGCTCTCAGGCAAACCTTGATAGGCCGTTAAAGAACGGGATCTGCCTCGTTGGGGTTCATTCTTCGTCGTTGCGGGGTGCTGCGTGTACGCCTCATTCCTCAGGATTCGCCCACATTTCGAGGGGTGCTTTACGTCGCCTGGAATGGAGACGCATCTTGCTCATGCATACCCGGGAACCCTACCCGCCCCAACGAAGCACGAGCGTGCGACGAGGTGAGGAGGGGAAAACGTGAAAGGACTGTGTATTCGATGGCTGATTATGGCGGGGGCCGTATTGATCGCTTCCTACCTGATCGAGGGAATCCACGTTCAAACCCCTTTCCGTGCCCTGTTTGCAGCGGCTCTGCTGGGCATTCTGAATGCGTTTTTCCGCCCTTTTTTGCTCATTCTCACTCTTCCGCTGAATCTGTTGACTTTCGGCCTTTTTACGCTGGTAATCAATGCCATGATGCTGAAAATGGCTTCGGCCGTAATTCCGGGTTTCGATGTCATTGGCTTCTGGTCCGCACTCCTGGGCGCTTTGGTAATCAGCTTGGTGGGGTGGGTAATCAGTGCTTTGGTGAATGATCGGGGAAGAATCGAAGTTATCGAGCTGTGGCGTGACAGGGACGGAACCTGGAGGCCCTGAACGGAAAATTTTGACGCCACGATGACGAAGGATAAAGCGAAACGGATCAGATCGCTTTGTTCAACAGCCTGTCAAGATCGCGTTCCCGGTGGATCACGTACATGCCGGTAGGCAATCTCCGTTGGGGTGTGCGTACAGGACGAGTTCTCTCAGTGGTCATTCATCCTCTTTCTCATCCTCACGGCCTTTGGGCAGAATCACATGGTCCAGATAATGCTCTTCTTCGTTTGAAGACGTTTCCTGGATCCGTCTATGCACAGGGACGGCCACCGAGTTCTCAGCGTCTTCAGATCCGCTGAGCATATGACAGAATCCCTGGAGCAAACCGCCCTTCTCGATGGTGACTACACGGGATTCAACGTCGCCTCGGACTCTACCGCTTTCCCCGATGTCGAGCTGGGCGTAGGCACAGATGCTTCCGCTGACCTCGCCATTGACAATAACGTGATCCGCAAGAATGTCGGCTTCGACCACGCCGTTTTTGCCTACAATAACGGCGCTTTTACTTTCTATCTTTCCCTTGAAACTACCTTCCACACACACGGTGTTCTTTAAAAATAATATACCCTGAAACACACTGTCAGGCCCTATTATGGTATCAACTTTGTTGTCTGAAGCACTCGATCCGTCTTTTCTAGAAAATAATTTCGCCATTAATATGCCTAATACTATTGAACGTTTTCAAAGGTTTGGGCAACAAATCGGTTATTCCGAATATCGTAGTCCCAAATATAATTTATTGGATCTACGTAAGAGTCATTCTTAATTACCGAGTAGTGCAGATGTGTTCCCGTGCTGCGTCCCGTGTTGCCCATCCGCGCAATCACCTTCCCCCTTTTCACTTTCTCGTTCATCTTCACGTCCGAGCGAGACAAGTGGCCATACAAGGTTGTAATCCCTGATCCGTGGTCGATTTTCACGACCTTGCCCATGTATCGGTCCCTTCCGATTTCAATCACTGTTCCGTCAGCCGGGGCGATAATGGGAGCATCGCTGGGACCGGCAATATCCAAACCGTTGTGAAAAGTTCTGCGTCCGGTGAAAGGATCGGCACGCCACCCAAAAGGGGATGAAATCCAGAACCCATCGGTTTGAACCGGGAGTATGGACGGCATCCTTCGGATACGATCTTCTTGAGAACTCAGGAAGTCGAGGACTTCCTCGCATTGTTCGTGGATGAAGTCGGCATACTCCAGAAGTCTGTCCTGGACATACGACTCTTTGAGCATGATGGGGATATCCGCATGGTCGTCTTCAAATCCGTACGGAGGCAGGGCGGGGATTCCTCCCTGGTGGGTATCCAGGGGATGGACGAAAGGCTTGGCCTCCAAACCCAGATGGTTTCGAATCTTTCCATCCAGTTCGTGGATATCGTCGAATCGGGACTTCACGCGTTCGAAACGACTTGTCAGTTCCTCAATAGCCTGTTCCTTCCTGACAAACTCAGCCGTCTTGAGCTCCATCTCCTCTTGGGTTGCACTCAGTGTGTGCTGAAGAGCCTCATTGGCCTGCGCCAACCGCTTGTTCCTGGAGTGAGAGAGGTATACCAACGATCCGAAGATCAGTGAAAGAGCCAGCCAACAACCCAAACCCACAACGACGGCTCCCGGAAGAGAGATCATCTTGGTCGAGTGTCTCCGGCCGCCTACAAGAACTACCGTGATCCTCACCGTGCTTCTCCTGTTGAGTTCGTCCCGCTCGTAGATTACATCACTCGGCTACCGCAATTCAGATTCTTGGCTCATGCGTTCTCAAAGACGTGTGGTTAGAGTGGACAGGAGAAAACCGTGTTCAAAATCGCCGCACACGAGATGGCCCGCCTGCGGGGTAGCGATGCAGCCGCTTACCTGCGGATGTCGGTTTCGCGGATACACCGAAAGGAAAAACGTGGCTGGAAGCCCGCTGTAAAAAGCCCCTCCTTGCCCACAATCGTAGCGCCGAGTGGGCCGAAGTGTTCCTATAAGGAGCAACTGTTGCGTAAAAACAGGGTCCGGATACCATATGTAGTTTAACAAGTCAACCACCATCTCGGAACATCCGAAACGCTTATCCGCGAATTTGTTGAACTCGGCATGGGGAATCGTCGCCGAACCAGCACGCACGTAGTCGCCGTTACGACGCCATATCGGGAAGGTGTTTGTCCGTGGCGAGTCGGTTGTCACCTCGTAAGATGCTCATCAGGCCATCGAAAAACGCGATCTGCTGTCACGCCGACACGGCGTGCATTGCGTCTCATTGTTTTGCACCGGCCTGCCCGCAATACGGTTTATCAACGGACTCTTGGGCAGTGGGGAGGTCCGGGGTACTTCCCCCCGGACCTTTTAGGGACCTGTTCCCGGCTCAATTAATGGAGAGGGTGAAAGTTCACCTGAGTTCGGGAAGGGATCGATTCAGAACGAAATGTCCTCCTCTGGGGTTGATGTTCGTCTGAGTGTCCCGCATGGAACCATACTTGAAAACATCCACGAAACCGTACTTTCGCTTTGTGCCGGTACCGATGACTTTGAGCCCGTGCGTTCCTATGATTTCCAAGGTTTCTTTATGGAGTTCAATGTCGGAAATGCCAAGGGCGGCCTTGATCTGGTCCGAAGAGAGTAACTTCTCCGGATTCTGCCTCAAATAATTCAAGAGACGGTTTCCCATGCTTCAACCTCCTGTTTTCTTGTGCTGACCCTGAAATGTTAGTGCAACCCTTTAACGCCGTCCGGGAAGTGAGTATGGGAACGGATCGTGCCAACTCAGTATGAGTCAACTGCACATGGTGCTCGGTGAATCTTATCCGGAACTTTAGAAAATGAGGGACCTGCGGTCTGAAGCAATAGGAAAAAGGATGGGCGCGAGAGTACTCGATGGAGAAGCAAAGACTGCAGCGATCTTACTTACGAACCCCGTGTGAGGAAACACAGCGTCCAAGGATGCACATCAGCACTCCGTTCTTCAGGAAGGGGCTGGAGAGGCCCCGCACCATGAATCCAACAGCCTTGTGGCGAACGATAAACCGGCACCTTCTCGGTTTCAGAAACAACCAACCCACTGTTCTGGAGCCCTTAACACCCGGATATATTCAGTATACGGCAGTCCGCACAGTTCTGGCAAGGTTTTTTGGTCCCAGGTTTTTTGATCCTGGCGCTTATTGTGCTGTCACTGAGGGGTATGGGAAAAGCCCATATCCATACGCTTTCTTGTTAATACCAAAAGCGATAAAAGAGACGCGAACCTTCAGGCTGATGATAACCGGCGTCTTGGTACGTCGTCTTCCGCCGTTGAGGGGTGCCCTTTTGCGCCGCAGTCCCTAACGCGCCGTCGAAAAGCCGTATTGCGGGCAGGTTGGTGAAAAACGATGAGATGCAAGGCGCGCGAGTCCTGAAGAATGAGGCGCAACACAGCAGATCGCGTTTTTGCCAGCCTGTTAAGAGAGGAGGAGGCGAACCGAGCTTGTCTCAAGGCGTGTCCGGGTATCTGAGGGAAATCGGCTCATCAATATGCCCAAGGCCAGGTAGAATCCCTTTAAGAAATCCACTGTCGCCTTCTTGTAGAAGGAGCTCCACGGTATATCCACGATTGTCTAAGTCATCGGAACACGCGACCCCATCGGAATAATCCGAATCCAGAAAGGCTGTATATTGCCCATCTCCCATAGTAATAACCAAGGCACAGGACAGTGTCTTATACTTCTGAATGTATATGTTTATAGTTCCATCCGCATTTTTCCATATACCGTTGAATGGATACACCCAGGATTGAAGATCCGGATAAATATTTATCGTATATAGAACTGCGCCTTCATAGACCAGTGAGTATGGAGTCGCGGGATTAAAATGTCCATGCTCTTCAAAAACAAGCTTTATTGTGACGGGTCCCGTAACAACGGGTTCCGCGACCGCTCCCCATTCATCCTCAAGATGGTTCACAGCGTACGTATCCAGATTTTGAAACACCGTTATATTTCCCGGATCTATCCAGAACGTCGCGCTCTTGGGTTCCACACGAAGGAAGACACTATTCGCGTCAGACCAAACATAGAGAAATGCTTCGGCCTTATAAGGAACGGAGTTTTCAATCCGGACCGGATCCAACTCTAAGGGAACAGTGGGGAAAGCGGCCCACAGGGGGGCGGCTGCCAGAAACGCGCATAACAGGAATGCAATATGGCGCGTCATATGTGGTATTCCTCCTCTATGGTTTGTCAGGTTATTGAAGAATCGGATCGGAAACGATGCAATACATACTCTCCTACCATCACACATCCGGCGCCTCATCCTGGGAACTCGCATGTCACGCACCTCATCCATGTGGACGTGATTCTTCTGAAAATCCCGCCCGTTGCCATCCGCTTTTGTGCTTATTATAGCATGATGCGAGCTTGGAGACTCGGCTTTCCTGAAAAATCCCAATGCCTGATGCGGCTGCTCCCTTCTGCCGATCCGTATCAGCATCGACGTTGCAGCAGTAAAGGCGGAATCCGTTGAGACCAGGACCTGCCCTTCGGCCCATTCTTTCCCGGATCGATTCAGCCTACGGACTCGAAACGCATGGTACGGTGCATGCCCACCAGGACGTTCGCCTCCATGTTTCCGCGTTGTGTCCTGCTCCGTCTGTAGGGCAAACCCCATGAGTCGCGCGCCATAGATTGGATGGTCTCCTGCTGATGCTGCGCCACGAGCAGCCCCATAACCAATGTAAGTTCGACCCGGTTGACAGGATCTCATGAGTTGCTTATCTTTCCAAGTAGGATGCAGGTCAACTATGAAGCTGATACTAAGATAGGTTTAGAAGGGAGCTTATTTGTTTATTCCGATAATAGAATGGAACACGTTTTAGGGGAGAGATTTACATACAATTTAAGGTCTATCTTATTTAATATTATACTATAAGTCCGCTTCCTTGGCAGTAGATTATTTGCTGTCTTAGCTATGGGTATTTGTGTGTAGGGAGGTGAATTCTAATGAACAATAGCAGGATTAGAGTTTCGCCTGATATATGTACATATGTAGATGAAGATCACACCAAACTTGATGAGTTCGTAAAAACCTGTTAGCAAAGGTATCTACTTGAGAATATGAGTG